>NZ_JAAXLA010000037.1 GCF_012911935.1 Pseudonocardia acidicola | reverse complement strand
CCGCTCGTGTACCCCCGAAGAGGCCTTACCGCTCGACTTGCATGTGTTAAGCACGCCGCCAGCGTTCGTCCTGAGCCAGGATCAAACTCTCCAACAAAAACTGGCTCCAACAACACGCACCACCACGGACGGGACCGCAGCAGCACGCGCACAACAAACTGGCACAAAAACCAATTCATAAACAAGCTCGACACACTGTTGAGTTCTCAAAAGACACCCGCACACCATAACGATCCTCGCGGACCGAGCCGGGGCTGTGTTTCCGTTGTTTCCCCACCGTACACCCACCGAAACCTGCCGGTTCCCGGGGGGTACTGCGGGGGGCGGCCAGCGGGCCTGTTGACCGGGCTCCAGGGCCCGTTCTGTCCGGCGTCTCGCTGACGAAGAGAAAGTTACGCGACGCCTCGAAGGCGAGTCAAATCGACCCCCCCTATACATACTCTGACCAGCACAATCACCTCAACTCCGGCCCCGGTCGTCCGGCTCCCGGGCCGCGCAGGCGTGGCAGGCGAAGGACGTCCATGCGCAGTCCCGCCCGGCGGGCCGGCTCGTGGCCTGCGCGGCCAGGGGACGAACCGGCGTACGCGGGCAGCCCGTCGAGGCGGGTGATCCATCACGAGCCGCCACTCCTCATGCAGCCAGGAGCCCGGTCTCGAAGCGCACCGATGCGGGGCGGATCGGCTGCGCCCGGCCGGGCCGATGGCCGGTCCGGCCGGCGGCGCCCGGCCACGAGAAGCCGATGGTCCCCGAGGTCCACAGCTCAGCGATCACCTGAACGCCGGCCCGGCTCGTCGATGAGGCGGCATCGGCCAGGAACGATCATCGGTTCGCGGTGCCGCCCCCGGCACGGCCGGGGACTGCCGGTAGCGCTTCGCCAGGCCTGCAGGTCCGGCTCTCGACGTCGAGATCTGCGGGTACGTCACCGGGAGTCGTTCATCGCGGGAGGCGGGGCTCGGTCGGGGGATCACGCACATCGGCGACTCCGCCCTGTCCTGCAACGAGGTCGAGGCGCTCGCGGCTGACAACCCGGAAGGCGCCACGGCGGTGGGCACGGTCACCCGGCTCCTGCGGGTACTGCACGACGTCGTGCACCGTGGCGGACTGATCCCCGACAGGGACCCGATCCGCGTTCCACGCCCGCACCGCTCGCACACGCGGCCTCCCACTCGGCGGGCCGCCGCAGCCCACGGCCGGTGGCCCGGGTGGGTCCGCCACAGCGCTCCCGGCGGGCACGGGTCGTCGAGCGGTGGCTGACGCCCTTTGCCCCTCCGCCCGGCATCCGCCGGATCCTCGCCGGCCACGGGAGGTCCGAGTTGCCTGTGCCGGCGCGACCACGAGGCCATGCCCACCGGCTTCCCGGGGCACCGGGCCGACGATGCGCGCCTGCCTTCCGGACCGCTGCGCGACGCGGTCCGTCATGGTCGGCGTGCAGTCGCCCGGCCCCACGACGAGCACCCGATGAGCCCGTGGTGGCGGTGGTTGCGGATAGTGGCCATGTACTGCAGGGAGCAGACGCGAGCGGGGCCGCCGGTGCGGTGGGTCGGGGCGAGTGCGACGGCGGTGAACTACCGCCGCCCCGACCCACGGCGACGACGGCCTGTCGGAGTGGTTCAGATCCGGGATCCGATCCCGAGGCGCGCCGCGGAGCCCGGTCAGCCGGGTGTCGAGACCTACCCGGCGAGCGGCTACCGACACGGCTCGTCGTGGCGCGGTCGGGTCGGACGGTACGACCGGGGGCCCGAGTCTCGAGCCCAGGAGAAGCCCGTGGCACGGCCGTCGAGCCGGAGCCGTCGACGGTCAGCGGCGGCATCGACGCGGCCAGCCGCGCGCGACAGGCGGCCGCCGCCGTTCATGCGGAGTCGGCCCGAGGGCGGCGCCGCGGACCTCGATGGCCTGGCCGGGCACGTCGGTGGCGAACGCATCCGCCGCGACCTCGCCGCCCGCGGTTCAGGAGTGGACGGCGCGGCGCGGCGCGGCGACGCCTGCCACGCGGGCGCCGCCTGCAGGGAAACAGGTCAGTCGGGTCCGTCGAGTCGCGCGGGCCGTCCAGCTGGAAGAAGTTCGCCGAGAACGGGTCGCCGGTGAACCGGTGCGGGACGGCTTATCACCGACGCGCCCGACGGGGCGCGGATGGGCCGTCGGGCGTTCAGCACGGGAAGCGCGCGCTGCGCGCGCCGAGTGCGGCATCGAACTCGAGAGGGCACCTCCGGGAAGAACACCGGCGGCCCGCGAAAGGGCAGCTCACCGATCGAGCAGAACGGGCCGTCCGGATCCAGTGCCAACTCCGGTAGGACATCTGCGACATCCGACGAGCTGATTCGCACTGCCCACCGCCCGGCGCTGTCCGGATAGTTGCGCCGTACGGCGGTACGCAGTTCTCCATCGCCGGCATCGAGCGGGGGCGGCTTTCACCGCACTCAGTCGCGCCACCCCGACCGGGCGCCGACGACAACGTGTGGCGCCTGTTCCCCCGCGGGTCAACCGTTGTAGCGACGCGGCGGCGCCGCGGCGACCCGCTGTTCGCCGTCCGAGCCCAGTTCCTCTTCCACGGACACCGGCACGGGACCGCCCGGGCCACCGGTCGATCCGGCACCGCCGCCCGTGAAGGCACGGTAGTCGTCGTCGTTCGCAACGACGCGTCGTGCCTCGGAGGCAGTCGAGTAGGGCAGGAATACGCATCGCTCACCGGAGAGGTGCCCGCCCCACATCCACCAGGGTCGTCTCGGCGAGAGCGTAGGCGCGATCGCACCTGTAGGTGATGCAGACCGAGTCCCATTCGACGTGCTGTCCGATGCACGGGGGCAGCTCGGTCGACGCCGAGTGGCTTTCAGGGCCCGCGATGCAGAACAGGTTCGAGAAGGTCGCAGCCACCACCCCGAGGCATGCACGCAGGCCTGGCCCACTTGTCCTTGTGCGACATGCCTTTTCTACCGCGGATGAGGATCCTGATCGGCGGCCCGGTCATGGCACCGATACCGGTGGCACAGATGGCGTCGAACTCATCGGGGCCTGGACCGTCGCACGCATCCACTCGCGCACATACTCGGCACAGGTCTCATTGGCGTCCTCGGTGAGGACGATGTCATCGTAGTCGCCGAACGACAGGCCAGAGGCACCCACTCCCACCGAGCCTGCAACTCGCACTCGTTCAGCGAGAGGCATCCGGTGCACCCGCCGATGAAGTAGAGCGCGAAACCGCTGAACGGCCCGCGCGTCCGCCGCCGGATGGTGTCGTCGTCGAACGTGCAGGCCATGGCCGACTCGAGACCGCTTCGTCGTTCAGTCGAAGGCCGCCTCGGTCACCCGGGTCTCGAATTGGATGTCGCAGCACAGGTCGAATCGGTCGACGACATGGTCGAGGCAGTGTGCCGCTCGGGACAGCACTCGCTGCACTGCAGCGCTCGGCGCAACTCGCCGGAGAACGAGTACGGGTACATGTAGTTGTCCGAGTCACTGCACGCTCGGCCGGCGATTTCAGTACCACCTGCCACTGACGCCGTCGCTAGGCCGGCGGACCGTGCTCGTTACGCAGACGGTGCAGCAGGTAGCACCCCGAGGACCCAGCGCCGATGGCCGCCTCGAAGCCGGTCGTCGCCTCCGAACGGTGTTCCCGGGTGCGGGCCTCACTGTCCAGGATGGTCTCCCCGTCGGCTTCTCAGGCCCGTGTGCGACGCCCACTTCATGGCGCTGGACCTCGCCCCTGCGGGAGACCATTCGGGACCCTCGCGCCGTCGAGCACCGAGGCGCCACACCGCCGGACCGTCGTCGAGCCGTGGAGAGCCGACGGGCTGGGCTGCCGGCTGATCGTGCCGTCGACGTCCGGCGTGGCATCCACGGCATCGTCGACCTGAGCACAATCGGGAAGCTCGCGCATTACGCATGTGTATGACGCATATGTAATGGCGCATACGTACGCCGAGGACTGGCCGATGAGCGGACGACTTCTGCGTGCCGCGATGCAAACATGGATGTGTAGGCGCCCGCAGTAGTAGTCGACTCGAGGGGAACTTCCGGCGCTCGTTCCACACGTCGGCGCAATCGGGTGTTTGTTCGACCTCACCCGGGATCCCGTCGACGGTTGGAGTCGCGACCATTGAGGATTCCAGCCGCCCAACTTCGGCCAATTGGGCGCGCAATCCTGGAGGGCTGTCCGGGTTCTGGTCGGCGGCGCCGGCTCGACCGGCCTATCCGACCCGCTGATGCTCGACCTGTGCGTAGTTGACAATCGGGGGGCCCGAGTAGCAAGGGGCGAAGAATGTCTGAGATACGTGCTATACATCCGACCTCGACCCGCCGATTCGCCGGGCGCGCCGCTCGGATCGGGTGCATACCGCTGGTGCTCGCCGGCTTTGCACTGCCCGGCTCCCACGGCACCACCATCGATTCCGGATCAGCGGCTCAGGGCCCCCCGCTGGTCCGTGACGACCCGACCGGCGGCCGCACAACGCTCGTTACGGCCGCGTTCGCACAAACGACGAAATCCTTCACCAACCCGGTCAAGCTGCACACGGCAGACCCGGGCGTCCTGCAGTGGGGCGGCCGCTACTACATGGTGAGCACCTCCGGGACTCCGACATTCGCCATCTACGTGTCCGACGATCTGGTGAACTGGCAACCGACCGGACGGAGCGTCTTCAACGGCACCCACCCGTGGGGCACGACCAACTTCTGGGCTCCGGAACTACATCGGGTCGGCAACCGCTTCGCGGTCTACTACGCCGCCAGCGACGGCGCGCACATGTCGGTCGGCGTGGCTACCGCCAATACCATCCTGGGCCCTTATACCGATCTGGGCCGGCCACTCGTGGACCGGGGCATGGAAGCAATCGACCCGAACTTCTTCCGCGATGATGACGGGCGGCAGTACCTGTACTGGAAGGAAAATGTCGGCTATAACCGGATATTCGCGCAAGAGGTCAACCAGGCCGGCACTCAACTGATCGGGCCACGTGCAGTGGTTCTACAAACGAGCCTGGCGTGGGAAGGCTCGGACGTCGAAGGGCCTTGGGTCATGAAGAGAAACGGCGTGTACTACATGTTCTACAGCGGAAATATATTTACGACCGCGCAGTACGCCATCGGCGTGGCGCAGTCGGCATCACCCATGGCTGCCTTCCGCAAGAAAGGCGCCCCCATCCTGCGCAGCGGCAATCGCTGGAAAGGCCCGGGACACAATTCTGTGGTTCACGTGGGAGCGAACGACTACATTGTCTACCATGCCTGGGACCGCCAGGCCGGCGTAGGCGACCGAGTGGGGATGGTCGACAGAATCAACTGGGTCGGCGGCTGGCCGTCGGTCGGCAACGGCACACCCACCGAAGGCGCGCAGCCTTATCCCCAATAGAGGCTCTGACGTACCTGCGGGAGCGGCGCCTCGTCACGCTGGGCGTCATCGGACTCTCGCTGTTCAGCGGAGCACGCATGGTCGTTCACATTGTGAGCACGAACCCCTCGTAGCCGTTTCCGGCCACCTCGTCGCACCTGCGAGCGTAGGTCGCGAAACCGCCGGCATAGGGCATGAACACGCGTGGTTTCCCCGGGACGTTGGCCCCCAGGTACCAGGAACTCCCGGCCAGGGGCAGCAGCGTGCGGTCGGCGGCCTCGTTGACGTGCTCGACCCAGGCGTCCTCGGCCTCGACCGTGGCCTCGATGCGGTCGAAGCCGTGGCTGCCCAGGTACTCGATGCAGTCCGCGATCCAGTCGACGTGCTGCTCGATGGACGTGGGCATGTTCGTGAGGACCGACGGGCTGCCGGGCCCGGTGATCGTGAACATGTTCGGGAACCCGGCGGCATGGAGCCCGAGGTAGGTGCGCGGCCCCTCGGACCATTTCTCCCGCAGCGCCGTGCCCCCCACGCCCCGGATGTCGATGTTCAGCAGCGGACCGGTCAGTGCGTCGAAGCCGGTGGCGAACACGATGACGTCCAGTTCGTACTCCGCCGACGACGTCCGCAGGCCGGTCGAGGTGACCTCTTCGATCGGTGACTGCCTGACGTCGACGAGAGTGACGTTGTCGCGGTTGTAGGTCTCGAAGTACTGCGTGTCGATCGGCGGGCGCTTCGTCGCGAAGGGATGATCGCGAGGCAGGAGCTTCTCGGCGGTCTCCGGGTCGAGCACGATGTCGCGGATCTTGCCGCGGATGAACTCGGAGGCCGTGTCGTTGGCCTCCTTGTCGACGAGCAGGTCTGCGAACGCGGCCCGGAACCGCAGGCCGCCGCGTTCCCACGCGGCCTCGTACACGGCGCGGCGCTCCTCGTCCGGGACCGAGAGGGCGGGCGTGTCGCTGATCTCGAAGGGGTGGCCGTTGGTCGACGCACGCTGCTGACGCCGGATGGCGTCGTAGTTCGCCTTCACGTCGCGCTGGAACTCCCGCTCCATCGGGCCGTTGCGCGCCGGGATGCTGTAGTTCGGTGTCCGCTGGAACACTGTGAGGTGATCGGCCTGCTCCGCGATGACCGGGATGGCCTGGATGCCCGTCGAACCGGTGCCGACGACACCGACCCGCTTCCCGGTGAGATCGACGCCCTCGTGCGGCCACCGGCCGGTGTGATACCACTCGCCGCCGAAGGTGTCGAGTCCCGCGATCTGCGGGATGTTCGCCGCAGACAGGCAGCCCACCGCGGTGATGAAGAACGTGGCCGAGTACCGGTCGCCGTCGTCGGTGCGAAGTTCCCAGCGGCCGGTTTCCTCCCGGAACGCCGCCTCGGTGACACGCCGGCCGAACCGGATGTCACGGCGCAGATCGAACCGGTCCGCCACATGGTTCAGATAGCGCATGATCTCCGGCTGCCCGGGGTAGCGCTCGGTCCACTCCCATTCCTGCTGGAGCTCGTCGGAGAACGAGTACGAGTAGTAGTAGCTCTCGGAGTCGCACCGCGCGCCTGGATAACGGTTCCAGTACCACGTGCCGCCCACGCCGTCCCCGGCCTCGAGGACCGTCACGGACAGCCCCAGCGCGCGTAGCCGGTGGAGCATGTACATGCCCGCGAAGCCGGCGCCGACGACGACCGCGTCGAGTTCACGGGCCGGTCCGAGGGTGTCGGCGGACGAAGGGCTCTGCTGCGGAACAGTCATTGTTCCCTCCTCCACCCCACGTGATCACATCGGCGACCCTCGTGCAACTCACGTTCCGGACGAGAAGCCCCCCGCGACGGCGCCCGGGAGACCGTCTGCTCCAGCCGGTCGTCGCGAGCGGTGAACACCATGTCCCGCCCGACGTCTCCGAACCTGGTGCTGATCAGGTCCAGGATGTAGTTCTGGCGCATGGTCCACGGCGCTCGCGGTCCCTGCTTCGGCAGCGCGTCGACCGCCCGCTGGACGTAGCCCGAGCTGAGGTCGAGCAGGGGCCGGGTCGCCACCGGCTCGTCGAGCTGCGGCACGGCGCGGGCGTAGCCGTGCGCGTCCATGTGCGCGAGCAGCCGGCAGACATGGCGCGAGGTGAGATCGGCGCGCAGCGTCCAGGACGCGTTCGTGTAGCCGATGCACATCGCCAGATTCGGCACCCCGCTGAGCATGCAACCGCGGTAGACGACGGTCTTCCCTGGATCGACGTCCGTGCCGTCGACGCTCAGCCGGATGCCGCCGCAGGCCACCAGGACGAGCCCGGTCGCAGTGACCAGGACGTCGGCGTCGAGCTCACGACCGGACTCGAGCCGGATCCCGTGCTCGGTGACCGTCGCGATGCGGTCGGTGACGACCGACGCCCGGCCCGCCCGGACGGCCTGGAACAGGTCGGCGTCTGGCACGACGCACAGCCGCTGGTCCCACGGGTCGTAACGCGGGGTGAAGTCCGTGGCCAGCGCTGCGGGGTCCGGCAGCTGCCGGGCGATTCCCGCGCGCAGGAATCGCTTCGCCGCCCCCGGGGCACGCCGGCACAACTGGTAGAACCCGAGGGTCATCAGGACGTTCTTCCACCGGGCCGCCGCGTGCGCGAGGCGTCCGGGCAGGACACGGCGCAGCGCATCGGCGACGGCATCGGTGCCGGGCAGCACCGTGAGCCAGGACGGGGAGCGCTGCAGCATGGTGACGTGCGCGGCCTGCTCGGCCAGTGCCGGCACCAGGGTCACCGCCGTCGCGCCGCTGCCGATGACGACGACCCTGCGGTCGACGAGATCGAGATCGTCGGGCCACTGCTGCGGGTGCACGACCGGCCCGCCGAAGGAGCCGAGACCGGGGATGTCCGGCGTGTGCCCGCACTCGTAGCTGTAGTAGCCGCTGCACAGATACAGGAAGGCACACGTGTAGCGCTCGACGTCGTCGCGGGTGCGGGCCTCGACGGTCCACAGCGCCTCGGCCGACGACCACGACGCCGCGACGACCCGCCGACCGAACCGGATGTGGTCGTCGATGCCGAACTCCGCAGCGGTCTCGCGGACGTAGCTCAGGATCGACCCACCGTCCGCGATCGCCTTCGGGCCCCTCCAGGGCCGGAAGGGGTAGCCGAGCGTGAACATGTCCGAGTCCGAGCGGATCCCCGGGTAGCGGAACAGGTCCCAGGTCCCGCCGATCGCGCCCCGGGCCTCGAGGATCGCGTAGGTCCGCTGCGGGTGCTGCGTCTGCAGCCGGTACGCGGCGCCGACCCCGGAGAGGCCGGCGCCCACGATGAGAACGTCGACGTGCTGCGTGCTCACGACGGAGAGCTTCGCAGGGGTGGCCGCCGGACTACAGCTCGTGTGCCTGGTCGTAGCCGTAGTCCCCGTTCGAGTAGAGCTCGCGACGGGGGACGCGACCGCCATGGACCGGCAGGACGCTTCCGCGAGGGGACGGCAGCTGGAGCGCGGCCCTGACCTCGTCCAGCAGGTCGTAGCCGTAGTCACCCGAGTAGTCGTGATCAGCCGACATCGTCGTCCCCCTCGCACTCGCACCGATTCTCACCCTGCGTGATCACAGGGATTCGTACGGTGTGCGGAGATGATCGCTCGATCGGTTCGCTCGAGGCAAGAGTGTTCCTCCGTGTGGATGGTCCGCCACCCGTCAGGGGCATGCGCACCATCCGCCACTCCCCCGCTGCGCCTCCGGATGAGGCCCGGGAAAACCCGCGGATCGCGGTCCGCGGCGAGTGCCGGCTCGTTGCTCCGGACTCGTGATCGACTCGACTGTCCCGCGGTTGTGCCATGAGAGGGAACGCTTCACTCGAGGCCGGTCCACCCTCCACCACTGCGGCGCCGCGATGGGAGGACGATCGGCCCCGCCGTTCACCAGTAGGTCTCGGTCTCGTTTCTTGCGCGGTCACCACCCCGGTCCATCGGGTCCTATCGGACTTGCGGATCCGCGCGTCGGCATTACCGTCGCTGCGTGACGACGGATCCGAGCGCAGCCGCCCTCTCGACCGATCCGGCGATCAGAGCCGTCGCCGCCCTGGAGGACGAGCTGCGACGCGGGATGCATGCCTTCATCCGGCGCGCGCGCCGGCCGGTGACCCGGGACGAGGCTGCGGCGTCGGTGGGGATCTCCCGCAAGCTCGCCGCGTTCCACCTGGACAAGCTGGTCCAGGTGGGCCTGTTGCGGGCCCACTACGAGCCGGTCGGCGGCACCCGGAAGGTCGGCCGCAGACCGAAGGTCTACGAGCCGTCCGGGCTGGACATCCAGGTCACCGTCCCGCGACGTCAGCACGACGTCCTGGCCGACATCCTGCTGGACGGGGTGCTCACCGCGCAGGAGACCGAGAACCCCCGCGACGCGGTGGTACGAGTCGCTCACCGTCACGGCAGCCGGATCGGGGCCGTCGAGCGGGAACGCGCCCGGCCCGGCGGGCTGGGGCTCGAACGCGCGCTGACCCTGGCCGCCGGAATTCTGGAACGCCAAGGTTTCGAACCGGCACGGGAGGATCCCACCTGCATACGGCTGCGCAACTGCCCCTTCCATCCACTCGCAGCCAAGGCCCCACAACTGGTGTGCGGCATCAATCACGCCTTCCTCACCGGGATGCTCACCGGCCTCGACTCCCGGACGGTGGAAGCGGTCCTCGACCCGCACAGCGGTGAGTGTTGTGTCGAACTGCGGGCCGCCCGCCGGGCGGACACCGCTCACCATGACTCGTCCGACTCTCCCGGGTCGTCGGCAGTGGACCCCGACGACTGATTCATCGCACTCCGACCGAGGGGGTATCCGGCTTGCGACGGTGCCCGGACACCCGCCGCGAACCACCGGCCATCACGCGGTGGCGGCATCCACTCGAGGCGGCGCCGTAGCGCCGGTCAACCGGTCGTGCTCGAGCAGCGCTTCGGCGGCGGAGCGGCCCCGCAGCGCTGCGTCGGCGTCACCTTCGACGTGCGCGGTGACGATCGCACCCTCGACGAGCAGCATCAGCCGCTCGGCCAGCACGGCCGGGTCGGCAACGCCGGCCCCGGCCGCCACTTCGTTGAGCAGCGCGCGCAGCGCCAGTTTGTGGTCGCGGGCGGTGGCCCGCGCAGCCGGGCTGGCCGCGAGCTCGCCGGCAACGTTGATGAACGCGCACCCGTTGTATGCGGGCTCGCCGAACCACTCGCCCAGGGCATCGAACACGGCGAGAACGCGCGCCGGCCCCGGTTCGGCGGCCGCCACGGCGCCGCGCAGCCAGTTGAGCCAGCGCTGGTCCCGGCGCCGGAGGTAGGCCTCGACCAGGCCGTCCTTGGACCCGAAGTGCGCGTAGAGGGTCTTGGTCGCCACACCGGCCTCGGCCACCACGGCGTCGATCCCGACCGCCTGCACGCCTCGGGCGTAGAACAGCCGCTCCGCCGCGTCGAGCAGCCGTTGCGAGACATCGGGCTCGAGAGTTCGGGTCGGGCTCATCGCCACCCAGCATAGGACGCGGCGGGCTTGACGGAAAACGAGCGTTCTCCTACGGTACCCCTGTTCGGAGAACGACCGTTTTCCGACCTGGCGGCAAGGACGTGCGCGATGGCTACCAACGGGTTCCGGCTCGGCATCTATGTGTTCAAGGACGTCGAGATCGTCGACTTCGCGGCGCCGCACGGGGTGTTCTCCGTCGCCCGGCGGTTCGATCCGGAGCTCGAGGCCTTCCTCATCGCCGACGCGATGCGCCCGGTGCAGGCCCAGGCCGGGTTCACGGTGCTGCCCAACTACTCCTTCGGCGACCGGCCCGCGATGGACGCGTTCCTCATCCCCGGCGGCTTCGGCACGCGCCAGGAGATCCGCAACGGCCGGCTGCACGAGTTCGTCCGCAGCCAGCCTGCGGAGACACTGCTGACCAGCGTCTGCACCGGCTCCTGGGTCTACGCGGCGATGGGACTGCTCGACGGCATCCCCGCCACCAGCCGCAAGGAACCCGACCGCGTCGAGGCCAACCCGCCCGGCAAGGTGCCGATCGACCGGCTCGCCGATCTCGCGCCGTCCTGCCGGATCAGCCGGGCCCGGGTCGTCGACGCCGGGCGGATCGTCACCGCGGGCGGCATCGCGTCGGGCTTCGAGCTGGGCTTCCACCTGCTGCGCCGCGCCGGTTACGCCGAGGACCTGATCGGCGAGGTCGCCCGGGTCATGGAGTATCAGGACGCCTACAAGCTCTACCGCGACGACGTCGAGATCGCCTCCTGAGCGTCGCAGACCCTTCAGCGGGTGCACGGGGCGACGTGGCCACCCGGCCCGCGCGGCTCAGGAGGTCCACCGGCGCGGCGTATCGCCCGCAACAGTTTCCGAAACTCCGTGACAGCGGTAGCGTCGTAAGCTCTTGGGCTCGTCCTCGGGATATGGCCACGTGCATTGGTTCGAACGCGTCGCTCAGGAGGGCGTCGTGGCGATCGTGATACGAGCAGGCCGGCCGCCGGCATCCCAGCCCTCGGCGACGGCAATGGTGCTCACCGCCGAGGCGCGATCCGGGCCCTGGTACGGCTGCGCGGAGCGATGACCGCCGGGTTCAGGAGCTGACCATGGGCACCGACGCACCCCGTGTCGTCACGCGGAAGCTCACCGAGCGCGAGCGTCGGACCGCCGCGGCGTGGGAGAAGTTCGTCGCGGGCGAGGACGACGTCCACGGAGTACCTCTACTGATCGTGCTTTCCTGGCATCGCAGCCGGGATCTCTACCTCGTCGACCCGTTGCGCACGAGGCCGCCACCGTGCGGCGGCTCGGGCACCGACTCGCTGCTCCAGAACAGCGTCCGCATCCAGCTGGGCGGCATCGCGGCCTCGATCGCCGACCACACGGACGGCGCCCTCACCACCGTCACCGACGACGGCGGGCGGGTCCTCGGTTGCTGGGGCACCCGAGCGGTTCTGCGGAGAGGCGCCGACAGCCACTTGGCCCCGCTGTTCACCTGGTCGGAACCCGCGACCGGCACCAACGGAATGGGCACGGCACTGAGCGGGACAGGACCGGTGTCCGTCCGCGGCCCGGAGCACTGGTGCGCGGGTCTGCACGATTGGAGCTGCACCGGAGTCGCGATCCGGGACCCCGTGACTCGCCAACCGATCGCGGTACTGAACGTCTCCTTCTGGCGAGGAGATCTCCCGAGGTGCCTGCCGACCGGGCTCGCGCGAGAGGTGGCACCGCTCGAGGCCGACCTGCATCGGCGTTCGGTCCGCAACGGGATCGAGATCGCCGAGGCGTTCGGCGTCGCGCAGAGCAAGGCGTCGCCGGGAGAGATTCTCGTCGCGGTCGACGCCGCGGGCAACGTCGTGGTGGTGAACGAACGTGCCCACGCGCTACGCGAAACGCTCCCCGTGCTCCCTGCGACGGAGCCGCGGCGTCGATGGACGCCGGACTCACCAGAGCTGCGTGATCTCACTCGAGCGTCCCTGTGTCACGCCGAGCGGGAACCGCGCTGGGCCGGCGTCGCCCAACTCGACTTCCCGTCCGACGAGACGACCACGTTCGAGCTGCGTCCGATCAGGTCGGCGGACGACGTGATCGGCCTGATACTCACAGCTTCGGGCGGCCCGGACGGCGAGCGAATCCACACCGCCCCTCCGCAATTACCGAGCAGGGTTCCGCAAAGGGTCGTCGGGATTCAGGAGGACCGGATCATCATCCTCACCGCACATGAGATTCGGTACGCCGAGGCCGACAAGCACACGGTGTGGCTCGTCACCGACCAAGGGCGCGTCCGGGCGGCCTGCCGCGGACTCGACGACGCGGAGCGCGAACTCGTGCGGTTCGGCTTCCTCCGTGTTCATCGGAGCTACCTCGTGAACCTGCACCGCATTCGGGAAGTCGACCAGGGGCCGTACAAGGGGACGTTGACGGTGAGCACTCAGCACCACGGTCGGGAAACGATCCCGGTGGCGCGACGACACACCGCCCAGTTGCGGGACGCCCTCGGCATCCAGCCCGGCCGCGCGACCGGGTGAGAGGTGCCGTCGACGAACGCAGCAGCCGGACACCACGAGGAACTACGCGGTGTCCGGCCAGCCGGGCCACCGCGCCTATGCGCTGGTGAGCGACTTTCCCTCGATGTGTGCAATGGTGTCGATGGACTCCATCTCCTTGGTGAAGTCAACGAACTCGTTATCCATCAACGCGCGCGGGTTGAAGCCGGGACTGGCGAGCACGCCATGCACCCGCCGCCGCTGCATACCGAAGTTCCCACCGTCATAGATCGGGAAGATGGCCGCCTCGCGGAGATACTTCTCGAACATGTGCTTCTTGTCCGCACTGTTCACACCGACCACCTGCATGCACTTGTAGACGCTGTCGAGAAGTGTCTCGGTGCAGTAGGTCTTGTTCATGGCGCCGATCAACTCGCCATGATAGTCGTGCTCGTCGATGTAATGCGCCGCCTTCCAGCAGAAGTAGCGACACGCCTCGATCCGGGCCGCCACGTCACCGAGCACGTAGCCGACATTCTGGAAATGGATCATCGGATACGGAGATCCGGCGGTGTAGGTCCTCGTCCAGGTGAGGGCCGCTTCGTAGGCGGCTCGGGCAACGCCGACCGCAGCGATCCCGGCGACCGGCCCAGACCAGGCGAAATTGCGATTGATGAGCAGGTCGCCGTTCCCGTAGGTACCTTCGATCAGGTTGTCCGCCGGGATCCGGGCATCCTCGAACAGGATTTCAGAGTTAGGCGTGAGGCGATGCCCGAAGCTGTCGATGATGGTATAGGTAACGCCCGGCGTGCCACGTTCGACCAGCACCGCCGAGAGCCCTTCGGTGCCGCCCTTCTCCGGATCGGTCCGGACGACCACAAGGTTGACGTTCGCGCCGTTCCCGTCCCAACCACCAACATTGCACGGCCAGTATTTCCGGCCGTTGAGAACGTACTCGTTCCCGTCCCGGCGAGCAGTGACGCCGATACCCACCGGGTACGGGAGGGGCGTGTCGAAGTTCGCCGTGCCACCGGGCGAGCCCGGAGGCTCGCTCGCTGCATAACCGGCGATCCACTCGCCCGACGGATCCGAGGTGGCCGCTCCCATCACCCGTTTCTTCTGCTCCTCGGTCCCCCAGTACCACACCGGCAGCAACGCGAGTCCGTTGACCAGCACGGTGCACGCGAACCCGGGATCGACGGCGCAGATCTCCTCCGCGGCGAGGATCAGCTCGACATTGGTCAGCCCGCCTCCGCCATATTCCTTGGGCAACATTCCGAACGCGATCCCGCGCCGATAAGCCTCCACGTAGGCCGGCTTGG
Source organism: Pseudonocardia acidicola (assembly GCF_012911935.1). Taxonomy (GTDB): domain Bacteria; phylum Actinomycetota; class Actinomycetes; order Mycobacteriales; family Pseudonocardiaceae; genus Pseudonocardia; species Pseudonocardia acidicola. The sequence continues at coordinate 48,303 of NZ_JAAXLA010000037.1, read as the reverse complement.
TCATTTGGAAAGCCTTCAGCGGATCCGGTTCACGGTCGGCGTCGCGGACCACGGGGGCGAGCACGTTCTCAGCGAAGTCGCGCGCGCCCAGCTGGATTCTCTTCTGCTCGGCGGTAAGAGTGAAGTCAATAGCCATCTGATCGCTTCTCCCGTCCATTCAACGCGGCGCTGAATCTGTCCGAGACAGGTCAGTCGGACGCGGGCCGGCCACTGGAATCGGCAGCCATTCGTTCACGATCACGATGCAGTCCCCGCGCCCGGGTGTGAAGGGAGATGGCACAGAAGACACCATTCATGGCACCAGCGGCGACATGTCGCGCACCAGCGGCGAGCCAGATCTCTGGGAGGCTGGGAGGCTGGCGGAAGACTCCGCCACTGCCTCGTCCACCGGACCATCATGGTGTGGTGCACGAACCGCCAGCAGCGGCCGCCGGGCCCTCGCCGGACGCGTTCGCGCCGGTCATGGCGACCGGCATCGTCTCGGTAGCGGCGGTCGATCATCAGTACCACGTGATCGCGTTGATCCTCGGCGTCCTCGCCGCCGCCGTCTTCGCGCTGCTCACCATGACGGTCAGTGCCCATGTCCGGCGTGTCCCCGCTGCCTTCGGGCGGCAACTGCGGGACCCGGACGTCGCGTTGCGATCGTTCACCTTCGTCGCCGCCTGCGGTGTCCTCGCTGCCAGGCTCGGGGAGGGTCAGGCACCGCTCGTGTGGTCGCTCGGCGGTGCTGCACTCGTCGTCTGGTCGAGTCTGGTTCCCTTGGCGATCATCGATATGTGGTCGCGGCCCACCGGCGAGCTGCGCGACCACGCTCATGGTGCGTGGCTGCTCGCGCCGGTGGGCACCCAGTCCCTGGCGATCTCAGCGGCCCATCTGGCACACGGCGCGGTGGCTCGTCCGCTGCTGCTCCTGGCTCTGGCCTGGTGGATGCTCGGCGCTGTCGGCTACCTCGTTGTGACCTGGCTGATCGTGTGGCGTGCGGTGGCCACGCCGTTCGTGCCGGAGCAGGTGACGCCGGACAGCTGGATCCTGATGGGCGCGCTGGCGATCGCGACCCTCACCGGAGACCGCATCATCGCGGCCGGGCCGGCGACATCCGGACTCGACTGGCTGTTCACGCTCGCACGACCGGCGACCCTGGCTCTGTGGATCACAGCCAGCGCATGGATTCCGCTGCTGCTGTACGCACAGATGTGGCGCGCCGGCCGATGCGCGGCATCGCTGCACTACGACCGGATGTGGTGGGCGGCCGTCTTCCCGCTGGGGATGTACTCGACCGCGACGTCCGGCCTCGCCGTGGAACTGCGCATCCCGGCATTGGGCGCCATATCGCTCGCCTTCTTCTGGTTCGCCATGACGACCTGGCTACTCGTCGCGCTCGGGCTGCTGCACGAACAGTGGCACGAAGGCTCCTCCCGACCCAGAACCGGCTCATGACCTGGGCGTTGCAGCCGGGGCCGGCACAGCAGGCGGTGACGGCCCCTCGCTCTGCCCATCGGGCTGCTGGACCGGCTGCCCCTACGATGGGGCCCGTGCACGAGACCGGCGAGGCGGACGGGGCCGATCGGGTCCCGCTCCCCCGCCCGGCCGTGCCGGCCCCCCGATCGATCGGGCCCATGCTGGTGATGGTGGGCTTCGACGGCTCCGTTCCCAGCCGGCGCGCGCTGGTCTACGCCGCCGGGTTGGCGCAGCGCAACCGGGCGGCCCTGGTGGTGGCCTACATCGCCCCGGCCCCACCGGCCGTGGGACTGACACCGCTCGGCGCCGAGCTCCCCTGCAGCGTGAGCCAGGAGGAGACCGACGAGATCGCCGCACTGGCCACGGAAATCCTCGACGGGGCGGTTGCGGGTTGGCGGTTCACGGTCGGGTGGGGGGATGCGGCCCATGAGCTCGAACGGTTGGCCGACGAGCGGCGCGCTGACGTCCTGGTCACCGGCCGGCCCCGATCCCCGGCACGCCACGTGCTCGGATCCGTGCCGGGCCGGCTGCTCCGCCACGCCCGGCGTCCGATCACCGTCGTGCCCTGAACGGGCCGGCGGTCGACAGCCGGGGGGACGGGAAGCGCACATGCCGGACGCAACGATCCGTGTCCGCCGGGTCTACGACGAGCCCGGCCCCGGTGACGGCGCGAGGGTACTCGTGGATCGAGTTTGGCCACGGGGGTTGACCCGGGAGGGCGCCCGGCTCGACGCCTGGCTCACAGATGTCGCTCCCTCCACCGAACTACGCAAGTGGTACGGGCACGACCCGAGCAAGTTCGCCGAGTTCCGGCTTCGCTACCGCAGTGAACTCGACGAGGCGCCGGCTCGGCAGGCGCTGAACCGGTTGCGCGAACTGGTCCGCGACCAGCCACTGACACTGCTCACCGCAACCCGCGACGTAGAACACAGCCAGGCCGCCGTGCTCGCCGAGGTGCTGGGAGCCACCGGGTAGGTCCGCCCGCCGCCCACCCACTTATAGATGATGGCGATCCTCTTTAATAGGGTGCAGCCATGGCGGGTAGCGAGATGGTCGAGCGACACAGGACGCACGGGGCGCTGGCCGCGGCCAGCCGCGTGCGACTGCTCGACGCGCTGCGCGCCGGCGAGCACGGACTGGACGCGCGAGAACTGGCGGCGGCCTGCGGGCTCCACGTCACCACCGTGCGGTTCCACCTCGACGTTCTGCGGGAGGCGGGGTTGGTGCGCAGCGAGTCCGTCCGGGCCGGGGCCCGGGGACGTCCACGGGTGCTCTACACCCCTGCCAGTGGGCGCGATCCCGGCGACCCGCCGGGCACCGACAGCTATCAGATGCTGGCGTCGGCACTCGCCGCGCACTGGACGGATCCGTCCCCTGAACCGGGGCAGCGGGCCGAGCAGGCCGGTTGGGCCATCGCCGAGAAGCACCGGCTCGCGCCGCCATCCACCGGCGGCCCGAGCGCTGAGCAGGCCGTGGCCCAGGTCAGCGGCCTGTTCGCCGAACTCGGCTTCGAACCCGAACTCACCCACGACGGCGACGACCTGCAGATCCGCCTGCACGCCTGCCCGTTCTCCGCGGTGGCCCGCGAGCACCCCGACGTCGTGTGCACGATGCACCTGGGCCTGCTCCGCGGAGCCCTGGCCGGGCTCGGAGCACCGGTCACGGTGATCGACCTGACGCCCTTCGTCGGACCACACCTGTGCATCGCGCACCTCGCCCCGGGCACGGAGTCGACATCCCCGGCATTCGGGGCCGGGAGGCGGTGATGACGCCCGGAATCGCCGGGCTCCTCCAGGTGGCCGTCCCGTTCATCTGGCTGGGTGCCGTGCTGGCGATCTCGTTCCTGGAGGCGCCGTTGAAGTTCCGGGCCCCCGGCATCACCGTGCCACTGGGCCTCGGCATCGGCCGGCTGGTCTTCCGCGCCCTCAACATCAGCGAGATCGCCTTCGCCGTCGCGCTCACCGCGGCCGTACTCACCGACGGTTCGCGGGTGCCGACCACTGCGATCGTGGGAGTGCTGATCGCGCTCTGGGCCGTTCTCGTCATGCAGGTGGGCGCGCTCCGGCCCCGGCTGGACCAGCGCACTCGCCGGATCATGATGGGCGAGACCGTGCCGCGCTCGCACCACCACCTGGCCTACATCGCACTGGAGGGCCTCAAGGTCCCGCTGCTGGTCGTTCTCGGGGTCCTGCTGGTCGCGCGGCTCACGACATGACCGCAGCTCCCACACCCGACGCGACCGTCTGACCCCCTACAGCACGCACGAAGCGCACCCGACCCGGCGCCGACCGGTGACATGAGAGAGCTGCCCATGCCAATGCCTGCGGAACCGTTGCTCCCCACGACGACACCACAGCCGGTCGAGCCCACGCCGGCCGAAGCGGCGAACATGGTGACGACCATCCAGGCGAGCTGGGCGGCCGTGGAGCCACACTCCGGCGAGCTGGCTCGCTTGTTCTACGGGCTGTTGTTCGAGCGCGCCCCGCAGACCCGAAACCTGTTCCCGGTCAACATGCAGGTACAGCGCAGCCGGCTGCTGCGGGCTGTGGTGCACGTGGTGCAGATGGTCGATCGACCCGACGAGCTGGCGCCGTTCCTCAGCCAACTCGGCCGCGACCACCGCAAGTTCGACGTCATCGCCGAGCACTACGACGCACTCGGGTCAGCGCTGCTGGGCGCGGTCGCGCACTTCTCCGGTGACGCCTGGACCCCGGCCGTGGCCCGCGCCTGGACCGACGCCTACGCCGTCGTGTCGCATCACATGCGGGCCGCCGCAGCCGCCGAGCGCGGTCCGGCGTCCTGGCTGGGACAGGTGATCAGCCATCGGCGACTGGGCTGGGACCTCGCCATCATCACGGTCCAGACCACGGAACCGATCCCCTACAGCGCCGGGCAGTACCTCAGCGTGGAGACCCCGCAGCGGCCGCGGCTGTGGCGGTACCTGTCCCCCGCCACTCCGCCCCGCGACGACGGGACCCTGGAATTCCACGTCCGCGCCGTCGAGGGCGGCTGGGTCAGCCGTGCCATCGTCGCGCACACCAACCCGGGCGACACCTGGCGGATCGGGCCACCACTGGGCAGCCTCAGCCTGCACCCCACCACGGACCGGGAACTGCTCCTGATCGCGGGAGGCACCGGCGTGGCACCGATCAAGGCCCTGCTCACCCAACTCGTCGAACAGGGCGGGCAACGCCGCACCCAGTTGTTTCTGGGCGGACGCACCCCCGACGACCTGTACGCCCTGCCCGAGCTCCGCACGCTGTCCTACACACAGCCCTGGCTCGACATCATTCCGGTCCTCGAGCACGACCACGGCAACACCGGGGCCCAACACGGGACGCTGGCCGATGCGGTGACCCGTTACGGCGCTTGGGTCGGCCACGACGTGATCGTCTCCGGCTCCCCCGCCATGATCCGGGCCACGGTGACCCAGATGCTGGTGGCCGGCACCCAGCTGGACCAGATCCACTACGACCCGTTCACCATGGATTAGCAACCGGCCCACCCTCCTCCGGGAGGAGCAGTCAGCGGCCGTGCGCCGCGCCGGCCCCGATGTCGTCGACCAGTCCCCGGGCGAGCGCGGCCGCGCTCAGGCCGATGCGGCGAGGGCACGACCGGCGAAGTCGCGCCCGGCGGCCTCGGCGAGCGCGTGGGCGTCACTGCGGGACTGCGCGGCCATGTCGCGCAGGTCGGCCATCGCCGGGTTCACCTCGGCCAGCGTGAGCTCCGCAACGACCACCCGGACGTCCATCCCGAAGGAGTCGCCGAAGATCCGCTGAAGCCACGGAGTGGCGTGGTCCCAGCCCTCGCGCGGCGTGCCCGGCCCGTAACCGCCACCGCGGGCGACGACGAGCGCGAGTGGCCGCCCGGCCAGCGGCTGCTGCCCCGGTCCGAGTCGCGGGTCGGCGATGAGCAGGTCGATCCAGGTCTTGAGGTGCTGCGAGACGCCGTAGTTGTACAGCGGCGAGCCGATCACGGCGGCGTCGGCGGCGAGCAACTCGTCGGCGAGCTCGGCGGCGAGCACGACGGCCGCCTTCTGCTCCGGCGTGCGCCCCTCGGGCGGTGTCATCCCGGCGGTCGCGGCACGTGCCCAGGCGTCGGCCGGCAGCGGATGGCTGGCGAGATCGCGGCGGACGACGGCGGAGCCGGGGTGCGCGGCGAGCCAGGCGCGCTCGACGGAGTCGGCGACCTCGCGGCTCACCGAGCCCTCGGTGCGAATGCTGGTGTCGAGGCGGAACAGGGTCATCGGACTACCTCCGTGCGAACAGTCGTGCTGCAGATCAGATGTTCTGCTTTGCAGATGATATAGTCAACGAACCGTATTCGGCGCCACATTCCCGGCTACGATGGGCCCGTGACCAGCGAACCCACGACCACCCCCGTCGAGGCCGACCTTGGCTGGACGCTGGGCGTGGTGTTCCGGTCCTACCGGCGGGCCGCGAGCCACGTGATGGACGATCTGCCCGGCGGACCGCGCGGCTACCAGGTCCTCGCCGCGGCCGGCCGGGAGAACGCGCGCACCCAGCTCGCACTGGCCCAGCAGCTCGGCGTCGACCGCACCGTGATGACCTACCTGATCGACGACCTCGAGCGGGCCGGCCTCGTCGAGCGCAGGCCCGACCCAGCCGACCGGCGCGCTCGCCAGATCCTGCTCACCGGCGCCGGCCGGGAGCGGCTCTGCGCACTCGAGCGCGACCTGCGCGCCGCCGAGCAGCAGGTGCTCGAACCCCTCGACGAGACCGACCGCGCCGCGCTGCGACACCTACTGCGGCGGCTGGCCACCCGGTCCGGCGCGGACGCGGGCGCCTGCCCGGCGGCGCAGGACCTCTGCGACGCCGACCCGAAGCCCGATCCGGCGCGGCGCCGCTGACCACCGGTACGGAAGTAGCCAGCTACTCGGCCTTCGGTCCCATCCCTCATGAACGCCTTCTACCAGGATCTGTTCGCGGTCAGCCGGGCCACGCCATACCCGGCCGGGAAGATCAGACGCGCTGTGGTCTCGGCCCCTGAACCGGGGGGCGGGGAGGTCGCGGCGGCCTATCCTTCCCCACCGTCGCCCGCACCATCGGACTGAACCGGGAGGCCCCGTGCCCGCAATCACGATCCCCGGCGCGGCGAGCGCGCCCGAACTCCGCGCCCACCTCGCCGTCCCGCCGGTCGGCGACGGCCCCTGGCCCGGCGTCGTCGTGCTGCACGAGGCGTTCGGCCTCAACGACGACATCCGCCAACAGGCCGACCGGCTCGCCGCCGCCGGCTACGTCGCCGTCGCCCCCGATCTGTTCACCGCAGGCGGGGCGGTGCGCTGCCTGCGCTCCACCTTCGCGGCCCTGACCAGCGGGCAGGGTCCCGCCTTCGGCGACATCGAGGCCGCCCGCCGCTGGCTCGCCGGCCGGACCGACTGCACCGGAACCGTGGGCGTCGTCGGATTCTGCGTGGGCGGCGGGTTCGCGTTGCTCGCCGCGCCCCGCGGTTTCGACGCCTCCGCCCCCAACTACGGCGTGGTACCGGACAACGCCGAGACCGTGCTGCGCGGTGCCTGCCCGGTGGTCGCCAGCTACGGCCGCCGCGACCGTGCCCTGCGCGGCGCCGCGGACAAGCTCGAACGGGTTCTGACCACTCTCGGCGTCGAGCACGACGTGAAGGAATACCCCGAAGCCGGGCATTCCTTCCTCAACCGGCACAACTCCGGGCCCTTCAGCGTCCTGGAGCGCGTCGCCGGCTTCAACTACCACGAACCCTCCGCCGAGGACGCCTGGGCGCGCATCCTGCGCTTCTTCGACGTGCACCTGCGTTCGAGGTAGAGCCCGAGAGTCGGCTCGCTACGGCTCATCCCATGCTGCTGCCGCCGTTGACGCTGATCACCTGCCCGGTGACGAAACCGGCCTCGGGCCGGACCAGGTAGGCGACGGCGGCGGCGACCTCGTCGGGCTCGGCCGGACGGCCCATCGGGATCAGCGCGACGGCGTCGTCGAGGACCGGGCGCAGTTGCTCGGGCAGCTTCCCGGCGTCGATGGCCGCCGCCAGCTCGGGGGTCAGCGTGTAGGAGGGCGCAACGGTGTTGACGGTGATCCCGGCGTGCGCGAACTCCCGGGCGAGCCCGGTGGCGAGCGCATGCACGCCGCCCTTGGCCGCGTTGTAGACCGCATGCGCGGTGAGCCCGTTGCGCACCGACTCCGCCCCGATGTTGACGATGCGCCCGCCGCCGCGCGCCACCAGGTGCGGCAGCAGCACGAGGGTGGACCGCAACGTGGTCCACAGGTTGTTGTCGATCGTCGCGCGCAGCGTGTCCTCGGTGTGCTGCAGCGTCGGCAGGATGACCCCGCCGCCGGCGTTGTTGACCAGGATGTCCACCCCGCCGAACGAGTGGACCGCCGCGTTCAGCATGGCCTCGGCCTCGCCGGCGACGGCGAGGTCACCGACGAAGCCCCGTGGATCGGCGCCGGACTCGCGCAGCACGTCGAGCCCGGTCTTGAGCTCGTCCTCGGTGCGGGCCGCCACCAGCACCGCGGCCCCGTCGGCGAGCAACCGTCGCGAGATCGCGAGACCGATGCCGGTGGCGCCCCCGGTGACGATCGCGGCCCGAGCGGCCAGCGGCGCGCTCACAGGATGATCGCGACGTCGGAGACCTGGCGCAGCGTCGTCATCGCCAGGACCGCACGCTTGGAACGGATTCGCAGCCTGCCGTCCACGATGCGCAACCGGTAGGAGTAGCGGCCGACGTAGGTGTTCGAGCGATCGCCGCGGAACCGCCACACCACGAATTCGGCGACGACCGGGAGCTCGTCGCTCTCCACCGCCCGCAGCCGGACGTTGGACACCTGGTGGCTGGTGGCGGAGTGCGGGTACTCGCGATGCGCCTTACGGCTGTTGAGCCGTTCCACCCGGGACCGCAGCCGCAGCGCGTTGTCGTCGATCAGCACCAGATCCCGGGACGGGTCCCCGTCGGGGGTGTCGTTGCAAGGGACGACGTAGCGACAGTCCTCGGTGTACAGCGAGAACCAGGTGTCGAGGTCCCAGTCGTCGAGCAACTCCGCCTCGGCGTAGAGGAAGTCCTCGACCTGAGCCCGGGTCACCGCTCGCAGGTCGGTCACCTCAGGGCCGATGAGCCGGAGTGCGGGCTCGGCGGCAGCGGCGGTCATCGCATGGCTCCGATCATCTGCTCGTTCCAGCGCCGCCAGAACGCGCGCATCTGTTCTTCGTCGGCTGCGTGCGGATCGCGGGCCATGCCGCGGGAGATGTCGTTCCACTCCACCCCGCCGCTGCGGAAACCCTGCTGGCAGGACTCGAGGGCCTCGATGTCGTCGGGGGTGGCGAAGCCACCCGGGCCGAGGAAGGTCAGGAAGCTGTCGAGGCGGCGCTGCCGCAGCTGCGGCAGCTCGTCGCGGCGGGCCAGCTCCCACGCGGTCACCGTCATCCGGTCGGGCGTGACCGGCATGAAGGTGCGCACGGTGACCGCCATGATGTCGTTGACGATCAGGTTCGGGTAGATGAACAGGTTCCGGTTGGACTCGCTCATCCGCCGGGCCCGCTCCCCGCCGAAGCGCTCGACGAGGTCGGCGCGCAGCCGCGCGATCTCCTCACGTGCCTCCTCGCCGAACATCGGTTCCCACTTGGCCACCGGTCGGCCCCAGGGTGCCCGGTACTCGATGACCGCGTGCCCGTTGCCCAGCGAGCGCCCCACCCCGTCGACACCGGTGGACAGGTCGGTGCCCAGCGCGACCAGGTACTTGAAGTAGGTGTCGTGGGTCGGGGCGGCGTGGTAGCCGTCGATGCTGTTCTCGACCAGCAGCTTCCAGTTGGCGTCGATGGCGTACTCGTTGGTGCCCCTGATGATCTCCGCGTCACCGGCGGCGTCGACCACCAGGTCGAGGTACTCGGTGGCCCCGGCCAGGTAGTCGACGAGGTCGACGATGTCCGGGTCGAAGCTCGCGAAGACGAAGCCCCGGTAGCTCTGCACCCGGGCCACCGGCCGCAGGCCCAGCATCGAGAAGTCCAGCCCGTCGCCGTAGGCGTCCCGATCGGGCACCCCGACGAGCTCACCGTCGGTGTTGAACGACCAGGCGTGGTAGAAGCACTGGAACACCTTCGCGTTGCCGGAGTCCTTGCGGCACACCACAGCCCCGCGGTGCGTGCAGCTGTTGTGGAAGACGTTCACCTCGCCGGTCTTGCTGCTGCGGACCATGAAGACCGGGCGGCCGCCGACCGGCCGCCGGACATAGTCGCCCGGCTCCCGGACCTCCGACTCGTGCCCCACATAGAGCCAGCTGTGCCCGAAGACGCGCTCGATCTCCAGCGCGAAGATCTCCGGCGAGGTCATCGTCGACCGGCGCACCCGGAAGCGGTGGTGCTCACGGTCCTCCTCCACCAGCGGACCGCTGGGCACCGTCTGCCGGGTGGGGTCGTTCGTCACGGTCACGGCTTCGCTCCGAGTGGATCGGTGACGAGCGGATGGACGGTGTCGAGGAGGGCCAGCACGTTGTCCCGGCCCACGGCCGCGCGCAGCCGCCCGCCCACCCCGGACAGCACCGCTCCGGGCGGCGCCTCGCGTGCCGCGAACGGGTAGTCGGTACCGAGCAGGACGTGGTCGGCACCGAACCGGGTCACCGCCAGGTCGAGGCTCGCGGCGTCGTAGGTCAGCGAGTCGCACCAGAGATCGCGGGCCCGCGCGCTCGGCAACGGCTCGTCGCCGCGTCCGGCCAGGTGTGCACCGCGGTCGAGCCGCGGCAGGATCGACGGCAGCGCTCCTCCGCCGTGCGCGAGGCACAGTCGCATCCCGGGGCGGCGCGCCCGCCCGGTGAGCAGACCGGCGGCCGCAGTCGCGGTCTCGACCGGCATCCCCAGCCCGAAGCCGATACCCAGCGCGGCGAGCCGCGGGTCGAGCGTGAGGTCCACCGGGTGCACCAGGACGAGCGCACCGCGGTCGGCCGCGGCGTCGAAGAAGGGGTCGAGCGCGGGATCGGCGAGCTCCACGTCGCCGGCCCGGGTGCCGATCTCGACCCCGGGGAAGCCCAGCTCGTCGACGCAGCGCAGCAGCTCGGCGACCGCCCGCTGCGGGTCCTGCAGCGGCACCGCACCCAGCGCGAAGAACCGGCCGGGCGCGTGGGCCACCAGGTCGGCCAGGAAGTCGTTCTGCGCGGCGGCGAGCACCGCGGCGCCCGCCGCGGGCTGGTCGTGGCAGAGCGTGACCGGGATCGGCGAGACGAACTGCGCAGCGACACCCTCGGCGTCCATGTCACGCAGCCGCCGCGCGGCCGACCAGCAGCGGTCGTCGATCTCCCGGTAGACGGCGCCGTCCAGCATGATGCGGGCGCGGTCCTCGGCGGTCCGCTCGATCGACGGCCATCGCCCGGGGTAGCCCGTCAGGTCCGGCAACCGGTCCGCAATGGCGTGGGTGTGCACGTCGATCAGACCCTCGGGGACCTGCTGACTCACGATGATCAACCCCCGGGACGCCGTCGTCTGGGTGCGATTGGACCGCGGCCACGCTAACAATCATGTACGTATGATTTCAAGAGATTCGGGGCTGCCAGCCTCGGACACCGACGCCACGAGGGGACCCATGCCGTCGCGAGCAGGAGCGCAGCTGTCACGCGCCCAGCAGGTCGCCGCCGCGATCGAGAACGAACTGCTGGCCGCGCGCACCCCGGTGGGCACGTCGCTCGGCCGGCGCACCGACCTCATGGAGCGCCACAAGGTCAGCCCCACGGTCATGAACGAGGTCCTGCGCATCCTGCGCGACCGCGGCCTCGTCGTCGTCAAGCCCGGCCCCGGCGGCGGGGTGTTCGTGGCCAGCCAACCCCCGCAGGTCCGCCTCGGTGCGCTCGACCTGTGGTTCTCCGGGACCGGCACCGACCCGCTCGACCTGTTCGAGGCCCGCACCCACCTCGAGGACGTGCTCGCCTCGGTCGCGGTCGACCGCGCCGGGCCCACCGACGTCCGCGACATGGAGTGGGCACTGGAGGAGATGCGCGGAGCCGCCGACGCCCGGGCCTACCTGGACGCCAACCTCCGCCTGCACCTGGCGATCGCCCGCGCGGCCCGGATCCCGGTCCTCACCGGCATGTACGAGGCCATCGCCGCGATCATCCAGGGCACCTTGACCAGGGCGGAACTGCTGCCCGGGCACGAGGAGATCTACTCCGGCAACGTCGACGTGCACGCCGAGATCGTCGCCGCGATCCGCGACCGCAACCGGGAGGCACTCACCAAGCTCATGACGCTGCACCGGCAGGACCTGGTGCGCGCGGTGGACGCTTCCCGCTCCCCTGCCGATCCGGACTGACAGCACCGCGACTTCTCTTGAAACCTGCATGCAGGATTGCCTAGGGTTGGACACAGCCCCGGCGGCGTGGCCGGGGACGAGGAGGCAGTCATGGCAGAGTTCCTCGGTCTCGGACTCACCCACTACCCGCTGCTGGCCGGCACGGACGAGCACATGGCCGGGCTGCTGCGCTGGACCCTGACCGACCCGGACATCCCCGACGAGGCCAAGGACCCGGCGACCTGGCCCCCGCTCATGCAGCAGGAGTGGGGCCACGACGGCGGGGTCGCCGCCGCCGCCCGGCACCGCGCCGAGCTGCGCGACGGGCTCGTCCGCTGCCGCAAGGCGCTCGACGAGTTCCGGCCCGACTTCCTGGTGGTGTGGGGCGACGACCAGTACGAGAACTTCCGCGAGGAGGTCGTCCCGCCGTTCTGCGTGCTCGCCTACGGCGACACCGAGGTCGAGCCGTTCGAGTTCATGACCAGCCGCGGCAGCCCCAACGCGTGGGGCCGCCCCGACCACATGACCTTCACCCTGCGCGGCGACCAGAAGGCCTCCCGCGACCTCGCCGACGGCCTGATCAACGCCGGCTTCGACGTCGCCTACTCCTACGCCAAGCGCGAGAACTCCCCGTTCCCGCACGCGATCGCCAACACCCAACTCTTCCTCGACTACGACAACGCCGGCACCGAGTTCCCCTACCCGATCGTCCCGATCACGGTGAACTGCTACGGCCAGCACGCGATCGCCCGGCGCGGCGGCCTGGCCCGGTTCGCCGAGATCCGCGACGAGCAGCTCGACCCGGTCGGGCCCACCCCGGCCCGCTGCTTCGACCTCGGTGCCGCCGTCGCGCGGACGCTGTCGGCCACCGACAAGCGGATCGCGCTCGTCGCCTCGTCGAGCTGGTCGCACGCGTTCCTCGTCGACCGGCTCTGGCACATCCGCCCGGACACCGAAGCCGACGAGCGGCTCTACGACGCGTTCGTGCGCGGCGACACCGCGACCTGGAAGGCCGTGACCGGCGCCGAGATCGTCGATGCCGGCCAGCACGAGATGCTCAACTGGTTCTGCCTGTTCGGGGCGATGACGGAGCTGGGCATGACGCTGGACTGGTCGACCTTGGTGAAGACGGACGTCTTCAACTCCAACAAGTGTTTCGCCGTCTTCGACCAGGACCGCCGGTGAGGGGGCCCGTGCGCGAATAACGTCGTTCCGGCGACTATTCCCGCGCACGAGCCGTCAGGCCTGCGCCCGACGGGTGCGGACATGGCCACTTACCGGACGATCGACGCCTCCCGGCACTCATTGATTACAGTGCGCCGGGCGAATCGATCTGGAGGTGGGCGATGGCGGAGGACGACGGCCGGTGTGTGCGGGACCTGGTGCGCGGTGACGAGCGGGATGTGCTGCAGCGCTGGGTGGCCGCGGCGGTGGGGCCGATGCAGGGCCGTCTCACCGAGGCCGAGCTCGAGCGCACCTGCAGCGAGCTGCTGGGCCAGTTGTCCGGCGCGCTGGACGACGGCGCGGACGTCGGCTCCGACGCGTACGCGGGCGCGCGGGCGCTGCTCGCCGAGCTGTCCCGGGAATGGGCGCGTCGGGGCTTCACCCCGAGTGAGACGTCGTCGGCCGTGTTCGCGCTGAAGGAGGCGTTGTTCGCACGCGCCCACGACAGCGACGCGCCGCTCGCGACGGTCATCGCGGTGTCCCGCTGGGTCGACGCGCTGGGCCTGTTCATCTTCGAGACCTTCGCCCGCGCCCGCGAGCAGGTCATCAGCGAGCAGGCCGAGCAGTTGCTCGAGCTGACCACCCCGGTGGTCAAGCTCTGGGACGGCGTGGTGGCCGTGCCGCTGATCGGCACCCTGGACTCGGCCCGGACCCAGATCGTCATGGAGAAGCTGCTGCAGACCCTGGTCGACACCGGCTCCGAGCACGCCATCATCGACATCACCGGCGTCCCGGCGGTCGACACCGAGGTCGCCCAGCACCTGCTGAAGACGGTCGTCGCGGCCCGGCTGATGGGGGCGGAGTGCACGATCTCCGGGATCCGCCCACAGATCGCGCAGACCATCGTCGCACTGGGCATCGAGTTCGGCGACATCCCGACCAAGGCGACACTGGCCGACGCGTTGCTGCATGCGCTGCGCGGCAGCGGGGTCGAGGTCGTCCGGCGGCAGCGATCGCGGAACCTCTGATGGACCGGGTGCCGATCCTCTCGCTCGGCGACGCGCTGCTGGTGTCCATCCAGGTCGACCTGCAGGACGACACGGTGCTCACGCTGCAGGAGGACCTCGCGGAGCGGATCGTGGCCACCGGGGCCCGGGGCGTGCTGATCGACATCTCGGCTGTGGAGATCGTCGATTCCTTCATCGGGCGGATGTTCGCCTCGACCGCCGCGCTGTCGCGGGTGCTGGACGCGGAGACCGTGGTGGTGGGCATGCGCCCGGCGGTGGCCATCACCCTGGTGGAGCTCGGGCTCTCCCTGGAAGGAGTGCGCACCGCGCTCAACGTCGAGAAGGGCCTGGAGATCCTGCGTCGCCTCGCCGAGCAGCGCAGCCCGCGGCTGGCGACCGACGAGGACCTGCCGGTGGATGAACCGGGCTCCGTCGAGGGCGGGGCCACCTCCCCGCCGACGCCGTGACCACGCCCGGCGCAGTCGAGGAGCTCCCCATCCGAAGCGGCGACGACGTCGTCCGGGTCCGCCAGCTCGTCCGGGTCCGCGCCCAGGCCGTGCGGCTGTCGCTGGTCGATCAGACCAAACTGGTCACCGCCGCGAGTGAGCTGGCCCGCAACACCTTGATCTACGGCGGCGGCGGGACGGCCCGGGTGGAGACCGTCACGCGGGACGGGCGGCAGGGGGTACGTGCGACGTTCGCCGACGAGGGGCCGGGCATCCCCGACCTGGATCTGGCGCTGACCGACGGGTGGACCAGCGGCAGCGGGCTCGGCCTCGGACTGAGCGGCGCCCGTCGCCTGGTCGACCAGTTCGACATCGAAACGGCGGTCGGCCGCGGCACCACCGTTACCGTGGTCAAGTGGACCCGGTGACCAGCGCGGCCGCCGCCGAGGACATGGCCTGGCTGGCGTTGGACGACGCCAGCGCCGCCGGCGCGGCCCGGCGGGCCACCGAGCGGCTCGCGGACCGGCTGGGCATGCCGGCGGCGCGCGTCGCCGAGGTCGGCCTCGCCGTCACCGAGATCGCCACCAACGTGCACCGTCACGCCGGTGCCGGGGCGCTGCTGCTGCGATCGGTCCGTACCGGAACGGCCGCTGCCCTCGAGGTCGTCGCGGTCGACAACGGACCGGGCATCCCGGACCTGACGGCCGCTCGCCGGGACGGCCACTCGACCGCGGGCACGCTGGGCATCGGTCTGGGATCGATCGACCGGCTGGCCGATGCGCTCGACATCAGCTCGGCTCCCGGCCGGGGAACCGTGCTGGTCGCCCGGTTCGAGGCCCGTCGAGTCGCTGCCCCGGGCTCCGACAGCACCGGTCCCGATGCTGCCGGCATCACCCGCGCGCTCTCCGGCGAGACGGTGTGCGGCGACGCCTACGCCGTACGCGGCGACGGCCCCCGGATGTCGCTGATGGTGTGCGACGGTTCCGGCCACGGCCCGCTGGCCGCGGCTGCCGCCCGCGAGGCGGTCCGCGCCTTCAACGATCCCGGGCACCCGGTGTCGCCGGAGATGGCGGTGCGCCGCATCCACCGGGTGCTGTCCGGCACCCGCGGTGCCGCAGTGGCGGTGGCGGAGCTGGACGCCGCGGCGGGGCTGGTCCATTTCGCCGGGGTCGGGAACATCGCCGGCGCCGTCGTCAGTGGCGGGGACAAGCGCAGCATGGTCTCCATCGGGGGTGTCGCCGGCTACCGGGACCCCACCATCCGGACCTTCCGGTACTCCCTCCCGCCGGGCTCCGTCGTGGTGCTGCACTCCGACGGGGTGCGGGCGCGCTGGGCCGCCGCCGAGCTCGGTGGTGTGCTCGGGCGGTCCCCGCTGATGATCGCGGCGACGCTGCTGCGCGACGCCGGCGTCCGCCAGGACGACGCCTGCGTGCTCGTGGGGAGGGCCCGGCGGTGAACCCCGGCCGGGGCGAGTTGCTGCGGCTGCGGATCGCCGGCGAACACGACGTCTTCCTGGCCCGGCAGCGAGGCCGCGAGGTGGCCGCCCTGGCCGGGTTGGAGAACCAGGACCAGGTGCGGGTGGCGACCGCGCTGAGCGAGCTGAGCAGGGAGCTGGCCGCCCTCGCGCGCCCGGCCACCATCACCCTGTCGCTGATCGACGCACCGGCGCCCGCGCTGCTGATCGGGGCCCACTGGACGGGCCGGTTGCCGGGGACGACCGGCCGTGACGAGCTGGCCGCGGTGGAGGGAATCGCCGCGGCGTCGCGACTGGCCGACACCTGCGCAGTGACCTGGCGAGACGACGGCGGGTCGGTCGCGCTCACCAAGAAGCTGCCCGCGGGCGCCGAGGCGCCCACCGAGGCCAGGGTCGCGCGGATGAGGGAGGCGTCCAGACGGTTCCGACCGGGCAACGCGCTCGACGCGCTGCGCAGCCAGAACCAGGACCTGCTGCAGACCTTGGAGAGCCTGCGGGCCCGCCAGGAGGACCTGCTGCGGGCCAACGCCGAGCTGGAGGAGACCAACCGCGGCGTGCTGGCGTTGCACGCCGAACTCTCCGACGAGCTCGAGCAGACCAACCGCGGTGTCGTCGCGCTGTACGCCGAGCTGGACGAGGCCTCGACCCGGCTGCGGGAGGCGAGCGAGAGCAAGACCCGGTTCTGGGCGAACGTCAGTCACGAGCTGCGGACGCCGCTCAACTCGGTGCTGGGGCTGTCCCGGCTGCTGCTCGACCCGGGCTCGGACCCGCTGACCGCGGAGCAGCGCTACCAGGTGGACTTGATCCGCGACTCGGGCGAGATGCTGCTGGCGCTGGTCAACGAGCTGCTCGATGTGGCGAAGGCCGAGTCCGGCCAGATCGAGGCCCATCGTGAGCCGACGGAACTGCGCACGGTGTTCGACCAGCTGCGGGCGGCGCTGCGACCGGTCGCAGCGACCCCGGCGGTGGAACTGGTGGTCGAGGACCCGGAGGACGTGGGGCCGTTGTGGACCGACCCCGTGCTGCTCGGGCGCATCCTGCGCAACCTGGTCAGTAACGGGCTGAAGTTCACCGAGCAGGGCGAGGTGCGCTGCAGCGCCCGCGTCGATCGCCCGGGCGAAACCCTGGAAGTGGTGGTGGCCGACACCGGTATCGGGATCCCGGTGGAGCACCAACGGCGGGTCTTCGAGGAGTTCTACCAGGTGCCGGGGCAGTTGCAGTCCCGTACCGGTGGTACCGGCCTGGGTCTGCCCTACGCGCGGCGGCTCGCCGGGATCCTGGGCGGAATACTGGAGCTGGGCAGTGAACCCGGACGCGGCACAACCGTGACCCTTCGGCTTCCGCTCGATCTCGCGGCCGAGGTGCGGCCGGTCCGATTCGCGTCCGTGCTCGTCGTCGACGACGACCCGGCGTTCCGGGCGGTACTGCACCGTGCGCTCGACGGCAGCGCCGATCGGATCAGTGAGGCCGTCGACGGGGTCGGCGCGCTCCGGGCGCTGCACTCCGAGCGCCCGGACCTGGTGCTGCTGGACCTGAACATCCCGCCACCCGACGGGGCGGCGGTGTTGGCCGAGATGCGCCGGGACCCGGGTCTGGGCGATGTCCCCGTGGTCGTGGTGACCTCGGCAGGGCTCGACGCGGCGCAGCGCCGTGTCCTCGGCGCCACCGCAGCCCTGCTGGACAAGGCGAACCTCTCCGGTGACCTGCTGCTGGCCGCCGCGGAAGCGGCCACCCGGCTCGTAAGGGGGCCGCGATGACGACTGTTGCCGGCGGGCCGGACGCGGACGACCCCGCGCTGATCCTGGTCGTCGACGACACCCCGGCCAGCCGCTACATCTCCGCCAGTTGGTTGCGCCGATCCGGGCATCAGGTGGTCGAGGCGGCCACCGGCGCCGAGGCGTTCGCGGCGCTGGCCCGCTGGCCGGTGGACCTCGTCGTGCTCGACGTCGGGTTGCCCGACATGACCGGCTTCGAGGTCTGCGAGCGGATCAAGGCCGACCCCGCGCTGGCGCTGCCCGTGATCCATCTGTCGGCCACCGCGATCCGCGGTGTCGACCGGGTGAACGGGCTGACCCGCGGCGCCGACGCCTATCTGGTGGAGCCGGTCGAGCCGGACGAACTGCTGGCCACCGTCGGATCGGTGCTGCGCTATTACCGGGCCCGGGCGGCCGCGGAGAGACTCGCCGATCGGCTGACCCGACTGACCAGGGCGACCCTGGCGATGAACGCCGCGGCGAGCTTCGACCAGCTCGCCCGGGCGATCGCGGTCGGGGCCTCCGACGTTCTCGGCGTCCCGTCGGTCGCAGTGGTCACCGCGTCGGACGGCACGCTGCGCCGGGCCACCGTGGACCCCGAGCGGCGGATCGGGCCGGTGTGCGACGTCGCGGCTCCGGACTTCCTGCGTGCGCTGTCGGCCCAGCCGACCGGGAGCACCGGGGACACCGCGGTGTCTCGCGTGCCATGGCGGCTTCTCGTCCCGGGTACCCCGGACGACGGCGAGGGCCTGGCGATGCTGTTCGGCTCCCGCGGCGGGCGGCCGACAGCCGGCATCGCCGTCCACGCTGCCGAGCTGCGCGACGAACGCAGCACTCTGCTCGCCCAGCTCGGCCAGGCCGCGGCGCTCGCCGCCGACTCGCTGCGCCTCTACACCGAGGAGCACACCCTCGCCCTGACCCTGCAACGCAGCTTCCTGCCCAGCCCGCCGTCCGAGCTGCCGGGGCTGGAGATCGCAGCGCGCTACGTCCCGGCGGCTCGCAACGCCGAGATCGGGGGTGACTTCTACGAGTTCGTCGAACTCGGCGGCGGGCGGCTCCTGGTCGCGATCGGTGACGTGGCCGGACACTCCATCCACGCCGCAACGGTCATGGTGGAGCTCCGGCACGCTCTGCGCGCCTACGCCATCGAGGGCCACGGCCCGGGGGCACTGCTCGACCGGCTCGAGCGGACATTGCGCCACTTTCACCCGCTGGAGTTCGCGACGCTCTGCGTGCTGCTGCTGGACCCGGACCGCAACAGCCTGACCGTCGCCAACGCGGGCCACCTGCCGCCGCTGCTCATCGACCCGACCGGTGCGGAGTACCTGCAGGTCCGGGGGCCGATGCTCGGCCTTCGGCGTCCGCAGCCTCCGGACACGGTCCTGGAGCTGCCGCCGTCGTGGTCGATCGTGCTGATCACCGACGGCCTGGTCGAGGAACGCGATGTGGACCTGGACGGCGCGCTGGAGGAGTTGCGTACCGTCGCCTCGGCCGACGACGCGCCGGAACAGATGTGCGAACGGCTGCTCGAGCGCTTCGGCCGGGCCCGGCTCGACGACATCGCGCTCCTCGTGCTGCGCCAGACCCGGTAGCGCACCGGGCCGGCCGGCCTCAGCCGCTCGCCGACGGCGGCAGCCGCCACTGCATGTGCACCGCCGTTCCGTTCGGGCCGCGCTGGATCTCGGCCCGGTACGCCATCGCCTTGATCATCAGGAGTCCGCGTCCGCGGAACCCGGCATCAGCCGGCGGTGGGCGCCACCGCCCGTGGTCGCGGACCGTCACCAGCACCCGGCCGTCGGTCGTGCGCGCCGCGATCAGGTCCACCTGCTGCGGACCTGACGCGTAGGCGTGCTCGGCGGCGTTGGCGAGCGCCTCGTAGCTGGCGTGCACGAGGTCCTCCACGTTCGGCGCGGGCAGCCCGGCGGTCGCGGCCCATTCGCCGAGCCGGCGGCGGACCTCGGCCAACCGGGCCGCCTCCCCCAGGATTCCGGTACAGACCAGCGGCGGGACGGTCGGGTCGACCACGACCCCGGACCACGCAGCGTCGAGCAACTGCGCCACCGGCCGGGCCGGCTCGGCAGCTGCGGCTCGGCGTCCGGCGTCCTCGGGGTGCGACGAGCCGTGCACCGGCGCGGTCACTCGGACCGCTGCGGCGGGACCGAGCCCGGCTCCGCCCCGGAACAGCCGCTCAGGGCATCGGTGCGGCTCGGGTATATGGCCAGGTCGTCGACCATGCCGGTGATCTGCAGCGGCCGCAGCGTGGTGCGAGTGGTGGCGACCACGCGCAGATCGACGCCCCGTTCCTGCGCCATCCGCTGCGCCAGCGCGAGCGCGGTCAGCCCCACCGATGTGAAGAACCGGACCTGCTCCAGGTCGACCACCAGGACCTTCGGTCCCGCGGTGAGCTCGGCGGTCAGGGTGTCGCCCAACCGCGCCCCGGTGACCAGATCGATCTCACCCCCGACGACCACCACGACCGCGTCGCCCTCGCGCCCGACCACCAGCGTCATCACATCCTCGCCGGCCCCGTCCGCAACAGGGGCTCCGAGGAGCGGGTTCAGGTCGGTCGGCCGTCCATCGGGGACAGGCATGGCGTCCAACGTCTGGTCCTCCAGTCGCACACACCGGGAGCACACGGGTCGGGCTGCAAGCCTACGTCGGCGACCTCTCCGACGCCGGGTGGCCACCGCGGGGCCGTCCACGGAGCAGCTTCAGCGCCGCACGGCGGCCCCGGCGGGCCGGATCCCCGTCCGCGTCCCGGCGAGCGGAGCGGTCACCACCGGGCATCCCCGGCCCACCGCGGTCGCCATCCGATCCACCGCGGCATCGCGACCACGGCGGCGATACTGACCACCGCCGTCGCCACCAGATAGCCCGCCGCCCACCACGGCTCGCCACCGCCCAGGGCGAGCAGCCCGGTGAGGAACACCGGGGTCAGCCCCGAAGCCCAGATCCCCGCCCCCTGGAAGACCAGCGACATGCCGGTGTAGCGGACGTCGGTGTCGAACAGCTCTGCGAACAGCGTCGATTCGGCCCCGGCCATCAGCGCGTACCAGACCCCGAGCTGCACCAGCAGCACCACGACGACCAGCCAGGCGACCCCGCTGCGCACAGCGACGAGCGACGGCATGACGGTGATGCCGAACCCGGCCACGCCGATGCCGAAGACCCGCCGGCGTCCGTAGCGGTCCGCGAGCAGACCGACCACCGGGGTCAGCGCGGCCATCAGCAGCGCCCCGCCGGTGACCGCGAGCAGCACCACGATCTTGCTCATCCCGACCGTCGCGGTGGCGTAGGTGATCGCGAAGACGCCCCAGGTGTTGAAAGCGGCACCCTCGGCCCAGCGGGCGAGCATCCCGGCCACGATCCCCCGCCGGTGCTCCCGGGCGCGGAAGACCTGCACGATCGGCACCCGGGCGGTGGCCCCGCTCTCACAGACCCTGCGGAACTCGGGCGTCTCGAGGACCTTCAGGCGCACCAGCAGCCCCACCGCGACGAGCAGGACACTGAGCACGAACGCCACCCGCCAGCCGACGGACAGGAACACCTGCTCGTCGAGTACCTCGCCGAGCAGCGCGAACACCCCGGTGCCCAGCGCCAGCCCGAGCCCGGGCCCGATCTGCGGCACGCTGCCGTAGCGACCGCGCCACCCCGGCGGGGCGTTCTCCACGGCCAACAGCACGGCGCCGCCCCACTCGCCGCCGACCGCGAGGCCCTGCAGCACCCGCAGCACCACCAGCAGCACCGGTGCGGCGACACCGATCGACGCGTAGGAGGGGAGCAGGCCGATCAAGGCCGTGCCCGCACCCATCAGGACCATCGTCGCGACGAGGGTGCGCTTGCGCCCGACCCGGTCTCCGATGTGGCCGAACACGATCCCGCCGACAGGGCGCGCGACGAACCCGACCGCGAACGTGCCGAAGGCCAGCAGCGTGCCGACGACCTCGTTCCCGACCGGGAAGAACAGCCGCGGGAACACCAGGCTCGCGGCGGTGGCGTAGAGGAAGAAGTCGTACCACTCGATGGTCGTGCCGACGAGGCTCGCCGCCAGGATCATGCGCGGCCCGGCGGCCGGTGACTCGGGCAGGCGGTCGGTGAGGGTACTGCTCACGACGCTCCCCGCGCCGCCGCGAGCGCAACAGCACCCAGGGGCCCACGGCAGGCGCGCGGCGCAGGGACGCGCGGGAACGGTGACATGGACGTCCTCCGGACGTCAGGGCACCGCGTCCATCCAGTGTGGATCGACAACGGGCCGGCGATGACAACGCCGGCCATGATGGCAGCACGGCCCGGAGCATCCCGGACGCGTCGGGTCACGAGGCCCTCGTACGCGCAGCGCGGTGGGCGCAGGTCATCCACGCGCCCGGCTACTGCCGCTGCGAGATACCGTTCATGCACCATTCGCCGTTGGTCACGCCGAGCACCACGTCGGCCTGGAGGTTCTGCGTCTGGCCCTGCGCGCTCAGCGTGAGGTCGACCGGCGCCACCGCCTGGGTGTCCAGCAACAGCTGCGGCGGGCCGGTCTGCTTGGCGGCCTGGATCAGCTGCAGAGCCTGCGCCGGCATCTGCGTGGTCGCCTTGCCGTCGGGACCGTGGCAGGAGACCTTCTCCAACTGCCCGGGGTCCTTGCTGGCCAGTGCCGCGACCGCCTCCGCCGCCTTGCCATCCGGCTTGCCCGGGCCGGCGAGGAAGCCCGGCCAGACGAAGGCGGTGAGCACCAGCGCGACGACCACGACCGCACCGACACCGAGCCCGAGGAGCAGACCCTTCTTACCCGCCTTCTGCGGGGCGTCAGGGGCCCCCTGGGCCTGGGTGTCCTCGGTCTCGGTGCCCTGGGTCCGGCTGTCCTCGGCGCGAGGGTCCCCGGCCTGGTTGTCCTCGGCCTGGTTGTCCTCGGCCTGGTTGTCCTCGGCCTGGTTGTCCTCGGCCTGGTTGTCCTCGGCCTGGTTGTCCTCGGCCTGGTGGTCCTCGGCCTGGTGGTCCTCGGCCTGGTGGTCCTCGGCCCCGGTGTGCTGCGCCTCGGCGGGCAGGGCCTGCTGCGCGGGGCGCTCACCGGCCTGGTCCTTGATCCGGGCGGGCGCCCGGTCCTGGCCGGGAGTCTCCTCGCCTGCCGGCTGATCGGGCTGGTGTGAATCGGTCATACGTCTACCTCCCACGGCGCTCTGCGAGCGCCGACGCCGCACGTTGATGCACCTCCACCGTGCCTCATGCGGCTGTCGGCATGTCACCTGGGCCTGTCCGGCGACCCGCACAGGTCGTCGGCCGGGCCGTCGGAACGCACGGGGTGGCATCCGATCCCGGCGACGTAGAGCACCCCGGGTACGACGAGCGGCAGCACGGTCCACATGAGCCAGGGGCAGATGACCTCGCCGGTGGTGGCCGACACCAGGCTCGGCCTCGGAGGCCCGCATGTCCTCATCGCGGACCGGCTCGTTCACCCGCCCATGGTGCCGCCGTTCGCAACCGTGTCATCCCTGGTCCTGGGCGCGCCATTGATCGATGATCGCCCGCTTGAACCGTCCCTTCGGCGGCAGGTCGATGCCTGCCGAGGCGGCCCACTGCTTGAGCCGGGCCCGCTCGTCGGGGGTGAGGGCGGACGACCCACCGGCCCCGCCGGGCCGCGCGGTCCTGACGTTCCGGGCGGCGGCCTCGACCCGGCCCGCATCGATGTACGGCCCCAGAATCTCGAGCAACCGCTCGTACTCCGCCCCGCTGAGATCGATCTCGATCCGCATCTGGTCGATATTGATCTCGTGCGACTCAGCGGGCTCCGTACCGGAGATGTCGCAGTACCGGATCTGCCGGACTCCCACAGGTGGCCCTCCTACTTGTCCCCGGCCGTGGCCCCGGCGCGCTGAGCCGCCTTCCGCAGCGCCGCCAAACTCTGACCCTGCAAGGCCTTCGACGCCACCGAGTCGGCGATCTGCCGCGGAGTCATGTGACCCCGGCCCGACGGCGCGAGATAGCTCTGACCGTCAACACCGATCCGGTACTCAAGATGCGACGCGACCCGCTGGAACCGCACCCGCCGACCTCGTCGGACGCCTTCCCACTTCTCCACCTTCACCGCCAGCGCGCAGCAGGTGCAGGTGAGCCGGCGCACGAACAGCCCGTCGTCGTCGACACCGGAGAAGTTGATACCGGCCTGCCGGATCGTCGGGAACAGGTGCCGGCCCCGCTCCCGGCAGGCCAGGACCTCGTCAGACACCCGGTCGACGTACTGGTCCACGTCCTCGTCCGACGCCCGGACCCACCCGGCCTCCTGCTGCTGCTCGCCTTGAATCGACGGCAGATGCGTGACGTCCTGCGCCACCGTGAACCGGCCCCCTTCGGTAGGAAACGAGTCGAACCGCCCCGCCGGTCGAGGTCCCCTTCGGTGACGTGCTCGGGCCGGGCGTACTCCGCGCTTCGTCGCCTGCAACGTCTGCGCGGGGCACATCAGCCTAACCGGCGGCTGTATCAGCGCCTGATTTGTGTCGGCTGTACCCCAGGGAGAGCCCGCCGGGCCTCAGGCCGCGGACAGCTCCGCGCGCAGCAGGCGCGCTGCGTCCGCCATGGCTCGCATCTTGCCCTCGGCGCTGGAGCGGGGCAGGTACTTCATGCCGCAGTCGGTGGCGATCGCGATCTGCTCGGGTGGGATCCGGTCGAACGCGCGGCGGGTGCGCTCGGCGACCAGTTCGGGCGACTCCACGTCCGGAGTGGACAGATCGACGACCCCGAGGATGATCGTCTTGTCGGTGAGGTCGGACAGCACGCCGAGGTCGAGCCCGGACTGGGCGGTCTCGATGGAGATCTGGTCGACCGGGCAGCCGGCCAGCTCGGGCAGGAACGAGTAGCCCTCGGGCCGGTCATGGATGATCGCGGCGTAGCCGAAGCAGATGTGCACCGCGGTGGTCCCGGTGACACCGTCCAGCGCGGCGTTGAGCGCGGCCAGGCCGTAGCCGCGGGCGGCGTCGGGGCGGGCCTGCATGTAGGGCTCGTCGATCTGCACGATGTCCGCGCCGGCGGCGAACAGGTCGCGGATCTCGGCGTTGACCGCCGCCGCGTAAGCCATCGCCGCGGCCTCGGCGTCGGGGTAGTAGTCGTTCTGCGCCTGCTGAGACATCGTGAAGGGCCCCGGCACGGTCATCTTTATCGTGCGGTCGGTGTGCGCGCGCAGGAACCGCAGATCCTCGACCTCGACCGGGCGCGGGCGCCGGATCGGGCCGATGATCCGCGGGACCGGGTTGGGATGGCCGCTGCGGTCCAGCGCGGTGCCGGGGTTGTCGACGTCGACGCCCTCGAGCGCGGTGGCGAAATGGTTGGAGTAGCTCTCCCGGCGGATCTCCCCGTCGGTGATGATGTCGAGCCCGGCGTCGACCTGAGCGCGGATCGCGAGCAGGGTGGCGTCATCCTGTGCCTGGGCCAGGTACTCGGGGTCGATGCGCCACAGCTCTGTGGCGCGCACCCGGGGCGGGAACCGGCCGGCGAGCTTGCCGCGGTCGATCAGCCAGTCGGGCTGGACATAGCTGCCGACCAGCGACGTCGGCAGCAGTGGCGACGATGGCACGGGTCCTCCTCGGGAAACGGCGGTCAGGGGGTCAGCACGATCCGGCCGGCCGCCGTGCCGGCCGCCTGGCGTTCCCAGGCCGCGGCGACGTCGTCGATCGGCACGATCTCGTGGGCCGCGGTCAGCGCGCCGCGGGCGGCCTGCTCGGCGACCGCGGCCACGGCGGCACCGCGCTGCTCGCGGGTGAGCTCGTTGTTGGTGTACCCGAGCACCCGCAGCGACCGGCTGCGCAACGTGGAGGAGTCGATCGGGCTGGTCTCCGCGGCGGAGCCGCCCAGGTTGACCAGCCGCCCGCCGGGACGCAGGGTGCGGGCCGCGGCGGCGGCCGGCACGCCGAACAGTGGGTCGATCACGAGGTCCACCGGCCCGTCGCAGGCCGCCTCGAACCGCGCGGCCAGCTCTGCGACGTCGTCGGTGTCGAGGGCGACCACGGCGTCGGCGCCTGCCTGCTCCGCCCGGTCCTGCGCGGCGACCGAGCGGGCACCGGCGATCACCCGGCGGGCACCGGCGCTGCGCGCGAGCTGGACCGCAGCCTGCCCGACCACCCCGCCCGCACCCAGCACGAGCACCTGCTCCCCCGCGGTCAGCTCACCGCGCCAGGTCAGGGCCATGTGCGCCGCGACCGCCGAGAGCCCGAGCGCCGCGACGAGCACCGGGGCGACGCCGTCGGGCAGCGCGACGAGATCGGCCCGCGGGACCGCGGCGAGGCCGGCCATGCTGCCGTCGCCCGGCGCCATCCCGGCCGCGGTGGGGAACCAGACCGGCCGGCCGGCCACCGTGCCGACTCCCTGCACGCCGGGCACGTACGGCGTCTGCGGGACGCCGAAGTAGGACGTCCCGGTCGCGCACAGCAGGTCCAGCGGAGTGATCGGCGCGGCGGCCACCTCGACCAGCACCTGCTCCGCTGTGGCCTGCGGCGGTTCCCGGTCGACCACCGTGGGCGGCCGGCCGGGCGTCTCGATCACGGCGGCGCGCATGGTCAGGTGGCGATGTCGGGGTAGGGCAGCGAGAAGTGCGCGAGCCGCTGCGCGTACTCCTTCTGGAACCCGAGCGGCTCGGCGTAGTCGCGTTCGAACATCGCGATGAACAGGGTCAGCGTCAGGAACGGGTGCGCGCCGAGCGCGAACAGCTTCGGGTAGTCGTGCCCGGCGAGCGCGGCGCGCTCGGTGTCGTCGAGGCACAGCCAGGTGCTGGCCTCACCGTCGTGGCAGTTGAGGATGCGGTTGGCCTGCTCGGCCTCCCACCACGCGACGGTGCCCACGGGGTCCTCGCGGTAGCGCTCGACCAGCTGCGGGTCGCGGTCGACGGTGAACAGGAACTTGTTCAGCAGGTACCTGCTCATCGCACACCGCCGTCCGGGTACCAGGTGAAGTAGGCCTCCATGGTGTGGAACAGGTCGTAGGTGTCGACGTAGTCGGCCTTCCGGCCCTCACCGGCGACGCCCATCATCAGCATGAAGTCCATGAAGCCGTGGGTGGCGTTGCCCGGGGCGTGCAGGCTGTCCAGGGTCACCTCGGCGAGGCAGCCCTCGATGTCCCCGGACGAGATCCACTCGACGGCCTTCTGATCGAACTGCGGGTCCGGGCCGTGCGGCCCGAACTGCCGCGGGCCGCCCAGCTCCAGTGACAGGTGCCCGGTGCCGATCACTGCCACCCGCTTGTCCGACGGCCAGGACTCGATCAGCTGCCGGATCGTGCGGCCCAGCTGGACGAACCGCTTCGGCTGCGGCAGCGGCGGGGCGAAGATGTTGGTGTAGACCGGCACGATCGGCAGGTCGGCCTCGGGCCGCAGCGTGATGATCGGGCAGGTGATCGAGTGGTCGATCCGCAGCTCGTTGGAGAACGCCAGGTCGAACCCGGCGTCCAGGCCCTCCCGCAGCACGTACTCCGACAGGTCCTCCTGGCCCTTGAGCAGCATCTTCGGCAGCCCGAACTCGCGCTCCTCGTTGTAGAAGTTCGCGTCGTAGAACGGGGCCTTGCCCACCAGGAACTGCGGCATGTTGTCCAGCCACAGCTGGTGGAAGTGGTCGGAGCCGACCATCACCAGCACGTCGGGACGGGCCCTCGTCAGCGTCTCCCGGAACGCCTCGACCTTGCGCACCCACTCGTCGGCGAACGGCGGGCGGTCCGCACCGGTCGACGTGCTGGCCCGGTGGTAGAAGGGATGGTGGGTGGACGCGATCACCGCGACCAGTTCAGCCATGACGACCTCCGTCGGTCTCCGGCTCCGGGGTGTAGGGATCAGGTGGCACCGACCGGTTGTTCAGATCGACCGACAGGAAGATCTCGTTACCCACCGGGTGGCGTAGTTCCTCGGCGAGCTGGCCGATCAGCCCGGCGGTGCGGGCGAGCAGGGCGAACCCGCGGAGCAGCTCGATCGGCAGGTCGAGGTCGGTCAGCGCGGCCCCGCACACCCCGGCGCCGTTGAGCGGCAGCGTCTTGCCCAGCACCTGCGGGTGCACCCGGCCGATCGCTGCGAACAGCGACAGGTGCGGCCCGAACAGTTCCTCCTCGCGCGCGATCTGCATCAGCCGCGGGGTGCGCGGGTCGCCCTGCTTGTGCACGTGATGGCCCAGGCCCGGGACGAACCTGCGGGCCGCCCGCTGGGCGGTGAGCGTCTCGAGCGCGAGTGCGTCCCAGCCCGCCTCGTCGGCGGGCAGCGGACCGTCCACGGAGGACACCACGTCGTGCAGGAATGCGCCGGTGTCCTCTGTGACCCCGAGGAAGCGCGACCCCCCGCCGAGCAGCCCGGCCGCCAGCGCGCCCTGGATCGAGTCCGGCGCGGACAGGTAGGTCAGCCGGGTGACGATCGCGGTCGGTGTGAAGCCGTGGTCGGCCAGCGCGGCGAGCACCGCTTCGAACACCCGGGTCTGGCCGGGGGTGGGCCGGCGCTGGGTGGCCAGCCAGTACGCGAGCTCGCCGAACCCGACCTTGCCCATCACGTCCTCGGCCAGGTCCTGGCCGAGCAGAGTGATCGACTTCGGGTCCGAGGCGCCCAGCGCGGTGGGGTACTGCGGCCGCTCGATCTGTTCAGCCACGGTCGTCCTCCTGCGGGGTGGTGAGCCGTTTGCGCAGTTCCACGCCGTGCTCGTCAAGGTCGGGCGGTGGCAGCTCGTAGTGCGCAGGGGTCTCCGAGAACCGGATCGGGTGCCGGGTGGTCGGGATGGCGCGGTCGCCCTGGCCGACCTGCACGATCGGGTCGAGCCCGAACCGCTCGGCCATCGCGAAGCCGCCGTCGATGGTGTTGATCGGCCCGCAGGGCACTCCGACCGCGACGAGCGCGTCGAACCACTCGGTGGCCCCGCGGGTGGCGAGCCGCTCGACCAGGATCGGGCGCAGCTCCTCCCGGTTGGCGGTCCGGTCCTTGTTGCGCGCGAAGCGCGGGTCCTCGGCGATCTCGGGGATCCCCAGCACCCCGCACAGCTTGCGGAACTGCCCGTCGTTGGCCGCGGCGATGATCAGGTCGCGGTCCGCGGTGGGCAGCGGCTCGTAGGGGAACACGCTCGGGTGCGCGTTGCCCATCCGGTAGGGCACCACGCCGCCGGCGGCGTAGGCCGAGCTGTGGTTGACCAGTCCGGTCAGCGCCGAGGACAGCAGGTTGACCTCGACGTGCTGGCCCTGCCCTGTCGCGTCGCGGTGCCGCAGGGCGGCAAGGATGCCGATGACGGCGTGGTTGCCGGCCATCACGTCGAACACCGAGATGCCGGCCCGGTACGGCGGCCCGTCCGGGTCCCCGGTCAGGCTCATCAGCCCGGAGATCGCCTGCACCATCAGGTCGTAACCCGGCACGTGCGCGCCCGCCCCGGACCCGAACCCGCTGATCGAGGCGTAGACGATGCGCCGGTTGCGGGCGCGCACGCTGTCGTAGTCCAGCCCGTACTTGGCCAGTCCGCCCGGCTTGAAGTTCTCGATCAGCACGTCGGCCCGGCGAGCGAGTTCCCGGGCCACCTCGGCGTCCGCGGGGTCGCGCAGGTCCAGCGCGATCGACCGCTTGCCGCGGTTGACACCCAGGTAGTAGGTGGACACCTGGTCCCGGACCGGCGGCATCCAGGTGCGCGTCTCGTCGCCCTGCGGACCCTCGACCTTGATCACCTCGGCGCCCAGGTCCGCCATCAGCATCGTCGCGTACGGGCCGGCCAGCACGCGGGAGAAGTCGGCGACCAGCAGCCCCGACAGCGGCCCGCCCGGCCCGCGCTCGTCCCGGGCTGCGACGTCTGCCATCCGAAGGCCTCCTCGTCCGTCCAGCGGACGCCTGTCCGCTGGGGCGGATTGTTCGCGCCGGACGACGGCCCGTCAAGACCGGCGGCCGACCGCGGCGTGACTACGAGGCGCTCACCGTCACGTGTGGCGCCGCCTCCAGGCGCGCGAAGTCCGCGCTGATGTCCCCCGCGGTCTGCAGCAGCAGCGGCAGATGGTGCTCGAGCAGCCGTTCGACCGACGTCTCCGCGGCGTGGGTGTTGACGTTGATGCCCGCGATCACCCGGCCCGACCCGTCGCGCAGCGGCGCGGCGACCGACCGGATGCCACGGGTGAGCTGCTCGTCGGTCAGCGCCCAGCCCCGCGCCCGCACCTCACGCAGCTCGGCGTCGCGCTCGGCGCGGCCGGGCTGCCAGCGCGGCACCAGACCCGACCGGCTCGGCTCGGCCAGCACCCGGTCCAGTTCGTCGGCCGGCAGC
This sequence comes from Pseudonocardia acidicola, assembly GCF_012911935.1. Lineage (GTDB taxonomy): Bacteria > Actinomycetota > Actinomycetes > Mycobacteriales > Pseudonocardiaceae > Pseudonocardia > Pseudonocardia acidicola. The sequence continues at coordinate 18,515 of NZ_JAAXLA010000037.1, read as the reverse complement.
GCCGCCAACTGCACCTTGCCCAGTGACGTCTGCAGCGCCGGGAACCGGGTGCCGATCTGCACCGCCAACGACACGATCTTCGGCACCGCGACCCGGGCGACGTAGACGATGTCCGAGCCGTCGAGCTGGGCGATCGAGCACGACTCGTTCGTCCGGGCGACCAGGCGTTCCATGTGCGGGCGGGCGACGTCCCACAGGCCCATCGACCGCACGTAGGCCATCCCCAGCTCCAGCACCCGCGGGGTCAGCGCGAATCCGCGCTCCCCCGAGCGCACGTACCCGAGCTCGGTGAGGGTGAGCAGGATGCGCCGGGCCGTCGGCCTGGCCAGCCCGGTCGCGGTGGCGACCTCGGTCAGCGACATCGTCGGCCTGCCGGGCCCGAACGCGGCTATGACCTCCAGACCACGGGCCAGCGCCTCGATGAAATCCGGTCCGGTCCCTTCGCGCGGCATGACGCGACTCCTCACCTCGACAGCGTTCCCGCAGGGTAGCCACCGACTGTCCGCTCTGCGGACACAACCGGCCGAAATCTGCAGCGAGCGCGGTGCAGGTAGCGGATTGACAGCAGGGCGCCAGGTCGGCGAAAGTGACGCGGACCGCCGGCTGACCGTATTGCGGACAGACGTCCGCCCCCGGTCCCGCCACCGCGAAGGAGCGAGCGATGAGCGATCCGACGGAGTTCGGCCCCGGACGTCCTGTGGTGCTCCGCGGCGGCACCGTGCTCACCATGGACGACGCCAAGCAGGTGCTGCCGCGCGGCGACGTCCTGGTCGTCGACGACCGGATCGCCGCGATCGGCCCGGCCCTGACCGTGCCCGACGGCACCGTCGAGATCGACGCGAGCGACGGCATCGTGATGCCAGGCATGATCGACACCCACCGGCACATGTGGCAGACCGCGATGCGCGGATACGGTGCCGACTGGACCCTGACCCAGTACTTCGTCTGGTACTACCTGGAGTGGGGCAAGGCCTTCCGCCCCGAGGACGTCCATGCCGGCAACCTGCTCGGCGCGATCGAGGCGATCGACGCGGGTGTCACGACCTGCGTGGACTGGTCTCACGGACTCCAGACCACCCAGCACGCCGACGCGGCCGTCGACGCGCTGCAGGCGGTCCCCGGCCGGTTCGTGCTGGCCTACGGCAACATCCAGCAGGCCCCGGCCGAGTGGGCCACCGCGCCGGAGTTCCGCGACTTCGTCGGTCGGCGCCTCACCGGCGACGACATGCTCGGCTTCCAGATCGCCTTCGACGTCATCGGCGATCCGGCCTTCCCCGAGAAGCCCGCCTTCGAGGCGGCCCGGGACCTGGGCGTCGCGGTCACCACGCACGCCGGGGTCTGGGGCGCCACCGGCGACGACGGCATCCGGCTCATGCACGACCACGGCTTCATGACCCCCGAGACCGTCTACGTGCACAGCGCATCGCTGTCCGCGGACTCCTACCACCGCATCGCCGCCACCGGCGGATCGGTCTCGGTCTCCACCGAGAGCGAGCAGAGCGCCGGCCAGGGCTACCCGCCCACCTGGGCGCTGCGGTCGCACGGCATCCCGGTGTCGCTGTCGATGGACACCACGGTCTGGTGGAGCGGGGACCTGTTCACAGCCATGCGCACCACGCTGGGCGCCGACCGCTCCCGCGAGCATCTCGAGGCCCACGCCACGGGCGAGACGGTCACCCACGCGGCGCTGCGCGCCGAACAGGTCGTCGGCTGGGCGACCCGCGGCGGAGCCCGCGCCCTGGGCCGCGACCGCGACCTCGGCAGCATCGAAGTGGGCAAGAAGGCCGACCTCGTACTGATCAAGAACGACCACTCGCCGGTGATGTTCCCGCTGCTCAACCCCTACGGGCACGTGGCCTTCCAGGCCCAGCGCGGCGACGTGCACACCGTGCTCGTCAACGGCCGCGTGGTCAAGCACGACCATCGCCTGCTCGGCGTCGACCTCGCGGCCGCGCGGCGGACGGTCGAGCAGACCGTCGAGCACCTGCGCTCGACCCTCGGCGAGGAAGCGTGGGAGAAGGGCATGAACCCCGACGTGCCCGAGACCACGGTCCTCGACAACCCCTACACCTACACCGACTACCACAGCGCCAGCACCCACGGGCGCTGAGCCGCACCGCGCACTACTGCGCGCTCCGGGCCGACCGCCGGCCGGAGCGCCTCCATCCCATCTGCCCGGCCGTCGCCGAGCCCTGCCCTGCCGAAGGAGTCACGTCATGACCAGCACCCCGGACGTCTCGACGCTGCCGTCCCGACTGCACCACAACGCCTACGTCACCCGCGACCAGGAGGCCACCCGCGCCTTCTACGAGGACGTCATCGGCCTGCCGCTGGTCGCCACCTGGAAGGAAGCCGACGAACTCTTCGGCGCCGTCCGCACCTACTGCCACACCTTCTACGGCCTCGGCGACGGCAGCGCGCTGGCCTTCTTCCAGTTCGCCGACCCTGCCGACCAGGAACAGTTCGGCCCCGAGATGCCGTTCTCCCCCTTCCAGCACATCGCGCTGAAGGTCACCGACGAGGTGCAGAACGCCATCGCGAAGCGCCTCGAGGACGCCGGCTGGAAGCCCGAGGAGACCTATGTCCTCGAACACGGCTACTGCCGCTCGCTCTACACCTCCGATCCCAACGGCCTGCTGCTGGAGTTCACCGCCGACGCCCCGGGGGTCCAGGACTCCGACGCCGAGCGCCGCAGGACCGCCCGCGCGGAGCTGAAGGCCTGGCTGGAGGGGGACCACACCAGCAACAACCACTGGCGGTGACCGGGCACGTCCTGCTGGTCCACGGCGCCAACCACGACGGCTGGTGCTGGGCCCCGGTGCTGGAACGGCTCGACCGGGCCGGGATTCGAGCGACGGCCCTGGACCTGCCGTTGACCTCGTTCGCCGACGACACCGGCGCCGTGCGCGAGGCGGTACGGGCGATCGGAAACGATCCGGTCGTCCTCGTCGCGCACAGCTATGGCGGGCTCCCGGTGGCCGCGGGTGGTCACGAGGCCAGCCGGTTGGTGTTCGTCGCCGCCCGGATGCCGGCCCCCGGCGAGTCCCCCGCCGCGCTCACCCCGCGGTGGGGGCACCCGGAGTTCCGAGCGGCCTGGGCCGTCCGCGACGACGGCGCGGTCACCCTCACCCCGGCCGCCGGCGACGTGCTCTACAGCGGCTCACCGCGCAACCTCGCCGCGCTGGCCGCGACGCGGTGGCGGCCGATGTGGAGCCAGGTTCCGCGGGAGCCGGTCCCCGACCCGGCCTGGACGAGGCTGCCCAGCACGTACGTGGTGTGCACCGGCGACCGCACGGTCCGGGTCGAGGCACAGCGCGCATGCGCCGCCCGAGCCGACGAGTCGATCGAGCTCGCCTGCGACCACTCCCCCTTCTTCTCCGCCCCCACCGCCCTGTCCGGCATCCTCGCCGCGCAGGCCGCGGCCGCCACAACCGGATGAGCGGCGTCAGCGACGGAGGGTGTCGGAGGGGGACTCGCCGAAGCGGGCGCGGTAGGCCGCGGCGAAGCGGCCGCCGTGGGTGAACCCGTGGCGGAGGGCGACCTCGGTGACGGTGTTCGTCCCGTTCGGTTCGAGCCGCAGCAGTTCCTCGTGCACCCGCTCCAGGCGCAGCCGGCGCACGTAGGCCATCGGCGACGCGCCGAGCCGGCGGCGGAACGCGGCATGCAGCGAACGCTCGCTCACCCCGGCGAACGCGGCCAGGTCCGCGACCGTGAAGGCGGTATCGGTCGAGGACTCGATGAGCTCGACGACCCGGCCGACGACCCGCGACGACGGCAGGGCGGGCGGGGCGAAGACCGCGTCGGTGTAGTTGTGGCGTTGCCCGAACAGCAGCGCCGACACCACGCTGTGCTCGACCTCCGCGGCCAGTACGGGCGCCGGCCCGCCCGGCCCGCACGTGGCCAGCGCGCGGCGCAGGGTCGACACCGCCGCGACGACACCGCGCCCGTCGCCGTCGAGGTCGAGTGCGGTGTCGAACCGGATCGGTTCGCGCAGCGGCTCGTTCAGCAACCGCCGCAGGAACTTCTCCACGCGGGACTTCGCGATCGTCACCATGAGCTGATCGACCCCGGCAGGCCACCGCATCGCCACGCCCCGGTCGTAGGCCAGCACCGCCGCGCGCGAGGAACCGACCAGCGCGGTGTCGGCGCCGCGTTGTGTGAAGGCCGCCGTGCCACCGGCGATGAAGCTGACCGTCACCCACGGGATCGGCGGGCCGCAGACGATCTCGACCGGCGACCCGTACGTCGACGACATCAGCCCGAAGCCGTCCATCGACGCGTAGCTCACCCGCGCCCGGAACGGGCTGGCACGATCGAGCACCACCATCGTGTGGCCGCAGTTCAGCAGCTCCTCGGTACGGATCTTCGCCTCGTGCGGATCCCGGGTCGAGAACCCCGTGGCGCGACCGGGAACGAGATCGATGCCGTCATGCAGTTCCGTCGACGTCCTCGGCTCCGGAAATCTGCCCATGCTCGCCTCCCTGCGGCGGACATTTGTCCGTATGCCGTCAGATTCGTCGGCGTTCATTCGGAAGTCAAGGTCGCGACCACCGCGATGTCGATGCAGGAACCGGCCCAGGGCTGCAGGAAGCGGCTCGCGGGTGTGAACCGCCCGCCCTACCGTCTGCCGCACCAGAGGGTTGCGTGCCTCACACCCCTCGTCCGCTCACGGCGAGCCGACGCGGTGGCGTGACCACGAGTCCGATCCGAGCTGCGTCGTCCCGCCTCGGTCCGCCCGGTCCGGGCCGGCCCGTCCGCGGCTGCCTGCCGCTCGCCTCGTCGAACAGGAGGACCTGTGACCACGACCGTCGAACAGCCCACCGCCGCCTCCGCGCGGCGCCTGGAGATCGGGAGCGGCGCCATCAGCTACTTCCGCGCGGGATCGGGGCGCCCGGTGCTGTTCCTGCACGCAGCCGGCGGAGCCGGCGAATGGGGACCGCACCACCAGCTCATCAGCGAGCGGTTCGACCTGATCGCCCCGGACCACCCTGGCTTCGGGTTGTCGGACGATCTCCCGGAAGTGCGGGCGATGGACGATCTCGTCTATCACTATCTCGACGTCCTGGACCGGCTCGGGCTCGACCAGGTCGACCTCGTCGGCGCGTCGTTCGGAGGTTGGCTCGCCGCCGAGCTCGCCGTGCACTCGCCGCACCGGGTGCGCAAGCTCGTCCTGCTCGGCCCGGCCGGCCTGCGCATTCCCGAACACCCGGTGGCCGATCTGTTCATCATGACGCCGCCGCAGTTGCTGCGGGCCCTGTTCCACGATCCCGGAATCGTCGAGAGCCTGCTCGCCACCGAGCCCGGCGTCGAGGACATCCTGCGGTCCTACCGCGATCTCGGCGCGCTGGCCCGCTTCGGGTGGAAGCCGTACCTGAGCAACCCGAAGCTGGAAGGCCGGCTGCGTCGCATCTCGGCGCCCACCCGGGTGGTGGCCGCCGAGCACGACCGGATCATTCCGCGGGCGCACTGCGAGCGTTACGCCGCCGCGATCCCGGACGCCGAACTCGTCGTCGTCGACGGCTGCGGGCACGCCCTCCACGGCGAGCGCCCGGACGCCGTCACCGCCGCCGTGGCCGACTTCCTGGCCGACTGACGCCCCGCTACCCGCCCCGGAGAGCTGATCATGAAGTTCAACTTCTTCCACCTCATGCCCTACCCCTACCTGCCCGACGACTTCGACGACGTGGAGAAGTACCCGTCGATGTCGCTGACGTTCTCCAACCGGCACTTCGACCCGGCCAAGGGTGTCGAGCTCTACCACCGCTACCTCGACGAACTCGAGTACGCCGACCGGCTGGGCTACGACGGCATCGTCGTCAACGAACACCACCAGTCCGGCTACGGGATGATGCCCTCGCCGAACGTGATGGCCGCGGCACTGGCCCGGCGCACCTCCCATTCCAGGATCATGGTGCTCGGCAACGCCATCCCGATCCGGGGCAACCCGCTGCGGGTCGCCGAGGAGATCGCCATGCTCGACCACCTGACGAAGGGGCGGCTGGTCTCCGGTTTCGTCCGCGGCATCGGCTGGGAGCACTACGCGCACAGCGTCAGCCCGGCCGAGTCCCGGTCCCGGTTCAACGAGGCGCACGACCTGATCAAGAAGGCCTGGACGACCGAGGGGCCCTTCCAGTGGACCGGGGAGCACTACGAGTACCGCTACGTGAACGTGTGGCCCCGGCCGCTGCAGGCCCCGCACCCGCCGATCGCGGTGCCGGGGGCCGGTAGCCCGGAGACCATGCGCTGGGTGGCGGAGAACCGCTACATGTACGTGTCGGTGTACGCGCCCACCAAGGTCGTCAAGACCTGGTTCGACGGCTACCGCAAGGCCGCCGCCGACCTGGGTTACGAGCCCGACCCGGAGAACATCGCGCTGGCCACCCCGGTGTTCATCGGGGAATCGGACTCCTCCGCGCTGCGTGAGGCCCGGCAGCACGTGGAGTGGCTGTTCCACAAGGGACTGCGGCAGGGCGCCGAGATCGTGTTCCCGCCCGGGTACATGTCGGCCCCGGCGATGCGCGGGCTGCTGACGTCGGGCATGAAGCCGTACCCCGAACTCAGTTTCGAGGAGCTCGTCGAGCAGGGGTACGTCATCGTCGGGGGGCCGGAATCCGTCCGGAACCGGATCGGCGAGCTGCGTGACGAGCTCGGTTTCGGGCAGATCATGACGATGCTCGCCATGGGTGACATGTCGGCCGAGATGACCCGGCGCAACACCGAGATCTTCGCGACCGACGTCATCCCCCACTTCCGGGCCGGGCAGGATCAGGAGACGCCGGTGGTCGCTCTCGCGCAGGCCTGAGGCCTTCTCCGGAGCGGCGCGCCGCCGTCCGCCCGTCCGGTCGGCGGCGCGCTTGCGCGGTGGCCCCGCTGCGCCGTCGAGCACGACCGCTGGGCCGAGGCGGGCGGACACTCCTTCGAGCCGCCCGGCGAGACCCACACCATCGAGGTGCCGGACGGGGTGGACGAGGCGGCCACCCTGTTCCACCTCACGGACGCCTACATCTACGCCGACCCGGACGGCGATGCCGTCGGGGTCGAGGACGTCTTCACCGAGATCGAGAACGCTCGGGTGCACCACGACCACGTCGGCCTCGGCGCCGACCACGTCGACCGGTTCATCCGCTGAGCGGCGGTCTCGGGTAGACACTCGCAGCACACGTTCCGGTTCCCCCGAGCAGCTCTTCGCCGCCGGCTGTGCCGCCTGCTTCCACAGCGCGATGCGGTTCGCCCTCGCGCAGCTCGGGCTGTCCCGCGATGCGCTGCGGGACTCGCACGTCACGGCACGCGTGCACTTCCTCGAGGAGGAGCCCAGCGACTTCCAACTCGCCGTCGAGCTGGATTTCCGCGCCCCACGGCTGCAGCCCGATCAGGCCCGGGCGGTGATGGAGCGAACCCACACCATCTGCCCCTACTCCAAGGCCACCGCCGCCCGCATGATCACCGGCCAGACGATCGTCCGTGACGGCGGCGGCTATCTGCGCCGACCCACCCGGGCGCCCGGGGCTCAGGATGATCGGGCGGGCAGGCGGTTGTCGTACAGAGCGAGACCGGCGGCGGTGTTCGACGCCGGCACGAAGTAGTGCGAGTGCACCTTGGCCACCTGGTCGTTCATCGCGCCGCGCATGATCAGCCACATGATCAGCTCGATGCCCTCGGAGCCCGCCTGACGGATCAGCTCCTCCCGGCTGAGCGCGGCGAGCCCGGCCGGGTCCTTCTCGATCGACTCGAGCCACATGGCGTCGAACTCGGGGTTGATGAAGCCCGCGCGGCGCCCGGCCAGCTGGTGCGACATGCCCCCGGTGCCGAGGATGCCGACCGTGATGTCCTTCTGGTAGCTCGCGAGCGCGCGGCCGATCGCCTTGCCCAGGGCGTAGCAGCGCGCCGCGGTGGGCTGCGGGTACTGGATCACGTTCACCAGCAGCGGGATCACCGGGCAGGGCCAGGCGTCGCCCGGATCCGGCGTCCAGACCGACAGTGGCACGGTGAACCCGTGGTCGACGTCCAACTCCTGGAACACGGTGAGGTCGAAGCCCTCGTCGACCAGGCTCTCCAGGAGGTGCAGGGACAGCTCCGGGTCACCGATCACGTCGGGCACCGGCCGCTTGCCGAAGCCCTCGTCGGCCACGGCGTACCGGTCCGCGGTGCCGATCCCGAAGGTGGGGACGATGTCCAGGTCGATGCCGTTGGCGTGGTCGTTGTAGACCACGATCGCGACGTCCGGTTCGTGCTGCGCCAGCCACTCGCGGGCCAGCTCGTAGCCGTCGAACAGCGCCTTCCAGTTCGGGTCCTGTGTCATGCCGCGGTCCATCGCGGCCCCGATGGACGGGACGTGCGAGGTCGCCAGGCCCCAGATCACCTCAGCCGGCATCGGACCGCCCTCCTGCGCGCATCGCCGCCACGAACTCCTCCTCGGTCATCCCGGTGAAGACACCCCCGAGGTACTGCATCGACCGGCCGTCCATCATGGCCAGCTTGTAGACGTAGAAGATGCTGCCGCCGAGGTCGGTCATGGCCTGCCAGTCACGGTTCAGGACAGCTTCCCGCTGCTCCGGCGCCAGGCCGAACTCCTCGCAGTAGGCCGCCTCGTCGGCCAGGAACCGCTCCCGGTTCTCGGCGAAGCGCAGGCTCATGAACAGCTTGTTCATCCGGAAGCCGCGCCGGCTGGTCTCCCCGTCGAAGACCGGCGTGCCCGGCACCTCGAACCGCTCAGTCGGCATCGTGGCTCCCACCGCAGGCCGGGGCGTGCTCGTGGTCGTCCAGCCAGTCCCACATCTCGCGGGGATGCGCGCTGGTCCACGTCCGCCCGCACCAGCAGCGGCCGAGCATCTCGCCGTCGTGCTGGCGGAAGGAGATGCGCAGCTCGCGCGCAGTCCCGGTGGTCACGTGCGCTCCTGCGGATGAGTGGCCAGGGCCTCGACGGTGACGTCGAGCCAGGGCGCCATGGGCAGCGACATCAGCGCGTCGTGCAGCTCGGCCGGGTCGGCGGCCTCGTACAACCCGATGGTCGCGTTGCGCCCGGGCACGCGCCAGAGCCGCTTCAGCACGCCGGCCGCGCGCAGTTCCATGGCCCGGGCGCGCTCACCGGCCCGCAGCTCCTCGCGACGGTCGGCCGGGGTGTCGACGGGCAGTCGGTTCTCGGAACGGACGAGGAACTCCACGGGTCACTCCTGGTTTCGCAGACGGGGTCAGTGGGCCAGTTCGAGCAGGACGTCGGCCAGCGCCTCGGGTGCGGTGACCATCGCCTCGTGCCCGGTCTCCAGTTCGTGCACCGGCCAGCCGCGCTCGCGCGCCCGCTCGGCGTGGGCCTGGAACACCCGCATCCAGCTCACGCACTCGATGAACGCAGCGGGGACGTCGTCGACCGCGCCGGTGAGGCGCAGCGGGTCGGTGTAGGTCTTCCACGGGTGCGGGGTCAGCCTGCGCGTCAGCCAGTCGACGTCGGCCTGCTCGGTCACGCCGAGCACCGACAGCTTGCGCACCGGGACGAGCCAGCCGAAGCCGGTCTCGGCCGCGGACTCCGCCCAGTGCTGCGCCACCGTCTCGGGCTGCTGCTCGACCGCCGTCTCCCCGTCGCCCCCGACGAAGGCGTCGAGATACACGCGCTTCGCGATCGCCGCGGGCCGCCGGTCGGCGACCGCGGTCACGATCTGGCCGGCGTAGCTGTGCCCGACCAGGACGACGTCGGTCAGCCCGAGCACGTCGAGCAGCCGGACCACGTCCTCGACGTGGGTGTCGAGCCCCACCTGGGGGGAGAGCAGGTGGGCGCGCTCCGACAGCCCGGTCAGCGTCGGCGTGTGGACCTCGTGCCCTGCCGCGCGCAGAAGCGGGACCACCCGGTCCCAGCACCAGCCGCCGTGCCAGGCACCGTGGACGAGGACGAAGGTGCTCATGCCCCGGCCACCGCCGCCCGCGGCCGCTCGCGCGCCGGGGCCGCCTCGGCCGCGGCGGCCTCCTTGGCGGCCATCTTCTCCAGCAGCCGGCGGCCACGGATGCCCGCGACATCGGATCGGATGCTGGACTCCCGGACGCCGGGCGGCTCGGTGGCGACCATGACCTCCTGGACCTCGAGGGCGTCGATGTCCTCCTGCATCACCGCGAGCTGCTGCTCCAGCTGGAACCTCGACAGCTCCGCGTCGTCGATCTCGTAGTCGCGGCCGAGGGCGAAGAAGTCGTGGGTCTCGGTCTCGGTGGCCGGGGTCATCCCGTACAGCACCTTCATGTGGAAGCCCTCGGGCTCCTCGGTGCCGGTCGGAGCGAGCCGGATGTTGAGGACGAACACGCCCGGCGCGTAGAAGTCCCCGTCCTGCCACCGGTCGATTGGCGAGGTCAGGCCCATCGACTTCTCGTAGAACGGCGGGGCCTCGATGCCGACCATGTGCCGGGTGAAGGAGACCCGGTTCCCCTCGCTGGTCACGTCGATCGGCGTGGCCGCGACCGCGGCATTGCCGATGCTGCTGGGGTGCAGGAACGTCTCGTGGGTCAGGTCCAGCAGGTTCTCGGCCAGCAGCACCTGCCGCGCCTTCAGCGGCACCAGTCCCTTCACGTGCGTCCAGCCCGCGTCGGAGAGCCAGCCCGTGTCGGGGATCAGCGCCGGGTCGGCGAGCCCGGCGTCGCCGGGCCAGATCCAGACCACGCCGTCGCGCTCGACCAGCGGGAACCGGTGCACCGCCGCCTTGGGGGTGTCCGGCTGCTCGGCCACCCCGACGCACACGCCGCCCGCGTCGATCCGGTAGCCGTGGTAGTTGCACTCGATCACGTCACCGTCGAGGCGGCCCAGCGAGAGCGGGTACCTGCGGTGCGGGCAGCGGTCCTCGACCGCGGTGACGCCACCGTCCTGCAGCCGGTAGAAGCAGACCGGCCGCCCCAGGATCCACCGTTGCAGCAGGGTCCGGCCCACCTCGTCGGACCAGGCGCCCATATACCAGCCGTTCTTGACAATCGGGTTCGTAGCCACGGCTTCTCCAGAGGAAGATCAGACGGTGGGGGTGGGGGCGGTCTCGTCGGCCGGCTCGTCGACGTAGGTGACGCCGAGACGCTCGAGGGTCGCGCGCATGCCGTAGACGTCCAGACCGAGCACGCCGGCCTGGAACTTCTCCCGCTTCTCCTGTTCGTTGGCTTCGCGGGCCAGCGACGCGGCCGCCACCGCGGGAGCCTCCTCGCGGGGGACGATCAGCACACCGTCGTCGTCGGCGACGACCACGTCGCCCGGGCGCACGTGGGCGCCGGCGAGCACGACCGCAACGTTGACCGACCCGGGCGTCGCCTTGACCGTGCCCTGCGCGGAGACCGCGCGGGACCACGCCGGGAAGCCCATCGCGGTCAGGTCGGCGACGTCGCGCACGCCGGCGTCGATGACGAGCCCGAGCACGCCGCGGGCGGCCAGCTGGGTGGCGAACAGCTCGCCGAACATGCCGTCGGTCGACGGCGAGGTCGTGGTGACGACGAGGACGTCGCCCGGCCCGCACTGCTCGATGCAGGCATGGATCATCAGGTTGTCGCCGGGCTGGCCGAGCACGGTGACGGCCCGGCCGGCGATCCGCGCGCCCGGGTAGATCGGCCGCAGCACCGGGTGGGTGAGGCCGCGGCGTCCCATCGCCTCGTGCGCGGTCGCCACGCCGACCCGACCGAGCACCTCGACGGCCTCGGCGTCCGGGCGCCGGTTGGTCCGTACGATCACGTGCCGATTCATCGCAGCTCCTCCCCCACGGTCGGGAACGTCCGCTGGTAGGCCTCGGCGCGGGTGACGGTCTTCGGCGCCCCGTTGCGCACGGCCTGGACGCCGCGGCGGACGCCGAGGTCGGTGTAGTACTGCACCAGGTGGCCCTGGGCGCCGCTCATCGCCTGCATCGCCTTGACCTTGACGTCGAAGACCGGGGTGATGTCGAGCAGCAGGTCCGGGGCGAACCCGCAGACCTCGGGCTGGTGCGGCTCGAACTGCAGCACCTGGGCCGCGCCCAGCGGTGTCGTGGACCGGTCGTGCCCGTGGGCCTGGGCGACCATCCGGGTCAGCAGCGTGGTCTCGTGCGCCAGGTTGTGGTCACGGTTGTACGGGTCGTTCGCCACGTGGGTGAGCAGCACGTCGGGCTGGTGCTGCCGCATGATCGCGACGATGCGGTCCTGGGCCGCCTCGTCCACCCGCAGCGGGTAGTCGCCGAGGTCGAGGAACTCGATGCTCGCACCGAGCACCTCGGCGGCTGTGGTCGACTGCTCGCGGCGGGTCTGCTTGACCCGCTCGCACGTCATGCCCTCCTGCTTCCACAGGCCCTGCGACTCGCCGCGCTCCCCGAAGCTGAGGCACACCACGTGCACGGCGGAGCCGCGCTGCGCGGACAGGGCGATGGCGCCGCCGGCGCGCCAGACGAAGTCGGCGGCGTGCGCGCTGATCACCAGCACGGACGGGGTCGCGAGGTTCTCGGACATGGTTCTGCCGTTCTCCGGGTCGTGGACGGGCTGGTGGATGGCGCGGGGTCTACAGGTCGAGGACCAGGCGGGCGCCGCGGCAGCGGGAGACGCAGATCATCATCGTGTCGCCCGCAGCTTTCTCCTCGTCGGTGAGGAGGGAGTCACGGTGGTCCGGCTCGCCGTCGAGCACCGTGGTCTCGCAGGTGCCGCAGATGCCCTCCTCGCAGGAGGACAGGACGTCGACCCCGGCGTTCCCCAGCGCCTCGAGCACGGAAAGCTCCGGCGGCACCGCGACGGTGAGGCCGGAGCGCTCGCAGACGACCTCGAACCCGGTGTCCTCGCCGTCGGTCACGACCGGGGCGGCGGTGAACCGCTCGGCGTGCAGCACGCCAGGGCCCCGGGTGCGGCAGCGGACCTCGACGGCCTCGATCAGGCCGGTGGGGCCGCAGCAGTAGACCAGCGTGTCCGCGGTGGGGGCGCCCAGCACGGCGTCCAGGTCGAGCATGCCGACCTCGTCCTGCGGGTGCACCCGGACCCGGTCGCCGTACCCGGCGAGCTCGCCGAGGAAGGCCATCGACGCGCGGCTGCGGCCACCGTAGTGCAGCACCCAGTTGCCGCCGGCCGCGGCGACGGCCCGGATCATCGGCAGCAGCGGGGTGATGCCGATGCCACCGGCCACGAACACGTACCGGCCGGCGGGCTGCAGCGGGAAGTTGTTGCGCGGCCCGCGCACGCGCAGCGTCGTGCCCTCGGTGAGCTCGTCCGCGATCCACCGGGAGCCACCGCGCCCGGCGGCCTCCCGCAGGACGCCGATGCGCCATGCGGCCTCGGCCGGGTGACCGCACAACGAGTACTGACGGGTCAGCCCGCCGGGCAGCTCGAGGTCGATGTGCGCGCCGGGCGTCCACGAGGGCAGCGGATCCCCGGACGGCAGGGCGAGCTCCACGCCGACGACACCCTCGGCCTCCTCGCGACGGGCCGTGACGACCACGTCCGCCTCGAAGTCCGAGGTGGTGCGGGTCGTGGGGGCGCGTGTGTCGAGGACGGTGGACGTGGTCACAGCGGCGCTGACCTCCCTGCGTCGTCGGCGGGCTCGGCGCAGCCGGGCGACCGCGCTCACCGACAAACGTAGGAAGCCGCGCAGCACGGCAAATCGGCTCGATGTCAGCTCACGGCCTGCCGATACGACAGGTCGTGACTACGTCATCCGTCGCGCCCGCCGCTCCCCGGGCTGATGGTCGCTCCGCACCAGGTCAGCTGGGTGCGGGGATGAGCCCCTCGCGGATGGCCAGCAGGGCGGCCTGGGTGCGCGAGGAGAGCTGCAGCTTGCTCAGCACGTTGCTGACGTGCGTCCGCGCCGTACGCTCGCTGATCACCAGACGGTGGGCGATGTCCCGGTTGGAGTACCCGTGGGCGACCAGGATCAGGATCTCCCGCTCCCGCGCGGTCAGCGACGCCAGCCCGACCTGGGGGGCGGCCATGCGGCGGGTGAGCTGACGGGCCACGGCCGAGTCCAGGTGCACCTCCCCGGCTGCGGCGGCCCGGACCGCGGTGGCCACCTCGTCGGGTTCGGCGTCCTTGAGCAGGTAGCCGGCCGCGCCGGCGGCGAGTGCGGCGTGGACCCGTTCCACCTCGCCGAAGCTGGTGAGCACGACGACCTTCACCTCGGGATGCGCCCGGGCGATGGCCTCGGTCGCCTCCACGCCGCCCATGTTGGGCATCTGCAGATCCATCAGGATCACATCCGGCAGGGGTTCGCCGAGGGTCTGCCACTGCTGCAGCTGGGCGATCGCCTGCTGACCGTCGGCCGCCTCCCCGATCATGTGCAGTGAGGCCACGGTGTCGATGTACGCCTGCAGGCCACGGCGGACGATCGCGTGGTCGTCCACGACCATGACCCGGATGACCTCGCCCGGGGTCGCGTCCCCACTGATCGGTTCGGTCATCGGTTCCCTGCCTCTCCTTCCGCGGACACCGCCGCGCCGGGGGCCGGCAGCGTGACCCGCACCGTCCAGCCGCCCGACGGGCGCGGGCCGGCGATCAGCCGACCACCCCAGCGCTGGGTGCGTTCCCGCATCGACACCAGCCCGAGGGTGTCCCGGGGCACACCACCGCCGGAGCCCTCGGACGACACACCGGGACCGCTCCCGTCGTCGGTCACCTCGACGACGAGGCCGCCGTCGTCCTCGGTGAACCGGATGCCCACCGCGGTGGCCCGGGCGTGCTTCACCACGTTGTGCAGCGCCTCCTGGACGATGCGGTACAGGTCCTCCTGGACGTCCATCCCGGAGTCCAGCTCCAGGCTCGGGGGCGCCTGCACGTCGACGACCAGTCCGGTCCGCGCCTCCAGGCTCGCGGCGTGCGCGCGGACGGCGTCGACCAGGCCGCGCTCGGCCAGGTCCAGGGGACGCAGCTCGAAGACGAGCCCACGCAGATCCGCCAGTGCGTTCTGGGAGAGCTCCGCGAGCTCCTCGGCGCCACGTCGCACCCGGGCCGGGTCGGCGCCCGCGCGATCGACCTGGGCGCGCAGCGCCTTCGCCTGCATGCGCATGGAGAACAGTTGCTGCACCACGGAGTCGTGCAGGTCCCGGGCCAGCCTGCGGCGCTCGTCGAGCTGGGCCTGCGACCGGCTCTGGGCCAGCAGCGTGGCGGTGTCGATCGCCACCGCGGCGTGATCGGCCATCGCCTCGAGGAAGGCCAGCGAGTTGGGGCCGGGGTCCTCGCCGGGGAGGTAGTAGGCGTTGATCACGCCGAGGGTCCGGCCGCGTACCACCAGGGGCATGGACACGAAGCTGTCCCAGTCGGGGTAGCCCATGATCGCGTGCAGCGGGACCCAGGTCGGGTCGGCCATGATCGCGGGCTTCCGGTTCAGGACCACGACCGGCTCCCCGCCCTGAAAGGCGTCCATGAAGCGGACCCGGGCGCCGAGCCGCCGGCAGGCGCTCAGCCGCTCGGTGAACTCGGCGGCGTCGCCGAAGCCGGCCATGCCCAGCACCCGCA
This sequence comes from Pseudonocardia acidicola, assembly GCF_012911935.1. Taxonomy (GTDB): domain Bacteria; phylum Actinomycetota; class Actinomycetes; order Mycobacteriales; family Pseudonocardiaceae; genus Pseudonocardia; species Pseudonocardia acidicola. The sequence goes on along the minus strand of NZ_JAAXLA010000037.1, from coordinate 3,110 downwards.
GTTCCTCGCGCGGGTCGTCGATGGCCAGGATCTGGACGGCGGCGATGTTCGCCGTCATCACGACCTCGTGCGCCACGGCGTCGAGGGTGGCGCGCAGCGAGCCCACGTCGGCGACGCTGGAGGCCGCCCGCGTGATGGCGGTCAGCCGTCCCTGCTGGCGCAGGGCGTCGGTCACGTCGCTGAACCAGACCACGTACCCGTCTGCGGCCGCCGGGGCGAGGCGGTACTCGAGGTCTCGGCGACGCCCGTCCGGGGCCGGCCATGTCGTGCGGCGACGGTCCTCACGGGGCCGGTCCGGGCTCGGCTCGGCGGTGTCGAACGGGGCCGCACCTCCGACGAGGTCGTCGGCCGGGAGACCGAGGATGTGCGCGGCCGCGGCGTTGAGCGCCGTGAAACGACCGTGCCGGTCCAGCACCGCCAGTCCGTCGGCGGACACGTCCACCAGAGCCCGGAGAACGGAACCGTCGATCCGGCCCGGCCGCCACGAGGCACCGGCAGTGGTGTCCACGTCGGTGTCCACATCGCTGTGCACCTGCGCCACCTCCCCCGGCCCGGGACCGGCAGCGGGCCGCTGCCTCCCCACCAGACGGTACTGAGGGCGCACACCCCGCTCCCGGGGCGCCCGGAGACGACACGTGCGCCGGCCGGGGCCACAGCGGCCCCGGCCGGCGCGTCGAGAACCCCTCCGTGCGGTCAGCTCGCCGGCCGGGCCGCGGCGGTCGGCGCAGCCGCCGGCGCCGTCCCGGCGGGCCCGTTCGCGTGCTCGGTCGCGGCGGGCGCGGAACCCCCGCGGAGCCCGAGGACGGTCACGAAGCTGATCAGCGACAGCGCCATCACGTACACCGCGATCGGCGTCGAGGAGCCGTAGGTCCCGAACAGCGCGGTCGCGACGATCGGGGTCACGGCACCACCGATCATGCCGCCCACCTGGTAGGCGATGGAGATCCCGCTGTACCGGAACCGGACGTCGAAGATCTCGGTGAACAGGCCGCCCTGGGCACCGGCCATGACGCCCTGCACGATCGCGGCCACCGCGAAGGCGAGCAGCGCCAGACCGGTGTTCCCGGTGTTGACCAGCGCGAACATCGGGATCGGCCAGATCACCGCGGTCAGCGCGCCCAGCGCGTAGACCTTCTTCGAGCCGAAGCGGTCGGCGGCCAGGGCCGACACGACGATGGTGGCGATCCAGACCAGCGTGGAGGCGAGGATCAGCGTGAGCAGCGTCGTCCGGTCGAAGCCCACCACCTTGGTGCCGTAGGTGAGCATGTAGACGATGACGGTGTAGCCGACCGCCGGCGGGGCGATCGAGGCCAGGCTGGCCAGCAGCAGGTTGCGCGGCTGGCTGCGGAACAGTTCCGCGACCGGGACCTTGCTGACCTCCTTGTCCTGCTTCACCTGCTGGAACTCCGGCGCGTCCTGCAGCCGGCTGCGGACCAGGAATCCGACGATCACCAGCACCACGCTGATCAGGAACGGGATCCGCCAGCCGTAGGACATGAAGTCCTCGTTGGACATACCGGAGACGGCGAGGAACGCCAGGTTCGAGGTGAGCACGCCGACCGGCACGCCGAACTGGGCGAAGCTGCCGTAGACCGCACGGCGCCGCGGGGAGGCGTGCTCGGTGGCGATCAGGATCGCGCCACCCCACTCGCCGCCGACCCCGAAGCCCTGGATGAGGCGGAGCGCGACCAGCAGCAGCGGCGCGCCGACGCCGATGGCGGCGTACGTGGGCAGCACACCGATGAGGAACGTCGAGCCACCGGTCATCAGCAGCGTGAGCACGAGCATCGACTTACGGCCGACCCGGTCCCCGAAGTGCCCGATGACCGCGGCCCCCAGCGGACGGGCGATGAAGCCGACGGCGAAGGTGCCGAAGGCGGCCAGGGTGCCGGCCACGCTGGAGAAACCGGGGTAGAACAGGCTCCCGAACACCAGCGCTGCCGCGGTACCGAAGATGTAGTAGTCGTACCACTCGATCGACGTGCCGATGATGCTGGCCGCGAAGATGCCCTTCTTGGACGGGGCACTGGTGGTGCTGGGTGGGGCCACGGTTGCGTACTCCTCTGGACGCCGGAAGGCAGACATACGTGCGACCACGCAGGTGAGGGCGGTCTCACGGCTGTAGGAATGCAAGTCGGTCGGCGCCCGGAAGTCGTGGGCACGCGGACCTGCCCTGAGCCGGTCTTCTGTAACGGCCGGTCTACGTCATCTGTCTCGTCCGGGGTGTTCACCCCAGCGGCCGGGTCTCCGCCGTGATCGGCACCTCCAGCAACCGGGGCCCGCGCAGTGACGAGATGCAGGCCAGAGCGCTCGCCAGCTGCTCTGAACTGGTGATCCGCTCGCCGGGCAGGCCGTAGCCGGCGGCGATCTGCACCGCGTCGATGCCCGGCAGGTCCAGCCCGGGGGCATCGGCGACCCCCAGCTGCGTGACGAAGCTGCGCAGCGCGCCGTACCCGCCGTTGCGCAGCACGACGAACGTGACGGGCAGGCCGAGCTGCGTGGCCGTCCACAGGCCGGCCACGCCGTACTGCAGCGCGCCGTCCCCCAGCACGGCGACGACGGGCCGGTGCGGGTCGGCCAGCGCCACTCCCACCGCCGAGGGCGGCCCGAAGCCCAGCCCGCCGGCGGCCGGGAAGAACAGGCTGCGCGGCCGGTTCAGATCCAGGTGCTCCCAGAACTGGGTCGTGTTCGAGGTCGACTCGTTGACCAGCCGGACGTCCGGCGGCAACACGCGGGCCATCTGCGCGAACACCGCGTCGGCGGGGAAGGGCGCGGCCTCCGGCACGGACGCGGCCGGGCGTTCCCGGGACGGGACGCCGGCTCGGGAGGGGTCAGCGGGGAGCGCGTCGAGCAACTGGCCGACGACCGCCGCGACGTCGGCGACCACGGCGTCCCCGAAAGCCGCCCGCGCGGCCGCCCCCGGGTCGGCACCGACGGCGACCAGCTCGGTGCCGGCCGGCAGCCAGGGCCCGGGGCGGTAGGCGTGGTAGCGAAAGACCGGGGCGCCGAGGACGAGCACGAGGTCGTGGCCGGCCAGGTGCTCGCTGACGCCGGCGATGCTCGGCGGCAACACGCCCTGCCACAGCGGGTGCCGGGTGGGGAAGGGGCAC
>NZ_JAAXLA010000036.1 GCF_012911935.1 Pseudonocardia acidicola | reverse complement strand
ACGGCCCGCGCCGTGGGGCGCCGACCACGTCGCGGGCCGTCGCGCCGGCCCCGCCGGGTTCGCTGCCCCGCCGTCGACCCCGCACATGTGGGGGATGTTCCTCGCGCGGGTTTGACAGACTGAACGGCAATCTGGGTGTGATGCCCGGCCTGGTGGCCGGGCATCGCTGGGCGCGGCGCAGGGCGAGGAGGTCGGGTGACCACGACGAGCGGTCGATCCGGGACCACCACGGGACCGGACCCGGAACCGCCCGCGCTCGAGGCCGTCGCCGACCTGGCGACCCGGATCGCGGCCAACATGCAGCGGGTGATCGTCGGCAAGTCCGAGGTCGTGCGGGTCGCCCTGGTGACGATGCTCGCCGAAGGCCACCTGCTCGTCGAGGACGTCCCCGGGGTCGGCAAGACCTCGCTGGCCAAGGCGCTCGCCAGGTCCATCGACTGCTCGGTGAGCCGGGTGCAGTTCACCCCGGACCTGCTGCCCGGCGACATCACGGGCATGTCCATCTACAACCGGCAGACCGCGGAGTTCGAGTTCCGCCCCGGCCCGGTGTTCGCCAACGTGATCATCGCCGACGAGATCAACCGGGCGTCGCCGAAGACGCAGTCCGCGCTGCTGGAGTGCATGGCCGAGGACCAGGTCACCGTCGACGGTGCGACCTATCAGCTGGCGAGCCCGTTCATGGTCGTAGCCACCCAGAACCCGGTCGAGATGGACGGCACCTATCCCCTGCCGGAGGCGCAGCGCGACCGCTTCACCGCGCGCGTGTCCATCGGGTACCCCGATCCGGCCGCCGAGCTGGCGATGGTCGACGAGCACACGGCGGCCGACCCGCTGGCGGCGCTGGGCCCGGTCGCCGACGCCCGGACCGTGCGCGCTGTCATCGAGTCGGTGCGCCGGGTCCACGTCGGAACCGAGGTGCGGCACTACTGCGTCGAACTGGTCGGCGCCACCCGCCGGTTGCCCGAGTTGCGGCTCGGTGCGTCGCCGCGGGCCACCCTGCACCTGGTGCGCGCGGCCCGGGCACAGGCCGCGCTGGCCGGCCGGGCGTTCGTCGTCCCGGATGACGTGCAGGCCGTCGCGGTGCCCGTGCTGGCGCACCGGCTGCTGCTGACCCCGGATGCGCAGGCCTCCCGCCGCTCCGCCGCCGACCTGGTCCGCGGGCTGCTCGGACGGCTGCCGGTGCCTGCCCCCGCACGTACCGGCGGCTGAGCGCCGTGGACGGCGGCCGGTTCTCCGGGCTGACCACCCGCGGCCGCTGCCTGCTCGCCGGGGGCCTTGCCACCGGGGTCTGCGCGATAGTGCTCGACGAGCGCGACCTGCTGCGCATCGGGATCTTCGTCGCGGTACTGCCGTTGTTGTCGCTGCTGCTCGCCGCGCGGGCACGGCGGGCGGTGCGCGCGGAGCGTGTCGTCGAGCCGGACCGGGTGCCGGTCGGGACGGACACCGAGGTCACGGTGCGGCTGCGAGGCGGGCCGCTGCTCAGCGCGCTGCGGGTGGCGGACACGGTGCCCGACGCCGCCGGAGCCTCGCCCGCCGCTCCCCCACGGTTCACCGTGTACCGGCTGCCGTCCCGCGACGGGGTCGTGCTGCGCTACCCGCTGCGCCCGCTGCTGCGCGGGGTGCACCGGGTCGGGCCGCTCGTCGCGCGGGCCACCGACCCGCTGGCCCTGGCCGAGGTCTCCCGCGAACTCGCCGGCACCGACCGGATCCTCGTGCTCCCCGCGGTCGTCCCGCTGCGGGGACTCCCCGCCGCCCTCGGCACCGGTGAGGGCACGCCCGGCGCAGCCGTCGCACACCAGGGCCAGGGCCGCCCGGACGTGCTCGTGCGGGAGTACCGGTCCGGTGACGAGCTACGTCGCGTGCACTGGCGGAGCACCGCCCGGTACGACGACCTGATGGTGCGGCTGGAGGAACGGCCCTGGCGCGGCGGCATCACCGTGCTGCTGGACCGGCGCGACGCCGCCCACCGGGGGCGGGGGGCGGGGTCGAGCCTCGAGTTCGCCGTCAGCCTCGCGGCGAGCGTGTGCGCGCACCTGCACCGGCGTGGTGAGCCGGTCACGCTGGTCACCGAGGACGGCATCGCACCGACCGGGCCCGGCGCCGCCCCCGGGCTCGACCCGCTGCTCGACGCACTGGCCGCGGTCCGGCCCTCGGCACGCCCCGATCTCGGCGGACCGCCGCTCACCGCGACCGCGGACCTCGTCGCGATCCTCGGCGCCGTGCAACCCGGCGGGCTCGAGGCGCTGCTCGCCCGGCGGTCCGGCGGTGGTCACGCCGTCCTGCTCGACGTGGCCGGCTGGGCCCCGGCCGGTCCCGCCGCGCCGCAGCCGGCGGGCACCGCGGCGGCGCTGCGCCGGGCCGGCTGGAACGTCACGGTGGCCACCGCGCAGTCCCGCCCCGACCAGGTGTGGGACACGTTGACCAGCGGGGCCGCACCGGACGGTCCCCGGACGGGGACGTCGTGAGCGCGCCCCCGCTGTTCCGGCCGACTCCGGCGGCGCCCGCCCCGGGGCCGCCGCGCCGGCGGATCAGCTGGGCGGCCCCTCCCGTCGCGGGCGCCGCGGTGCTGTTGTCCGGAGCGCCGGTGCCGTCGGTCGTGCAGGGAGCCGGCTGGGTCGGTCACGCGTTCGCGGTCGTCGCCGTCGTCGTCACCACCGGCCTGCTGCTGCGCCGCGCGCCCGGGGTCGCGGTGCTCGCCGCCCAACTGCTCGCGGTGCTCGGCCTGCTCACCTTTCTCTTCACCACCCACGGGGTACTCGGCGTGCTCCCGGGGCCGGCCGCGTTCGCCGAGCTCGGCGACCTGCTGGCCGGGGCCGCCGCCCAGATCGACATCGGCACCGCCCCGATTCCGGCGACACCGGAGATCCTGCTGCTGCTCACCGCGGCGTTCGGGCTGCTCGCCGTCGCCGTGTACGCGATCGCCGTGTCCGCCGGGGCGCCCGCCGCCGCGGGACTGCCGTTGCTGGCGGTGTTCGCGGTACCCGCCGCGCTGGCCGGCCACCTACTGCCGTGGTGGGCCGTGGCCGCGGCGGCCGCCGGGTACGGCCTGCTGCTCGTGGGCCGCGGCGGTGCCGGCCGGCAGCTCCCGGCCGGGCTGGCCGTGACCGCCGCGGCCGTGGCCGTGGCGCTGCTGCTCGGTTCGGCCGCGACGATGGTCGGCACCGGCGGCCGGGTCGCCGGTGGTTCCGGTGGAGGCGGCGCTGGTGGCGCGATCGGGCTGAACCCGTTCACCGCGCTGCGGGGGCAGCTCACCCAGACCGGCGAGACCGAGCTGTTCCGGGTCTCCGGGCTGCCCCGGCCGCAGTATCTGCGCGCGCTGACCCTGCGCGACTTCGTCCCGTCGACGGGCTGGCAGGCCGGTTCCCCGGAGCCCGGCGTGCCGCTCACCGGGGCGCTGCCGAACGACCCCACCCCGCCTGGCGACCAGGCCGTCGTCGACGTCGAGAACGTCGGGTTCCGCGACTACTGGCTTCCGCTGTACGGCGTGCCACAGACGGTGACCGGCGTGACGCCCGACACCTGGGCCTTCGACGTGCGCAGCGGCACCGCCCACAGCAGCCGCCCGCGCCGGGAGGACAGCTGGCGGGAGCGAGCGCTGCTGCCGGCGCCGACCGCCGAGGAGCTGCGCGCCGCGTCCGGGCCGGCCCGGATCGATCCGGCCTACCTCGCGACCACCGGGGTGGACCCCCGTGTCGCCGCCCTGGCCGCCGACGTCACCCGGGACAGCCGCACCGACTTCGACCGCGCGATGGCCCTCGTCGACTTCTTCACCGGGCCCCGCTCACCGTTCCACTACAGCCTGCGCACCGCGCCCGGCAACGGCGACGACGCGCTCGTCGAGTTCCTCACCGTCGGGCGCACCGGGTACTGCGAGCAGTTCGCCTCGGCGATGGCCGTCATGCTGCGCACGGTCGGGGTCCCGGCGCGAGTCGCGGTCGGCTTCACCGCGGGTTCCGACCTCGGCGACCACCGCTTGGTGACCACCGCCGACGCGCACGCCTGGGTGGAGGCCTACTTCCCCGGCTACGGCTGGACGGCCTTCGACCCGACCCCGCTGACCGACGGGCGCGCGCTCGTGCCGCCCTACGTCCAGCAGGCGCGGGACCAGGCCGCCGGGGCCGGCCAGCAGGTGGTCCCCGACCAGACCGTCCCCGACCAGCTGCCCGACACGAGAACCGGGGCGGCGCAGGAGCCTGCGGCACCGGCTGCGGCACCGGCACCGGGCGCGAACCGGGCGCAGGACTCCGGGTTCGGGCCGGTGCTCCCGCTGGTGCTGGTGGCCGTCGTGCTGCTGGGACTCGCGCCGGCGGGCCTACGGGCACTCATCCGGCGACGCCGGCTGGCGGCGGTGGCCGAGGGTGGCCGGGAGGCGGCGCGGGCCGCCTGGGCAGAGCTGCTCGCCGAGTCGGCGGATCGCGGCGTACCGTCGCCGCCCAGCGACACGGTGCGCGGGGCCGCCCGCCGGCTGGTCCGCGAGCACGGGTTGGACGCCGACGCCCAGCAGGCACTGCGCCAGGTGGTGGCCGCGGTGGAGGCGAGCTGGTACGGCGGCCGGCACCCCGGCGCCGGGGAGCTGACCGCGGCGGTCCGGCAGGTGCGGGCGGCGATCGCGGCCGGCAGGCGGCGCACGCTGCGGGAGCGGCTGATGCCGCGCTCGCTGCTGGGCCGGGGCAGGCGGGACGAGGCGGCGACACCCGCGGGGTGATCCACCGGGGTGGTGCCCGCGGCCGTCAGCCGTTCGCCGACGAACAGCGGCGGCCCGAGCCGGGCCGCCGCTGCGTGTCACTCCTGTTCGAACCGGCGGCGGAAACGCTCCTCCATGCGGCCGGTGAAGCGGTTCTTGTCGGGTTCCGTCTCCTTGGCCGGGGCCGCCTGGCCACCGCCACCCACCGCGGTGACCGCGAGCACGGCGCCGGTGAGCATCAGCAGGAAGCCGACGACGCTGAGCACGGGGAAGCTGCTCGCCAGCCACAGCGCCGGGACGGCCACGCCGACGACCAGCATGACCAGACCCAGCGCGAATACCGCGATGCCTTGAATGCGTCGGCGACGCGTGGGTTTGAGCAGCCGGCCGCCACGGACGGTCGATGCGAACTTGGGGTCCTCGGCGTAGAGAGCACGCTCGATCTGTTCGAGCAGTCGCTGCTCGTGCTCGGAGAGGGGCATGGCTTCGCCTCCGGCACACGGTATTCCTGTCGGGTCATCTTCCATGGTGCCGGAACGACACGACGAGCGCCCAGGCTGGGCGTCTAGTGCAGAGGATACGAGTCCGAGGCCTGGTCGACTACCCAGACTCGTCAACCGGCTGGGCCGATCTTCGAGCGGAATCGCACCACAACCGTTCAGCCGCGGCCGGTGAGCGGTTCACCGAGCCGTCGAGCGGCGTTCCGGCGGGCGACGGCCGAGGTCAGGAGGGTCGCCGGCGCACCGCGGAGCCGGGCGAACCCGCGCCGGGCCGCGCCGGCGGTGATCTCGCCCTCCCGTCGGTCGTGATCGGACTCACCCGAGCCGAGCCGCCGGGCACCCCGGCGACGGTGATCACTCCCCGGCCCGCACACCGGGCAGCCTGATCGCCGGCGGCACCCGAGGCGGGGTGCTCGCAGGCCTACCGCACGCCGGCGCCGGCCCACCACGGCGCCGCCCGGCGGGCGCTCTCAGTCCGCGGAACGCCGCGCCAGCACGTGCAGCCGGGCCGCGACCTCCCGCAGCGCGGGGACCGCCGCGATCATCTCCTCCAGCTCGGCCACCGCCCGGGCCGTCGCGGGGCCACCGTCGATGACCGAACCGGGCAGCCAGCCGTCCAGCACCCCGTCGCCCTGCAGCACCTCGATGCGCAGCGACCCGCCGGACTCGAGCAGCGCGCACAGCGTCGAACCGTCGAGCCGGCGGCGCAGCACGTCGTCCGGTCCGAGCCGGCCGTCCGGATCGGTCAGCAGCGCCCGGGCCTCGGCCAACCGGCCGGCCAGCACCCGGCCGAGCACCGCCGCGTTGCGGCCCGCCACCAGCACCGACACCGCCCCGCCGGGCGCCGCCGCCGCGGTGAGGGCTGCGACCGCGCACGGCAGGTCGTCGACCACCTCGAGCAGACCGTGGCCGAGCACCAGGTCGGCGCCCCCGGTGGGGACGACCTCCGCCAGCGCATCGACATCGCCCTGCACCGGGGTGATGAGGTCGCCGACCCCGGCCTCGCGCGCCCGGCGCTGCAGCGCGGCCAGCGCGTTCGGGCTGGTGTCGACCACCGTCACCGCACAGCCGGCCGTGGCCAGCGGCACCGCCCACGCACCGCTGCCGCCCCCCACGTCGAGCACGCGGGGCGGACGGTCGGGGTGGGCCGCCCGGGCCCTCGCCACCTCCGCATCGAGGACACGGTGCACAGGGCCGCCGCCCGTCGTGCCGAGCAGATCTCCCGCCGCCGTAGTCACAGCCGCAGCGTAGTGCCGCGGGTGACAGAGTAGGTTGATCGCCGTGCAGGTCGTCGCCACGCTGAGTCTCAAGGGCGGGGTAGGTAAGACCACGGTGGCCCTCGGCCTGGCCGGCGCCGCCCTCCATCACGGCGTGCGCACGCTGCTCGTGGATCTGGACCCCCAAGCAAACGCCACCATCGCGCTGGACGTCGCGCCGACCACGGCCACCGTGGCCGAGGTCCTCGACGAGCCACGACGCTCGGTGCTGCGCCGCGCCATCGCCCCCAGTGGCTGGGGCGAGGGCCTCGACGTCCTGGTCGGCTCCGAGCAGACCGAGCGGCACAACCACCCCGATCCGGGAACCAAACAGCTCAACCGGCTCGCCCGCGCCCTCAGCCGGCTGACCGACGGCGACCATGCGGCGGACCTGGCCGGGGTGGACGGCGAGGCCGACGAGGCACTCGCAGCCTGCGACGGACCGGCCGGCGTCGACCACACCGCCGACGGCGACGGCACCGGCCCCTACCGCCTGGTGATCATCGACTGTCCGCCGTCGCTCGGGCAGCTCACCCGCAGCGCGCTGACCGCGGCGCAGCGGGCCGTGCTCGTGACCGACCCGACGATGTTCGCGGTGTCGGGCGTGCAGCGCGCTTTCGATGCCGTGCAGACCGAGCGGCAGCGGGGCAACCCCGACCTGCAGCCACTCGGCGTCCTCATCAACCGGGTGCGCCCGCGCAACGCCGAGCACGAGTTCCGCATCGCGGAGCTGCGCGAGCTGTTCGGGCCGCTGGTGTTCAGTGGAGTCCTGCCCGACCGCTCGGCCATCCAGCAGGCCCAGGGCGCATGCCTGCCCATCCAGGCCTGGGACACACCGGGCGCTCGCGAGGTGTCGGCCGTGTTCACCACGCTGCTGGGCCGCGTCCTACGCAGCGAGCGGATCCGAGGACGCGAGCCGCGCAGCGCCCCGCCGGCGGGCGACTGACCCGCCGCTGCCGGCCCGCCGGTTCACCGAACCGGCACCATGTTTCGCACGATCCCGACGAACTGCTCGGACTGTCGCAGCAAGTCGTCGGCCTCGCGGCGGCTGACCAGTCGTGCGATGCCCGCCTCTGCGGCCGCCCGGGTGTCCGAGCAGGACGCGAAGAAGGCCGCCCACTCCCCCAGCTCCGGGGCCACCTCGGCCAGCAGCTGCCACACGTTGCGGGACGCGCCGCGCTTGGGCCGCGGCCGGGCCCGCACGGCCAGCACCGCCGCGGCCGCCCGCAGCGCAGCCAGGTAGGCCGCCGGGTAGCGCAGCAGCGGATCGGTCGCCCGGTGCCCGTCGGCCAGGCACCCGGCGGCCTGCCGGAGCAGCCCGAGGGCCGCCCGGGACGGCGGAGCTGCACCCGGCTGCCGCACGGTAGTGGTCATCGGCACTGTCGCGGTCATTCGGTGAGCTCCCCTCCGTGCCCGGCCTGCCCGGTCACTCCGCCACCCGCACCAGATCCCACACTCCGGGCCCGGACCGCATCCGCAGCACGAACTCCCGGGCGGGCGCCTGCGGCTCCTCGGCGGACCGGGCCAGCACCCGCCAGCAGCGCAGCTGGTCCCCACCGATCGGCTTCGGCGAGGGAAAAGGCCACGGCGACTCCTCGATCCACCGTTCCTGCACATCGGTGACCAGGTAGCGCGCTCCGCGACGCACCGGGCGCCGCTGGAACTCCACGGGCTCGCCGTCCAGCCAGCGCACCTGGATCGGCGTCGGCTGCCGCGCCCCGAACACGCGGGTGAACGCGCTCACCTGACCACTCTCCTTTCACGGACGAGGAGTCCGGCCGGCCGGCGGCGGGGCGCTTCCCCCACCCCACCGCCGAGCCGACCATCGATCGAACACATGTTCGACGCGGTCCAGTAGATCGCGCCGCCGCCATCCACGTCAAGTCCGGGCCGGGGTGTGCGCCGGGCCGCTCGAAACGTGGTGTGATGTCCGGGTGATGAGCACACGCCGGCGGGCCACGGCCGGCGGCCGGGCGCACCTGGCCCGACGCACCGGACGGGGCCCGCGATGACCGCCGCACCGCCCCGCAACCGGCTGGTCGCGCTGACCGCCGGCGACCTGTCCGACCGGCTGGGCGAGGCACTGAACGTCTACGTCGCGGCGATGGGCTACCCGCCCGGCACCGCCCGGCAGCGCCGCACGCTGTGGCTGGAGCACACCCGCCGCCCCGGGTGGCGCGCGGTCGGTTGGCTGGATCCGGCGGGCTCGCTGATCGGCATCGCCTACGGCTACGGAGGCGCACCCGGGCAGTGGTGGTACGAGGAGGTCCGTCGCGGGCTGCGCGCCGCCGGTCCGGACGAGCAGGCCTGGCTGACCGACTACTTCGAACTCACCGAGCTGCACGTGCGTCCGGACGCGCAGGGCGCACGGCTCGGCGAGGGCCTGCTCCGGGCGCTGCTGGCCGACACCGGCCGCAGCCGGGTCCTGCTGTCCACCCCGGAGTACGGGCACCGCCCGCCCGGCCGCGCCTGGCGGCTCTACCGGCGGACGGGCTTCCGCGACGTGCTGCGGGACCACCGGTTCACCGGCGACACCCGCCCGTTCGCGGTCCTCGGCCGCGAGCTGCCGTTGCCCGGCCCGGCCCCGAACCCCGCAGACGCCACGACACGGTGACGGCGCCTGCGCGGCTCGGTGGCCGGTGACGGCCGCCACCGATGGCACGATGACGACCATGTCGTCCCCGCTCCCCCACGCCCCGCACCGGCGCCCCCGTGCGGCCACCCGCCGGCGCGCAGTGCCGCTGCTGATGCTGGCGGTACTCCTGGTCGGGACGCTGCTCGGCGGCTGCGCACGGGTCCGCACCGCGCTCGCGGTGCAGCCCGACGACACCGTGGTCGGGGAGATCGTGGTGGCCACGCCGGAGAAGGGCCCGGACGACAAGGGGCCGCAGATCACCGTCCCGCCGGCGCTCGCCGGCGACGTCGACGTCTCCACGTACCGCCAGGACGGCTACACCGGCTCGCTGCTGCGCTTCTCCGGCCTGACCTTCGACCAGGTCTCGACGCTGACCGGGGCGGCCGGACCGGCCGGTGACCGGTCCCAGCTGACCCTGCACCGGGCCGGCAACCGGGTGCAGGTCAGCGGCAAGGTCGACCTCACCACGGTCCCGGTGGACAAGGCCGACTTCCAGCTCAAGATCAGCTTCCCCGGCCAGGTGATCGACACCAACGGCGACGCCGAGTCCGGCACCATCAGCTGGACGTTCACCCCCGGCGAGGTCGGGGACATCAGCGCGACGGTGGCCTACCCCGACCCGAACGCACCGTCCCCGGTGAGCTGGACGCTGGGCCTCGGAGCGCTCGTCGCGGTGGCCGCGGGCGCGGTCGTGGTGATGGCGCGGCGGACCCGCAATCCTCCGCTCACCCGGTCGATCCGCTGATCCGGGCCGCCCGGCGGGCGGCCCGGATCAGCTCCGGACCAGGCGGGGATCAGCGCTGCGCGAGCCCCAGCCGCTGCACCAGCTCCACCGTCGCGGTGGAGCGGTTCAGGGTGTAGAAGTGCAGCCCGCGCACCCCCTCGGCGAGCAACTTCCCGCACAGCTCCGCCGTCACATCCATCCCGGCCGCGCGGAACGACGCGGGGTCGTCGGCGAACCGCTCGAGCCGGGCGACGAGGTCCGGGGGCAGCGGGGCACCGGACAGCTCGGGGCCGCGGCGCAGGGTGCGCAGCGTGGTCAGCGGCATGATCCCGGGCAGCAGCGGCACCTCGCAGCCCGCCTCGGCGAGCCGGTCGCGCAACCGCAGGAAGCCCTCCGGCTCCAGGAACAGTTGGCTGATCGCGAAGTCGGCGCCGGCCCGGATCTTGGCGACCAGTCGCTGCAGGTCGGAGTCGGCGTCGGGTGAGCGCGGGTGGCCGTAGGGGAACGCCGCGACGCCGACGCAGAAGTCACCCAGGCTGCGAACCAGCCGCACCAGCTCGTCGGCGTAGGTCAGGCCCTCCGGATGCGCGATCCACTCGCCCAGCGGATCGCCGGGAGGATCACCGCGCACCGCGAGCACGTTGCGGATGCCGGCCGCGGCATAGGAGCCGATCACGTGGCGCAGCTCCGCCACGGAGTGCGAGACCGCCGTGAGGTGGGCCATCGGGACGAGCGTGGTGTCGCCGGCGATCCGCGCCGTCGTCCGGATCGTCCGATCCCGGCTGGAGCCGCCGGCCCCGTAGGTCACCGACACGAAAGCCGGGTCCAGCGGCTCGAGCCGGCGGATGGCGCGCCACAGCTCGGCCTCGCCGGCGGCATCCTTGGGTGGGAAGAACTCGACGGAGAAGACCGGCCGATCCACGGTGATCCGCTCGGTGACCGTTCCGCGCCCGGATGAGGTGCCCTTCACCCCGGTGAGCCTACGGCCCGGCCGTCGGCGCGCCGCAGCACCGCTGCGCCATTAGGCTCGGATCGTGCCTTCTCCATCCGTTTCCGGCCCGGCGAGGACGGCCTGATGGCCCCGACGGGCGCCGACCTGGTCGGCACGACCCGGCCGGCATCGTCCGCACCCCACCCCGACGACGACCGGTTGCCGGCCCGCGTCGAGGAGACACTCGCCTCGTACCTCGACCGGCGCCGCGCCGACGCGACCGCCATCGACCCCGCCTTCGGCGAGGCCACCGGCGCGCTGACCGCGTTCGTGCTCGGCGGCGGCAAGCGGATCCGGCCGACGTTCGCGTGGTGGGGCTGGCGCGGCGCCGGCGGGGACCCGGAGAACGAGACGGCACCCGCGGTGCTGCGGGCGATCAGCGCACTCGAGCTGCTGCAGGCCTGCGCCCTCGTCCACGACGACCTCATGGACGCCTCCGCGACCCGGCGCGGCCGCCCCACCGTGCACGTCGAGTTCGCCGGGCGGCACGCCGATGCGGGCTGGCACGGGCGGCCCGCCCGGTTCGGCGCCGCCGCCGCGATCCTGCTCGGCGACCTCGCGCTCGCCTGGGCCGACGACATGCTGCAGGGCGCCGGGCTGCCCGGCGCCGCGATCGGGCGCGCCGCCGAACCCTGGCGGGCCATGCGCACCGAGGTCCTCGGCGGCCAGTACCTCGACGTGCTGGGCCAGGCCACCGGCGACACCACCCCCCGGGCCGCGCTGCAGATCGACCGCTACAAGACCGCGGCCTACACCGTGGAGCGGCCGCTGCACCTGGGCGCGGCCATCGCCGACGCGGACCCCGCCCTGGTCAGTGCGTACCGCCGCTTCGGCGCCGACATCGGTGTCGCCTTCCAGCTGCGCGACGACCTGCTCGGCGTCTTCGGGGACCCGGAGGTCACCGGCAAGCCCGCCGGCGACGACCTCAGGGAGGGCAAGCGCACCCTGCTGGTCGCGCTGGCCCTGGAGCGGGCGGCCGAGCGCGGCGCGACCGCCGCCCACGCCACCCTCACCTCCGCCATCGGCGACCACGACCTCGACGCCGATTCCGTGGACCGGATCCGCGACCTGCTCCTGGAGCTGGGCGCCGTGCAGGCCGTGGAGCAGCGCATCGCCGGACTGACCGGCGCCGCGCTCGATGCGCTGAGCACCGCCGAGATCACCGAGCCGGCGGCGTCCCGGCTGGCCGAGCTGGCCGTCACGGCCACCCGGCGCCGCAGCTGAGACAGGGGTTGACGCAACGGTGACGCGGACCGTCCCCGGCCGGACCGACCACGTGGTGGTCGTGGGCGCCGGGCTCTCCGGGCTCTCAGCGGCCCTGCACCTGCTCGGCGCGGGCCGCCGGGTCACCGTCGTCGAACGCGGGGACCACCCCGGGGGCCGGGCCGGCCGGCTCGACCTGGACGGCCCGTCGGGCACCTACCGGGTGGACACCGGGCCGACCGTGCTGACCATGCCCGAGCTGCTCGACGAGGCACTGGCCGCGGTCGGCGAGTCGCTGACCGACCGGCTCGACCTGATCGCGCTGGACCCGGCCTACCGGGCCCGGTTCGCCGACGGCTCGACCATCGACGTGCACACCGACGCCGCGGCGATGGAGGCCGAGGTCCGCCGCACCTGCGGCCCGGCTGCGGCCGCGGGCTACGTCAGCCTGCGCGACTGGCTGACCCGGTTGTACCGGGCCGAGATCGACCGCTTCATCGGGGCGAACTTCGACAGCCCGTTCGACCTGGTCGGCCCCGACCTGGCCCGGCTGGCCGCGCTCGGCGGGTTCGGCCGGCTGGGGCCGAAGGTGGCCCGGCTGCTGCCCGACGAGCGGCTGCGGCGAGTCTTCTCGTTCCAGGCGCTGTACGCCGGTGTGCCGCCGCAGCGGGCCCTGGGCGCCTACGGCGTGATCGCCTACATGGACACCGTGGCCGGGGTGTACTTCCCGCGGGGCGGCATGCGGGCGGTCGGACAGGCCCTCGCCGACGCAGCGGTCGCGGCCGGTGCGCAGATCGTCTACGGACGCTCGGCGAGCGGCCTGGAGCGCCGCGCCGGCCGGGTCACCGCGGTCCGGCACGTGGGCACGCACAACGGCGGCGGCGCCGGCACCGAACGGCTGGCCTGCGACGCCGTCGTCCTCACCCCGGACCTGCCGGTGGTGCACGAGCTGCTCGGTCGCCGCCCGCGCCGGGCCGTCCCGCTGCGCTACTCCCCCAGCGCCGTGGTGCTGCACGCGGGTATCACCCGGGCCCGTCCGGAGCTCGCACACCACACGATCTCCTTCGGCGCGGCGTGGGAGCGCACCTTCGCGGAGATCATCGACCAGGGCCGCCTGATGAGTGACCCGTCGTTGCTCATCACCCGCCCGACGGCGTCCGATCCCGGGCTCGCACCGCCGGACGCCGACCTGCTGTTCGTCCTCGCACCGTGCCCGAACACCGACGCCGCCCCGCTGGACTGGCCACGGCTCGGCCCGGCCTACCGCGACGAGATGCTCGGGGTGCTCGAGCGTCGCGGATTCGCCGGACTGACCGGTGACATCGAGGTCTCCCGGCTGGTCACCCCGGCCGACTGGGCGGCCGACGGGCTCGCCGCGGGGACCCCGTTCTCCGCCGCGCACACGTTCGCCCAGACCGGGCCGTTCCGGCCGCGGAACCTGGTCCGCGGCCTGGACAACGTGGTGCTCGCCGGCTGCGGCACGACCCCCGGCGTCGGCATCCCCCCGGTACTCATCTCCGGGCGGCTCGCCGCCCGGCGCATCACCGGCGGCCCCGCGGACCGGCGTTCCCGAGGGCGGCACCCCCAGGGTGCCGACACCCACATGACACCGGCCGTGCGAGCATGGTCGCCGACATGACCGCCCAGCCCTCACCACCGGTCCCCAGACCGGCGTCACCCGAGCGGACGACGCCGGTTGCCACGCCGTCCGCCGACGCCGGCGGACCTGCGTCGGACACGGCGGTGCACCGGCCCGCCGACCCCGGCCCGCACGACGACGGGGCCACCGCGCGCCGCACCCCCAGGGCTGCGCCGCGGACGTTGCGAAGCCGCCTCGGCGACCCCCCGCCGGGTCCGCTGTTGCTCGGCCTGCTCGGCTCCCTGCTGATGGTCATCGGGGGATTCGGCGCCGGCGGCGTTCTGGTTCGGGACCCGATCCTCACGAACAGCGCGGTCGGGTTCTGGCGCTACGGGCACGGCCGCGAACTGGCCGTCGCGGTGGTCTACCTCGGCGTCGCGTTGATGGCCTGGGCCTGGGTGCGGCTGGGCCGGGAGGTGCTGGCCCACCGGGTCGGGGGCCGGGCGGTGCTGACCGTGTCGGCGGCCTGGCTGGCCCCGATGCTGGTCTCCCCACCGCTGTTCACCCGAGACGTGTTCAGCTACCTGGCCCAGGGCGCGCTGCCGCTTGCCGGGTTCGACCCGTACGCGGTGGGCCCGGAGGTGATGCCGGGGATCTTCACCGACAACGTGCACTACTTCTGGCAGGACACCCCGGCGCCCTACGGCCCGCTGTTCATCCTGCTGGCCAAGGGGATGGCCGCCCTCGTCGGCAACAACATCATCCTCGGCGTGATCGGCATGCGCCTGCTGCTCGTCGTGGGGCTCGTGCTGCTGATCTGGGCACTGCCCGAGCTGACCCGCCGCCTCGGCGGCCGGGTGCCGGTCGCACTGTGGATCGCCGTGGCCAACCCGGTCATGGTCATCCACATGGTCGGCGGCGGACACAACGACCTGCTGGTCGTCGGGCTGCTCGCCGCCGGGTCGCTGTTCGCGCTGCGCGGCCGGCACGCGACCGGCATCGCGATCGTCACCGCCGCGATGGCGGTCAAGGCCAGCGCCGGTGTGGCGCTGCCGTTCCTCGTGCTCATCTGGGCCGCCCACCTCCCCGGGTCACGGACCGCGCGGGTACTCAAGGCCGGCGCCGCCGGCCTCGGCGTGTTCCTCGTCGTCTTCACCGCGGCATCGGTGGCCGCCGGGGTCGGGCTGGGCTGGCTGCCCGCGCTGAGCGCCCCGTCGATGATCGTGAACTGGCTGTCGCTGCCCACCGGAGCCGGTGAGCTCACACACACCCTGGTCAGCATCGTCGCCGATGTGCCCAAGCAGCCGTTCATCAACGTCGGCCGCATCATCGGCGCGATCGTGCTGCTCTACATCGCGGTCACCCAGTGGTGGAAGGCCCGCGACGGTGGGCCCGACGCCATCCACCGCGCCGGCATCGTGCTGTTCGCCGTCGCCGTGCTCTCCCCCGCCACGCTGCCCTGGTACGTCAGCTGGGGGATGGCACTGCTGGCCATGGTCGCCTGGAGCCCGCGGGCCTTGTCCTGGCTGGTCTTCGGCTCGCTGTGGCTGGTGATCGTCTACTACCCCAGCGGCGAGGCGGCCCTGTACAACTGGGGCTACCTGGCGGTGTGCGCCGCGCTGTGCACCCTGGCCGCGGTCTCGCTGCGGCACCCGGATCCGCTCAAGCTGCGCACCCGCAAGGCCGACACCGAGACCCCGGCGCCCGTCCCCTCGGACGTCGCGACCGCCGGCAGCGGTGCTGAGCGGGCCGGCTGAGCTCGACGCAGCCGGCGTCCACGACCCGGCGCTGCGAGCCGCCTACGCCGCGTGCCGGGAGCTGAACGCCGTCCACGGCCGGACCTACTTCCTCGCCACCCGGCTGCTCCCGCCGGAGCGCCGCCCCGCCATCCACGCCCTCTACGGGTTCGCCCGGCACGCCGACGAGATCGTCGACGACCTGGGTGACGGCCGCCCGGTCGCCGACCGGGCCGCGGAGCTCGAGGCGCTGTCCGGACAGCTGGAGACGGCCCTGGGGGGCGGCCCGGCGACGCACCCGGTCCTCGCCGCGGTCGCCGACACCGCGCTGCGCTACGGCATCGACCGGCGTCACTTCGCCGACTTCCTCGCGTCCATGCGGATGGACACCCACGTCACCGGCTACCCTACCTACGACGACCTGGCCCGCTACGTGCACGGCTCGGCCGCGGTCATCGGCCTGCAGGTCCTGCCGGTACTGGGCACCGTGGTCCCGCGCGCCGAGGCCGAGCCGCCCGCGGCCGCGCTCGGCGTGGCCTTCCAGCTGACCAACTTCCTGCGCGACGTCGGAGAGGACCTCGACCGCGGCCGGGTCTACCTGCCCGCCGACGAGCTCGCCGCGTTCGGCGTCGACCGCGAGCTGCTGGTGTGGTGCCGGCGTACCCGCCGCCCCGATCCCCGGGTGCGGCGCGCCCTGGCCCATCTGGTGGCTCGCACCCACGGGGTCTACCGGCGCGCCCAGCCCGGCATCGCGATGCTCGAGCCGGTCTCCCGGGCGTGCGTGGCGTCCGCGTTCACGCTCTACCGCGGAATCCTCGACGAGGTCCGCGACGCCGGTTACCACGTGCTGCACCGCCGGGTGTCCGTCCCGAACCGCCGCCGCGCCGCCGTGGCGCTATCGGGACTGGTCCGGGTGCTGGGCGCCCGGACCCGCCGCGGCAACGGCCGCTAGAACGCCATGGCCTGGGCCCGGCGCTTGACCTCCTTGTGACGGCCGGCGCGCAGCGCAGCGATCGGGGCGCCGGGCAGCGACTCGTCGTCGGTGAACAACCAACGCAGGATGTCGTCGTCGTGGTAGCCGCCGTCGCGCAGCACCGTGATCGTCCCGGCCAGGCCCTTCACGACGGCCGAGCCGTCCATGAAGTCGGCCGGCACCACTGTGACGCCGTCACGGCGCAGCGAGAGCAGCTGACCGTCGCGAACCAGTTGGTGTACTCGGCTCACGGAGATGGACAGCAGCTGCGCCACCTCGGCGACCGGGAGCATCGCCACGTCCTCGGATAGCGCCGCGGGGGCGCCCGACACCTCACTCACAAGCGCACACCCTCTCACAGCACCGGGGCGTCGGGGCAGCCTCCGGGCGGGCGGTAACGTCGTCGGTGTGAACGCCCCCACCGGCGCTGTCGGCGCGCTGCTCGACGCGCGCTACCGGGTCGGGCCGGTGATCGCCCGCGGCGGGATGTCCACCGTCTACCGCGGCACCGACACCCGGCTGGACCGGCCCGTGGCGATCAAGGTGATGGACCCGCGGATGGCCGCCGACCCGACGTTCCGGGTGCGGTTCGAGCGGGAGGCCCGGTCGGCGGCGCGGATCGACCACCCCGCCGTGATCGACGTGCACGACCAGGGCGACGACCACAGCGGCCCCGAGCCCACGCTGTTCCTGGTCATGGAGCTCGTCGAGGGCGGCACGCTGCGCGACGTGCTGCGCGCCCGGGGTGCCGTCGGCGTCCCGGCCGCGTTCGCGGTGCTCGAACCGGTGCTGGCCGGGCTGGCCGAGGCGCACCGGCTCGGGCTGGTGCATCGGGACGTCAAGCCCGAGAACGTGCTGATCAGCCGGACCGGCGAGGTCAAGGTCGCCGACTTCGGACTGGTCACCGCGGCCGCGCAGGCCGGCGCCAGCCACGCCGGGATGATCATGGGAACGATGGCCTACCTGTCCCCCGAGCAGGTCGCCACCGGCTCCGCCGACGCACGCAGCGACGTCTACGCCACCGGAGTGCTGCTCTACGAACTGCTCACCGGCGCGCCGCCCTTCACCGGCGACACGGCGATCTCGGTGGCCTACCGGCACGTGAACGAGGACGTCCCGGCCCCGTCGCAGACCGCGACCGAGGTACCCCCGGAGCTCGACGCGCTGGTCCAGCGCGCCACCCGCCGCGACCCCGCCGCCCGCCCGGCCGACGCCGCCGCGTTCCTCGCCGAGCTGCGCCGGGTACGCGACCGTCTCCGAGTGCCCCGGGTGCCCGTACCGGTGCCTCCGCCCCGCCCGATCGACGAGCAGGACACCGTCCCCGCGGGGCCGCGCCGGGTGCCCGGTGGCACCAGCGTCGAGCCCGTCCCGGACTGGTCCGCGGCCGGCCCGCCGGGCCCCGGCGGCACCCGCGCGCTGAGCCGCCCGGTGGACCTGGAGGCGACACCGGGCTCGACGCGGCACACGCCCATCCCCGCCGCGGGTCGCGCGGACCATCGGGTGGCCCGGCGCCGCAGCAGGCGCATCTTCGCGGTGTGGATCGCCGTGATCCTGGTGCTGGGGATGCTGGTCGCCACCGCGGCCTGGTGGCTGGGTACCGGCCGCTGGACCGCGATGCCGTCGGTGGTGGGGCTGAACCGTGCGGCCGCCGAGAAGCTGATCGCCGAATCGGACCTCGTCGTCTCGGTGACCGAGGCCCACCACGACTCGGTCGCCACGGACGTCGTCTCCGCCGCCGATCCCGCGCCGCAGTCGCGGCTGCTGCGCGGCAGCCAGGTCAAGCTGGTCGTCTCGACCGGCCGGCCCGTCGTGCCCGCCGTGGCCCCCGGTGCGACCGTCGCGGCCGCCGAGCAGACGGTGCGGTCCGCCGACCTCACCCCGGTGCAGGCCACCGGTGCCACCGAGTTCAGCTCCACCGTGCCCGAGGGCGCCGTCATCCGGACCGATCCGGCGGCGGGCACGCAGTTGCCGATCGGCGGCTCCGTCACGCTCGTGATCAGCCGCGGCGCCGCGCCCCCGCCGCCCCCGCAGCAGGTGCAGGTCCCGTTCGTCATCGGCGAGAAGGCCCGCGACGCCGCCGAGATGCTGAACGAGGTCGGCCTCTCCACCCAGCTGGAGTCGGCCTTCCCCTTCGGCCGCGGGAGTGGCCGGGACAACGGACGCGTGGTCGGGCAGAGCCCGTCCGCGGGATCCGAGGTACCGCCGGGGACCCCGGTCGTCCTCACGATCCTCTGACCCGCGAGTCGCGGGTCAACCGCGAAGCATCTCGGCGACCAGGAAGGCCAGCTCGAGGGATTGCTGGGTGTTCAGGCGCGGGTCGCAGGCCGTCTCGTAGCGGCCGGCGAGGTCGGCGTCGGAGATCTCCTGGGCGCCGCCCAGGCACTCGGTGACGTCCTCGCCGGTGACCTCGACGTGGATGCCGCCGGGATGCGTGCCCAGCGCGTGATGCACCTCGAAGAAGCCCTGCACCTCGTCGACGATGCGGTCGAAGTGGCGCGTCTTGTAGCCGGTGGTCGACTCGTGGGTGTTGCCGTGCATCGGGTCGCACTGCCAGATGACCTTGTGCCCGGACGCGGTGACCTTCTCCACGATCTCCGGCAGCACGTCACGGACTTTGCCGTTGCCCATCCGGCTGATCAGCGTGAGCCGGCCCGGGGTGTTGTCCGGGTCGAGCCGCTCGACGTACTCGACGGCCAGTTCCGGCGTCGTCGTCGGGCCGATCTTGAGGCCGATCGGGTTGGACAGCAGCTCCGCGAACGCGATGTGCGCGCCGTCGAGCTGGCGGGTGCGCTCCCCGATCCACAGGAAGTGCGCCGAGAGGTCGTACAGCTTCGGGCTGGGGCCGCTGGTGTCCATCCGCAGCATCGCGCGCTCGTAGTCGAGGAGCAGCGCCTCGTGCGAGGCATAGAACTCGACGCTGCGCAGGTTGTAGTCGTCGACCCCGCAGGCGCTGATGAACCGCAGCGCACGGTCGATCTCCGTGGCGATCGACTCGTAGCGCTCCCCGGCGGGCGACATCCGCACGAAGTCCTTGTTCCAGTCGTGGACCATCGTGAGGTCGGCCATGCCGGTCGCGGTCAGCGCCCGGACCAGGTTCATCGCCGCGCCCGCGTTGGCGTAGGCGCGGACCATCCGGGACGGGTCCGGGATCCGCGCCGCCGGGTCGGCGACCAGCGAGTTGACGATGTCGCCGCGGTAGGACGGCAACCCCAGCGCGTCGACGGGCGAGCTGCGCGGCTTGGCGTACTGGCCGGCGATGCGCCCGACCTTGACCACCGGCACGCTCGCGCCGTAGGTGAGCACGATCGCCATCTGCAGCAGCGTGCGGATGGTGGCGCGGATGTGCGGCTCGGTGTTGTCGACGAACGTCTCCGCACAGTCGCCGCCCTGCAGCAGGAAGGCCTCGCCCCGGGCGACGGCGGCCAGCCGGTCCTGCAGGCGGTCGACCTCCGGGGGCAACGTCACCGGCGGGACGCTCTCCAGCACGGTGCGCACGTGCTCGACCTGCGCCGGGTCCGGCCATTCCGGTTGCTGTGCGGCGGAGCGGGACAGCGCCTCGTCCAGCCGGGTTCGTAGCTCGGCGGGCAGCGGCGGCAGCTCGGGAAGCACCTCAACCGGGGCGTCGACGGTCCAGTTCACGGTGTCCAAGGGTAAGCGGTCATCCCGGGGGTGCGGCGCAGGGTTACCCCACACGAGGTCGCCCCGCGGCTGAGTGGCGGAACGCCGGCCGGGAGGGGCTGCGCCGAACGGCCTCCACGACCACCCGGACGGCCCGATTCCGAATCGGAGCACTGCGGATATACCCCGCCATGTCGACTCTTCTCTGGATTCTGGCCGTCGTCCTCGTGGTCGCCGGTGTCGTCGCGCTCCTCCGCAGGCAGCTCCTGTGGGGCATCGTGCTCATCATCGTCGGGCTGCTGGTGGGCCCGGGCGGGGTGAGCATCTTCACCTGACCGGCGCGCCGCGCGACGCCCGGTGGGTCCGTCCTCACCGGGCGGCGACCGCCGCGTCGATCGCCTCCCACCGCCGCAGGTTGAGCCGGGCGTCGGCGAGCGCGTCGTGGGCGTCGGAGCTGGGCGGCGGCAGCGGCGGCCGCCCGGCGTCCTCCCAGCGCTGGCGCAACTCCCTGGTGAACCGGGGCAGGGCGCGGGGCAGCGCGGGCATGGCGCCCCACAGCTGGCACAGTGCGACGTGGTCGTAGGCCGCGATCCAGGCCCAGAGCTCGACCTCTCCGGGGGCCGAGGTCAGGAACTCGAGCAGCCCGGAGCGGATCTGGGCCCGTGAGCACCATGCCCGGTCGGCCGGTGAGGGCAGCTTCGGCAGCACGTTCGCGCGCACCCAGGCGCCCGCCCGTGCCGGATCGAACTCCGTGGACACCGCATAGAACTCCCTGCCGTCCTCGCCGACCACGCCGATCGACACCAGGTCGATCGTCGTGCCGTCCTCGATGAACTCGCAGTCGTAGAAAAACCGCACGACGGGCAGGCTAATCGGCGCAGGTCGCCGAGGCTCGATGACACCGGCCACGCCCGGGGCGGCGTGGCCCCGGGCGGCTCAGCCGGCGCGGGTTCCCGGGACCCGGGCGGCGTCGCGGGCGTCGCTCCTCGCCGCCTCCCTCTCGGCGGCGGCCGCCTTCTCCTTGACCGACGCGGCGTAGAGGTCCACGTAGGTCTGCCCGGACAGTTCCATCAGGGAGTACATGATCTCGTCGGTCATCGAGCGCTCGATGAACCGGTCGCCGGCCATCCCCTCATAGCGGGAGAAGTCCAGCGGCTCGCCGACCTTGATGTGCACGTGGTGCGGCCGCCACATCCGGGAGCCGATCGGGTTGACCTTGTCGGTGCCGATCATCGCGACGGGGATCACCGGCACCTCGGCCTCGAGCGCCATCCGGGCGACGCCCGTCTTGCCCTTGTACAGCCGCCCGTCCGGCGACCGGGTGCCCTCCGGGTAGATGCCGAGCAGCTTCTCCTCCCGCAGCAGCCGCACCGCGGTGCTCATCGCGGCCTGGGCCGCCGATCCGCCGGACCGGTCCACCGGGACCTGGCCGACGCCGGTGAAGAACTGCTTCTTCGCCCAGCCGATCGCCCCGGGCTCGGTGAAGTACTCACGCTTGGCCAGGAAGGTGATCCGCCGCGGCACCAGCAGTGGCAGGAAGAACGAGTCGACGACGGCGAGATGGTTGCTCGCCAGAATCGCACCACCGCTCTCGGGGATCCGGTCGACTCCCTCGATCGTCGGCCGGCACAGCAGCCGCAACAGCGGCCCGAGCAGCACGAACTTGGACCACCAGTACAGCACCTGGGCGTGCCTCCCTCGACGCGGAGGCCCAAGCCTACGGAGCCCCCCGGTTGATGCCAACGGGTGGCTCACCGTCGCCGCCGGACAGGGTCTCTCGCCCGGGAACGGAACGTGTCAGGATGGTCCCTGCGCCGTCGCCGACGGCATCTGGGGAGGTCGCCGATGCCCCTCGACTCGGACGTCGGGCTGTTCCGGACGCTCGCGACGGAGGGTGCCGGATGAGCCACGATCCCGAGGAGCGCTGCGGCCGCGAGTTCGGGGGCCCGGAGCCAGACCCGATCCGGGACGACTTCGACCGCATCGTCGAAGGGTGGCGCCGGGAGGGCAGGGTCCCCGAGTGGCCCGACGACCTGAGCCCCGACGATCCGCGCCTCGACGACCTGGAACCGGACGGCCCGCGCCTCGACGATCCACGGTCCGGGGTCTCGCGGTCCGACGTGCCGTGGCCCGAGGAGAACCGGCCGGCGGTGCCGCCCCGGCCACCGCGGGCGGTCGATCCCGCGCCCGCCGATGAGGACGACCACTTCGTTCCCCCGGACCCGCCGCCCCTGCCCCGGCTCGGCCCCCCGGCCGTGATCGGCCTGGGGCTGCTGGCTCTCGGCCTGCTGCTGATCATCCACCCGGCGCTGGTCGGGGTCTCGTCGGTCTACGGACTGCCGCTCGGGCTGCTGTCGCTGGCCGCCGGGCTGGGCTGGCTCGTGCTGCGGCTGTGGCCGGCCGCCCCGCCGAGCGGCGACGGCGACGGGGAGGACGACGGCGCGGTGCTCTGAGCCGCACCGTCCCGGCGGGGCCCGCTCAGCCGTGCACGAGGTCGCGGGCGAGTTGTGCGGACCCGACGACGGCGGCCGCCTCACCGAGCTGTGCGGTGCGGATCCGGGCCAGCGGGCGGTTGCCGGCGCCGGTGACCGTTCGCGCGTAGTGCTCGCGGGCCTCGTCCAGGAACAGCGGGGCCGACTCGGACACCCCGCCGCCGAGCACGATGAGCTCGGGGTCGAACACGTCCGCCACCAGGGAGAACCCCTCCCCCAGCCAGCGCCCCAGATCGGACATCGCCCGCCGGGCCAGCCGGTCGCCCTCCCGGGCGGCCGCGGCCACCCGCTGCCCGGTGATCCGGCCGGGGTCGCGCATCGCCTCGCGGGCCAGCAGCGATCCGCCGTGATCCTGACCCAGCATCTCCAGGGCCGTGGTGGCCAGCCCGGTGCCGCTGCAGTAGCGCTCCCAGCAACCGCGCTTGCCGCACGGGCACGGCCGCCCGTCGGGGACGACCCGCAGGTGCCCCAGCTCGGGCGCCACCCCGTGGGTGCCCCGGTACAGCTCGCCGCCGACCAGCAGGGCGGCCCCGATCCCGGTGCCGAGCGCCACGAACGCCGCGACGGACGCGCCGGTGGCGGCGCCGAACCGGCGCTCGGCCAGCGCAGCGGCGTTGGCGTCGTGCTCGACGACCACCGGCAGGTCGAGCCGGTCGGCGATGCGGTCGGCCACCGGGGCGTCGCGCCAGGTCAGGTGCGGGGCGAACCGCACGGTGCGGTGATCGGGGCCGATGAACCCGGCCAGGGCCAGTCCGACCGCGGCGATCCGGTGCCGACCGGCGAGCTCGCGCACCGTGCCGGCGATGGTCTCCTCGAGGGCCGCGTCGCTGGACGGTGTGGGCGCCCGCGTGGTGTCGAGGACCTCGCCCTCGGCGTCGACCACACCGGCCCGGACACTGGTCCCGCCGACGTCGACACCGACCGTGAGCACCGGCCGCCGGCGCAGGGTGAGGGGCTCACGGCGGGCGAGGGTCTCCCGGTGGCGGCGAGGAGCCGGGGCGGTGCGGCGAACGCTCATGTGCGGTCTACCGGGATGTGCTGCACGGACCGCCGCGCGGGTCCGGCCGGCTCGCTCGCCGTGGTTCCCCCGGGTGTGGCGCCTGCGCCCTCGTCCAGCGCGCTGCGCAGCACGGCCAGCAACTCGGAGGCCTGCTCGGCGAGCCGGATCGCGAGCTCGGGACGTTCGCCGCGCAGCGCAGCGATCAGCGCACAGATCGGGCACGCCGCGCAGCCGGCCGGGGTGGCCGCGGCGTCCGTTCGGATCCGTTCCAACGCGGGCTGCAGCCGGTCCAGGGCCGTGATCGCGATCGCGCGCAGCTCCGCGGCCAGCCCCGGGTGCCCACCGCAGCCGGGCCCGTCCATCGGTTCGCTCATCGCATCCAGACCGCGGGATCGGGTGCGAAGACCACGCGCAGGTCGTCACCGGCGAGCCGGGCCGAGGTCACCGCGCAGCGGCACAGCACCGAGGGCAGCGTGACCATCCGGCGGGCCGGCCCGACGGTGACGGCCAGCTCGTCGCCGATCCGGGCCAGATCCAGCGGCCCGTCGGCGGCGCCGGGCAGGCGCAGCACCAGCTCGAACTCCGAGTCGAGCGCGATACCCTCGCCCGCGGTGCGGCGCACCTGCAGCGGCGGCGGGGCCGGGGCGGCCGGGGCCACCGGGTCGGCGTCGCCGTAGACCGAGCGGGCCAGCTCCAGCAACGCGGGCACGCCGATGGGCTCGGCCGCGGCGTGCTCGGCGGCGCGTAGCGGGACGTCCAGACCGGCGAGTTCGCCGAACACCCCCTGCTGCTCGGCGTGCCGCTCGCGCAGCCAGCGCCCGGCCGGCCCGCGCAGCGACGCGGGCGGGGCGGGCAGCACCCGGTTGACCACCAGCCCGTCGACCCGCAGCCCGTGCAGCGCCAGCGCGGTGAGCGTGCGCCGGGTCTCCGCGGCGACCACCCGCTCCGGGGTCAGCACCAGCCGGATACCGGTCCGGCGCTGGTCGGCGAGCATGCCCTGCAGCCCGGTGAGCTGATCGGCGAGGCCGTCGAGGGCGTCGACCGTGCGGTCCCAGTGCGCCAGCGACTCCGACGCCGTGCGGCCGCCGGCCAGGCCGGCGAGCATGCCCCGCACGGCGCGGCGGTGAGCCGGGAAGAGCCGCTCCAGGTAGCCGCTGAGCGCCGCGGGCAGGCCGAGCAGCCGCAGTGTCTCCGCGGTGGGGCCGCAGTCGACGACCACGACCTCCCACGGCCCGGTCTCCGCCGCGCGGCGCACCTCGCCGAGCGCGAGTAGTTCCTCGACGCCGGGCAGCACGGTCAGCTCGTCGGCAACCAGCTCGTCGACGCCGGCCCCCGCGAGCAGGGTGCGCAGGTGACCCTGCAGCCGCCCCCACGCGCCGTCGAGCAGGGCACGGGTGTCGATGTGCGCGGCGAACAGCCCGGCCTCGAGCTCGGCCGGCTCGCCGCCGAGATCCGCCGCCAGGGCGTCGCCGAGCGAGTGTGCCGGGTCGGTGGAGACGACCAGCACTTTGCGATCGGCTCGCGCCAGGAGGGCAGCCGTCGCCGCGGCCAGGGTGGTCTTGCCGACGCCCCCCTTGCCGGTGAACAGCACCACGCGCACCGCCGGAGCGTAGCCGCCCCACGTTGCGAGGCGATCGACCCCCGCCGCGCAGAGGTCAGCTCGCGCCGCGCTCCACCCGCCGCTTGAGCCCCTTCAGGGCGGTGTCGATGATCACCTTCTCGGCCTTGCGGCGCAGCATGCCGATCATCGGGATGTTCAGGTCGACCGCCAGCGAGTAGGTCACCGTGGTCGACTCGCCGTCCGCGACGAGCCGGTAGGAGCCCGTCTGCGCCTTCTGGATCTGGCCCTTCACGAGGTTCCAGCTGACCGACAGCCCGTCCGGCGCCCAGTCGTAGTCGAGCGTGTAGGAGTCCTTGATCGGCCCGGCGTCCATCGTGAACCGGACCCGCTCGGCGCGGTTCCCGGGACCCGTCTCGAGCACCTCGACCGTCTTCACCTGCTCGGCCCACTCGGGGTACGCGGGGAAGTCGGCGATCACCGACATCACCCGCTCCGGATCCGCGGCGATGGAGATCGAGGACGTGGTCGCGTCGGCCATGGCGCGCAATGTACCTCCCGGTCCGCCGCTCACCAGCGCAGGACATAGGGCACGCCGCTGCGGCGGAAGTGCCCGACGTTCACGCACTCGGTGCGCCCGACCCGCATCCGCGCGGCGAGCGGCTGGTGCACGTGCCCGAACAGCGCGGCCCGCGGCCGGTCCCGGGCGATCACGTCGAGCAGGCCGGGGCCGCCGGACTCCGGACGCCGGGAGACCACGTCGTAGACCAGGTCGGGAACCGCGGGCGGGACGTGACTGCAGAGGACGTCCACCTCGGACAGTCCCACGGCGATGGCACCGAACTCCGTGGCGGGCAGCAGGTTCGGCTGCCAGGGGCCGCCACGGCGTCGCACCAGCCCGGCCGGCAGCGGAGCACCGCCGACGAAGCCGAAGCGCAGCCCGCCGATCTCGACCACCCGCCTGTCGGCCAGGCACAGGCCAGGCCCGGCGAACTCGGGCCACAGGTGCGGCAGGTCGACGTTGCCGGGGATGGCGTAGGCGGGGGCCGGGAGCACCGCGAACATCTCGGCGTACTGCGCCCGCACCGCCTCCTCCACGACCGCCGCCGGGTCCTCGAAGCGGGACCAGGCCTGCCGGGCGTACTCGGCCAGCTCACCGGGCCGGCCCGACGCGCGCAGCCGGCCGAACCGGGCGCTGGCCTCGGGCCCGAGGACGCGCCCGAGGATCCCGCCGGCCGGGTCGTGGTAGTCGACGAAGTCGACGAGGTCGCCCAGCACGATCAGCGCGTCCGCCCCGTCGCCCGCCCGGGCCAGCGCCTCGGTGTTGCCGTGCACGTCGGAGACCACGTGGACGCGCATGGATCAGCACGCTACCTCGCGCCGCCGGCCGCGGCGCGGTGATCGTCGTCGCGCGAGTCGCGCCACCCCACCCGCGAGTCGCCCTGTTTCAGTGCGCGCGTCGCCGTCAGTCCGCGTCCGGCCAGGACCCCGGCGGCTCCCCCGCCTCGCGCCCGGCCTCGAGCCGGTCCTTCAGGGCGAACCCGATCGCCTTGGCCGCGCGCTGGCGGCGACGCGACTCCGCGGCTGCCCGGCGCGGCGGCGCGGGCGCCGGACCCCCGTCCGGGCCAACCGGGTCGGCCCGCAGGAAGTAGTGCAGGACCGTGCCGTCCAGCACCTCCTCCAGCCACACCTCCATGCTGCCGACCAGGGCGCCCTCGACCGTCCAGCGCACACCCCGGGGCCCGCGGTCGGTGACCACCTCCAGCCGCAGGTCGGGCCACAGCTGCGACCAGCGCGCAGGCACCGCGAACTCGGCTGCGACCCGCTCGCGCGGGACCGCGAGGAAGATCTCGTCCACCACGTCGACCGACGGCATGCCGTTCAGCCTTCCGCATGCCCGCCGCGCCGGCGAAATCGGTCGAAACAGACAGTGCACCCGGGTGCAGCGACACGATAGGTTGCGCGCGGAGAAGCCTGCCAGCGCCGGCCAGGAGGTCAACAGTGCGTGAGTACAGCGTGCCCGCAACGGTCCGGGTCGGTGAGGACGAGAACCTCGTCGGCGCGGTCTACCACAACGCCGAGCGGCACGCCGACGCGATCCTGTTCCGGCGCCGTGGCGCCGACGGCGCGTGGACCGACGTCCCCGCGGCCCGGTTCGCCGAGCAGGTCACCGCCGTGGCCCGCGGGCTGATCGCCGCCGGGGTCGAGCCGGGTGACCGGGTGGCCCTGCTGTCACGCACCCGCTTCGAGTGGACGCTGCTCGACTACGCGATCCTCGCCGCCGGCGGCGTCACGGTCCCGATCTACGAGACCTCCTCGGCCGAGCAGATCTCCTGGATCCTGTCCGACTCCGGCGCCGTCGCGATCATCGTCGAGACCGAGAAGCACCGCGGCCTCGTCGAGAGCGTCGCCGATTCACTGAACGCGCTGAAGCGGATCTGGCAGATCGAGCCACCCGCCGGGTCGCCGAGCACACCCGGGGCGGTGGACGCACTGGTCGCCCTCGGCTCCGGCACCGCCGACGACGAGGTGCACGCCCGGCGCCGTGCGGTCAAGGCCGACGACCTGGCCACCCTGATCTACACCTCGGGCACCACCGGCCGGCCCAAGGGCGTCGAGCTGACGAACCGCAACCTGGTCGCCGAGTGCAAGACCGTGTCCGACGTCTTCCCCGAACTGCTCACCGCGGGCGGCTCGGTACTGCTGTTCCTGCCGCTCGCGCACGTGTTCGGCAAGGTCATCCAGTGCGGCGCGGTGCAGACCCGCACGACCATCGGACACACCCCCGACGTCGCGAACCTGCTGGCCGACCTGGCCGTCTTCAGGCCGACGTTCCTGCTCGCGGTGCCGCGCGTGTTCGAGAAGGTCTACAACGGCGCCCGGCAGAAGGCCCACACCGAGGGCAAGGGAAAGATCTTCGACGCCGCCGCGGACACCGCGATCGCGTGGAGCCGGGCCCAGGACGCCGGCGGGCCGGGCCTGCTGCTGTCGCTCAAGCACACGCTGTTCGACAAGCTCGTCTACGGCAAGCTGCGGGCCGCGGTCGGCGGCAACGTCGTCGCCGCGGTGTCCGGCAGCGCCCCGCTCGGCGAGCGGCTGGGTCACTTCTTCCGCGGCGTCGGGCTGCCGATCCTGGAGGGCTACGGACTCACCGAGACCTCGGCGGGGATCACCGTGAACACGCTGTCGGCGCAGCGCGTCGGCAGCGTGGGCCGCCCGATCCCCGGGCACGCCGTCCGGATCGCCGACGACGGCGAGATCATGCTGTCCGGCGACATCGTGTTCCGGCGGTACTGGCGCAACCCCACCGCGACCGCCGAGGCGATCGAGGAGGGCTGGTTCCACAGCGGCGACATCGGCGAGCTCGACGACGACGGCTTCCTGACGATCACCGGCCGCAAGAAGGAGATCATCGTCACGGCCGGGGGCAAGAACGTCGCCCCGGCGGTGCTCGAGGACCGGTTGCGCGCACACCCGCTGGTCAGCCAGTGCATGGTCGTCGGCGACGGGCAGCCGTTCGTCGCCGCGCTGATCACGATCGACCACGAGGCGCTGCCGGCCTGGCGGGAACGCAACGGCAAACCGGCCGGAGACGGCGCAGCCGACCTGGTCGACGACCCCGAGCTGCGCGGCGAGATCGCGGCCGCCGTGGAGGACGCCAACCAGGCCGTGTCCCGGGCCGAGCAGATCCGCAAGTTCCGGATCCTGCCGGTGGACTTCACCGAGGCGGGCGGCGAGATGACGCCGACGATGAAGGTCAAGCGCAACGTCGTCGCCTCGAAGTTCGCCGACGACATCAGCGCGATCTACAGCGGGGCCAAGCAGCACGCCTGAGCCGGCATCACCCGCCGGTCACCACCGGTGCGCCGTCGAGCAGCCCGCGCAGCCGCCGGACGAGACCCGACCAGCTCCAGTCCTGGAGCATCCACTCCCGCCCGGCGGCGCCCATCGCCTGTGCACGGTCGGGGTCGGCCAGCAGCCGGGCAAGCGCGTCGGTGAGCGCCGCGGTGTCGCGACCGCCCACCACGTGCCCGGTTCGACCCTCCAGCACGGTCTCCGGGGCGCCACCGGAGTCGCCGGCCACCACCGGCACCCCGCAGGCGGAGGCCTCGAGCAGCACGATGCCCAGCCCCTCGACGTCCAGTCCCCCGCCGCGGGTCCGGCACGGCAACGCGAAGACGTCCCCGACCGCGTGGTGCGCGGGCAACTCGGCCGCCGGGACCGCGCCGGTGAACACCACGTGTTCGCTGACGCCGTGTTCGGCGGCCAGCCGGCGTAGGCGGCCGGCGTCCGGGCCGGAACCGACGATCAGCAGCCGGGTTCCCGGCACCCGCCTGCGCAGCTCACCCAGCACCCGCACCAGCATGTCCTGGCCCTTCCGGGCCACCAGCCGGGACACGCACGTCACCACCGGAGCCTCACCCAGGCGGTAGCGGGCGCGCAGCTCGGCGCGGGCTCCCGGGTCGGGGCGGAAGATCTCACCGTCGATCCCCGACGGGAGGTGCTCCAGTGCGGCGTGGGGCCCGAAGGCGGCGGCCACCCGGCCCCGGGTGTAACGCGAGATGACGGTGAGCACGTCGGCGTCGCTGCCGATCCGGCGCAGCGCCTGCCGGGCGCCGGGCAGCATCGACCAGCCCACCTCATGGCCGTGCGTGCTGGCCACCACGCGCTCGACCCCGGCCCGGCGGCGCAGACCCGGCCCGAGCAGCGCCAGCGGCGCGGCCGCGCCGAACCAGACGGTGGTGGCGCCGTGCTCGCGGGCCAGCGCGGCAGCCCGCCGGGCGACCGCGGGCACCGGCAGCATCAGCGAGGTGGGGTGCCGGTGCACCGGGTAGCCGCGACCGGCGTCGAACTCGGCGGCTCCCGGCCAGGCGGGCGCGTAGACGGCGAGCTCGCCCGCGGGCAACCGGTCGGCCAGCGCCTGGAGGTAGTTCTGGATGCCGCCGGCGCGGGGCGGGAAGTCGTTGGTCACCAGCAGTGTGCGAGGCACGGGCGCGACGCTATCTGGCCCGAGAAACAGATCGGGCGGCAGCCGGTCTCGGACCGGCCGCCGCCCGGGTGTGGGGAGCGGATGAGTCTGTCAGAGACGCCGAGCGCCGGAGAAGGCGCTCTTCGACACCGTCTGGTACCGGACGACGTCACCGGTCTGGGGCGCGTTGATGAACTTGCCGTCGCCGGCGTAGATCCCGACGTGGCTGACCGGGTGGTAGTAGAAGACCAGGTCACCGGGCTGCAACTGGTCCCAGGAGACCGGCTGGCCGACCGTCGCCTGCTGGCTGCTCGACCGGGGCAGGGTGATGCCGGCCTGCCTGAACGCCCACGAGGTGAGCCCGGAGCAGTCGTAGCTGTTCGGGCCGGTGGCGCCCCACTGGTAGGGCTTTCCGAGCTGGGTGGCGGCCGCCTTGAGCGCCCGGACCCCGACCCCGGTGCCGAGGATCGGCAGGACCGGCGCGGAGATGGTGGGCCCGTTGATCTCGTCGCGCTGCCGCGGGCTGAGCTGTGCCAGCAGCTTCTCGACCTCGGCGACGTGGGTCTCGGCGTCCTTCTTGCGGGCGCCGATCTCATCGGCGGCCTGCTGGGCCGCATCGGCGGCCTGCTGGGCCGCGGTGGTCGCGGCGTCGGCGTCGGCCTGCGCCTTCTGGGTGGCCTGGACCTTGGCCAGCAGCTCGTCGAGAGCCTGCTTCTGCTCGGCCGAGAGCGTCTCCAGAGCCGACATCTGGTCGATGTAGTCCTGCGGCGACGCGCTCGCGAGCAGCGCGCTGAACTGGTCGAGGCGGCCGCTCTCGAAGGTGGACAGCGCGACCATGTCGGTCTGCTGGCGGAACTGCTCCTCGTCGGCCCTCGCCTGATCGGCGGCGGCCTTGGCCGGCCCGACGGCGGCGGCGAGGGTCTCGGCCTGGGCCTTCTTGGCCGTCAGGTCGTCCTGCGCCGCGTGCCACTGCTCGGTGATCGCCTCCGCATCGTGCTGGGCCTGCTGGAGCTGGGCCTGCGCGTCGGCGGCGTTCTGGGGTGGCGGGGCTGGGTCTGCACCGGCCGGGGTCACGGCGACCCCGACGGCCACGACAGCGGTGACGATCACGGGCAGCGCCCGCAGGACGAACCGGCCGGGCCGGGTACCACTGCGTCGAGGCGACACCACGCGGACGTGTCTCCTTCCTCGAACCGCCGCTCCCCGACCGGGGCACGAATGTCCCGAACGATGGAGCAGACGGTGACCCTGCGTCGCCACTCCGGTCGAATGGCTGACCCTCCGCAAGGTCTCGCGGAGATTACGGAGACAGCCCCAAAGGCGTCCAACACGGGGGCGCCTCGGCGTGGCGAGTTGCAGTAGTCACTGTCAGGCACCAGGAAGTGACCGGTCGCCGTTCTATGACGGCATTTCATTACCCTACGTGACGACCCTGGGAATCACTCGTCGAGTCGGGGGAAGCTCGGCGCGGACGATCGGCCACCAAACGCAACTTCGGCACCAAACCCTGGTCCGCCAGAACAGCGAGCGCGCGCTCCTCCGGTGCGTCGAACTGCACGATCGGGGCGCCGGACGGTGCTTCCCCCGTCCGGACGCGCGGCGATGGGACACCCAGCAGCACGCCGATCACGCAGTCGCCGCAGGCGTCCCCGCGGACCGCGCAGCTGTCGCAGTCGATGATCATTTCTGCTCCCTCGACGATCCGGTTCGCGATCGCCGCGGACGCTACGACCGGGCACCGACATTCCCGGGCGAGCGAGTGCGAGCCGGCCGGTTCGACCACCCGGGCCGGCCGGGGCTCAACCCCGGACCAACCGCGCCAGCAGAACCGGTGAGGGCAGCGCATGCGCGCCCCGGCGGCGCACCGACTCCATGACCGCGCGGTCCGACGTCGCCACCAGGACCGGCCGGCCCTCGGGCTCGGCCGCGACCAGCGAGCGGATCACGTCGTCGGCGAGCACCCCGGCGTCGCTGAACAGCACGCGCACCCCGCGCGAGCCGCGGGTCGGCGCCGCGACCACCCCGGACCCGTCGAAGACGACGGTGACCTCGACCCCCGTCCGCGCCGCCAGCGCACCGAGCTGGCCCACCAGCCGGGTGCGCTGGTCGGCCAGCGGGAGTTCCGGGTAGCCGGTCTTGCTGACGTTGTAGCCGTCGACCACCAGGTGCACCGCGGGCAGCGCGAGCAGCGCGTCCAAGGCTGCGAGATCGTCCACCGGCGCCCCGGCGCGGGCCGCCCCGCGCACCCCGGCGACCAGATCACCCGGACGGGGCCCGCCCCCGCCACCCAGCGCGAGCTCCCGGCGCAGCCCTGAAACGGCCCCACCGAGGGTGTCCAGCAGCAGTCCGAGCCGCACCTCGTCGGCCTGCCGGGCCTCCCGCGCGGCCTGCCGTGCGGCCGCCACCTCGGCCGCCGCGCGGGCGGCCCGGCGCCGTTCCTGGTCGGCCCGGGCGCGTTCGCGGTCGCGTTCGGCGAGCGCGGCGGCCAGCTCCTGCTCGGCCGCGCGCCGCAGCTCGTGCACCGCGTTCTCCGCGGCGGCCTTCGCGTCGTTCGCGGCCCGCAGCTTCGCGCCCTGCTCCCCCACCCTGCGGCGCAGCTGCTGGTACTCCACGTCCCGCTGCTGGTCGGCCGAGCGCGCCTGCTCACGGGCCTCGGCGAGCTCGCCGCGCAGCCGCTCCAGCTCGACGGTCAGCTTGTCCACCCGGGAGAGCGCGGCGTCGCGCTCCGCGCGCAGCTCGGCCACCTCGCCGCGGCGGGCAGCGGCCTGCACGAGCTCGGCGGCGTTCGGGTCGGCGCCGAGCACACCGGCGGCGGCCGCGGTGAGCGGGTCTTCGGAGCCGGCATCGAGCTCACCCGGCCGGTGCGCGTCCCACCATGCCAGCACCGCGGTCCGCAACGCCGCCGACGAGTGCAGCTCGGCGACCAGGGTGGTGGCGCCCAGCTTGGCCCGCTTGGCCGGGGTGAACCGGGCGAGCCGGCGCAGCGGCACCGGCACGTCGGCCACCGGCAGCTCCCCGACCGCGGTCGCGGCGACCTCGGCCAGCCGGGTGCGGACCGGCTCGGGCAACCTCGCCCAGTCGACGGCGGCGGCCGGCTCGTCGGGCGCGGCGGCGGTCTCGTCGGGCGGGCACGACGCGACGTCGCCCGCACCGGGCGAGTCGTCTGCGTCGGGGTACATCGGTCCAGGCTATCCGTGCGGCGACCGGCCGGGGGACGCCGTCATGCTGACGGGCGGCGCGGAAGTGTCGGAGGCCGCAGTTACCGTCCGCACCCGTGCCGTCGCTGCCGTCCACCGAAGCTCCCCAGCTGTCCTTCGACGAGCTGGGCACCCCCCTGCGCGAGGTCACCTTCGTGGTGCTGGACCTGGAGACCACCGGTGGCAGCGCCGCAGGCGACGCGATCACCGAGATCGGCGCGGTCAGGATCCGCGGTGGCGAGCGGATCGGCGAGCTGGCCACCCTGGTCGACCCGGGCACCGGGATCCCGCCGAACGTCGTCGCGCTGACCGGCATCACCACGGCGCTGGTCACGGGCGCGCCGCGGCTGCCGGAGGTGTTGCCGACCCTGCTGGAGTTCCTGTCCGGTTCGGTCCTGGTGGCCCACAACGCGCCCTTCGACGTGGGCTTCCTGCGCGCGGCGTGCGAACGGCACGGCCGGGTGTGGCCGCGGCCGCCGGTGCTGTGCACGGCCCGGCTGGCCCGTGCGGTGCTCCCGCGCAGCGAGGCGCCGAGCGTGCGGCTGGGCGCCCTGGCCCGGCTCCTCGGCACCACCACCCTGCCCACTCACCGGGCGCTGGAGGACGCCCGGGCCACCGTCGAGGTGCTGCACCACCTGCTGGAGCGGATCGGCAACCTGGGTGTGCAGAGCCTGGAGGAGCTGCTGACCCTGGCCCGCGACGCATCGGCGCACCGGCCGACCCAGAAGCAGCGGCAGAAGCGCAGGCTGGCCGAGCCGGTGCCGAGCGCGCCCGGGGTGTACTTGTTCCGCGGCCCCCGCGACGAGGTCCTCTACGTCGGCACCAGCGGCGACCTGCGCCGCCGGGTCCGCAGCTACTTCACGGCGGGCGAGCGCCGCCGCCGGGTGCGCGAGATGGTCGGGCTGGCCGAGCGGGTCGACTCGGTGGTGTGCGCGCACGCGCTGGAGGCCGGGGTCCGGGAGCTGCGGCTGCTGGCCGCGCACAAGCCGCGCTACAACCGCCGCTCGCGCCATCCCGACCGCGGCTGGTGGGTGGCGCCCACCGCCGAGGCGTTCCCCCGCCTGTCGGTGGTCACCAGCCCGCGCGCCGGTGCGCTCGGCCCGTTCGGCTCGCGCAGCTCGGCCCGGGCGGCCGCGGAGACACTGCTGGAGGTCGTCCCGCTGCGCCGGTGCACGCAGCGGATCCCGGCCCGCAACCCGTCGGCCGCCCCGTGCGTGCTGCACGAGCTGGGCCGCTGCAAGGCCCCGTGCGCCGGGTACCAGCCGGTGGACGACTACGCGCCCGCGGTCGCCGCACTGCAGGCGCTGGTCGCCGGGCAGGACGACGGGGCGCTGCGCGCGCTGGCCGACGAGATCACCGCGCTGGCCGACCGGGAACGTTTCGAGGCCGCCGCACGCCGCCGCGACCAGCTCGCCAGGCTGATCGTCGCGCTGGAGCGGTCCCAGCGACTGGCCGCGCTGGCCGCGCTGCCCGAGCTGGTGGGGGCCCGGCCCGACGGGCACGGCGGCTGGGAGCTCGCGGTGCTGCGCTGGGGCCGGCTCGCCGCGGCCGGCGTGGCCCGCCGCGGGACCCCGCCGATGCCGGTGGTCGAGGCGTTGCGGCGCGGCGCGCAGACGGTCCTGCCCGGCCCGGGCCCGCTGTACGGAGCGCCGGCCGAGGAGGTGCGGCTGCTGCACCGCTGGCTGACCACCGGGGGGACCCGGCTGGTGTACAGCGAGCCCAACTGGTCCGAGCCCGCCCGCGGGGCGGCATCGTGGGGCGGGTGGGCGCGGCGCGCCCGCCCCGCGCCTGTCGTGGACGCCTCGGGCGCCGGACTCGGCTAGCCTCCGCCCGTCCGGCCCCACCGTCCGTCGGGGCCGCCACCGAGGAGGGAACCGACGTGATCACCGCGATCGTCCTGGTGCACACCGCCGCCGACCGGATCCCGGAGACCGCACAGGCCATCGCGGATCTCGACGGGGTGAGCGAGGTCTACTCCTGCGCCGGCGACGTCGACCTCATCGCCGTCGTCAAGGTCGCGGAGCACGAACAGCTCGCCGACGTGATCGCCGGCCGGTTGAGCAAGGTCGATGGGGTGCGGCACACCGACACCCACATCGCCTTCCGCTCCTACTCCCGAGCGGACACCGAGGCGACCTTCTCCGTCGGGCTGGGCTGAGGCCGCGCCGGGGGGTCAGCCCTTCAGCGCGGTCGAGTGCTGCGCCCACCGGTCGAGCAGCGTCGCGGCCGCCCCGGAGTCGATGGCCGACCCGGCCCGCTTCAGTGCGCCGGCCATCGCCTCGGTGAGATCCGCGGGCGGGCCGTCGAAGGCGACCAGCGCGCCGGCCGCGTTGAGCAGCACCGCGTCGCGCACCGGCCCGCGGTCACCGGCGAGCAGCGCCCGGCAGGCCGCGGCGTTCACCGCTGCATCGCCGCCGCGCAGGTCGTCGCGCGTCGCCGGGGCGACGCCGAGCGCGGCCGGGTCCAGCGTCTCGGTCCGGATCTCGCCGCCGCCCGCGATCCAGACCGTGCTGGTGGTGGTCGTGGTGAGCTCGTCGAGCCCGTCGTCGCCGCGGACGACGAGCACCGACATCCCCCGGCCGGCGAACACCTCGGCCAGCAGCGGGGCCAGCCGCGGGTCGGCGCACCCGACCAGCGCGGCCGGCGGCTGGGCCGGGTTGGTCAGCGGCCCCAGCACGTTCATCGCGGTCGGCACCCCGAGCTCGCGGCGCGGACCGCCGGTGTGCCGCATCGCGGGGTGGAACACGGGCGCGAAGCAGAATCCGATCCCGACCTCGGCCACGCACGCGGCGACTCCCTCGGGTGGCAGGTCGATCGCGACGCCGACCTCTTCGAGCAGGTCGGCCGCTCCGCACGCGGACGATGCGGCCCGGTTGCCGTGCTTGACCACCGGCACCCCGGCGGCTGCCACCACGATCGCCGACATCGTCGAGATGTTGACCGTGTTCGCCTGGTCGCCGCCGGTGCCCACGATGTCGACGGCCGGCCCCGGCACGACCACCCGGCGGGCGTGTCCCAGCATCGCATCGGCCAGCCCGCTGATCTCGGCGGGCGTCTCCCCCTTGGCGCGCAGCGCGACGAGGAAACCGGCCAGCTGGGCCGGGGTCGCCTCGGCCGAGAGCACCCGGTTCATCACCCAGGCGGTGTCCGCGGCGTCGAGGTCCTGACGGCTGATCAGCCGCCCCAGCACTCCGGGCCAGGTCTGTGAATCCGAATCAGCCATCATGGACCGTCCTGTCGTGAAAGTCGGTCAGCTCCGCGTGACGAGCTCGCCGGACCGCACCCGGCGCAGCACGTCGGCCACGGTCTCGGCGGCGGTCAGCGGGTCGAGCGGGTGCACGAGCACCGCGTCGGCCTGCGACCAGGTCGCGAGCCAGCGGTCGTCGCGGCGGCGCACCGTGACGATCACCGGCGGGCAGTCGTCGATCTCGTTCTTCAGCTGGCGCGACAGCCCCATCCCCCCGGTCGGCTGGGCCTCCCCGTCGAGGATCGCCAGATCCACCTGACCGGCGTCGCAGGCGGCCAGCACATCGGCGATGCCGCCGACCTCGTGGAACCGCACCCGGCCCAGGTCCGGGGCCGGTCGCCGGCCGATGGCCGTCGTGATGGCCTCACGGACCTCGGGGCGGTGGCTGAACACCAGCACGGTCCAGGTCTGCTGCTGTTCCGGGCTGCCGGCTGCGCTGCTCACGGGGCGTCATCGTAGTCAGCCGAGCCACCTCCGGGCGCGGGCGGGAACTCGGCGGCCCGGTGCGGCGTTCAATCACTCGGGCGTGATCGCCGCCGTGACTCCCCCGACAGGCTGTAGAAGATGGCCTGGGGTCATAATGCCGGAGTGACGACAGCGGCTCCCAACATCAGTGCGCGGATCCACTCGCTGAACCGCCCGAACCTGGTCAGCATCGGCACCATCGTCTGGCTGTCCAGCGAGCTGATGTTCTTCGCCGGGCTGTTCGCGATCTACTTCACCGCGCGCGCCCAGAACGTCGGCGAGTGGCCTCCCCCGCCGACCCACTTGGAAGTCCCGTATGCGCTGGTGGTGACCATCGTCCTGGTCGCCTCCTCGTTCACCTGCCAGTTCGGCGTGTTCGCGGCCGAGCGCGGCGACGTGTTCGGCCTCCGGCGCTGGTACCTGATCACCCTGGCGATGGGCACGTTCTTCGTGCTCGGCCAGGCGAACGAGTACCGCACGCTGATCGAGGATGGCACCACCATCTCCTCCAGCGCCTACGGAACCGTCTTCTACATGGCGACGGGTTTCCACGCGCTGCACGTCACCGGCGGCCTGATCGCGTTCGTCTACCTGCTGATCCGCACCAAGCTCAGCAAGTTCACCCCGGCTCAGGCCACTGCGGCGATCGTCGTGTCCTACTACTGGCACTTCGTCGACGTGGTGTGGATCGGGCTCTTCGCCGTCATCTACTTCATCCGCTAACCGCACTGCATAGAACCGCCACAGCGCCGTACCCCACAAGACCCGGACAGACCGCCACGACCGCGAGGGTTGGAAGACGCCGACGATGGATTCCACGACCACCACACCACGCCGCCGCCGAAGGCCACACGGCAGACTCCGCCGTAGGCTCGCCGGTGCGCTCGCCCTGGGCATCGGCCTGCTCGCGGTCGGGGGCTTGTACACGGCGTTCGCGCCGCAGCCGCAGGTCGCGAAGGCGCAGGGCGACACCGCGCTGATCGCGAAGGGCCAGCAGCTCTACAACAACACCTGCATCAGCTGCCACGGCGTGAACCTGCAGGGTGTGCAGGACCGCGGCCCCAGCCTGATCGGTGTGGGTGAGGCGGCGGCCTACTTCCAGGTCTCCTCCGGTCGCATGCCACTGGCCCGCCAGGAGGCGCAGGCCGTCCGCAAGCCCCCGGCGCCGGGCTTCGACCCGCACACCCCGGAGGGCCAGGCCAACCTCGACGCGCTGGGCGCGTTCATCGAGGCCAACGGCGGCGGCCCGCAGCGGCCCGCCGCCACCGGCGCAGCGCTGCGCGGGCCCGACCCGGCCCGCGGTGGCGAGCTGTTCCGGCTCAACTGCGCCTCGTGCCACAACTTCACCGGTCGCGGCGGTGCGCTGTCCTCGGGCAAGTTCGCCCCGAACCTGGACGCCGCCTCCGAGGACCAGATCTACACGGCGATGTTGACCGGCCCGCAGAACATGCCGAAGTTCGCCGACCGTCAGCTCACGCCGGCGGAGAAGGAGGACATCATCGCCTACATCAAGTCGGTGTCCGGCTCGAACAACAGTGTCGGCGGCTACGCCGCCGGCGGGATCGGACCGACATCCGAGGGCGTCATCGCCTTCGTGGTGGGCCTGGGCGCGCTGGTCGGGTTCGCAATGTGGTTGGGAGCGAAGTCATGAGTGCGGGTTCGACGGGCACGGCGGGCGAGGCGCGCCACCTGCCCTCGCCTGAAGAGCTGGAGCAGATGTCGCCGGAGGAACTCGCCCGGCTGGCGGCCGAGCTCGACGAGGTCGAGATCGTCCACCTCGGGAAGAAGTTCCCGATCCCCGGCACCCGTGCCGAGAAGCGGGCCGAGCGCTCGGTCGCGCTGTGGTTCACCCTCGCCGCGCTGTCGGCGGTGGCCTTCATCGTCGCGTTCATCGCCTGGCCGCACGAGTACCGCAGCCCCTTCGAGGCGGGCTACACGATGTACTCGCTGTACACCCCGGTCGTCGGCGCGACGTTCGGCTTCGCGGTGCTGGCGCTGGGCATCGGCGTCATCGCGTATGTCAAGAAGTTCTTCCCGGACGAGGTCTCGGTGCAGCAGCGCCACGACGGCCCGTCCGACGAGATCGCCCGCCGGACCCTCATGGCCCAGCTCACCGAGGCCGGCAAGGAGACCGGCATCGCCCGCCGCTCGCTGATCAAGCGATCGGCCGGGGCGGCTGCCGGGCTGTTCGGTCTCGGGGTGGGCGTGGCGGCGCTCGCGCCGCTGATCCGCAA
This sequence comes from Pseudonocardia acidicola, assembly GCF_012911935.1. GTDB lineage: Bacteria > Actinomycetota > Actinomycetes > Mycobacteriales > Pseudonocardiaceae > Pseudonocardia > Pseudonocardia acidicola. Next base: position 30,102 of record NZ_JAAXLA010000036.1, on the reverse strand, counting down.
CCCCTGGAAGGGCGGCGACGAGGCGGCCCTGTGGGTCACCGGTTGGCGCCATGCGCCGGGCGAGACGGTCTACCTGCGCCGCGACACCGGCGTCCTCGGCGAGATCTCCCGGGTCCGTCCCGAGGACATGGAGCCCGGCGCGATGGAGACGGTGTTCCCGTTCCGTGAGTCCGAGCGGGGCAACGACGAGGCCCTCCTGCACGCGCAGCGCGCCTCCGACAACCCGGTCATGCTGATCCGGCTCCGGCCCGGCACTCCGACGATCAAGCGGAAGGGCCAGGAGGACTTCAACTACGGCGACTTCTACGCCTTCTCCAAGATCTGCACCCACCTGGGCTGCCCGACCTCGCTGTACGAGGCGCAGACCAACAGGATCCTGTGCCCCTGCCACCAGTCGCAGTTCCTGGCCACCGAGTACGCGAAGCCCGTCTTCGGCCCGGCCACCCGGGCACTCCCTCAGCTGCCGATCACGGTCAACTCCGAGGGGTACTTCGTGGCGAGGAGCGACTTCATCGAAGCCGTCGGCCCGGCCTTCTGGGAGCGGAGACCATGAGCGCGATCACGACGCCCACCAGCCCCTCCGGCGGGGCGAATCCCAAGGTGGCACAGGCCCTCGACCAACTGGACCAGCGGTTCCACCCGGCCGCAGGCCTGCGCAAACAGTTCAACAAGGTCTTCCCGACGCACTGGTCGTTCATGCTCGGCGAGATCGCGCTCTACAGCTTCATCGTGCTGCTGCTCTCGGGCACCTACCTGGCGCTGTTCTTCGACCCGTCGATGACCGAGGTCGTCTACAACGGGCCGTTCGACAACCTGCGCGGCGTGCACATGTCGCGGGCCTACGAGAGCGCCGTCCAGATCTCCCTGGAGTTCCGCGGCGGCCTGTTCGTCCGCCAGGTGCACCACTGGGCCGCGCTGCTGTTCCTGGCCTCGATGGTCGCCCACATGATGCGGACGTTCTTCACCGGCGCGTTCCGCAAGCCGCGTGAGACGAACTGGGCCATCGGCGTCCTGCTGATCTTCATCGGCCTGTTCGAGGGCTTCAGCGGTTACTCGCTGCCCGACGACCTGCTGTCGGGTATCGGCCTGCGCATCGCCTCGGGCATCACGCTGACGGTGCCGGTCATGGGCACCTGGGTGCACTGGGCGCTGTTCGGCGGCGAGTTCCCGGGCACCGAGATCATCCCGCGGCTCTACATCATCCACGTGCTGGTGCTGCCCGGGATCCTGCTCGCGCTCATCGCGGTGCACGTCGGGCTGGTCTGGTACCAGAAGCACACGCAGTTCCCCGGCCCCGGCCGCACCGAGAACAACGTGGTCGGCGTCCGGATCCTGCCGGCCTTCGCGGCCAAGGGCGGCGCCTTCTTCGCGGTGACGGTCGGCGTGATCGCCCTGCTGGGCGGGCTGTTCCAGATCAACCCCATCTGGCAGCTCGGCCCGTACGACCCCTCACACGTCTCGGCCGGCTCGCAGCCGGACTGGTACATGCTGTTCAGCGAGGGCATGGCCCGCATCTTCCCGCCGTGGGAGATCTACCTGTTCGGCAAGTACACGATCCCGGCGGCGTTCTGGCCGACCGCGGCGTTCCTGCCCCTGCTGTTCGTGGTGGCGGCGGCCTACCCGGCCATCGAGCGGAAGTTCACCAAGGACGACGCGCTGCACAACCTGCTGCAGCGCCCGCGCGACGCACCGGTCCGCACCTCGCTGGGCGTCATGGGGCTCTCGTTCTACCTGTGGCTGGTCCTGAGCGGCATCAACGACTGGATCGCGTTCTTCTTCCACGTCTCGCTCAACGCCACCACCTGGGCCGGTCGGATCGGCGTCCTGCTCATCCCGCCGATCGCCTACTGGGTCACCTACCGGATCTGCATCGGCCTGCAGCGGGCCGACCGGGAGGTGCTCGAGCACGGCATCGAGACCGGCATCATCAAGCGCCTGCCGCACGGCGAGTTCATCGAGGTGCACCAGCCGCTGGCCGGGCTCGACGAGCACGGCCACCCGATCCCGCTGCCCTACCAGGGCGCTCCGGTGCCCAAGCGGATGAACCAGCTCGGATCGGCGGGCGCGCCGGTCAGTGGATCGCTGACCAAGCCCGACCCGGTCGACGAGACGGCCGCGCTGGAGCGGGCCCGGGCCGAGACGGTGGCGGCGGAGAACGCACGCCACGCCGAGCGGCGCGAGCTCGCGGGTCGTCCGCAGGGCGGCAGCCCGTCCGACCTCACCGACTGAGGTTCGGCGAGGCAGCACGTCAACGGGAGGGCCCCGCCGATCCGGCGGGGCCCTCCCGTTTCCCATGGGGTCCCGGCCCGGCTGCGCCCGGGTGCCGTCCGGTCATCATGATCGGGGGCGGCAGTAACGTCCCCGGTGACCACTCCGGACGAGGCGAAGGGTGCACCGGGGCATGAAGGTGGATGCGCAGATCACGGCGTCCGGGTTGTCGGAGCTCTCGGAGCTCGCCCGGGGTCGGGAGAAGAGCGGCTACGACGGGCTGTGGAGCGCGGAGACCGCGCACGACCCGTTCCTGCCGCTGATGCCGGTCGCCGAGCACACGAGCCGGATCGAGGTCGGCACGGGGATCGCGGTGGCCTTCGCCCGCAACCCGATGTCGATGGCCTACAGCGCCCACGACCTGCAGGTCTACACCCGGGGCCGGTTCCTGCTCGGTCTCGGCAGCCAGGTCCGACCGCACGTCGAGCGGCGTTTCGGCATGCCGTGGAGCCACCCGGCGCCGCGGATGCGGGAGTACATCGAGGCGCTGCGGGCGATCTGGGCGAGCTGGAACACCGGCGAGCGGCTGAACTTCCGTGGCGACTTCTACTCCCACACCCTGATGACGCCGTTCTTCTCCCCCGAGCCCAGCCCGTGGGGCCCGCCGCAGGTGCACCTGGCCGCGGTCGGCGACAAGATGACCGAGGTCGCCGGTGCCGTCTGTGACGGCCTGCAGGCCCACCCCTTCACCACCGAGCGCTACCTGAGGACGCGGACGCTGCCGACGCTGCAGCGCGGCCTCGACAGCAGCAACCGCACGCGCGCAGACGTGTCGGTCAGCCTGTCCGGCTTCGTCGTCTCCGGGCACACCGAGGAGGAGATGGCCGCGGCGGCCCGGGGCATGCGCGAGCAGATCGCCTTCTACGGCAGCACGCCGAGCTACCGCCCGGTGCTGGAGCTGCACGGCTGGGCAGAGCTGGGCACCGAGCTGAACCGGCTGTCCCGCTCCGGCGACGATGACCGCTGGCAGAAGATGGGCGATCTCATCGACGACGAGGTGCTGCACACCTTCGCCGTCGTCGCCGAGCCCGACCGGATCGGACCGGCCGTGCTCGAGAGGTTCGGTGGCATCGTCGACCGGTTCGGCTTCTACGCGCCCTACGCGCACGACCCCTCCCTGTGGCAGCCGGCGGTCGACGCGCTGCGGAACGGGAGCTGACGTAGACCTCGACTACCCCGCCGACGCGGAATCCTTCCGTGCCGAGGTACGCGCCGTGCTCGCCGAGGAACTGCCCGAAGGCTGGGAGGGCATCGGCGCGATCGCCGACACCACCGAGGCCGACGCGTTCGTCGACGACTGGCGGGCCGTCCTGGCCCGGCGCGGACTGCTCGGCATCACCTGGCCCGCCGGGTACGGCGGCCGCGGGCTGACCAAGCTGCATCAGGTCGTGCTGATGGAGGAGCTGGCCCGGGCCGGCGTGCCGGCGGGCGGGCACAACGACACCTTCGGCATCAAGATGGTCGGCAACACGCTGCTCCGCTGGGGTACCGAGGAGCAGAAGCGCCACCACCTGCCACGCATCCTCTCCGGCGAGGACCGGTGGTGCCAGGGTTACTCCGAGCCCGGCGCCGGCTCCGACCTGGCCGGGCTGTCCACCCGCGCCGTCGCCGACGGCGGCACCTGGGTGATCAACGGGCAGAAGGTGTGGACGTCGTGGGCGCACCGGGCCAACTGGATCTTCGTGCTGGCCCGGACCGACCCCGCGGCGTCCAAGCACCGGGGCATCTCGTTCCTGCTGGTGCCGATGGACCAGCCGGGCCTGCAGGTGCGCCCGATCCGCTCGGCCACCGGGGCGAGCGAGTTCAACGAGGTCTTCTTCGACGACGTGCGTACCCCGCTGGGCAACGTGGTCGGGCCGGTGAACGGTGGCTGGAAGGTCGCCCAGACGCTGCTCGGCTACGAACGGGGCGAGGAGGCCGCCACCAACCCGATCCTGTTCCGCGCCGAGTTCGACCGGATCGTCGAACTGGCCCGCGCCCAGGGCGTCGCCGACGACCCGCTGGTCCGCCAGCAGCTCGCCCGGCGCTTCGCCGAGGTCGAGATCATGCGCTACCTGGGCTACCGGGTGCTCACCGGCTGGCTCGCCGGCCAGGGACCGGGGCCCGAGTCGTCGATCTCCAAGCTGTACTGGAGCGAGTACCACCGCCGCGCCACCGACCTCGCCCTCGAGCTGGCCGGGATGCGCGCCCAGGTGATCACCGGGCGGCCTCCGCTGCGCGGGTTCCGCACCGATGACCCCGGCGCACGCAACACCACCGGCTCGTGGATCGGCAGCTACCTCAACGCCCGCGCCGGCACCATCTACGCCGGCACGTCCGAGGTCCAGCGCAACATCATCGCCGAAACGGTCCTGGGCCTGCCCCGTGAGCCGAGACCAGCGCCGTGACCACGGTCCGGCACGCCGTACCCACCGGCCCCGTTCTGCTCCCCACGCCGACCAGATCGGCGCCGATCAGGCCGCCCCGCTGACCCGTCGCGCTCATCCCCGGTGCCGCGCGGCGTACGCGGTCAGCGCCAGCGCGACCGTGCCCGCCGCCTCGACGGCCAGCGTGGCCGGCACCAGCGGGGCGTCGATGACCTCCCGCACCCCGAACAGTCCGACGGTCAGGCTGACGACCAGGGCGGCCAGGGTGCCTGCCGTGAACAGCGCGCCGAGCGCGGCCACCGGTGCGAGCCGGCCGAACCGGACCACCAGCAGCGCGACGGCCAGGACCGCGGCGCCGACGGCGTTGAGCAGGAACAGCACGCCGATGATGCGCACGTCGCGGAAGCCGTCGAACCACAGCTGCAGGTGGATCCAGCCCATCGCCACCGTGAGCGCAGCGCCCACCACGCGTCCGGTGAGCAGCATCCCCGACCGCCGGACGGTCACGGGCACCCTGGTCCGCCCGTCCCGAATCGGAGCCATGTCAGGCGACGGTGATCGTGGTCGTCATGCCCTTGGCCTTGTGGTCGCCGACCGGGCACCAGATCTCGTAGCTGCCGGGCTGAAGGGTGACGGTCAGCGAGGCCGACTGGCCCGACTTCAGCGGGCCGCTCGCGGACTGGTTCTGCACGCCGGGGCCGTTGATGGTGATGGTGTGCGGGTACTGGCCGGTGTTGTCGGCCACGAAGGTGTAGGTACCGGGTGTGAAGGTCTGCTCGGACAGTGTCAGCGCGAACTCGCTCATCGTCACCGTCACCTGCTTCCCGGCCGGCTCGGCGGCCGCGGTGCCGGCGGCGGCCGCGGTGGTCGGCACCGCGACGGGGACGGTGGGCGCGGCGGCAGCACCGTTCGATCCGCCGCCGCAACCGGCCAGCGTCAGGGTCAGCACGGCGAGACCGGCCGCGGCCGCGAAGGCCCCGCGTCGGCGTGTTCCACTCCGGTCGGCGGGCTTCGTGGAGATCATCTGCATGGCGGGCTCCAGGTCGTCGTCTCGGGGGATCAAGCGGTTCCAGGTACGGCCCCGGACGGAATCGGGATGACGCCCCGACCGACCGTTATCGGATCGTGATCCAGCAGTGCAGCTTTGCCGTCTGTTGACGCAATCTCGACCGACTCTTTGCCCGTAGAGAAAGTGTGTTCATCCGCCGCCCACCCGCCGACGGGCTCGCCGACGAGCTCCTGCTGGCCGGGCTGGGTGCGGGCGACCCCGACCTGGCCCTGGCGTTCGTGCGCCGGTTCCAGCGGATCGTGTTCGGCGTCGCGCTGACCGTCGTCGGCGACACCGGGCTGGCCGAGGACGTCGCACAACAGGGGTTCGAACGCGCCTGGCGCTCGGCCGCGCTCTACGACCCGCGGCGCGGGTCGGTGCGGACCTGGCTGACCAGCATCGTGCACAATCTCGCGGTGGACGCGGTCCGGGCCCGGCGCCCGGCCCCGGTCGCCCCTCAGGACCTGATCGGCCTGATCGGTGCGATGAGCGACCTGCCCGAACGGCGGGCACTGGCCCAGGACGCCGCGGACCAACTCCGCCGGGCACTCGCCGGCCTCCCCACCGAGCAGGCCCGAGCCGTCGTGCTGGCAGGCATCCACGGGCTGACCGCACGGGAGATCGCCGAACAGGAGGGCATCCCGATCGGCACCGCCAAGTCCCGGATCCGCGGGGCGATGCTCAAGCTGCACACCGCGCTGGCCGCCGAGCAGGCCGATCATGACTGACGAGACGCGCGGAGCGGTGAACCGGCTGAGCTGCGAGCAGAGCCGGCAGATCGCGGCCGAGTTCGCGCTCGGAGTGCTGCCCGGCTTCGAGCGCGCCCAGGTACTCGAGCACCTCGACGGTTGCGCCGGCTGCCGCTGGACCGTCGCCCGGCTCACCGCCACCCGGGATCGGCTGCTCGAGATGCTTCCCGAGGCCGAACCCCCGGCGGGCTTCGAACGGATGGTGCTCGACGGGCTTCGGCGCCCGCTGCGCCGAAGCCCGCGCTGGCTTCCGCTGGCCGCGGCCCTGCTGGGCGTCGTGCTCCTCGCCGGAGGCTGGCTGCTGGGACGGGCCGGCGCACCGCCCGCCGTGACGGCCCCGGACGGCGCACTCGCGGCGGCCCAGCTGACCGTCGACGGCCGCCGGGTCGGGCAGGCGTTCGCGTACCCGGGACAGCCGTCGTTCGTCTACGTCTCGCTCGACACCCAGCTCGCCGACCAGACCGGTCCGGTGTCGTGCACCCTGGAGCGTCCGGACGGGTCGTCGGTGCCGATCGGCACGTTCACCGTGCGCCGCGGGTACGGGCACTGGGGTGCGTCCGCACAGCTGCAGGGCGACGCGCTGCGCTCGGCCCGGCTGGTGCTGGTGGACGCGTCCGGCGCGACGGTGGCCGCCGCCCGGTTCAGCGGTTGACGCGCGTCAGAAGCCCGCCAGGGTGGCGAGTCGTTCCCGGTGGAACGCCGGCGAGCCGAGCAACGTCTCGGAGCTCTTGGCCCGCTTGAGGTACAGGTGCGCGGGGTGCTCCCAGGTGAACCCGATCCCACCGTGGATCTGCATGTTCTCCCCCGCGCAGAACGTGTAGGCCTCCGAGCAGTAGGACTTGGCCAGGCTGGCCACGGCCGGCGCCTCCGCGCTGTCCGAGGCCGCCGCCCACAGCCCGTAGTAGGCCGCCGAGCGGGCCGCCTCGAGCTGCACCAGCATGTCGGCGCACTTGTGCTTGATCGCCTGGAACGAGCCGATCGGGCGGCCGAACTGATGGCGGTCCTTGGCGTACTGGACGGCCATGTCGAGCGCCGCCGCCGCGCCGCCGACCTGCTCGGCGGCCAGCAGCACCGCGCCGACGCGCAGCGCGTGCTCGACCGCGGCCCACCCGGCGCCGTCCTCCCCGATCAGCCGGGCCGGGGCGGCACGCAGCTCGATGCGAGCCTGCTTGCGAGTCTGGTCGAGGGTGGGCAGCGCGGTGCGGGTGACGCCCGGGGTGTCGGCGTCGACGGCGAACACACCGATACCGACGGCCGAGCGGGCGATGACGAGCAGCAGCCCGGCGGTGTGCCCGTCGAGCACGTTCGTCTTGTCCCCGGTCACCGTCCAGCCCGCGGCACCCCGCCGCGCGCGGGTGCTCACCGCCGACTCCACCCAGGAACCGGACTCCTCGGTCAGCGCCAGCGTCGCGACGGTCTCCCCGGACGCGATGGCCGGCAGGAACTCCGAGCACGCGTCCTCGTCGCCCGCGGCCAGCAGCGTCGCCGCCGCCAACCCGACCGAGGACAGGAACGGTGCGCCCAGCAGCGCCCGGCCCATCTCCTCGAACGCGACGCCGAGCTCGATCAGCCCGAACCCGGAGCCGCCGTAGGCCTCCGGGATCGCCAGGCCCTGCACCCCGATCTCCGAGGCCAGCCGCGCCCAGGTCGCCGGATCCCAGCCGCGCTCGTCGTCCATCAACCGGCGCACCTCGGACTCGGGCGCGCGGTCGTCGAGGAACGACCGCAGCACCGCAGCCAGCTCGGCCTGCTCCGCGCTCAGGCTGAAGTCCACTCAGGTGCCTCCGTGAAGGTCGGTGCGCACGCGGCCGTCAGCTCATCAGGTCGAGCACGGTCTTGACGTCGGCGCGCAACAGGTAGTCCCGCGCCTCGGTCAGGTGCCGGCGCCACAGCTCCTCGGCGCCGGCCACGTCCCCGGCCTCGATCAGGTCGACGATTCGACGGTGCGCGTTGAGGCCCTTGCGGCTGGCCCGCTCGTGCGCGGGCGTGCCGAGGTCGTTCTCCACGTGCGCGAGGTTGGCCATCTCGATGATGCGCTCGAGCATCCCGGAGAGCACCTTCAGCGTCTGGTTGCCGGTCAGCTCGGTGAGCAGCGCATGGAACGCGGTGTGCGTGCGGATCGAGCGCAGCGGCTCGTCGGCCGCCGCGTCGTGGTCGACCAGCGCCGCACGCAACCGCGCCACGTCGGCGTCGGAGCGCCGCTCGGCCAGCAGCGCCACCATCGGCGGCTCGATCACGATCCGGGCCTCGTAGACGTCCTCCAACGTGGTGCCCCGGTGCTCGAGGATCAATCCCGCGTAGCGCGCCGCGACGTCCGCGTCGGGCACCTGCACCCGCGCACCCCCGTGCGCGCCGCGCCGGACGCTGATCAACGACTCGGACTCCAGCACCCGGAACGCCTCGCGCAGCGTCGGCCGCGACACCCGGAACTGCTCCATCAGCGCCGCCTCCGACGGCAGCGCCTCCCCCTCGCTCAGCTCACCCCGGACGATCTGACGACGCAGATGCCCCGCGACCAGCTCGGCCATCTTCGGCACCCGCATCTGGCGGCCCACCGGACCGTGCGAGCCACTCCGCGACCTGGGCTCACTCGGCTCTGCAGCCATTGAGCGCCTCCATGCTGGTCACGCCTGCGCCACGACGACCGGATCCGTGAAGTAGGCAAAGAAGATAACGGTTCCCATGGTAGCCCACGGCCACGATCCGGCCGGGCCGTCACGCAGCTGCGCACCGCCTGCGTCACGGCACCGGCCACCACGGCCGACCCCGGGTGCCCACGGCGAGGCGCCCCGTAACACCTCCGCTGCGCACGCCCGGACTACCGCCCCGTGATCGCGGTTGATATGGTCCGCTGCGTGCGCATCGTCGAGCTCCTCGCTCCGCGCGCCGAGGTAGTACCCTCGCGCGCCGGCTGAGCCAGGCTGCCTGCGCGCACTCCCCCCGGCCGCTGTTCTCGCGGCCTGTCACGTTTTCCGAGATCTGGCTCGGGTTCCCCTCTCCCGTGAAACACCCCCGGAGCCTGATCATGAGCCTCACCGCCGACGCCCGCCCGTTCTCCGACATCGCCTCGCGTATCCACCGCCGGCACACCGTGGTCACCTCCGGCGGCATGGACGGTGTCATGAGGGTCGCGGCGGTGCTGCAGAGCTGCGGCCGCCCGGTCCGCGACTTCTCCGTCGACGTCCGTGAGGGCGTCATCTACAGCTCGCTGAGCTGCACCATCTCGATGACCGCGGATGAGGCGCAGGCCTTCGCCGACCGGCTGCGGTCGATCCCCTCGGTGGTGTCGGTCGACCCCTGCTGAGCCCGGCGCACGGCCTCGGGGACGTCAGCTCACCTCGGCCTCCGCGCGGCAGGCCGCGAGCATCGCCGCAAGCTCCGCGACCTTGACCCGCTCGGCGCCGCGGGCCGCGCCGAGCCGCAGCTCCTCGGCGTCCAGGCGCAGCCAGTCGGTCCAGTCGACCGGATGCACCCCGTACGCGGCCAGCGCCTCGAGCAGCGACTCGCGGTCCGGGTGCGCGGGCGCAGGCAGGTGCGGCAGGTCCTCGAGCAGCGCCGCGACGGTCTCCGCGGCATCGCCCTTGTTCGTGCCGATCACGCCGGTCGGGCCGCGCTTGATCCAGCCGGTGACATAGGCACCGGGCACCGGCTCGCCGTCGCGGACCACCCGGCCGCCGACGTTGGGCACGGTGCCGGAACGTTCGTCGAAGGGCAGCCCGGGCACCGGTTCCGCGGAGTAGCCGATCGCGCGGACCACCAGGCCGACGTCGAGGGTCTCCTCCTCGCCGGTGCCGACCACCCGCCCGTCGGCGTCGATCCGGTTGCGTTCGACGACCACACCGGACACCCGCCCGTGCTCCCCCAGCAGCCGGACCGGGCTGCGCAGGAAACGCAGGTGGATGCGCCGCGGCTTCGTCCCGCCCTCGGATCCGCCGGCCGCCGCCCACCGGGTGAGCATCTCCAGGTTCTGGCGCTGCCGGCGGTCCTCGGGCGCCTCGATCCCGGCCGCCAGCAACCCGTCGTCGTGCACCACGACCTCGGCGTTGGCCAACTCCCCGATCTGGCGCAGCTCCGCCGGGGTGAACCGGACGTGCTGCGGGCCGCGGCGGACGAACACGTGCACGTCGCGAATTCCGCTGCGGGTGAGCGCGTCGAGCACCCGGTCCGGGATGTCGGTCCCGGCCATCTCCTCGTGGCTCTTGGCCAGCACCCGAGCCACGTCCAGCGCGACGTTCCCGGCCCCGACGACCGCGACACCGGGATGGGCGAGCGGCGGGTCGAGCTCGGTGAAGTCGGGGTGCCCGCAGTACCAGCTGACGAACGCGCCCGACCCGATGCTGCCGGCCAGCTCCTCACCGGGGATGCCGAGGGCACGGTCGACCGAACTGCCGGTGGCGTGCACGATCGCGGTGTAGTGCTCGCGCAGCACCTCGAGCGGGACGCCCGGCGCACCCCCGCCGTCCCGGCCCACCGCGACGTTGCCCAGGAAGTGCACCTCGGCGGGGTCGAAGGGTTTCTGCAGCACCCGGATGACCGACTTCATCTTCACGTGGTCGGGCGCCACGCCGTAGCGGACCAGACCGTAGGGCGCGGGCAGGCGGTCCAGGACGTCGACACTGATGCCGGCGTCGCCGTAGCCGGCGGCGAGCAGGGCCGCGGCGGCGTAGAGCCCGGAAGGACCGGCCCCGATCACCGCCACCCGGGGCTGAGGGAGCGTCATCCGATCTCCTTGCGGCGCCGGTCCGTGGTGCTGAAGCGCGTCAGGCGCGTGTGGTTGATTCATACCCTGCCGCGGAACGCTGCGTAAACAGTTGGACGATCATCACGATGAGCGCTGCTCCTGTGCTCCCCCGGTCAGGGGTCCAGGCGGGTGGTTGCGGTCCCGCTGACCACGGTGACGCCGTCCTGGTTGGTGGTGACGACGCTCAGCGTCGCGGTCGGCTCGGCGCCCTCGGAGATCGCGTCGACGGTGATCGTCGTGGTGAGGGTGTCGCCCGGCCACACCTGTGCGGTGAACCGGACCCCGAAGTCGAGCAGCCGGTCCTCGCCCACCCAGTCGGTGAGCGCCCGCCCGGTGAGGCCCATCGTCAGCATCCCGTGTGCGAACACGCCCGGGTAACCGGCGACGTCGCGGGCGAACGGTTCGTCGGTGTGCAGCGGGTTGTAGTCGCCGGAGGCGCCCGCGTACTGCACGATCCTCGTCCGCGAGAGGTTCTCGACGACGACGGTCTCGCGGCTGTCGCCGACGCTCGGCGTCACTGGTCCCCCTCCGGCTGCGCGGCCGGCCGGTCCCGGAGCACGCCGACCGAGCGGGCCGTCACGACCAGCTCGCCGTCGGCGTCGCGGTACTCGGTGATCGTCTCGGTGAACCGCAGGGTGCCGGAGCGGCCGGTCTTCTCCCACGTCTTCCCGGCCCGCTCGGTCGCCGACAGCACGTCACCGACCCGGACCGGCCGGTGATAGGTGTAGTGCTGCTCGGCGTGCAGCGCGCCGGCACCGTCGGGCATGTGCCCCGAGTCCGCGCCGGAGCCCCACCACGGCCCGATCGACGGCCGCAGCCGGTACCCCGGCTCGAACTGGGCGCTCGCCTGCACGAAAGTGGGCGGGGCGAACTCGAGTCCGGTGGTGTCGGCGCCGGCCTCCGCATCGGGATAGCCCACCGCGCGGCGGAACATCAGCACATGCCCCGCTTCGACGGGGAAGCGTTCAACACCCATGCAGCGACGCTAGCAAGCGGGGAGCGCAGACACGTGCATCCGCGCCTCGATCGCCGCCGGCCCGCGGCCCGTTGCCGATGCGCCGCAACCGACCCCGGGACGGCTCGTTGAAGCGTCGCGGCGCGTGCCGGCGCCGCGGCGAGACGAGGAGGTGCCCGACGTGCAGACCCGGGACAGCAGGACCGAACCGGGAGACGAAGGGTCCGGAACGTTCACCAAACAGCTGCTCGTCGAGATCTCACACGCCATGGAGCGGTTCGCGCTGGCCGGTCCGGACGAGCCGAGGCTGGTCATCGCGATGTTCCAGCGGCTCGCGTACTTCCGGCGCGAGGCCGAGATGTACCGGCGGATCGCCGAGCGCGGCGCGACGGTGCTGGTCGGCCTCGTCGAACAGTTCCCGCCCGACCTGCCGCCCGGGGTGCGGCACCTGCTGCTCGGCGACGGCGACGAGCTCGCCCGCGAGTGGTCGGTCACGGTGCTCGGCCCGCACGGCGGGGCCACCCTGGTCGCGGAGGACGAGGAGCGGGTGACACCCGGGGCCCGCACCCTCGAGGCCGGGCGCCGATTCCACGGCCGCTGGTCATTCCGCCGCCGCGACGCCTATGCGGAGGTGCTCCGGCTGCGCGCCGCGACCTCCAGCCGGCTGCCGGTCGACACCCTGCGCGCGATCGACGACGTACTCAGCGCGGTGGTGACGGTGCCCGAGCCACCCGGGCAGGAGTGGCTGGACGCACCGCTGCGCTTCCTCGTCGACCGGATGGATCTGGCCCGCCGGGGCGGGGACAGCCTGCGCGGCCGGCTCGACGAGATCGCCGACCCGGCCGGGGAACGCGACCCCCGCACCGGGCTGCTGACCGAGCGGTTCCTGCGGCGCTGGACCGCCGGGCTCGGCCCGGGGACGCTGCCGTTGGGCCTCGTGCTGCTGCGCGTCGACGGGGCGGCCGAGCTACGGCACCGGTACGGCCTGCGCGCCGAACTGGCCGCGATGCAGGGCGTGGCGCAGTGCTTCGCGCGGCAGCTCTCCGACGTCGACCGGGTCGTGCGGATGGGCCACGAGGACTTCCTGGCCGTGCTGCCGGCCCGCCGCCCGGACGAGGTGCTGCGCTTCTCCGAGGAGGTGACCCGCCAGATCAGCACGCTGGAGCAGCAGTACCCGTTCGTCCCGCTGGCGGGCGCGGCCGCGGCCACGGTGACCCGGCAGCGGCCGCTGCCGCTGCCCGCACTGGCCGACCAGGTCGCGCGGGTCAGCGCCGCCCGCGCCGGGGTCTCGCTGCTGGTCGGCTGACGCGCGGATCGTCACCGGGACAGCACCACCGACGTCCCGGTGGCGATCGCCGCGACCTTGCCGTCCGCCCGCACCACCTCGGTGCGCACCGTCCGGAACCGGCGGCCGTGCCGCACGAACGCACTGCGGCACATCAGGCCCCCACCGTCGAGCGGCACCGGGCGCAGGTAGTCCACACCGAACGTGAGGCGGCGGACGGGACCGCCCCGCCCGGCCTGGAAGCGGTCCTGCGCGGCGTGCGCGATGGCCATCAGGACTCCGCCGTGCAACTGGGCTCGCATGTTCGCCATGGCGGGGGTCAGCGGCGCGCGCAGCTCGGCCGGGTCGCCGCCGGGGTCGGCGGTCGCGAGCCCGGCGACGGCGGCGAAGTCGTAGACGACGTCGGGCAGCACGGTGGGCAGCCGCAGCCGTGTCGGGACGCCGTCGACCGCCTGCTCCACGGCCATCGTGCCCACCCCGTGCGCCACGAGGGCGCCGGTGTCGTCGGTGAGCACGACCCGCGCGGACCCGGTGCTGGTATCCACGTGCACCGCGTCGGCCGCCACGAGCAGGTGTGCCGCGCCGGGCCCGACCGGCCCGACGTGATCGACGCGCAGCTCGACGGTGGGCCCGCCGGCCGAGTTCGGGACCCCGGAGTGCACGCAGATCCCGACCGAGGTGTCGGCCACAACGGCCAGTACCGCCGGGATCACCCGGCCCTCGTCGTCGAGCACGGCCGGGGTGAGCGGCACCTGCAGCCGGAACCGGCCGGGCACCAGTTCGAGCGGGACCGCGCCGAGCGCGCCCTCGACCGCCGCGCCTGCGAACCGCGATGCCAGCACGTCGAGATCGGGCACCCCGCCCACGGTCTGCTGCTCCACCCGGACATCCTCGTTCACCCGCGGGGCCGGTGGCGGCGTGCGCTGCGTCACTGCGGTGCCGTCGCCCGGGACGCCGCGGCAAGGGTCAGGTGCCGGCCGCGGCGAGGGCGACGGCGCCGCAGCTGCGGAAGGTCCGCCGGTAGTGCAGGCAGGCGGCGATGCCGCCGGCGGTGCGGTCGGCACCCGCACCAGGCCCACCCGCAGCCCGGCGCCGTTCCAGGCCGCCCGGGAGAACCCGTCGGCTACCAGCAGATCGACGAGCTCGGCCTGCTTGCGCGGTCCGTCGGCCAGAGAGCGGCGCACCGCGGCGGACACTGCGTGCATGTCGACGCCGGCAGTACGCTTCTCGACCCGCAGCCACCACGTCCGCCGGACGGCCGCACCGCCTCGGTGAGCAGCGGGAACTCGCGCGCCGACACCATGTGGATCGTGCAGCGTATGACCCAGCCCTGCACCACCCGCCGCCGGATGAGCGCGTCGGTCAACTCCTCACGCCCGAACCCCGCCGGCCGCGACCACAGCCCGACGGGGAGTACTGCGTCTGCAGCCCGGGCACGCGCTCCACCGCGCGGACGGGCGCCAGCGCGGACCCGCTCCAGCAGCAGCTGACGGGCCAGCAGCGCGCGATCGAGCGTACCGACGGACGACACCCGCTCGGCCATGCGGGCAGTGTCGCGCGAATCCCCGACATTCCGGTCGCAGGCGGCTCGCCTGCGACCGGGCCGGCGAATCCTCGCGGTGCGATCCCGACTCGGCGCGCATCCCGCGATTCAGGCGCAAGACCACGCCGACTCACGCCCCGAAACGTGCCGGCTCGCGCTCCCGAGAACGCCGACTCGCGCTCCGCAGAACGCCGACTCGCCCTCCCTGAAGTGCCGACTCGCGGGGTGGGTCAGGAGGCGCGGGCGGCGGGGTGGGGAGTCGCGGCGGAGGTCGGGCGGGCGAGACCGAGGTGGGCGCGCAGCGTCGTGCCGGTGTAGCCGGTGCGGTAGGCGCCGCGGTCCTGCAGCTCCGGGACCACCGTGTCGACGAACTCGTCGAGACCGCCGGGCACCAGGTGCGGGACGAGGATGAACCCGTCACTGGCGTCGGCCTGCACGGCCTCGTCGATCTGCGCCGCGACCTGCTTCGGCGTCCCGACGAACGACTGCCGCGCCGTCGTCTCGACGATCAGCTCGCGGATCGACAACCCGCCCTTGGCCTCGGCCAGCTCCCGCCACTCGCGGGCCACCTTCATCGTGTCCTTGTCGTGGCGCACCCGGCCGCGGGTGATGGAAGCGCCGTCCGGGTCGGGGTCGACGTCGGGCAGCGGGCCGTCGGGGTCGTAGGCCGACAGGTCACGGCCCCACACCTGCTCGAGGAACGCGATCGCGGTCTGCGGGCTCACCTGCTGGCGGCGCACGTGCTCGGCGCGCTCGTGCGCGTCGGCCTCGGTGTCGCCGAGCACGAACGTCGCGGCGGGCAGGATTGTGAGGTCGGGCTCGGAGCGCCCGTAGCGGGGCAGCCGGTCCTTCATGTCGCGGTAGAACGCCTGTCCGGCCTCGATCGTGCTGTGCCGGGAGAAGATCGCGTCGGCGGTCGCGGCGCCGAACTCGCGGCCCTGGTCGGAGTCGCCGGACTGGATCAGCACCGGATGTCCCTGCGGGCTGCGCGGCACGCCGAACCGGCCGTGGAAGGAGAACTGCTCGCCGCGGTGCTCGACGACCGGCACCTCGCGGGCGAAGATCCCGCGTTCCCGGTCGTCGACCACGGCTCCGTCGGCCCAGCTCAGCCACAGTTCCTTGGCCGCGGCGAGGATCTCCCCGGCCCGCTCGTAGCGCTGCTCGGGCCGCAGGAAACCACCGCGGCGGAAGTTCTCGCCGGTGAACGCGTCCGAGCTGGTCACCAGGTTCCACGCCGCGCGGCCGCCGGACAGGTGATCCAGCGAGGCGAACTGGCGGGCGAGCTCGTACGGCTCGTTGAACGTCGTGTTGATCGTGCCGCCGAGGCCGAGGTGCGTGGTCACCGCCGCGATGGCGTTCAGCACGGTGAACGTGTCCGGACGCCCGACGACGTCGAGGTCGTGGATCTTGCCCCGGTGCTCGCGCAGCCGCAGTCCCTCGGCGAGGAACAGGAAGTCGAACAGCCCCCGCTCGGCGGTTCTCGCGAAGTGCACGAACGAGGAGAAGTCGGTCTGGCTGCCCGATTCGGGGTCGCCCCAGACCGTGGTGTTGTTGACGCCCGGGAAGTGCGCCGCGAGATGGACCTGCTTCTTGCTCATGCGTTCGCTCCCTGCGCGTAGAAGTTCGCCGGCCGCGCCAGCCCGAAGCGTTCCCGCAGCGAGCCGTCGGCGTACCCGGTCCGGAACAGGCCGCGTTCGGACAGCAGCGGCACCACCTCGTCGGCGATCGCGGTCAGGCCGCTGGGCAGCGCGAGCGGGACCGCGGTGAACCCGTCGGCCGCACCGGCGGCGAAGGCGTCGGCCAGGGTGGCGGCCAGCTCGGCCGCAGTGCCGACGACGCGCAGCGACGACGGCTCCAGTTCGCCGGCCCAGCCGTCCAGCTCGGCCAGGTCGCGGCCGGCCGCGGCGGCGGTGCCGGCGAGCAGCACCTCCACGTCGAGCAGCACGGCGACGGTGCCGGGATCGCGACCGGCGTCCGTGACGGCGGCCCGGACCCGGTCGCGGGCCCGCGCCGCGGCGGCCACGGTCGGTGCGGCGATCCGCACCACGTCCGCCCACCGCGCCGCGACGGCGAGCGCCTCCGGCTCGTCGGCGCGCAGCACGATCAGCGGGTGCGCCTGCGGCGAGCGCGGGGTGATCGACGGGCCCTTCACCGAGAAGAACTCGCCGGTGAAATCGATGTAGTGCAGCTTGTCGCGATCGATGAACCGGCCGGTGGCGACATCACGGATCTCGGCGTCGTCCTCCCAGGAATCCCAGAGCCGGACGACGACCTCGACGGCCTCGGCGGCCTCACGCCAGAGGACATCGGCGGCAGCGGCGTCCTTGCGCCCGAACAGGTCGGCCTCGGCCTGGGTGCGCGACACCGCCGGTTCCCAGCCCGCCCGGCCCGAGGACACGAAGTCCAGCGTCGCGATCGCCTTGGACAGGTGGAACGGCTCGGTGTGTGTCACCGTGGCGGTCGGGACCAGCCCGATGCCGGGCACCACCGGTGCCACCCGCGCCGCGACAGCCACCGCGTCCAGCGATCCGGGCAGCACCGACGCATCCGCGGGCGGCGGCCCGAACGAGTCGGCCAGCGCGACGAAGTCCAGCCGGCCGCGCGCGGCGGTCTCGGCCAGGCGGGTGTGGTAGGCGGCCTCGAAGACCCCGGCGCCGGGACCGTCGGCGCGTCGCCACGCTCCGGGATGGCGCCCCGCACCCGACACCTCCACGGCCAGGTGCAGCTGCCGCTGCTCCGTCGATCGGTCGCTCATCGCTCCCCCGCTCACGGCGCTCGAAACCTTCCCCTGTTCGAACAGCGTGCTGGCGGGGGACCATTCCCGCAGCCCGGTGTGACGGGGCGCTTGCATCCCCGCGAATGATGAGACCGTGCTGGACCGGTCCCTGCTCACCGGTGCGCTGCCGGTGGTGATCGTGCTGGCCGGTGCCGGCGGGCCGGTCGACCCGGTGGCCGGCAGGCGCGGCGACGTGCGCCGGGCAACGCGGCCACCTATCTGACCGTCGGCGTCCCGGCCTGGATCCGCCACCACCTGCAGGTCGACCCGGACCCGCCGTCGTGGGCGGTCGGCGGGTTGTCCTACGGCGGGACCTGCGCGCTGCAGCTCGCGCTCACCGCGCCGACCGTCTACCCGTCGTTCGTCGACATCTCCGGGCAGTCCGAGCCCACCCTCGGCGACCGGGCGCGCACCGTGCGGGCCCGGTCGCGGCGCCGAGGCCGCGTTCCGCGCCGTCAACCCGCTGGATCTGCTGGCGACCCGGCGCTCTCTGCAGCCGGCCGGCTGGATGGTCGCGGGCGCCGACGACGCCGAGTACGGGCCCCCGGCCCACACGGTCTTCGCTGCGGTGCGGGCGGCGCGGGTCCCGGTGCAGCTGATCGTGCTGCCGGGCGGGCACACCTGGCAGGTGCGGGGCCCGGGGCTGGAGAGCGCGCTGCCCTGGCTGGGCCACGCGGCTGCACCTCACCTCGTGACGCCGGGCGCCGGGTGCAGCGCGCTGTGCTCGGCCGCCGCGATCGAGTAGCCGCGCTCCGCGTAGGGAAAGCCGTCAAGTTCGGTGGTCTGCGGTTGCTGCTGGTAGTAGGAACGGATCTCCCGGATCAGGCCGCCGGTGAAGGTGAACCACTCGGCGCCGCGGGTCGCCACCCGCTCGCCGGCCTCCGGCGGCCGCCAGAACATCGTCCACTCGATGACGGCCTCGTCCGGCCCGGCCAGGCAGTGGTCGACGACCCAGCGCGCCCCGATCATCCGCGCCACCTTGCGCCAGTACCGCGCCAGGTGCTCGGCGCCCGCGACCGGGGCGGACCCGACGTTGGGCGCCAGGAAGTAGTGCACGACGTCGGGGTGCAGGGTCTCGAGCATGAGGTCGACGTCGCCGGTGCTGCAGCCGTCGTAGTACCGGGTGATCACCGCGAGCGGGTCCGAGGCCATGAGATCATCCTGGCGGTTCAGGGACGGATGATCCATGGCCGCCGGCGCGACTGCCGCGGCGCCGCTCACCCGGCCTGCAGGTCCGCCTCGATGGCGGCGGCGCACGCCTGAAGTTCGGGCAGCACATCGCGCAGCACCGCCTCGGGCGTACCCCGGGAGGCCTGGGTGCTGACGTTGGCCGCGGCGACGACCGCGCCGGAGCGATCCCGGATCGGCACCGCCAGCGAGCGCAACCCCAGCTCGAGCTCCTGGTCGACCAGGCAGTACCCGGCGGCGCGGACGGCGTCGAGTTCGCGGCGCAACCCGTCGAGATCGGTGATGGTGTTGTCGGTCAACGGCTCGGGCCGCAGCCCGGCGAGCACGGCGTCGAGTTCCGCGGGCGGCAGGGCGGCGAGCAGCACCCGGCCCATCGACGTCGCATAGGCCGGGAACCGGGTGCCGATCGTGATCGCCACGGTCATGATCCGCGAGGTCGGCACCCGGGCGACGTAGACGACGTCGCCGCCGTCGAGGACCGACACCGACGCCGACTCCCGCACCGTGCGCACCAGGTTCTCCAGGTGCGGCGCGGCGACCTCGGGCAGCGACAGGCTGGACAGGTAGGAGTACCCCAGCTCGAGCACCCGCGGGGTGAGCGCGAACAGCCGGCCGTCGGTGCGCACGTACCCCAGATCGACCAGGGTGAGCAGGAACCGGCGGGCCGCGGCGCGGGTCAGGCCGGTGGCGCGGGCGACGTCGGACAGGGTGCGCTCGGGGTGCTCGGCGTCGAAGGCCCGGATCACCGCGAGGCCGCGGGCCAGCGACTGCACGTGATCGGTGCGCGGGGCCGCATCGGCCTCCCCCGGCCCGGTCATGGGCCTGCCTGCCCGGGGCCCGGCCGGCCGGCGAGGATCCGGTCCACGATCTCGCCGGCGTGGTGCGGCCCGGTGGCCCCGGCGGCGGTGAGCGCCAGGTCGGCCGCCATCGCGTCCGGGTGCACCTGTAGTCCCGCCAGCGACACCCGCAGCCGCGCCGCTGCGCCACCGGTGGCGCGCAGCAGGTCGGTGAGCGTCTCCCACTCCGCGTGCCAGGCGCCCGCGGCGCGCTGGTGCTCGTGGTCCATCGCGGCCAGCAGCGTCGCGACCAGGCCGGGGGCGCGGCGGGCCGCGGCCCGCGCGGTGATCGCGGCGATCGGGTTGCGCTTGTGCGGCATCGACGACGAGTCCCCCGGCGCCGACTCCGACACCTCGCCCAGCTCGGTCGCGGCCAGCAGCACGACGTCCGTGGCAGGCTTCGCGCAGGCGCCCGCCGCGATCCCGAGCGCGGCCGCGAGTTCCCCGATCCGGGTCCGCTCGGTGTGCCAGGGGACGTCCTGGCGGGCGAGCCCGAGCAGGTCGGCGACGCCGTCGGCGACGGCGAACCCGTGCGGGTGCAGTGCGGCGAGTGTCCCGGCGGCCCCACCGAACTGGACCGGCAGCGCCGCGGTGACCTCGGCCAGCCGCCCGCGGGCCCGGTCCAGCCCGGCGCACCATCCCGCCGCGACGGCACCGAACGTCGTGGGCAGCGCCTGCTGGCCGAGCGTCCGGGCGATCATCGGGGTGTCCCGGTGCGCCGCGGCGAGCGCCGCGGCGGCGTCGGCGGCGCCGCGCAGGTCGTCGAGCACGACCTCGGTGGCCGAACGCACGAGCAGCACCAGCCCGGTGTCCATGATGTCCTGGCTGGTCGCACCCGGGTGCACCGACGTCCCGGCCTCTCCGGCTGCGGCGCGCAGCAGGCGGACCAGCGGGATCACCGGGTTACCGCCTTCGACGGCGGCCCGGCCCAGCTCGGCCGGGTCGATCTTCAGCCCGGCCGCGGCCTGTTCGATCCGCGCGGCCTGCTCGTCGCCGACGACCCCGTGCGCCGCGGCCGCGCGGGACAGCGCCGCCTCGACGGCGAGCAGCGCGCGCACCCACGCCGTGTCGTCGAGCCGCGCCGCGACCCGGTCGCCCCCGTACAGCGGGTCGAACAGCTCTCCCCGGCTCACCGCTCCCCTTCCGTTCGCGATCCGCACAACCGTACGGCCAACGACACACCACACACCCGCCCGGGCGGCACCACGACACGGCGAGGATGGGACGTGTGACCGGAACCCACCCCGACACCGTCCTGCTCGACCTCGACGGCACCCTCGTCGACTCCGCCCCTGGCATCCTCGGCTCGCTGCGTTCCGCCTTCGACGAACTGGGCCTGCCCTGGCCCACGGAGTCGATCGGCCGCCAGGTCCTCGGCCCGCCGCTGTACCGGTCGCTGCCGGCGATCGTGGGCGAGGAGGCCACCGCCGAGGTGATCCCGGTCTACCGCCGGCGTTACGCCGAGACCGGGCTGCTGGCCAGCGAGCCCTACCCCGGGATCGACGCACTGCTGCGCGAGCTGTCCGCCGCCGGCACCCGGCTCGCGCTGGCCACCAGCAAGGCGGAGGTCCACGCGCGCGCCATCCTGGAGCACCGGGGATGGACCAACCTGTTCGAGGTGACGTGCGGCGACACCCTCGACGCCGCGCGGCCGAACAAGGCCGCCGTGGTCGCCGAGGCGCTTCACCGGCTCGGCGAGCCGGGCGCCGCGATGATGGTGGGTGACCGCTCGCACGACGTGGTCGGCGCCCGCGCGCACGGGATCGGCTGCGTCGGCGCCGGCTGGGGCTACGGGCAGCCGGGCGAGCTCGCCGAGGCCGGCGCGGTCACGGTCGTGGCCACCCCGGCCGAGCTCGGCGCGGCGCTCTCGCTGACCGGCCGCTGACCCGGTCGCCGGCCCGCTCGACATCTCTCCACGCAGGGAGTCCTCCCGCCGAGGTGGAGCAGACGGTGGTCGAGCCGGGCGACCGGCCGAACCACGTCCGGCTCCCGGCCCGCGGGCCGGCGCGGCCGTCCCGGGCCTGCCGGTCACGCTTGCACCGCAGGTCGCGGGGGCGATCGACGACCGGGACGGCGGCGGCGCGATCGACCGCGACGGTGTCGGGTCGGCGCGATGCGCGCCGCGGTGGACGGCATGCTGCGCCGCCCGCGGGCGCCGATAGCACCTGGCCCGGTGTTCGCATCGCGAACTCTTGTGCGTTGAGCGCACGGAGTCGTACGCTGCCGGCCATGGACAAGGTGGTGGCGACCGCGGCCGAGGCGGTCGCGGACATCCGCGACGGCTCCTCGCTCGCCGTCGGCGGGTTCGGCATGTCCGGGGTGCCGACGACGCTGATCGCCGCGCTGCTCGAGCAGGGCGCGGGCGAGCTGGAGACGGTGAGCAACAACCTCGGCGTCGACGGGTTCGGACTCGGGACCCTGCTCTCGGCCGGCCGGATCCGGCGCACCATCGGCTCCTACGTGGGCAACAACAAGGAGTTCGCCCGCCAGTACCTGGCCGGTGAGCTGGAACTGGAGCTGACCCCGCAGGGCACCCTCGCGGAGCGGCTGCGCGCCGGCGGCGCCGGCATCCCCGCGTTCTACACCCCGGCCGGTGTCGGCACGCTGGTCGCCGACGGCGGATTGCCGTGGCGCTACGCCCCGGACGGCTCGGTCGCGGTGATGTCGCCGAAGAAGGAGACCCGCGAATTCGGCGGCCGGACCTTCGTGCTCGAGGAGGCGATCGTCACCGACTTCGCACTGGTGCACGCCTGGAAGGGCGACCGGCACGGCAACCTGGTGTTCCGGCGCAGCGCCCGCAACTTCAACCCCGACTGCGCCGCTGCCGGGCGCATCACCATCGCCGAGGTCGAGCACCTCGTCGAGCCCGGAGAGATCGACCCCGACGCCGTGCACACCCCCGGCATCCACGTGCAGCGCGTCGTGCACGTGCCGGACGCCGACAAGCCCGTGGAGTTCCGGACGGTGAGAAGCGCATGAGCCTGACCCGTGACCAGCTCGCCGCCCGGGTGGCCGACGAGCTGCCCGACGGCTCCTACGTCAACCTGGGCATCGGCATGCCGACCCTGGTCCCGGGGTTCATCCCCGAGGGCCGGACCGTGGTGCTGCACTCCGAGAACGGCATCCTCGGTGTCGGCCCCTACCCGGCCGGCGACGAGGTCGACCCGGACCTGATCAACGCGGGCAAGGAGACCGTCACCGTGCTGCCCGGGGCCAGCTTCTTCGGCTCCGCGGCCAGCTTCGGGATGATCCGCGGCGGGCACGTCGACGTCGCGGTGCTCGGCGCGATGCAGGTCAGCGCGGCCGGCGACCTCGCGAACTGGGCCATCCCCGGCAAGATGATCAAGGGCATGGGCGGGGCGATGGACCTCGTGCACGGCGCCGCCAAGGTCATCGTGATGATGGAGCACGTCTCCCGCGACGGCTCCCCCAAGATCGTCGAGGAGTGCACGCTCCCGCTCACCGGGGCCCGCTGCGTGGACCGGATCATCACCGACCTGGCCGTGATCGACGTGACCGGCGACGGCCTCGTGCTCGTCGAGACCGCGCCGGGCGTCACCGCCGACGACGTCCGCGCGAAGACAGGCGCGTCCCTGCGCTGACGCGCCCGTGCGCGGAAATCGTCGCCAGAGCGACTATTTCCGCGCACGGGCCAACAGGCTCATGAGGCCGCGCACCAGGGTGCTGCGCCGGTAGACCAGCTCGGCCGGGTCGACGGCAAGGCTCAGGTCGGGGAAGCGGGCCAGCAGCGCGCCGATGGCCACCTCACCCTCGATCCGGGCCAGCTGCGCGCCCAGGCAGAAGTGCAGGCCGTGGCCGAACGCGACGTGGCCACCGGCGTCGCGCTCGACGTCGAGGCGGTCGGCGTCGG
Organism: Pseudonocardia acidicola; assembly: GCF_012911935.1. Taxonomy (GTDB): domain Bacteria; phylum Actinomycetota; class Actinomycetes; order Mycobacteriales; family Pseudonocardiaceae; genus Pseudonocardia; species Pseudonocardia acidicola. The sequence goes on along the minus strand of NZ_JAAXLA010000036.1, from coordinate 6,476 downwards.
GGAACCGGGCGCCGTCCCGGTTGGCGGCCGCCAGGCCGAGCATGACCACCGAGCCCTGCGGGATCGTCACCCCCGCGATCTCGACATCCTCGGCGGCGAACCGCACGGGCGCGTTGCTCACCGGCGAGTCCCAGCGCAGGAACTCCTCGACGGCGCCGGGCATCAGCTCGGGCCGCTCGCGCAGCCGGGCCAGCTGGTCGGGGTGGGTGAGCAGGCCCAGCACGCCGTTGCCGATGAGGTTCACGGTGGTCTCGTGGCCGGCGATGAGCAACAGCATGGCCATCCCGACCAGCTCCTCCTGGGAGAGCCGGTCACCGTCCTCGTCGGACACCTGCACCAGTGCGCTGAGCAGCGCCTGATCGGGCTCGGCACGTGTGCGGTCGATGAGCGCGGACAGATACTCGGCCAGCTTCGCCGACGCCGCGATCTTGTCCTCGGCCGGCGACTCGTCGATCATCACGCGGGACCACGCACTGAAGTCGTCCCGGTCGGCCGCCGGGACCCCGAGCAGCTCGCAGATCACCTGCACCGGCAGCTCGGACGCGTAGTCCGCCATCAGGTCGACCTTGCCCGCGGCCGGCAGCGCATCGAGCAGCCCGGCGGCGATCTCGGAGATCCGCGGCCGCAGCTCGGCCATCCGGCGGGCAGTGAACGAGCGGCTGACCAGCTTGCGCAACCGAGTGTGGTCCGGCGGGTCCATCAGCAGCATCATCGGCGTCGGCGAGGCCGGGGCGCCGGCGCGAGCCTCCGGCGGCAGCGTGTAGCGCCAGTCCTTGGACAGCCGAGGGTCGGTGAACGCCGCGCGCACGTCGTCGTACCGGGTGATCAGCCACACCGGGCCGTCGGGCAGCTCCAGCCGGCACACCGGCTGCTCGGTGCGGAGCCGGGCGTAGGCCGGGTGCGGATCGGCCCAGAACGCCCCGTCGAACACCTCGGGCCCGGCGGTGGCCGCAGGCGCTGTCTCGGTCATGCACCCCATCGTGCCACGCTTGTGAGCAATTGCTTACTTGAATCGTGCAGGAGCCAGGACCGCAGGATCCACCGGGACGTCGGCCGGCACCGGACCGCCCGTGATCACCGCGGCGCCCAGGGCGGCCAGCGCCGGGGACGACTCGATGCCGGACCCGCCCTGACCTGCGAAGAAGTGGAACCCGGGGTGCTCCGGGCGGGCACCCACGACCGGGCTGCGGTCGGCCACGAACGAGCGCAGCCCGGCCCAGCTCGTCCGGATCGAGCGCAATCCCAGCCCGGTGGCGGCCTCCGCGCGTTCCAGTGCGGTCGCGACGTCGAGTTCGTCCGGGCGGGCATCCACCGGTTCCGACGGGGTCTCGTCCCCCGGGGAGACCAGCAACTGCTCGCCGTCGGCCTTGAAGTAGAACCGCTCGTCGGCCTCGCAGACCATCGGCAGCGGCGCGCCGCCGTCGACGCGCAGCCGCGCCGGATCCGGCACCCGGGCCACCGCGATCGTGCGGCGCAGCGGGGTCAGCCCGATCGGCGCCACACCGGCCAGCGCGGCGACGGCGTCGGCCCAGGCCCCGGCGGCATCGACCACGTCCGCCACCTCGAGCTCCGCGAGGGCACCCAGCCGCACCCGCCACCCCGACGACGTCGGCGCGAGCCCCGTCACCGGCGTGCCCGCCCGCACCGCGCCACCACGGCGGCGCAGCCCGCGGATGTACGCCTGGTGCAGCGCCATCGCGTCGACGTCCGCGCCGGCCGCGGTCAACCCGGCGCCGCGCAGCGCGTCCGGGCGCAGCACCGGGCAGCGGCGCAGCGCCTCCGCGACCGAGATCGGCGCCGGCGCGTCGGGCTCCCCGGCGCGCTCGGCGAGCAGCCGGGACAGCGACCGCTCACCGGCCTCGTCGAAGGCCGCCCAGAGCACCGGGCGCGGGCTCAGCAGCGGCGGCGCGTCGAGCTCCGCGGCCAGCGCGGCGAAGCGGGGACCGCTCGCGGCGATCAGCGCCCGGACCGGCGCGGTGCCGTGACCGGGGATGTAGGTGGCGGCGGAGCGCGCGGTCGCGTGCACGGCGAGCGTCGCCTCGGTCTCCAGCAGCAGCACCGACCGGGACGCGGCGAGCTCGTAGGCGATCGAGGCGCCCGCGATGCCGCCGCCGATCACCACGAGGTCGGCGCTCATCGCGACCACCGTAGCCGCTGCGTGAAGTGGATGGCGGGACCGGATCGCGACTCCTACCGTTCCTGCCAGGTGCCTGTAGAGCTGCCGGGTGAGCCCGCACCCCGCCGCGGCCGTCGACGCCTCGCGTCCCGCCGCCCTCCCCGCCGCCGTGCCGTCGCCCGGAGAGGCACCAGCCGGCGCAGCGCGGCTCGCTTCCCGCCGGCCCCGGCGGGCCGGCCCGAGCACGGATCACATCCCGCGGGCCCTGGCGGCATGCCAGGCTGGCGGAGTGTCGAGCAGCGAGTGCGACGTCTGGTGGGCCCGTCCGCTCGACCCCAGCGGGCAGCCGGCCCTGGTCGCCCTGCTCGACGAGCACGAGCGGACCCGGTTGCGCGCGTTCCGCAGATCCGCCGACCAGGCACGCTACCTCGCCGCGCACGCGCTGGCCCGGCTGGTGCTCGGGGTGGTGCTGGACATGCATCCGGCCGGGGTCCGCTTCGACCGGACCTGCCGCTGCGGCCAGCAGCACGGTAAGCCCCGGCTGGCCGACGAACCGGACACGCCCGGCTTCTCGCTGACCCACTCCGGCGACCGGGTCGGGCTCGCGGTGTACGGCGCCGGCCCGGTCGGGCTCGACGTCGAGCATCTGCGGCCGCTCTCCGACGTCGCCGGGATGGCCGCCCACGTGTGCTCCCCCGCCGAGCTCACCCGGCCGCTTCCGACCGACACGGCGACCTTCCTCACCACCTGGACCCGCAAGGAAGCCCTGCTCAAGGCCACCGGCGAGGGCCTCTCCCGCCCGATGGCGACGATCACGCTGAGCCCCGCCGGAAACCCGCCGCGGGTCGAGGAGTGGGTCGGCAACGACGCGCCCTCGGGCCCCGTCTGGCTCGCCGACCTGCTCCCGGCGCCCGACCATCCCGCCGCCGTCGCCGGCTTCGGCGAACAGGTTCCCGCGATCCGGGAGGCCGACGGCAACGCGGTCCTGCTGGGCTGGCACGCGCGTCTGTAGCGACACCTCAGGCGGGCGGTCGCCACGGACGTGGCGGCAGCACCGGCAGTCCGCTCGGTGAGCACTGGCCGCCGCGTTCGCCGAGCACCCGGAAGATCATCCAGCCGCTCAGCGCGGCGAGCACCGACCCGGTCACGATCCCGATCTTGGCCTGGTTCTGCAGCGCCGGGTCGTCCAGCGCGAGTTCGGTGATGAACAGCGCCACCGTGAACCCGATCCCGGACAACGCGGCGCCCCCGATCAACTGTCCCCAGCGCAGCGTGTCCGGCACCCGGCCGATCCCGGTCTTGAGCGCCAGCCACGTCCCGGCACTGACCCCGATCGGCTTGCCGACCACGAGCCCGGCCACGACACCCCACGTGATCGGCGAGCGCAGGGCCGCGGCGATCGTCTGCGAGTCGAACACGATCCCCGCGTTGGCCAGCACGAACAGCGGCACGATCACATAGCTGCTCCACGGCTGGAGCCGCAGTTGCAGGCGCTCGTTCGGCGAGACCGCCTCGGTCACCGCGGCCTGCGCGGCCAGCGCCCGGGTCGGGGTCGGGTCGATCACGAGACTGCGGGCGAGCACCTGCACCCGCGCGATGTCCCGCGGCTGCGGCGCGTAGGCGTTGACCAGCAACCCCAACGCGACCCCGACGACGCTCGGGTGCACCCCGGACCGCAGCACCGCGAACCACATGATCACCCCGATCAGGGCGTAGATCGGGGTGCGCCAGAAGTTGACGAACCGCAGCCCGACCAGCGCCGCGAACAGCACGACGGCCAGCAGCAGTGCGACCAGGTCGACGTGCTTGGTGTAGAACACCGCGATCGCGAGGACGGCACCGATGTCGTCGACGATCGACAGCGCGAGCAGGAAGATCCGCAGCTGGTCAGGGCAGCGCGGGCCGACCAGCGCCAGCACGCCGAGCAGCACCGCGGTGTCGGTGGAGATCGCGATGCCCCACGCGCCGGCCGCCGGCCCACCGGCGTTGAACAGCAGGTACAGCGCGGCCGGCACGGTCAGCCCGCCGATCGCCGCCAGCGTCGGCGCCGCGACCGCGCGGGCCCCGCGCAGCTCCCCGATCGTCATCTCCCGGGAGATCTCCAGCCCGACGCTGAAGAAGAACAGCACCATCAGCCCGTCGTTGACCCAGTGCCGCAGGTCCTCGGTGAGCCCGAACCCGTCGAGGGAGATCGACAGCGGGGTGTGCCAGAACGCCTCGTAGCTGCTCGACAGGTTCGCCCACAGCAGCGCGATGACGGCGGCCGCGAGCAACAGCACGGCCGAGCCCGACTCGGTGCGCAGGAACGACCGCGCGGCCCGGCTGAGATCGCCGCGCTCGGATAGTGTGGTCACCGACACCTACCGATCCTCCCCCGAGCTCGACCGGGGTGGCGAGGAGGACACGATCAGCACCGCATCGAACGATTCGGGGTCGCTGGATCCGCCGATCGGTCCGTACGACCACGTGCAGGGCGTCCTCGGATCCGAGCTGTCCCTCGTGGAGTACGGCGACTACGAGTGCCCGTACTGCCGGGCCGCCGCGCCGGTGATCGAGGAGCTGCGCCGCCACCTCGGCGACCGGCTGGTGTTCGCGTTCCGGCACTTCCCGCTGGCCGAGCTGCACCCGTTCGCGCTGGCCGCGGCCACGGCCGCGGAGGCCTCGGCACTCAAGGGCCAGTTCTGGCCGATGCACGCCAAGCTCTACGCCGGCGACGAGCCGCACCTGACCCAGGCCGACCTGCGGCGCTACGCCGAGGAGATCGGGGTGCCCCCGGAGAAGGTGACCTGGCCGGCCACCCAGTTCGTCGAGGACCGGGTGGAGGCCGATTTCAACTCCGGCGTGCGCAGCGGGGTGCGCGGCACCCCGACGCTGTTCGTCAACGGCACGATCTACCGCGGCCCGGTGACCGTCGACGCGCTGCTCGACGCGCTCCAGCAGCACCCGGCCACCGCCGAGAGCTGAGCACCGGGCTGTCGGCGCCCGGGGTCAGAATGACCCGGTGGCGGACAGGTGGGTGCTGCACCTCGACATGGACGCGTTCTTCGCCTCCGTCGAGCAACTGACCCGCCCCACCCTGGCCGACCGGCCGGTGCTGGTCGGCGGGACCGGGCCGCGCGGGGTGGTGGCCGGGGCCAGCTATCAGGCCCGGGTGTTCGGGGCCCGCTCCGCGATGCCGATGGCGCAGGCCCGCCGGCGCTGCCCGCAGGCCGTGGTGCTGCCGCCGCGGTTCGCCCTGTACAAGTCGATCAGCGAGCAGGTGATGGCGGTGCTCGCCGAGGCGGCGCCGGTCCTGGAGCCGGTGTCGCTGGACGAGGCGTTCCTGGAACCGCCGGCACTCGCCGGGGTGGACGGGCCCGCGGTCACGGCGTTCGGCACCGCGCTGCGGGCCGCGGTCCGGGAGCGGACGGGGCTGCCCGCCTCGGTCGGCGCCGGGCCCGGCAAGCAACTCGCCAAGATCGCCTCCGAGCTGGCCAAGCCCGACGGGCTGCGGGTGATCACCCCCGAGGAGCAGCAGGCGGTGCTGGATCCGCTGCCGGTGCGCGCGCTGTGGGGCGTCGGACCGGTCGCCGAGGCGACCCTGCACAAGCTGGGCGTCACCACGATCGGCCGGCTCGCGGCCATGGACCTGCGTGAGGTCACCGGGCTGCTGGGCACCGCGGTCGGCGCCGAACTGCACCGGCTGGCCCGTGGCATCGACGACCGCCCGGTCGCGCCGCGCGGGGCGGCGAAGCAGATCAGCGCGGAGACGACGTTCGACACCGACCTCACCGCGATGGCCGAGGTGCATACCGCCGTCGCCCGGATGACCGAGGCCGCGCACCGGCGGCTGGTCGTCGACGGCCGAGCGGCGCGCACCGTCACCGTCAAGGCCCGCAGCGCCGACTTCACCACCGCGAGCCGGTCGGAGACCACGGCGGTGGCCAGCACCGACCTGGCCACGCTGACCGCCGTCGCCCAGCGGCTGGCCCGCTCCGCGGTACCCGAGGGCGGGGTGCGGCTCATCGGGGTGTCGCTGTCCGGGCTCGGCGACATCCCACCGCCGGCGCTGTTCGACGCCGTCGCGTCCGCAGACGGGTGGCGGCCGGTGCCGGCGGGTGAGCCGGTGCTCTCCGGGGACGGCCTGGCCGAGGTCCCGTCCGCGGGCCCCGCCGGGGGCCCGGACCGGTTCGCCGGGGCGGGCGGATCGCAGCCGCAGGCCGGGCCGCGACCGTGGCGAGCAGGGGACGACGTGCAGCACGCCGAGCACGGTCACGGCTGGGTGCAGGGTGCCGGGCACGGCCGGGTCACCGTCCGCTTCGAGACCCGCGCGACGGGCCCCGGCCTGGCCCGCACCTTCCCCGCCGACGATCCCGCCCTC
>NZ_JAAXLA010000035.1 GCF_012911935.1 Pseudonocardia acidicola | reverse complement strand
AACCTATGGAACGAAAGTGCCGTTCGTGGGGTCCGGGGCGGGGGGCGGGGCGGGGGAGTGGGTGAGTGGGCGCGATTCAGGAGGACTGCGCGGCCCCGACCTTCCGGAAGTCCCAGCTGGTGATCTTCTCCGGGCGCAGCCGCAGCCAGGCGTGGCGGCCGTCGTGGAAGACGTGCCCGCCGGTGTAGCGGTCGGCGAAGAGTTGCTCGGGCTCGACCAGCTCGTCGTCGGGCTCGCCGGTGCGCGGCACCTCACCGACGATCTCCACCGTTCCGCGCAGTTCCACCCCGCGCAGCTCGCCGTACTGCTCCCCGGCGTCGACGACGACCGCGATGCGCGGGTCGCGCTCGAGGTCGGTCCAGCGCTGGCTGCGTGACAGCGAGGTCAGCCACAGTGCGGAGCCGTCCCAGGCGTACCAGAGCGGGGTGGCGTGCGGGCCGTTCGCGCCGTTCGTCGCGACCCGGCAGGTGCGCTGCTCGGCGAGGAAGGCGTCGACCTCCTCGGGGGTCATGGCGATGGAGCGTCCGCGGCGCTGCTGCTTCATGATCCGGACGGTAGCGTCGCCCCGGTCGTGCGCGGTAAGTGGCGCCCGGGCGCCACTTACCGCGCACGGGCGCGTCAGCGCCAGAGACGGGTGGTGGCGAGGCGGGCGCCCTCGGAGAGGGCGCGGAACTTCTCCCACACGACGGTCGGGTGCACCTCGGGGTGGAACGAGGCGCGCGAGGAGAAGCCGCAGTCGGCGCCGGCGATGATGTTCTCCCGGCCGACCAGGCCGGCGTAGGTCACGATCTGGTCGGCGATCAGCTCGGGATGCTCGACGTAGTTGCTCGCGTGCCCGAGCAACCCGGGAATGAGGATCTTGCCGTCGGGCAGCTTCAGGTCCTCCCAGACCCGCCATTCGTGCTGGTGGCGGGGATTGGCCACCTCGAACGAGTACGCCCCCGCGTTGATCTTCAGCATGTACGGGCAGATCTCGCCGAAGGGCAGGTCATGGATGCGCGGCCCGTGGTTGAGCCCGTAGCAGGTGTGCAGCCGGATCTTCTCCTCGGGGATCCCGCGCAGCGCGTGGTTGAGGATCTCGATGTGCTGCTCGGCGTCGGCCCGGCGCTGCTCCGGGGTGGTGGCCGGGTTCTCGCTCAGGTACTCGATCAGCCACGGGTCGTCGACCTGCAGCAGGAAGCCGGCGTCGATGATCGCCAGATACTCCTCGCGCAGCGCCTCGGCGACCGCGGACAGGTACTCGCCGTAGCTCGCGTAGTACTCGTTGCGGCCGAACCCGCTCGGGCTCGTCGACGGCAGGAACGCCTCGACGACCTCGTGTCCCTGCAGCGCGGCACGCAGGTTCGCGATATCGGTCTGCAACTGCTCGTGCCCGGCGTAGGACACCGGTCCGGTGCACACCATTGTGGTCATCGGCGAGACGGTCTCCTTGTACTTGCCGAGGTAGCCCTCGTAGTACTCCGGGAACCGGTCGATCTCGACCTGCCACGACGGCGGCATCAGCTTCTCGCCGGCCCGGCCGTCGAACCCGGCGAGGCGATCCTTGACGTAGGTCAGGAAGCTGACCTTGCTCATCTCGCCGTCGGTCACGATGTCCAGGCCCGCCTCGACCTGCTCGCGCACCACGTCGGCGACCGCGGTGGTGATCTGCTTGGCGAACCCGTCGGCGTCGTAGCCGCGCCCATGCTCCTTCTCGCGCATCGTGAGAAGCAGTTCGTGCGGCCGGGCCAGGCTGCCGACGTGCGTGCTGAGGATCCGCTCGGTGCTGCGCTGCATGGTTCCCGAACGCTAGGAGTGATCGTCCTCACGCGGTAGGTCGTTGTTCCGCTGCGGCGAACGGGGCCGTGGACGCGGTGCCCCGCGGGCGCCGAGGACACTGGACCCGTGATCGACCCGGCTCCCCCGCCGCTCGCCTCCGCAGCCCTCGCGGCCTTCCTCGCCGACACCGAGCGGCCCACGCCGTACCTGGTGCTGGATCCGGGCGTGGTGGCCGACCGCTATGTGGAGGTGACCGCGGCGTTCCCCGACGCCGGCGTGCTTTACGCGGTCAAGGCCTGCCCGGAGCCCGCCGTGCTGCGCCGGCTCGCCGGGCTGGGCAGCGGGTTCGACGTGGCGAGTCCGGCGGAGGTGCGGCTGTGCCTGGAGGCCGGGGCCGACCCGGCCGTGCTGTGTTACGGCAACCCGGCCCGTAGCCGGGCCGACGTGGCAGCCGCGCATGCGGCCGGGGTGCGCCGGTTCGTCACCGACAGCCGGGGGGACCTGGCCGACCTGATCGCGAACGCCCCCGACTCGTCGGTGCTGGTCCGGGTGCTGGTCGACGACAGCGGCTCGGCCACCCCGTTCTTCGGCAAGTTCGGCGCCGCCGAGGCGGAGGCCGTCGAACTGCTGCGTGGTGCCCGCGCCGCCGGGCTGCGCGCCGAGGGGGTGGCGTTCCACGTCGGCTCGCAGCAGGTCCGGCCCGGCACCTACCGGGACGCGGTGCGCCAGGCGCTGCGGGTGGCCGGCGCCGCCGGGGTGCGCCGTGCGGTGCTCGACGTGGGCGGTGGGTTCCCGGTGGCCTACCGCTCGCCGGTGCTGCCGCCGGCGGCCTTCGGGGCGGCCGTGCGGGAGGCGGTCGAGGGCGCGGTGCGCGCCGGGATGGTCGACGCGGTCCGGCTGCTCTGCGAGCCCGGCCGCGTGCTCGTCGCCGAGGCCGGGGTACTGCGCACCCGGGTGCTGCGGGCGTCGTGGCGGCCGGGTGTCGACCACCGGCGCTGGGTGTATCTCGACGCCGGCCGCTACCAGGGGCTGGCCGAGACCGAGAACGAGGCGATCGCCTACCCGCTGCGGGTGCCCGGGCGGGCGGGCCCGTCCGGTCCGGTGGTGCTCGCCGGCCCGACCTGCGACGGCGACGACGTGCTCTACCGGCGCACTCCTTACATGCTGCCGCTCGCGTTGCGCGCCGGGGACGCCGTCGACATCCTGCACGCCGGGGCCTACACCTCGAGCTACTCCTCGGTCGGCTTCAACGGGTTCGGGCCGCTGGCGGTGCACGTGCTCTGACGGGGCCACCGGTACGGTCGCGGCGTGTTCGAGCCGACCGTGCCGCCGACCCCCGCACCGCCCGCCCCGCTCCCGGCGGGGCGGCACGTGCTGGCCGAGCTCACCGGCGTCGACGCGGCCCTGCTCGACGACGTGGACGCGCTGCGCACCGCGCTGCACGACGCGCTGGTCGCGGCGGGCGCGCAGGTCCGGCAGCTCGTCGCCGAGGCGTTCGTGCCGCACGGCGCGACGGTGGTCGCGCTGCTGGCCGAGTCGCACGCCTCGGTGCACACCTGGCCCGAGCACGGCAGCGCCCACGTCGACGTCTTCACCTGCGGGACCACCGCCGACCCGGAGCGCGCGGTGCGGCTGCTCGCCGCCGCGCTCGGCGCGACCGGGACGCACCTGGAGGTCGTCACGCGGGGCGGCCCGCCCGCGGTGGTGACCGAGCCGATCAGCGCGGGGCTGACCCGGCGCTGGGCGCTGGGCGCGGTGCACCATCGGGCTACCACGCCCTACCAGCGGGTGCTCATCGCGGACACCGCGCACGGCGTCACGTTGTTCTGCGACGACGAGCGACAGAGCGCCGAGGCGACCCAGCTGGTCTACCACGAGGCGCTGTTCGTCCCGGCCGCACTGCTGGCGGCGCGCTGCGAGCGGGTACTGGTCATCGGCTCCAGCGAGGGCGTGGTCAGCGGGCTGGCGGTGGCGGCGGGCGCGACCCGGGTCGATCACGTCGACATCGACCCGGACACGGTGCGGGCCTGCGCCGAGCACCTGCCCTACGGCTACACGCCGGGCGAGCTCGCGGCCGCCGAGCGGCACGAGGGCCCGGTGCACGTGCACTACGCCGACGGCCGCGAGTTCGTGGAGCGCTCCGGCGCGGAGTACGGCGACTACGACGTGATCGTCGTCGACCTGCCCGACGAGCGCCCGGACGAGCCGGGCGCCCAGCTCAACCGGCTCTACGCGGTGGACTTCCTGGCCCGCTGCGCGCAGCGGCTGACCGACGGCGGGGTCGTCGTGTCGCAGTCCGGCAGTCCGGCGCTGTGGCGGGATGCGACGCTGCGCGCCGCCTGGAGTCGCTTCCAGGAGGTGTTCGGCGCCGACGGCGTGGTCTATGCCGGCTGCGACGAGCACGAGTGGGCGTTCCTGTGCGGGACCCGGCCGGCGCCGCCCGATCCGGTGGCCCACATGCAGGCCCGGCTGCAGGCGTTGCCGGTCCGGCCGACCTCGCTGGACGCGCTCACGCTCCGGACGCGGACCGTGGCTCCGATCACGCTGCGTAAAGGCATATTTCCGGCCGCTCCGTGAGAAAAGACTGATTGATCCGGATAGAAACCATTTGCGATCACTATCCGGTTGCTCCCCGTCACCAATTTGTTCATCGGGAGTTCGCCGATCAGGGGCAGACACGATGTTGCTACTGTCCCGCTCGTGCAGGTGGGCGAGCAGACCCCGCCGTCCGCACCGCCGGTCCCGCAGGCTCCCCGACGCAGGAGGATCCCCGGGCTGAGCGGCTGGCGGACGCCGGCGCACAGGGACGGGCTGGCCCTGGTTCTCAGCTCCGCGCTGACCTCCGGCGTGGGGCTGTTGTACTGGGTGCTCGTCGCCCGGCTGTTCCCGCCCGAGGTCGTCGGCGTCAACTCCGTGGCGCTGTCCACGATGATGCTCCTGGGTGGTGTCGCGCACTTCAACATGACCTACGCCCTGCTGCGGTTCGTCCCGGTCGCGGGACGCGCCGCGCGGCGCCTCGTGCTCGGCGGGTACCTGGTCGCGGCCGTCTCGGCGTCGCTGGTCGGCGGGGTGTTCGCGCTCGGCGCGGAGCTCTGGGCCCCGCAGATGGTGGACGCCGTCGGGCACACCCAGCTGATCGTGTTCTTCATGCTGGCCACGCCGACCTGGGCGATCTTCGTCGTGCAGGACTTCGTGCTGACCGCGATCAAGCGGGCCACCGTGGTGCCGCTGGAGAACTTCATCTTCTCCCTGCTCAAGATCGGGCTGCTGGTCGCGGCCTCGTTCGCCGCGGTGAAGGGCGGCATCTCGGTCTCCTGGGTGGTCTCCACCTTCCTGATCGTCTTCGGCATCAACCTGTGGCTGCTGCTGAGCGCGGTGCCGCGCTACGGCCGCGCCCACGAGGACCAGGCCGTGCCGATCACGCTCGGCGCCATCACCCGCTTCGTCCGCGCCGACTACGCGGGGGCGGTGTTCTGGCAGGCGGTGATGTTCGGCCTGCCGGTCCTGGTGCTGGCCCGGCTCGGGGCCGAGGAGGCGGCCGCGTACGGGATCGTCTGGCAGATCGCGCAGGCGCTCTACCTGGTCTCCTCCGGCATGGGGCAGTCCATGGTCGCGCACAGCGCCACCGACCCGGGCGGCCTCGAGGGTGCCCGGCGGGCCATGGTCACCAAGGCGCTCACCCTCATCGTCCCCGTGGTCGCGGTGCTGGTCGTCGCGGGGCCGCTGATCTTGTCGGTGTTCGGCCAGCACTACGCCGAGTTCGGCGGCGGCGCGCTCGCGCTCGCCGCTCTGTCCGCGGTGCCGAACGTCATCACCGCGTCCACCGTCAGCGCGGCCCGCGTGCGGCAGCGGATGGGCGTGCTCTTCGCCGTCCCGGCCAGCATCGCGATGATCGTGATCGTGCTGTCCTGGCTGCTCATGCCGCACCTGGGCATCACCGCGGTCGGGCTGGCCTGGCTGATCGGGCAGTGCGTCGTCGCCGGCTGCATCCTGATCGCCACCGCGCCGTGGCTGCCCGGGCTGCTCGGCACCCGCATCGACGCCGTGCGCAGCGCTGCGCTGCTGCGCCGAGTGGGTCCGGCCGCGGTGCGCGGGGCCGGGGTCGACGACCCGGGCAGCTGGGTGCTGCGCGAACGGCTGGTCGGCCGGTCCGACTCCGTGGTCGTCGGGATCGGCCCGGAGGACGGGCCGGGGGCGCTGCTCAAGGCGGCGGACAGTGCCAAGGGCCAGGTGCAGCTGCGCCGGCAGACCGAGATGCTCGCCGCGATGCACGCCGACGAGCGGCTCGGCGCCTGGCGGGCCCTGATCCCGACGATCGTCGGCGCCGGCGACATCGGCGGCAGCTACTGCGTGATGGAGTCCCGGATGCCCGGCGAGGGCGGCGGCCACTCGCTGCGCGACCCGGCACGCCGGCGGTTCTTCCTGTCCAGTTCGATCGCGACGATCAGCGAACTGCACCGGCTCTCCGCGACGCCCGTCCGCGCCGGTGACCGCGAGCTGGAGCGCTGGGTGCACGGCCCGATGGCGACGGTGCGCGGGGCGCTGCCGCGCGGCCAGCAGGCCGCCGCCACGATGCTGGAGAACGAGCTCGCCGACCGGGTCCGCGGCCGGCTCATCGCCGCCGCCTGGACCCACGGGGACTTCACCGCGGACAACGTGCTCACCGACGCCGACGGGCGGGTCACCGCGGTGGTCGACTGGTGCCACGCCGACGACCACGGACTCCCCGTGCTCGACGTCGTCTGCCTGCTGCTCACCGCCGAGAATCTCACCGACGGCACCGAGCTCGGCACGCTGGTGCTGCGCCGCCTGGCCGACGCGCTCCCGGTCGAGCACCACCTGCTCGCCCGGGCGCAGCGCATGCTCGGCGGCGAGGTCCTCGACGTCGGGCTGCTGACCCTGCTCGGCTGGCTCCAGCACGTGAACCACAACATCGTGAAGTCCCCGACGTTCGCGGCCAACCCGGTGTGGATGCGCCGCAATGTGATCGCCGTGGTGCGCGGGGCGGCGTTCCGCAACCCCGGCCGCGAGCTGCTCGAACAGTCGGTCGCACCGCACGACGGTTTCCTGCTGAGCTGATCTGCGGCCGGGGGAGCCGGCGCACCCCGGCGCTGATCAGCAGCGCCATACCGAGCGCCACGGCCGTGGTGCGCGCCCGGCGCCGTCCGGGCCGGGCCGGGTCGCCGCGCCGGATGCGGTGCAGGTGCGCCGTCGTGTCGCCGAGCCGGGACGCCGGAAGGGCCTATCGTCATTACGCCATCCGGGGGAGACCGCGCGTCACCGCGGGTCATCGCTCGTTAACCTCCCGCCGCCATGATCTCCGACGCGGAGGTGCTCGTGACCCGACTTCGTCCGGCCCGGTGGGCCGCCGCCACGGCACTCGCCGTGGCCGCCGTGCTCGTCTCGTCGACGCCTGTGAGCGCCGAGCCCGAGCCGCGCTCCTACACCGAGCCACCGTTCGCGAGGTACGTCGCGCTCGGGGACTCCTACTCCGCGGGGCCGCTGATCCCGGTGCAGACCGGTGAGCCGACCGGCTGCCTGCGGTCCACCGGCAACTTCCCGTCGCTGGTCGCGAAGACCCTCGGGGTCGCCGGCTTCACCGACGTCAGTTGCAGCGGCGCGACGACCGACGACTTCACCGCGCCGCAGCCGGTGCCGCTCGGGGCGAACCCGCCGCAGTTCGACGCCCTCGAGGCCGACGCCGACCTGGTCACCCTGACCATCGGCGGCAACGACATCGGCTTCGCCTCGATCATCCAGGAGTGCGCGACGCGGTCGCCGCGGGAACCGCTCGGCGCGGCCTGCCGGGACTTCTACACCGCGGGCGGCACCGACGAACTCGCCGCCCGGATCGAGGCGACCGCGCCGAAGGTCGCCGCCGCGCTGGCCGAGATCACCGAGCGGGCGCCGCACGCGCGGACCCTGCTCGTCGGCTACCCGGCGCTGCTGCCCGACTCGGGCCCGGGCTGCTTCCCGGTCGTGCCGTTCAGCGCCGGCGACGTCGCCTACCTGCGGGCCACGGAGAAGCGGCTCAACGCGATGCTCGCCGCGCAGGCGCGCAAGGCCGGCGTCGACTACGTCGACACCTACACCCCGACGATCGGCCACGACATGTGCGCGCCGCCCGGGACGAAGTGGATCGAGGGCCTGGTCCCGACCGCCCCGGCCGCCCCGGCACACCCGAACGCGCTCGGCATGGCGTCGATGGCGGCCAGCGTGGTCGGCACGCTGTCCGACGCGACGGTGCTCACCCCGGCGAGCTGACGGCCACGGGCCCGGGCCGCCCGGGGGGCCGAACCCGGCTGATGCGTGGCGCGCCGGCGGATCCCCCGGCCTCGTCGGCAAGGCGAGATACCCGGCCACGGCGGGTCGAAAGCCACTGGGATACGCCGTGGCCCCCGGAGATCGTGGGCGTCCGGTCGAGACGGCCCCGAGCCCGGCGCGGGCACCGGTATACCGCTCAGCTGCGGCGCTGTACCCGGAGGGGGTGGTACGGACGGCTGGTCCTGTCCGTGCGGTCCGCAGGCGCGACGGTGCTGTCGTCGCGTTCGTTCCCGGTCGCATCCGGGGGGCGGTCCACCGCGCGGCGGTCGCGACCGGGCACGCGGACGAGGCGGCCCGCCGGACACGCAAGATCGGGCTGGGGTTCATGGGGCTCGCCGAGCTGCTGGCGGCGCTGCGGGTGCCCTACGACTCGCCGGACGCCGTCCGGCTGGCCGGCCGCATCGCCGGGCGGATCTCTGCCGCGGCACGACGTGCCTCGCCCGAGCTCGCCGGGGAACGCGATGCCTTCCCGTTGTTCGGCACGAGCATCTACGCCGAGCGCGGCATGCCGCCGCTGCGCAACGCGCAGCTGACCGCGGTCGCACCGACCGGGACGATCTCGATCATCGCCGGGACCACATCGGGTATCGAGCCGATGTTCGCGATCGCCTACGTGCGCGCGGTGCTGGGTCGCCACCTCGTCGAGGTCGACCCGCTGTTCGAGCGCACCGCTCGGGAGCGGGGGTTCTGGTCCGAGCAGCTCATGCCCGACGTCGCGCGCACCGGCAGCGTGCGTGACGACCCGCGCGTACCCGAGGACGTGCGCCGTGCCTTCGGCACGGCCATCGAGACGGCCCCGGCCGCGCACCTGAGGATGCAGCCTGCCGTCCAGCGCCACGTCGACGCGGCGGTGTCCAAGACCGTGAATCTGCCGGCGTCCGCGTCCGTGGAGGACGTGAAGCAGATCTACCTCGCGGCGTGGCGCGCCGGGCCGAAGGGGGTCACCGTCTACCGCTACGGCAGCAAGCCGGGTCAGGTCCTCACCGTTCCCGGGGAGCCGCTGCAGCGATCGCCGATCCGGGTCGATACCGCGTACGCCGGCGGATGCGCCGGGCACGCCTGCGCGTGCTGAGCGTGCGGGAGCGGAGCGGACATGCCCGGTGCGTGGTCTCCTGACGATCTCGTCCGGGCCGTCCGGGCGGCCGGCGTCGGCGATGAGCGCCTGCTCGCGGCCGTGCGGGCGACACCGCGAGCGGGCTTCGTGCCCGCCGAGCACGTCGCGGTCGCCTACGGGGACCGGCCGATCCCGATCGCGCACGGGCAGGTGACGACCCAGCCCTCGCTGTCGGCGAGGATGATCGAGGGGCTCGATCTCGCCGGGGACGAACACGTGCTCGAGATCGGAACCGGCCTCGGCTTCCAGACCGCCCTGCTCGCCCGCCTGGCCGGTGACGTCGTGAGCATCGAGCTGTGGCCGGACCTGGTCCGGCATGCGCGGCGCAACCTCGCCCGGCAGGGCATCCGCAACGTGGAGCTGCTGGTGGGCGACGGCAGCTGCGGCGTCCCGGAACACGCTCCCTACGACGCCATCGTGGTGTCCGCGGCGTTCCCCGAGGTGCCTGCGCCGCTGGTCGAGCAGCTCCGGCTCGGCGGGAGCCTGGTACAGCCCGTCGGGCCGGGCGGCTCGGAGCAGGTGTGGTTGTTCCGGGGCACCGCCGAGGGGCTCGAACGATGCCGGATCCTCACCCTGGCCAGGTTCGTCCGGCTGTACGGGCAGCACGGCTTTCCGTCCTGATCAGGCCTTCTCGTCGTAGCCCTCGACGACGCGCACCTGCATGGGGAACCGCACCGGCGATGCGCCGAACAGCCGCCGCCCGGCCAGCGCGGCCGCGGCCCGTACCGCGTCGGCCGTGTCCTGCGCGACCTCGGCCGGGCAGTGCAGCAGCACCTCGTCGTGCTGGAAGAACACCAGCTGCGCCGGGCTGCCCGCCCCGCGCAGCGCGGAGCGCAGCTCGGCCAGCAGCACCAGCGCCCACTCCGCCGCGGTGGCCTGGACGACGAAATTGCGGGTGAACCGGCCGCGGGCGCGGGCGGCCCCGGCGTGCCCGGCGGCGGCCGGCTCTTCCGGGCCGGGGGCCGCGGAGCGGGCCCCGAGGCGGGACGGCGGGCAGGTCCGGCCCAGGTGCGACCGGACCAACCGGCCCTCCTCGCCGGCCCGGGCGGCGTCCTCGACGAACCCGACCGCGGCCGGGAACCGCCGGCGCAGGGTGGCCAGCAGCACCCCTGCCCCACCCGAGGTCTGCCCGTACATGGCCGAGAGCAGCGCGAGCTTGGCCTGGGCCCGGTCGCCGCCGAACAGGTCGGCGGCGAGCGCGGCGTAGAGGTCGCCGTCGCCGGTGTTCCCGGCCCGGGCCAACGCGGTGTCCCCGGCCAGTGCGGCGAGGATCCGCGGCTCGAGCTGGCTGGCGTCGGCCACGACCAGCCGCCAACCCGGGTCGGCGCGCACCGCGGCCCGGACCGCCCGCGGGATCTGCAGTGCCCCGCCGCCGCGGGTGGCCCACCGGCCCGACACCACGCCACCGACCACGTATTCGGGGCGGAATCGGCCGTCGCGCACCCAGGTGCGCAACCACGACCAGCCGTGCGCGGTGTGCAGCCGGGCCAGCTCCTTGTAGGCGAGCAGCGGCTCCACCGCCGGATGGGCGATCGTGCGCAGCACCCAGGCGCGGGTCGACTCCAGCTCGTGACCGGCCCGGGCGAAGGCGCGCAGCAGGTCGCCGGGGGAGTCCGGATTCACCGGGCGGCCCCCGAACGCCGCGGTGATCTTCTCGGCCAGCTCGGCGAGGCGGGCCGGGCGGCCGCCGGGCAGCGGTCGCGGCCCGAGCGCGTCGGTGAGCAGCCGGTCGTGCACGTCGGCCCGCCACGGCAGCCCGTGCGCGGTCATCTCCTCGGCGACCAGCGCCCCGGCCGACTCCGCCGCCGCGAGCAGCCGCAGACCGGGGCCGAACCCGCCGAGCCTGCGCAGCTGCCCGGCGTGCACCGCGACCAGGGTGCCCAGCGGGTCCGGGTCGGCCACCGCGGGGGCCGCCGCGAACAGCGCCGGCGGCTCGTCGTCGGCCTCGGGCGGCGGGTCGGGGTCGGGGGTCCGCCCGGCCAGCCGGGCCGCCGCGGCGGCCAGCCCGTGCGGGGCACCGAACCGCCCCTCCGCGCCGATCAGCAGGCCCTCGACCAGCTCGACGTCGTGGCAGCGGGCCACGTCGGCACCGGCCCGCAGCAGCCGCCGGTAGGTCCGGCCCGATCGCCACACCCAGCGCACCCTCGGGTCCTCGGCCTCGGTGGCGCGGACCGCCGCGGCCAGGTCGGGGACGACCTGCGGCGCGGCCACCGGGGTGCCGTCCTCGGCGAGACGCTGCAGCCGCGAGGGGCCGGCGGGGTCGGCGCCGTCGGGGGCGAGCGCGATCCTCACGGGCGGGCCACGGCCGCCCTCCGCGAGCGGCCCGGCCCGCGGGACCGCAGGACCTCCAGCGCGCCGTCGGGCAGCCCGGCGAGCAGGCCTCGCTGCGGGATCCCGCGGATCTCCTCGGGGCCGGCGCCGACCTCGGCCAGCACGTCGTTCGCCGCGAGCACCCCGGACATCGCCGCGCGCTCCATCAGCCCGGACAGGTAGGGCAGCTCGACGAAGTCGCCGGCGATGCGGACACCGCGGGCGTCGGTGCGCACCCCCGGCCGGCGGCCGGCGTGGCGCGGCGGGAAGGCCGGGGCGGTGGCCTCGAGACGCTGCTGCAGATGCACGACCGGGGCCCGCGTGGTCTCCGGCCACAGCGCGGCCAGCTCGGCGCGCATCCGGGCGGTGGCCGCATCGGCGTCGGCGGCGTCGCAGGAGTAGGAGTGCAGCTCGACGACCGACCCGCCGGTCCGCGCCGCCCACTGCGCCGAGGGCTGCTCCAGCCGCGAGTACACGGTGATCGAGTCGAGCGTGGGTTCCCGGCTGACCGCGCTGAACGTGGCCCGCTCGGGGGCGACGTCGGTGCCCAGCCACAGCCGGGTGACGGCGAACGGCGGGGCCACCCGCAGCGCGCTGCACTGCTCGGCCAGCCGGGGCGCGGCCGCGGCGGCGCCGGGGGAGGCCGCGAGCAGCCGCCGCAGCGCCCCCGGGTCCAGCGCGAGCACGACGTGCCGGGTGGCCAGCTCGGTCCCGTCGGACAGGGCGAGCCGCCAGCCGTGCCCGGCGGCCGGGTCGAGCCGCTCCAGCGCGGTGCCGGTGCGCACGGTCGCGCCCCGGCCCTGCAGGTAGCGGGTGAGCGGGGCCCAGATACCGGTCAGGTAGTCGGTGTCCGGGGCGTCGAAGCCAATGCCCTCCGGGTTGCCCAGGAAGTAGTAGTGGAACATCGCGATCAGCTCGCCGGCCGACAGCCCGTCGGGGTTGCAGAAGAACGAGCGGGCGAAGGCCTCGAACAGCATCGCCCGGGCCCGGTCGGAGATGCCCAGCCCGGCGAGGAACTCGCCCGCGGTCATCGCGTCGAAGTCCGCGGTGGTGCGCCGCCGCTCGTAGGTCAGCAACCGGGTGCCCAGCGCCGCGTCCGCGCCGGTCAGGTCGCGCAGCCCCAGGCTGGGCGAGCGGGCGAACAGCGCCACCAGGTTGAGCGGTGGCGCCGCCGGCAGGCCGGTGAGGTCCTCCGCGGGCCAGCGCCGGGAGATCACCGGGTAGCCCCCGACCGGCCGCAGGAACGACAGGTACGGGTCGATGCGGCGCAGGATCGCGCGCCAGGTGTAGTAGTGCCGGAAGAAGGCGTGGAAACCGTGCTCGACGACCTGCTCGGTGCCGTCGGGGAGGGTGTGCGGCCAGGCCCCGAGCCGCCCGCCCAGGGTGGGCGCAGCCTCGAGCAGCGTCACCGCCACCCCGCGCTCGGCCAGCACCGCGGCCGCGCTCACGCCGGCCACCCCGGCGCCGACCACCACCGCCTCGGTGCCCGCCGGGGCCGCGTGCGGCAGGCCGGCGTCGGCGGCCACCAGCACCCGCGGGCGCATCCGCAGCGGCGCGGCCCGGCTGCTCAACTGGTGTCTCACGGGGTGAGCCTAAGTGGGTACACCGACAGCCCGCGCGGAATGCCCCGCGTGGCCGGCCGGTTGCCGTAGGGCGGCGCCGGCCGCAGCGCGCGACACGGAGGAGATCGACATGGTGGTGGACCTCGGCAGGTACGGGATCTGGCGGCACGCGAGCGCGCTCACCCCCGAGCTCGCGGTCGACGTCGAGAAGCTCGGCTACGGCGCGATCTGGATCGGCGGCTCGCCGCCCGGGGACCTCCGGCTGGCCGAGGACCTGCTCGAGGCGACCGACCGGATCGCGGTGGCCACCGGCATCATCAACATCTGGAGCGTTCCCGCCGCCGAGGCCGCCGCGTCCTACCGGCGGGTCGGCCAGGAGTACCCCGGGCGCTTCCTGCTCGGTATCGGGATCGGGCACCCGGAGTCGTCGGGGGAGAAGTACCGGCGCCCGTACGAGACGACCGTCGCCTACCTCGACGAGCTGGACGCGAACGGCGTGCCCGTCGAGGGCCGGGTTCTGGCCGCGCTGGGCCCGCGCATGCTGCGGCTGGCCGCCGCGCGCACCGCGGGCGCGCACCCGTACCTGACCACACCCCGGCACACCCGGGAGGCCCGGGAGATCCTCGGCACGGGCAAGCTGTTGGCCCCGGAGCAGAAGGTCGTGCTGAGCAGCGACCCGGACCGCGCGCGGTCGATCGCGCGCCCGGCCGTCGAGAACCCCTACCTGCACCTGGTGAACTACCGCCGGAACCTGCTGCGGTTGGGCTTCAGCGAGGCCGATCTGGACGCCGCGAGCGACGCGGTGATCGACGCGCTGGTGGCGCACGGCGAGCCCGCCACGGTGGCCGCCCGGATCAACGAGCACCTCGGGGCCGGCGCCGACCACGTCTGCGCGCAGGTGCTGGTCGAGGCCGGCGCCGACCCGCTGCCGGCCTACCGGGAACTGGCGAAGGCGCTCGGGCTGGGCTGAACCGGTCGCCGCCGGTGCGGGTCACTCCTCGTCGGCGGGGTACAGCTGGGGCCCGATGACCCCGCAGTGCGGGTACTCCTCCAGGTGCACCCGCTCGTGTTCGGCGGGGCGCGCCGCAGGCGCACCCCCCGCGGGGGCCTCCCCGAGCGGGCCGCGGATCAGCAGGAACGCCAGGATCGCGGCGAGCACCAGCAACCCCGCTCCGATCAGCATCGCGTTGCGGAACCCGGCGTCGAACGCCGCCGGGTCGGTGTAGTCGGCGTTGCCGATCCCGGCCAGCCCGGGGATGACGGCGATGGCCAGCAGCCCGGCGGCGCGGGCGACCGCGTTGTTCACCCCCGACGCGGCCCCGGCGTACCGGTCCGGCGCCGCATCGAGCACCGCGGCCGTGAGCGGGGCGACGGTGAGGGTCAACCCGGCCCCGAACACCAGCGCCGCGGGCAGCACGTCGGCGATCCAGGTCGCGCCCGGGCCGATCCGGCGCATCAGCAACAGCCCGCAGGCGCTGATCAGCGGCCCGAGCGTCAGGGGGAGCCGCGGGCCGATCCGCTGGGCCAGGGCCCCGGAGCGCGCGGAGAACAGCAGCATCATCGCCGTGACCGGCAGCAGCGCGGTGCCGGCGGCCAGCGGGCTGAACCCGGCCACGGTCTGCAGTTGCAGCACCAGCAGTACGAACACGACGCCGAGCGCGCCGTACATCAGCAGGGTGACCAGGTTGGCCGCCGTGAAGATCCGGCTGCGGAACAGCGTCGGCGGGACCAGCGGGTGCGGCGACCGGCGCTCGACGATCACGAAGCCGGTCAGCGCGACGATCCCGACCACGAGCGCGGCCACCAGCGCCGGGCTCGACCCGGTCGACGCGAGCCCGGTCAGGGACCAGGTCAGCGCGCCGAGGCCGATGACCGCGAGCACGGTGCCGGCGATGTCGAGGCCGGGTGCCGCGTGCGGGTCGCGGGTCTCCGGAACGTGCCGCAGCGCCACCACCACGACCACCGCGGCCAGCGGCAGGTTGATCAGGAAGACCGCGCGCCAGGTCCACTCCACGAGCCAGCCGCCGAGGAACGGCCCGATCGCGCCGGCGATCCCGCCCAGCCCGGACCAGGCGCCCACCGCGGCCGCCCGGTCCGGTCCGTGGAACGACGCCGAGATGATCGCCAGGCTGCCCGGGATGAGCAGCGCCCCGCCGACGCCCTGCAACGCCCGGGCGACGACGAGCACCTCGCTGCTCGGCGCGAGCCCGCAGACCAGCGAGGCGAGCGCGAACCACACCACGCCGATCAGGAACACCCGGCGGCGCCCGGAGCGGTCGCCCAGCGACCCGCCGAGCAGGATGAACGACGCCAGCGTGAGGGTGTACGCGTTCACCGTCCACTGCAGCTGGGTGAAGCTCGCGTGCAGATCGGCCCCGATCCGTCCCAGCGCCACGTTGACCACGGTCGCGTCGAGCAGCGCCATGCTCGACCCCAGGACGGTGGTCAGCAGCACCCATCGCCCGGCCGGGGTGCCCAGCCGCAGCTCTCCCGCCTCCGCCTCGGGCATGGACGTCTCCTCACCAGCGCGCCGGTGCGACCAGCCTAGGGCGGCACCGGCTGCCGGGTCCCCCGCAGCGCAGCGTCGAATCCGCGCCGACACCGCATCGGGCGGTGGGCATCAGGGTCGTCGGCTCCTCGTACTGTCACGCGCGTGCCGCATCCGGCGGCCCGGCGGAGGGAAACGGAATTGATCAACGTCTCGGCGAAGGACGACGTGGGCCTCATCGAGCTGGACCGCCCGGAACGGCGCAACGCCCTCGACGTCGCGCAGTGCCGCCGACTCGTCGACGCCATGGCGGACCTGCAGGCGCAGGGCGTCCGGGCCGTCGTGGTCACCGGTGCCGGCAGCAGCTTCTGCTCGGGCGCGGACTTCGGTGAGGTCTACACCGACGGGTTCCGCGACGCCCTCTACGCCGCGCTGCACGCGATCCACGACGCTGGGCTGCCGGTCGTCGCGGCGGTCAACGGGCCGGCCATCGGTGCGGGCACCCAGCTGGCCATCGCCTGCGACCTGCGGGTCGCCGCGCCGGGCGCCGTGTTCGGGGTGCCGACCGCGCGGATCGGGCTGGCCGTCGACCCGTGGACGGTGCGGCGGCTCGCGCAGCTGGGCGGCGGGGGCACCGCGCGGTCGCTGCTGCTGGCGTGCGACCAGATCGGCGCCGAGCTCGCGCACGCCCGTGGCCTGGCCGATCGGCTCGGCGACCGCGACGACGCCCTCGCGCTGGCCGCCGAGCTGGCCACGCTGGCCCCGCTGACGCTCGCCTACAACAAGCTGACGCTCGACCGGACCGAGCTGCCCGAGAACGACCCGGCGCTGCTGGCTGCGTTCGAGGGTTGCTGGAGCAGCGAGGACATCGAGGAGGGCCGGCGGGCCCGGGTGGAGAAGCGTTCGCCCCGGTTCAGCGGCCGCTGAGCATCGGCCGGCGCCGGCGTGCCATCGTCACGCTCCGCAGCGGAAGCGGCGCGGTGTCCGTGAGGGGGACCGCGTCGGGGATGACACGCCGGTCCGGTTGAACACGGCGTGACCGGTCCGTCACCTTTTCGACCCGTCGTCGTTGATCAGCCGAGAACTGCTGCGAAAGGACGGGGATGGGCGCACACAGGTGGCGGTCGGGCGGGCGCCGGTCGCTGGCCGGCCGGGTCGCGATCGTCGCGGGCCTTGCCGCCGTGGGCGGATCGGTGCTGGTCGGTATCGGTGTCGCCGACCCGGGTGGGCTGCTGCCGGGGCCCGCCGACGGTGGGCTGCCGGGCATCGAGGTCCTGGAGGCGCCCTCCCTGGTGGACCTGCCGGCCGTCGCCGACGCGGGTGCCCCGCACGCCGCGTTGCCGCTGGTCGGGACGCCACACGTCGCGCCGACGGCGCCGATCGGGGCACCCGCGGACGCCGACCGGCAGGCCGCGGCGGCCCCGGCTCCGGCGTCGGCCGCCGCGGAACCGCAGGCCCGCTCCGCGGTCCCCGTGCAGCGCTCCGGGCTGGTCGCGGGCACCCCGTGCACGCCGACGGCCCGCGCCTGCGTCGACGTGGTCGGGCGCTGGGCCTGGCTGCTCGACGGTGACAAGATCGTCCGCGGGCCGGTCCGGATCCAGACCGGCGACCGCGAGGACCCGACCCCGCGGGGCACGTTCTCGGTGCAGTGGAAGGCCGAGCAGTACACCAGCCGCGAGTACCTCACGCCGATGCCGTACTCGGTGTTCTTCGCCCCCGGTGGCATCGCCTTCCACCAAGGCCGGCAGGACACGCCCTCGGCCGGTTGCGTGAAGCTCGTCGAGCAGGACGCGAAGGCCTGGTTCAACTACCTCCAGGTCGGCGACGAGGTCCAGGTAAAGTAATTCGCTTCTACGCAGGGTAGAATGGTTCACGTGCCGAGCCTGGGTGAACTGGAGCGCGCCGTGATGGACGTGCTGTGGAGGGCGGACGGGGCGATGACCGCCCGCGAGGTGCAGGACGCCCTGGCCACCCGCGAACTCGCCACGACCACCGTGCTCACGGTCCTCGGCCGGCTCGAGCGCAAGAGCCTGGTCACCCGCACCCGCGACGGCCGGGCCCACCACTACCGCCCGGTCGCCAGCCGCGAGGACCACGTCGCGGAACTGATGCGCGACGCGCTGGACGACGCCCCCGACCGCGGTGCTGCGCTGGCCCGGTTCCTCGGTTCGATCGCGCCGGACGAGCGGGCCAGACTGCGCGACCTACTGGGCTGACCCCGGTTCCGGGTTCCCTACTGTGCCGGAAGCAATGGAGCTGACCGCGCTGGGCCTGATGGTGCTCGGGGCCGTGCTCGCCGGGCCGGCCAGCCGGGCCCTCGCAGGTGCCCGCTGGCCCGCCCGCGACCCCGTCGGCGCGTTGCTGGCCTGGCAGGCGATCGGCCTGGCCGGTGGGCTGTCCCTGGTCGGCGCCGGGGTCGTCTACGGGGTGGCGCCGCTCGGGGAGTCCCTGCCCGCGGCGCTGCACCGGTTGTTCGCCGAGCTCGGCTCCGGCCGGTTCCCGGCCGAGCTCGGTGCCGTGCACCTGATCGCGATCGCGGTCACCCTGGTGCTCGCCGCCCGGCTGCTCGGCGTGCTGGCCGCCACCACGCTGCGCACGCTGAAGGCCCGCCGCCGCCACCGGGACCTGCTCGATGTGCTCGCGACGCCGTGGCCGGCCGCGCCCGGCGCCCGGGTGCTCGACCACCCGGTGCCCGTCGCCTACTGCCTGCCCGGCCGCAGCTCGCGGCTGGTCGTCTCGGCCGGCGTGCTGGAGGTCCTCGAACCCGACGGCGTCCGCGCCGTGCTCGCCCACGAGCAGACCCACCTGCGGGAACGCCACGACCTGGTGGTGCTGCCGTTCGTGGCCTGGGGAGCGACCGCGCCGTTCGTGCGCGGCATGGTGTGCGCGCAGCTCGCGGTCGCGGCGCTGATCGAGATGCGCGCCGACGACGTGGCCGCGACGCGGGCATCGAGTGAGGAGCTCGCCGGCGCGCTGCGGGCGGTGGGCGGGTCGGCCCCGGCGGCGGCGCTGAGCTCGTTCACCGCCGCACTGGGCGCCCGCATCGAGCGCATCTCCGCGCCGCCGCCGCCGCTGCCGCAGCCGGTGCGGGCGCTGGTCCGGCTGGCCGCACTGGCCCTGGTCGCGATGCCGACCGCCGCGCTACTGCTGCCCTGACCGCGGTCGCGCCCGGCGGCACCGAGCCGGAGTCCCCCGGCCTACCGGCCCGCGCCGCGCCGACCGTCGGCGCAGGTCGGCGCAGGTCGGCGCCGCGCGCCGCGCCCATGTCCGGACGCGGGCGTAGCGTGTCGGTCGTGCCCGCCACACCTGCGAACGATCGTCCCCGAACGCTCGGCGCGCTGCGCGCGTCGGGCCACGAGCTCCGCGGAGTCAAGAACGAGATCCGCGACAACCTGATCGCCGCCCTGCGCGCCGGCCGCGACCCCTGGCCGGGCATCGTCGGTTTCGAGTCCACCGTGCTGCCCCAGCTCGAGCGCGCCCTCATCGCCGGTCACGACGTCGTGCTGCTCGGTGAGCGCGGCCAGGGCAAGACCCGGCTGCTCCGGTCGCTGGTCAACCTGCTCGACGAGTGGACCCCGGTGATCGAGGGCTCCGAGCTGAGCGAGCACCCCTACGAGCCGATCACCCCGCTCTCCCGGCGGCGCGCCGCCGAGCTGGGTGACGACCTGCCGGTGGCCTGGCGTCACCGCGACGAGCGCTACACCGAGAAGCTGGCCACCCCGGACACCGCGGTGGCCGACCTGATCGGCGACGTCGACCCGGTCAAGGTGGCCGAGGGCCGCAGCCTGGGCGACCCGGAGACCATCCACTACGGCCTGGTGCCCCGCGCGCACCGCGGCGTCGTGGCCATCAACGAGCTGCCCGACCTGGCCGAGCGGATCCAGGTCGCGCTGCTCAACGTGATGGAGGAGCGCGACATCCAGGTCCGCGGCTACACGCTGCGGCTCCCGCTGGACGTGCTGCTCGTCGCGAGCGCCAACCCGGAGGACTACACCAACCGCGGGCGGATCATCACCCCGCTCAAGGACCGCTTCGGCGCCGAGGTCCGCACGCACTACCCGCTCGAGCTGGCCGACGAGATCGCGCTGGTCGAGCAGGAGGCCGAGCTCGCCCGGATCGGCGCCGACGTGCCGCGCCACCTCATCGAGGTGATCGCCCGGTTCGCCCGGCACCTGCGCGACTCCAGCTCCATCGACCAGGGTTCGGGGGTGTCCGCCCGGTTCGCGGTGGCCGCAGCCGAGACCGTCGCCGCCGCCGCGCTGCGCCGGGCGGCGCTGACCGGCGAGGCCCACCCCACGGCTCGTCCGGTCGACCTGGAGTCGGTGCCGGCGGTGCTGCGCGGCAAGCTGGAGTTCGCCTCCGGTGAGGAGGGCCGCGAGGACGAGCTGCTGGAGCACCTGCTGCGCCGGGCCACCGCCGATACCGCCCGGTTCCGGCTGCGCGGGGTCGATCTCGCGCCGCTGGCCGACGCCGTCGCGGCGCACCCCGTGCGCACCGGCGAGCGGGTACCGGCGGCGGAGGTGGTGGCCGCGCTGCCCGCCGTCGACACCCTCACCGAGGTGGCTACCCGGCTCGACGCCGGTGGCACCGAGGACCCGGGCCCGATGGCCTCGGCCGCCGAGCTGGCGCTGGAGCTGCTGTTCCTGACCCGGCGGCTGGCCAAGGACGAGGCCGACGACGGCGACACGGTGCGCTATGGCTGATCCACGACGGCGCAGGCTGCGCTACTCCTATGGCGCTTACCACGACGGGCCCGACCCGCTCGCGCCGCCGTTCGACGTCCGCGCCGCGATGGACGAGATCGGCCGCGACGTCATGGAGGGCAGCTCGCCGCGGCAGGCGCTGCAAGAGCTGCTGCGCCGCGGGATGCGGGGGCGGCCCGGCCTGGACGACCTGACCCGCCAGGTGTGGCAGCGCCGGCGCGACCTGCAGCGCGACAACCGCCTGGACGGCACCTTGGCGCAGGTCAGGGAGCTGCTCGAGCGAGCCCTGGAGGCCGAGCGCGACACCCTCGGCCGTCAGGACACCGACGACGCGCGGTTCCGGGAGATGCAGCTCGACGCGCTGCCGTCGGACCCGGGTGGCGCCGTGCGCGAGCTCGACTCCTACGACTGGCAGAGCTCGGACGCCCGCGAGGCCTATGAGGAGATCCGCGACCTGCTCGGCCGGGAGATGCTCGACCAGCGCTTCGCCGGCATGAAGCAGGCGCTGGAGAACGCCACCCCGGAGGACGTCGAGGCGATCCGCGAGATGCTCGACGACCTCAACGAGCTGCTCGCCGCGCACGCGCAGGGCCAGGACACGTCCGAGCAGTTCCGCGAGTTCATGGACGAGCACGGGCAGTACTTCCCGGAGAACCCGCAGAGCACCGAGGAGCTGATCGACCTGCTCGCCGCCCGGGCCGCGGCCGCGCAGCGGATGCTCAACTCGATGAGCGCCGAGCAGCGCGCGGAGCTCGCCGAGCTCGCCCAGCAGGCGTTCGGCGACCCGCGGCTCGCGCAGTCGCTGGCCCAGCTCGACGCCCAGCTGCAGGGCCTGCGCCCGGGTGAGGACTGGCAGGGCTCGGGCCGGTTCCGCGGGGACAACCCGATGGGCATGGGCGAGGCCACCCGGGCCATGGAGGAGCTGGGGCGGCTCGACGCGCTGGCCGAGCAGCTCGCGCAGAGCTACCCCGGCGCCCGCCTCGAGGACATCGATCTCGAGGCGCTCGACGCCAGCCTCGGCGAGCAGGCCCGGGTCGACGCCCAGGCGCTGGCCGACCTGGAACGCGAGCTGCAGCGCCAGGGCCTGTTCGAGCGCGCGGCGGACGGGTCGCTGCGGCTGTCGCCGAAGGCGCTGCGCCGGCTCGGCGAGTCGGCGCTGCGCGATGTCGTCGACCGGATCGGCGGGCGGCGCGGGGAGCGGGAGACCCGGCGCTCCGGCGCAGCGGGGGAGGCGACCGGGGCGACCCGGCCGTGGGCGTTCGGCGACACCGAGGCCTGGAACGTGCCCCGGACCCTGCTCAACGCCCAGCTGCGCAAGGCCGGCGGGGATCCGCGGGACCTCGACGTCACCGACGTGGAGATCGTGGAGACCGAGCAGCGGAGCCGGGCCGCGGTGGCGCTGCTGGTCGACACGTCGTGGTCGATGGTGGCGGAGGGGCGCTGGGTGCCGATGAAGCGCACGGCGCTGGCGCTGCATCAGCTGATCTCCACCCGGTTCCGCGGCGACGACCTGCAGTTGATCACCTTCGGCCGGCACGCCCGGACCGTCGAGCTCGGCCAGCTCGTCGGCCTGGAGGGTGCCTACGCGCAGGGCACCAACCTGCACCACGCGCTGCTGTTGGCCGGCCGGCACCTGCGCCGGCATCCCGACGCGATGCCGGTGGTCCTCGTCGTCACCGACGGCGAGCCGACCGCGCACCTGGAACCCGACGGCGAGGCGTACTTCGACTACCCGCCGAGCCCGCACACGCTGCGGGCGACGATCGGGGAGGTCGACAAGCTGACCGGGATGCAGGCGGCGTTCACGTTCTTCGTCCTCGGCGACGACCCGCGGCTGGCCGCGTTCATGGACGACGTGGCCCGCCGCTGCGGTGGGCGGGTCGTGGCCCCGACGCTCGACGGGCTCGGCGCCGAGGTGGTGGCCGACTACCTGCGCACCCGCCGCTGACCCGCCCCCGCAGCCGCGGCGCGGCGCGGGCGGGGACGGAACGGCAACGAGGCCGCGGATGGGGGGATCCGAGGGATGCGTCGCGGGGCACGTCGTGGCTGAGGCGGCCCCGCCACGCCGGGCGCGGCTCGCGGTCTCCGTCATCTTCGCCGCCAACGGCGCGCTGTTCGGCTCGTGGACGCCGCGCATCCCCGAGGTCAAGGCCGGGCTGGGTCTCTCCGACGGCGTGCTCGGGCTGGCGTTGCTCGCCCCCGCGGTCGGCTCGCTCGTCACGCTGCCGCTGGCCGGCGGGATCGCGGCCCGGTTCGGCAGCGGCCGCAGCACCGTCGTCGCCGCCGTGGTGTTCTGGCTGTCCGCGCTGCCGATCGCCCTGGCCGGCGACGCGCTGACGCTGTGGCTGGCGCTGTTCGGCTTCGGCGCCGCGATGGGCGCGCTCGACGTGCTGATGAACGCCCAAGGCGTCACGGTCGAGCAGGCCTACGGCCGCTCGGTGCTCTCCTCGTTCCACGCCACCTTCAGCCTCGGCGCGCTGCTCGGCGCCGGGGCCGGCAGCCTGGCCGCCGAGCTCGCTGTCCCGCTGCTCGGGCAGTTCGCGATCCTCGGCGGGTTCTCCCTGGTGCTGTTCCTGCCGCTGTCGCGGTACTTCTTGCCCGACCCCCCGGCCCCCGACGACGCCGGCCCCGTCCCGCTGTTCGCGCTGCCCCGCGGCCCACTGGTGCCGCTCGCGCTGGCGGCGTTCGCGGTGCTGCTCGCCGAGGGCTCGACGGCGGACTGGTCGGCGGTGTTCCTGCGGCAGTCGCTGGATGCGGGGCCCGCGGCGGCCGGTGCCGCGTTCGCCGCGTTCGCCGCGACCATGACGACCGGGCGCCTGGTCGGCGACCGGGTACTCACCCGGCTCGGCCGCCGCCGGGCAGTGCGGCTGTTCACCGGGTTCGGCGCGAGCGGCCTCGCGGCCGGCCTCGCGCTGGCCGAGGTCGCCGGGCCCGGGCCGGCCGCGGTGGCCGCCGCCGTGGCCGGGTTCGCCCTGCTCGGCGTGGGGCTCTCGGTGACCTTCCCCGCGCTGCTGGCCGAGGCCGGTGTGACGGGCGTGCGCGCCGCCCCGGCGCTCGCCGCCGTCTCGACCGGCGGCTACCTCGGCTTCCTCGTCGGCCCCACCGTCATCGGCGGGCTCGCCGAACTGACCACCCTGCCGATCGCGATCTGGTTCGTCGTCGCGACGGCCGCCCTGCCCGTGGCGGCGCTGCGCGCCCGTGCGCGGTGAGTGGTGCCCTGGCACCACTCACCGCCCACGAGCACACTGGGCCGATGGAGCCGTCCCCGTCCTGTCAGCTCTGCGGCGGGACCCGGGACACGACGGACCCCGCGGCGCCGGCCTGGGCCCGCGAGCGCGACGAGCACGGTGCGACCCGGTGGCTGTGCCCGGAGTGTGCGCGCCGGCATGCCCGCGACATCGAGGCCCGGCTGCCCGTCGAGTGGTGGTGATCAGGCGGGTGGTCCACGGCCTGCGGGGCGCGCACGGACACGATCACAACCCGACTCCCCGGACGCACCGCGTAAGTTGTCCATCATGCAATCCTGGGCTCCGGTCGACGTTCCCCGGCTCGAGGGCAGTGGCCCGCCGCTGCGCCTGCACGACACCGCCACCGGCCGGATCCGGCCGACGGCGCCGGGCCCGACGGCGTCGATGTACGTCTGCGGGATCACCCCCTACGACGCGACGCACCTCGGCCACGCCGCCACCTACCTGGCCTTCGACCTGGTGAACCGGGTGTGGCGGGATCTGGGCCATGACGTGCACTACGTGCAGAACGTCACCGACATCGACGACCCGCTGCTGGAGCGCGCCGCCCGCGACCAGGACGACTGGATCGTTCTCGGGATGCGCGAGACCGCGCTGTTCCGCGAGGACATGGAGGCGCTGCGGGTGCTCCCGCCGCGGCACTTCATCGGCGCGGTCGAGGCGATGGGGGAGATCGCCGAACTGGTCGGCAAGCTGCTCGCGTCCGGTGCGGCCTATCGCGTCGACGACCCCGAGTACCCCGACGTGTACTTCGACAGCGCGGTCACCGGGCACTTCGGCTACGAGTCCCACTACGACGAGCCGACCATGATCCAGTTGTCCCGCGAGCGCGGCGGCGACCCGGACCGCCCCGGCAAGCGGCACCCGGCCGACGCGCTGCTGTGGCGGATGGCCCGTCCGGGCGAGCCCTCCTGGGAGTCGGACCTGGGCACCGGACGCCCGGGCTGGCACGTCGAGTGTGCGGCGATCGCGCTGAACCGGCTGGGTACCCAGATCGACCTCAACGGCGGCGGCTCGGATCTGATCTTCCCGCACCACGAGTTCGGGGCCGCGCACGCCGAGGCGTTCACCGGGGTGCACCCGTTCGCCCGGCACTACGCGCACACCGGGATGATCGGCCTGGACGGCGAGAAGATGTCGAAGTCACGGGGCAACCTGGTCTTCGTGTCCAAGCTGCGCGCCGAGGGTGTCGACCCCAACGCGATCCGGCTGGCCCTGCTGTCCGGGCACTACCGCAGCGACCGCCCGTGGACTCCCGAGCTGCTGGCCACGGCGGAGGCCCGGCTGGTGCGCTGGCGGGAGGCCACCGCGCTGGACGCCGGCCCGGACGCCACCGGACTCGTCGCCGCGTTGCGCACCCACCTCGCCGACGACCTCGACACCCCGCGCGCGCTCGCCGCGGTGGACGCCTGGGCCGACGAGGCCCTGACCCGCCACGGTCGCGACGCCACCGCGCCGGCCCTGGCCCGCACCGCCGTCGACGCCCTTCTCGGCGTCGCGCTCTGAGGTCTCCCGCCCCGCGGTCGACAGCCTCGGTGCCGTTCCGAGTCGCCGTTCCGAGTCGATCAGAACGGAACCGAGGCTGCGTTGTGGAGCGGGGTCTGCGGGTCAGTCCGGCGGTTCCGGGGTGCCCGCCTGCTCGATGACGTCCTCGTCGTCGGGCACCTTGCGCTCGGCCTCGCCGGGGATCTCGATATCGGGGGCCTGCACGTCGTCGGGCAGGCGGGAATCGGTGTCGATCGGTTCCGTCATACCCCCCGCCTACCCGTTTCTGGTTGCATGAGCACATGGCGCGCAATGTGCTGGGCGGGGAGCTCGAGATCTGCGGGACGGACCCGATGACCGGGTTCTACCGCACCGGTTGCTGCGACACCGGGGGCGAGGACTCGGGCGTGCACACCGTCTGCGCACAGGTGACTGCGGAGTTCCTGGAGTTCAGCGCCGAGCGCGGCAACGACCTGTCCACCCCGCGGCCGGAGTACGGCTTCGTGGGATTGCGGCCCGGCGACCGCTGGTGCCTGTGCGCCGACCGCTGGGTGGAGGCGCACCAGGCCGGGATGGCGCCGCCGGTGGTGCTGGCCGCGACGCACGCCCGCACCCTGGAGTGGATCGACCTCGCCGACCTGCGCAAACACGCCGCCGTCGACTAGCCCGCGCCGGACCGCTCCGCCGGCGACCGGTCACGGTTCGGGAGACCCGCCCCGGCGGGCCGGGACCATCGGCCCTACGTCCGGGCCGAGCGGCTCCCGACGATGGCATGGCCTCTGCGAAGAGGGGGGAGGTGATCCCCGACGGCCCGCCGGGTCGCAGGCCGTCCGTCCTGCGCGGTCGCCCGTCACGACCCGTTCGCCGCCGCGGGGATCTGTCACGACAGGAAGACAGCCATGAAGCCGATCACCCGCACCTGTCTCGGCACTCTGACGACGGCGGTCGCGCTGGCCGCGGTGACCGCCTGCGGCGCCCAGCCGGCCGCCCCCGCCGCGGCACCGCCCGTGCACCAGGCGCAGGCGCCGGCGGCCGTGCAGCCGGTCGCGGACGCCGCCGTGACGATCGCGAACTACGCGTTCTCCCCGGCGGCCCTCACCGTCCCGGTCGGGACCACGGTGACCTGGACGAACACCGACTCCGTCCCGCACGACGTCTCCGGTGGACCGCTGCACTCGCCCATCCTGAACCAGGGCCAGTCCTGGAGCTACACGTTCTCCACGGCCGGGACGTACAGCTACATCTGCTCGATCCACCCGTACATGAACGGATCGGTGACGGTCACCTGACAGCCGGCGTCAGGCCGCCGGCCGCGGCGAGGCGTTGAAGGCGAGGGTGGCGCAGGCGTGGCTCAGGGAGCGGTCGAGCTCCCCGGCGTGCTGCTCCGCCTGTTGCAGGTGTGCGCCGACCGTGGCCCAGGCGGCGAGCTGCCACCGGGCGCGGGCGGCCAGTTCCCCGATCAGCCCCGCGATGACGGCGAGGTCGGACATCGCGACGACCAGCTGGTCCGTGCCGAGACCCTGCGGCGGGTAGGCACTGGTGGCGGCGACGGCGTCGATCGCGTGGGCGATGTCGTTCAGCGGGCGCGGATCCATCGATCCCACCTCTCTAGCGGCTCAGGGATGGAGCAGGCCTGCTGGTCCGGCTCAGTAGCGGGGCGCCGAGCAGAGCCAGGACGGCGATCTCGGCGAGGACGCTGATCAGGGCGTAGGGCGCGGGCTGCGGCCCGTGTTCGACGAACCCGAACACCCCGACGGTGCGCGACAGGACGAAACCCGCCAACGCGCCGGCGGCGAGCGCGGCTGCGGCCAGCCGCAGCACCGCCGCGGAGGTGAACAGCAGCAGCACCGCCACCGCCGGCGCCGCGCTGGCCTGGAGGAGGAACGCCGGGCCGACCCCGGGGATGGTCCGGTAGCCCTGCAGGTACAGCTGGGCGTGGATGACACCGCTGACGGCCAGCAGGCAGGCCGCGCCGGTGCGCATCAGGTGGGCGGCGACCGGGTTCATGCCAGGCTCCGATCACGGATCGCCAGCGCGTGGCGGCCCTGCTGGTAGGTGACGTCGCGGATGCCGAGTGCGGAGCCCAGCTGCCCGGCGGGCAACGTGACCGGGACCGGGCCCGGACCCTGCCCGGGGCGGGGCAGCGGGTAGGCGGTGGTGGTGGCGCTGTAGAAGGTGACGTTGCCCTCGGTCTTGGTGAACAGCTGGTGGACGTGGCCGTTGAGGCAGGTCACCGAGGAGAACCGGCGCAGGTAGCTCAGCGCCTGGACGGCGTCGTCGGTGCCCCAGCCCCACGCCGGGTACATCGCGAACAGGGGGATGTGGCTGAACACCACGATGGGGGTGTCACCGGACAGCCCGGCGACGTCCTTGCGGACGAAGTCGAGCTGGTCCGTCCCGAGATGGCCCAGCTTCTCCAGGGCCAGGGTGTTGACCAGGGCGATGACGTGCACGCCCTTGACATCGAAGCTGTACCAACCGTCCCCGCGGGTGCCGGCGCCGAACACGGCCCGGTACTTCTCCCCGTGGTCGTCGACCGAGTCGTGCTCGCCGGGCACGGTGAACACCTGCCCGGTGCGCAGCCCGGACAGCATCTGCCGGACCTGGTCGAACTGGGGCGGCGTGGACAGGTGGGTCAGGTCCCCGGTGTGCATGGCGAAATCCGGCCGGAACCCCAACCCGTTGACCTGGCCGATGGCGCGTTCGAACGACCCGGTCACGTCCGTGTTCGGGGGGCCGGAGAACCCCAGGTGGCTGTCGCTGAGCTGGACGAACCGCAGCGCGTTGGGGTCGTCGGCCGCGGCCGAGGCCGGGGTGCCCCCGATGTGGCTGATCACCTCGCCACCGGCGACGGTGAGCGCCACCGCGGCGCCGAACCACGCCGTGTGCCGCAGCAGTTGGCGCCGGCTCATGCCTGTCGGCGGGACGCCCTCGCCGGCCCGCGGCTCCGGCCCGCCCGGCCGCTCCTCCGGGGCGCTCACGGGGTCACCACCACGGTGGCCGTCATGAACGGGTGGATGCTGCACAGGTAGTCGACGCGGCCCGGCGTGGTGAAGGTGTAGCCGAACGACTCGCCGGTGTTCAGCGTGGGGGAGTGGAACGACCCGGCCGTGGCCGTGACCGTGTGCGCATCCTGGTCGCGGTTGGTCCAGGTGACGGTGGTGCCGGTCTTGACAGTCACGGTCGCCGGGGAGAACGCGAAGTTCTGGATCGTCACCGCGTCGGTGGCCACCGGGGCGTCCTGGCCCGGCGCCGCGGCCGAGCCACCCGCCGGGGGCGTCGCCATGCCGGGCATCGGCTGGGCGGTCGCCCCCGGTGCCGGTGTGGCCGGCCCGCTTGCGGGCGCGGTGGCCGGGCTGCCGCAGCCGGCGAGCATCGTGATCCCCGCCGCCACCACGGATATCACCGACGTGGTCCTGAGCTGGTGCATCGTGGTCGGTCCTTCTCCGCCGGTGGGCCCGCGGGATGCGGGCCTCATCGACAGATAGGAACCGGGGTTACGCGACCGGGCCCGGCGGGGCGTAGACCTGGACCTCGCCGTTCAGCTCGCGGACCTCGAGCTGCGGCAGCGGCGGAGGTGCCATGGGCAGCTGATGCCGTACCAGCTGCCCGTCGATCGCGAAGGCCGTGCTGTGGCACGGGCAGTCCAGCTGCCGGGCCGCCGCTTCCAGGGCCAGCCGGCAACCCTGATGCGTGCACACCCCAGACACCGCCCGCAGCCGGCCGCCGGTGCGGGACACGAACCCGATCACCGTGCCCAGATCG
This sequence comes from Pseudonocardia acidicola, assembly GCF_012911935.1. Classification (GTDB taxonomy): domain Bacteria; phylum Actinomycetota; class Actinomycetes; order Mycobacteriales; family Pseudonocardiaceae; genus Pseudonocardia; species Pseudonocardia acidicola. Next base: position 41,120 of record NZ_JAAXLA010000035.1, on the reverse strand, counting down.
AAGCCTTGCACCCCGCCCTCGGCGAGATCCGCGCTGGCGCTCACCGTGCGCCACCGACCGGTGTTCGGGGTGAGGGTCTGGTCCCCGCCGGCCGCACTCGGGGCCGGGCCCCGCCCGGTGACCGTGTGGTCCACCACGGCGCCGGCGGCCGCCGCGGCCGCCGCGATCGAGGTGGCCTGCACCAGGCGTCGCCGGGTGCTGTCCACCGCCGGTCGGGGCCGGGGCAGCGGCCGGTCGGTCTCCCCGGACGCCGGCATCGCGGCCAGCCGCCGGTGCAGGTCGCCGACGAACTCCTCGCGCGGCGCCGCGGCGCCCGGCCGTGCGGCCCGGAGCATGATCGCCGCGCGCAGCTCGGCGACGTCGGCATCGCCGGCATGGAACGGCCGCGGCCGTCGACCCCGGAGCAGATCTGCGACGAACCGGCGCGCGCCCCGTCCACTCACCTGTCCACCTCCATCAGCTGCGCGGCCCGACGCAACGCCCGATGCTGCAGCACCTTCGCGTAGGTGACGGTCACGCCGAGTGCGGCCGCGGCCTCGCGGATCGAGCACGATTCCAGGAACCGCAACTGCAGGATGCGCCGGTAGCGCTCAGGAAGCTCGGCCAGGATCAGCGCAGCCTGTCCCGGCGCGCCCGAGGGGGCCGAGGCCTCGGTCTCGGTCGGCACCGGTTCGTCGTTCTCGGCGAGGGTGGTGATCTCCCGGCCCAGCGTGTTCCGCCAGTAGCCGGCCAGCACCGTCCGCGCGGTCGCCAACAGGTAGGCCCGCACCTCGGGCGCGCTGGCCGAGACCCGGAGCGGCCGCAGCGCGGCCAGGAACACCTCGGCGGTCAGGTCCTCCGCGTCCGGCCGGTTACCGACCTTGCAGAACATCAACCGGTACACCCGATCGACGTTGTCCCGGTACACCGCCTCCCAGTCGGGGTAGGACTCGTGACCGACCACACGCAACTGTGGCGCGTCGGCGGCCCGCTCACCATCGCCCCGGTGGCCACCGAGGCGCGCCTGAACGGCAGCTGCCCGATCACGTCCGGTCCGCCCCATGACCTGGGCCACCCCCTGCCGCGAGCCCCGAGCCCGCTGACAGGGATAGGCGCCCGGGTTACACATCGCGGTGCGGCACGGGGTGGGCGGCCACCCCGTCGCACGACGGGAAGGCCGTCGCCGAAGGGCCGGGAGGGGCCCGGCGGGGAGCCCCGCTGCGCGGCGCAGGCCCCATCGGCGGAGCGGCGGCTCAGCCGCCCGAGCCCCCCGAGCCGCGGCGGCGCAGGTACCGCTCGAAGTCGGCGGCGATCGCGTCACCGCTGGCCTCGGGCATGTTCCCGGCGTCGACGGCGTCCTCTTCGGCCTGCTGCTCGAGCTGGCGCACGTACTCGCGCACCTCGTCGTCGGCCTCGGCCATCTCGCTGACCGTGCGCTCCCACTCCTCGGCCTGCTCGGGCAGCCCACCCAGCGGCACCTCGACGTCGAGGGCCTCCTCGATGCGGTGCAGCAGCGCCACCGCCGCCTTGGGCACCCGGGCCTGCGAGACGTAGTGCGGCACCGCCGCCCAGAACGACATGGCGGGGATCCCGGCCTGCACGGCGGCGTCCTGGAGCACCCCGACAATGCCGGTGGGGCCCTGGTAGCTCGACGGCTCGACGCGCATCTGGCCGGCCGAGGAGGTGTCGTAGGAGATCCCGCTGACCGGCGTCGGCCGGGTGTGCGGGGTGTCGGTGAGCAGCGCCCCGAGGGTGATGACCTCGGTCACGCCCAGCCGCTCGGCGTAGCCCAGCAACTCGGCGCAGAACGCGCGCCAGCGCAGGTTCGGCTCGATGCCGTTGACGAGCACGACGTGTCGTTCGGTACCAGGCAACTTGGCGACCGACAGCCGCGTGGTCTGCCATTCGATCCGCCGGGTCACCCCGTCGGACAGTCGCACGTGCGGGCGGTTGACCTGGAAGTCGTAGTACTCCTCCGGATCCAGCGAGGCCAGCGGCGTAGCGTCCCAGCTCAGCTCGAGATGTTCGAGCGCAGTGGTGGCCGCTTCGCCGGCGTCGTTCCACCCCTCGAAGGCGGCGATCATCACCGGGTCGACGAGGGCCGGCAGATCAGGACCCGCCCCGGGTCGCGGCTCGCGATCGGTCATCGCTCAAGCCTACGGCCGGCCGGCCCATCGCGAGGGTCCTGGTCCCGGGCGACGTCTACCCTTGTCGCCGTGCCAGCCGAGATACCGCCCCGATTCGACACCACCCTGCTCGACACGCTCGCCGGGCGTGTCGTCGTCGCGGACGGCGCGATGGGCACGATGCTGCAGGCCGTCGACCTCTCGCTCGACGACTTCGCCGGGCTCGAGGGCTGCAACGAGATCCTCAACGACACCCGGCCGGACGTGGTCCGGCACATCCACCGGGCCTATTTCGAGGCCGGTGCGGACGCCGTCGAGACGAACACCTTCGGGGCCAATCTGCCCAACCTCGCCGAGTACGACATCCCGGAGCGGATCCGCGAGCTCGCCGAGAAGGGCGCGCGGCTGGCCCGTGAGGTCGCCGACGACCTCGCGACCGCCGACCGCCCCCGCTACGTGCTCGGCTCCGTCGGGCCCGGCACGAAGCTGCCGACCCTGGGCCACGAGACGTTCGCCCGGCTGCGGGACGCCTACACCGAATGCGGCCGCGGTCTGCTCGCCGGCGGCGCCGACGCGTTCGTCGTCGAGACCTGCCAGGACCTGCTGCAGGTCAAGGCCGCGGTGCTGGGGATGCAGCGGGCGATGGCGCTGGAGGGCCGGCGGATCCCGCTGATCACCCAGGTGACGGTCGAGACCACCGGCACGATGTTGCTGGGCAGCGAGATCGGAGCTGCGCTGACGGCGCTGGAGCCGCTGGGCATCGACCTGATCGGGTTGAACTGCGCGACCGGCCCGGCCGAGATGAGCGAGCACCTGCGCACGCTGTCCAAGCAGGCCCGGATCCCGCTGTCGGTGATGCCCAACGCCGGCCTGCCGCAGCTGGGCCCGAACGGCGCGCAGTACCCGCTGACCCCCGAGGAGCTGGCGCAGGCGCTGGCCTCGTTCGTCCGGGAGTACGGGCTGCGGCTGGTCGGCGGCTGCTGCGGGACGACCCCGGCGCACGTGCGCGCCGTCGCCGAGGCCATTCCGCAGGTCACCCCGGCCGAACGGCACCCGCGCCCGGAGCCGGGCGTCAGCTCGCTGTACGCGGCGGTGCCGTTCCGCCAGGACACCTCCGTGCTGATGGTCGGCGAGCGGACCAACGCGAACGGTTCCAAGGCCTTCCGCGAGGCCATGCTCGCCGAGCGCTGGGAGGACTGTGTCGGGATCGCCCGCGAACAGACCCGCGACGGCGCGCACCTGATCGACCTGTGCGTCGACTACGTGGGCCGCGACGGTGCTGCCGACATGGCCGAACTGGCCGGCCGGCTGGCCACCGCGTCGACGCTGCCGGTGATGCTCGACTCCACCGAGCCCGAGGTGCTGCGCGCCGGGCTGGAGCGCCTGGGCGGGCGCTGCATCGTCAACTCGGTGAACTACGAGGACGGCGACGGCCCCGGCTCGCGCTTCCAGCGCACGATGGAACTCGTCCGCGAGCACGGTTGCGCCGTCGTCGCGCTGTGCATCGACGAGGAGGGCCAGGCGCGCACCGCGGAGTGGAAGGTCCGGGTGGCCGACCGGCTGATCCGGGACCTGACCACCAACCACGGCATGCGGGTCTCCGACATCGTCGTGGACACCCTCACCTTCCCGATCACCACCGGGCAGGAGGAGGTCCGCCGCGACGCGCTGGAGACCATCGGGGCGATCCGCGAGCTCAAGCGCCGCCACCCGGAGGTGCAGACCACGCTCGGGGTCTCCAACGTCTCCTTCGGGCTCAACGCCGCCGCCCGCCAGGTGCTGAACTCGGTGTTCCTGCACGAGTGCGTCAACGCCGGGCTGGACACCGCGATCGTGAGCGCGGCGAAGATCCTGCCGATGGCGAAGATCCCGGACGAGCAGCGGTCGGTGGCGCTGGACCTGGTCTACGACCGGCGCCGTGAGGGCTACGACCCACTGAACCGGTTCATGGAGCTCTTCGAGGGCGTCACGGCGTCCTCGGCGAAGGCGGGCCGGGCCGAGGAACTGGCCGCGCTGCCGCTGTTCGAGCGCCTGGAGCGGCGCATCGTCGACGGCGAGCGCCCCGGCCTGGAGGCCGACCTCGACGCCGCGCTCGAGGAGCGGCCCGCCCTGGAGATCATCAACGACACGCTGCTGGCCGGCATGAAGACCGTCGGCGAGCTGTTCGGGTCGGGGCAGATGCAGCTGCCGTTCGTGCTGCAGAGCGCCGAGGTGATGAAGACCGCGGTGGCGCATCTCGAGCCGCACATGGAGAAGACCGACTCCGACGGCAAGGGCACGATCGTGCTGGCCACGGTCAAGGGCGACGTGCACGACATCGGCAAGAACCTCGTCGACATCATCCTGACCAACAACGGCTACACCGTGGTCAACCTGGGCATCAAGCAGCCCATCTCGACGATCCTGTCGGCCGCCGAGGAGCACAAGGCCGACGCCGTCGGGATGTCCGGGCTGCTGGTCAAGTCCACGGTGATCATGAAGGAGAACCTCCAGGAGATGAACTCCCGGGGGGTCGCGGGCAGGCTTCCGGTGCTGCTCGGCGGGGCCGCGCTGACCCGCTCCTACGTGGAGAACGACCTGGCCGAGATCTACGAGGGCCGGGTCTCCTACGCCCGCGACGCGTTCGAGGGCCTGCGGCTGATGGACGCCACGATGGCCCGCGTCCGCGGTGACGCACCGGCCGTCGACGCCGAGGAGGAGGCCAAGCGGGCCGAGCGCAAGGCCCGCCACGAGCGCTCGCAGCGGGTCGCGGCCAAGCGCAGGGCGGCCGAGGCCGAGGTTGCGGGCCCGATCCCCGCGCGTTCCGACGTGACGCTGGACAACCCACTGCCCACCCCGCCGTTCTGGGGCACCCGGGTGGTCAAGGGCATCTCGCTGGCCGACTACTCGCACATGATCGACGAGCGCGCGCTGTTCCTCGGGCAGTGGGGTCTGCGCGGCGCCCGCGGCGGCTCCGGCCCGTCGTACGAGGAGCTGGTGGAGTCCGAGGGCCGGCCGCGGCTGCGGTACTGGCTCGAGCGGCTCTCCACCGAGGGCGTGCTCGCGCACGCGGCGGTGGTCTACGGCTACTTCCCGGCGGTGTCGGAGGGCGACTCGCTCGTCGTGCTCGAAGAGGCCCACGCGGACGCCGCCGACCGGTTCCGCTTCGAGTTCCCGCGCCAGCGCCGCGACCGGCACCTGTGCCTGGCCGACTTCTGGCGCCCGCGCGAGATCGCGGCCCACGCCGGCGAGGTCGACGTCCTGCCGCTGCACCTGGTGACCATGGGCCGGCCGATCGCCGACTACGCCAACGAGCTGTTCGCCAAGGACGCCTACCGGGACTACCTCGAGGTGCACGGGCTGGGCGTGCAGCTCACCGAGGCGCTCGCCGAGTACTGGCACCGGCGCATCCGCGAGGAGCTGACCTGGAGCTCCGGCGGGAGCGTCGCCGGGGAGGACCCCGACGACGTCGAGGAGTTCTTCAAGCTCGGCTACCGCGGCGCCCGCTACTCCCTCGGCTACGGCGCCTGCCCGAACCTCGAGGACCGCGCCAAGATCGTCGAGCTGCTGCAGCCAGGCCGGATCGGCGTCGAGCTGTCCGAGGAGCTGCAACTGCACCCCGAGCAATCCACTGACGCCCTGGTCGCCCACCACCCGGAGGCGAAGTACTTCAATGCCGGCTGACGCCGAGCCCGCCGCCCGCCACCCGCTCCCGCGTTCCCACGAACCGCACTCCCGTTCACACCTGGTGAACGAACGTGCCGTTCGTGAGGACGGGACGGGCAGGGGGCCCGTGGCGGTGCTCTGGGACATGGACGGCACGCTGGTCGACTCGGAGAAGGTGTGGGACCGCTCGCTGTCCGAGACGGCCCGGTGGCTGGGCGGTGAGCTCAGCGCCGCGGCCCGGGCCGAGACCATCGGCGGGAACATGGCGCGCAGCCTGGAGATCCTGTTCCGCGACGTCGGGGTGACGCCGACCCCGGGGCTGGCCCGCGAGGCGCGGGCCTGGCTGGTGGCCCGCACCGCCGAGCTGTTCGCCGAGGGGTTGCCGTGGCGCCCGGGCGCGGAGGAGGCGCTGCTGACCGTGCGGGAGGCGGGCTGGGCCACCGCGCTGGTCACCAACACCGGCCGCGAGCTCACCGAGATGGCGCTGGAGTGGATCGGCCGCGAACACTTCGCCACCACGGTGTGCGGTGACGAGGTCGCCCGCGGCAAGCCCGCGCCGGACCCGTACCTGCGGGCCGCCGAGTTGCTCGGGGTGCCGATGGGGGAGTGCGTCGCCGTCGAGGACTCGCCGACCGGGGCGCTGGCCGCCGAGCGGGCCGGCGCGGTCGTGCTGGTGGTGCCGTGCGAGGTGCCGGTGCCGGTCGGGCCGGGCCGGGTGCACCGCGAATCCCTGGTCGGGCTCCGCCCCACCGACGTCGTCGAGGCATATACCCGTGTCAGGTCCGACTACGCGCCGTGAGACCGTTGGGCCCGGCCCCGGGTCCGTTCGTCGGCATGCCGACCGGCCCGGGCCGCGCTCCGACCGGCGGGTTCACCGCCATCCGGCGCAGCCCGTGGCCCGTCAGCAGCACCACAGCTCTGCCGGATCGTGGGCGTGTCCGCGGCCTATGACACTGAGGTGGAAGGGAGATACTCGGGTGAAGACCTTCGACGGGCTGTTCGCCGAACTCACCGAGAAAGCGGCCAGCAGGCCGGCCGGATCGGGGACGGTGGCCGCGCTCGATGCCGGGGTCCACGCGCAGGGCAAGAAGCTGCTCGAGGAGGCCGGCGAGGTCTGGCTGGCCGCCGAGCACGAGGCCGACGCCGCTCTGGCCGAGGAGATCTCACAGCTCCTCTACCGGGTGCAGGTGATCATGCTCGGCCGTGGCCTGACGCTCGAAGACGTCTACAAGTTCCTGTAAACACACCGCGAACATCTGCATTACCGAGGAGAACTCATGCTCCGCGTCGCCCTCCCGAACAAGGGCACCCTCGCCGAGCCCGCAGCGACGATGATGCGGGAGGCGGGCTACCGGCAGCGCTCCGACTCCCGCGACCTCAGCATGATCGACGAGGAGAACGGCATCGAGTTCTTCTACCTGCGGCCGAAGGACATCGCGACCTACGTCGGCTCGGGCGACCTGCACCTGGGCGTGACCGGGCACGACCTCATGGAGGAGTCCGGCAGCCAGGTCCACGACGTCCTCCAACTCGGGTTCGGCGCGTCGAAGTTCCGCTTCGCCGCCCCCGAGGGCAGGGACTGGAAGCTCGAGGACCTCGACGGCAAGACGATCGCCACGTCCTACCCGCGGCTGGTCCGCTCGCACCTGAGCGGCAAGCGGATCGGCGCGAAGATCATCAAGCTGGACGGCGCGGTGGAGATCTCGGTGCAGCTCGGGCTGGCCGACGCGATCGCCGACGTCGTGTCCTCCGGCCGCACGCTGCGCCAGCACGGCCTCAAGGTGATCGGCGACCCGATCGCCGAGTCGCAGGCCACCCTGATCGAGCGCGAGCCGCGTCCCGACCGGGTGGACTCCGAGGAGATCAAGAAGGCCAAGACCATCTTCACCGAGCGGCTGCGCGGTGTCGTCTACGCCCGGCAGTACCTGATGCTGGACTACGACTGCCCCAAGTCGGTGCTCGACGACGCCAAGAAGATCACCCCGGGTCTGCAGGCCCCGACGATCTCGCCGCTGTCCGACGACAACTGGGTGGCGGTCCGGTCGATGGTCAAGCGCACCTGCGCGAACAGCGTGATGGACAAGCTGGCCGCGATCGGCGCCCGCGCGATCCTGACCTCGGAGATCCGCTCCTGCCGCGCCGTCGACGGCCGCAACGGCTGACCCGCCCCGCCCCCGGCCTCGTCGTCCACCGGTCCGGCGGACGACGAGGTCGCTGCGTGTGAGGCCCTGGTCAGCGCCGGCGGACCGTCAGGTTCTGCGCGGCCTGGCCGGTGTGGCCGTGCTCGTCGAACAACAGCGCCGACACCGTGCCCAGCCCGCTCGGACCGACCACGGTCGCCGCGTCCAGGCCGATCCACTCGCCGACCGGCGGCCGGTGCAGGTGCAGCGTCAGCTCGGTGTTGACGAACAGCCACTCGCGGATGTCGAGCCGGGCCGCCGCCCCGTTGGCCGAGTCGGCCACCACCGCGAGCCGCTGCAGCGGGCTCGGCTTCTCCCCGTCCACCAGCGGCACCCGCTGCCGCGCCCACGCCGTGCCCGGCCCCGGCTCGGCCAGCCAGCCGCGCAGCCAGCGCCACTCCAGGGTGTCCATGAAGCCGGGCAACCAGCCGTCCGGGCGCGCCGGGCGGGGCGTGCCCTCCGAGGGCGGCGGCAGCGGCGCGGCCTCGCCGACCGCGGCGGTCGCGGTGTCGGTGGCGGCCAGTCGCCACGCCCGGGCACGCAGCACGGCCCGGCCACCGGCGGTCATCTCGGCGCCGAGCATCTCGATGGTGCGGCCCGACCGCTCGACACCCGCCTGCACCTCGATCTCGCCGGCCGGGACCGGGCCGAGGACCTCCACGGTGATCCGGGACAGCTGCAGCTGCGGTCCGTCCGGCCGGCTCGGTGCGCACCGCTCCAAGGCCCGGACCAGCAACGCCGACGGCGGGCCGACGTGCTGCGCGTCGGCGAACCAGGGGCCGGTGGTGGAGAAGGTGGCGTGGAAGCGCCCGGTCCCGGAGCCGCCGCAGGCGTCGCCGAGGGGCAGGTAGTACGGCTCGAGCTCACTCACCGCCCGATCATGCCCCGCGGGTCACTCGGCGCGGTCGACCAGGGCCGCGAACGCGCCGGATCCGGCCACCGGTCCGTCGCCCGTCGCCACGGCGAGGCCGGCGGCGGGCATGTCGATGGGCTCGGGCCACCCGGGGTAGTCCGGCGGGGTCCCCTCCCAGGCCGGGCAGATGGGGCGGTGGCTGCACCACTCGCACAGCTTGCCCGGGTTGGGCCGGAAGTCGCCGGTGTGGCCGGCCAGCAGGATCGCCTGCCAGATCGCGTCGAGGGTGCGTTCGAAGCGGCGTAGCTCCGCCTCGTCGGGTTCGTAGGTGAGCGCCTCGGAGTCGGCCAGGTACATCAGGCGCAGCTGGGTGGGCACGACGCCGCGCAGGTGCAGCAGCACCAGCGCGTAGAACTTCATCTGGAACAGCGCCCGGGCCTCGGCCACCTCCCGGGGCGCGGCGCCGGTCTTGTAGTCGACCACCCGGATCTCCCCGGTCGGCGCGACGTCGATCCGGTCCACGTAGCCGCGCAGCAGCAGGCCCGACGCCAGCTCGGTCTCCACCAGCAGCTCGCGGGCCTCCGGTTCGAGCCGGCGCGGGTCCTCGAGCCGGAAATAGGAGTCCAGCAGCCCGCCCGCCGACTCCAGCCAGACCGGCAGCTCCGGGTCGTCCGGGCCGTCGAACAGCTCGGCGACCAGTTCCGGGGCCTGCGCCACCAGCTCGCTCCAGACCGGCCTCACGAGTGCCCTGGCGGCCGCGGGCAGCCGTTCGGCTGCGCGAAGCTCGTAGAGCCGCTCCAGGACCGCGTGGACCACCGTTCCGCGGACCTGGGCCCGGCTCGGCCGCTCCGGAAGCCGGTCGATGGCCCGGAACCGGTACAACAGCGGGCACTGCTTGAAGTCACCGGCCCGGGACGGCGACAGCGCCGGACGGCGCCGGGGGTGCCCGTCCGGCTCGGTGGTCCCGGCGATCTCGGTCACGGCGCCCACGGTAGGTGATGCCACCGACGATCCCGTCCGGGTGCAGCCGGCCCGGTCACGTCCCCGGCCGGCAGCCGCCGCGAGCACACCGGATAACGTGCCGCTCCGTGCCCGACACCCCTCCCGGCAACGCCGACCACGCCACGGACGTGACCACCCCCCGTGGCGGCCCGTTCCGTCCCGGCGACCGGGTGCAGCTGACCGACCCCAAGGGGCGCAAGTACACGCTCACGCTGGAGCCCGGCGGCCAGTACCACACCCACCGCGGCGGGCTGGCGCACGACGACCTGATCGGCAAGCCCGAGGGCAGCGTGATCACTTCGCCGGTCGGCACCCCGTACCTCGCACTGCGCCCGCTGCTGGCCGACTACGTGCTGTCGATGCCGCGCGGCGCGCAGGTGATCTACCCCAAGGACGCCGCGCAGATCCTCATGTGGGGCGACGTGTTCCCGGGAGCGCGGGTCCTGGAGGCGGGTGCCGGATCGGGCGCGCTGACCTGCTCGCTGCTGCAGGCCGTGGGGCCCGAGGGCAGCGTGATCTCCTACGAGATCCGCGAGGACCACGCCGAGCACGCCGATCGCAACGTGCGCCGGTTCTTCGGTGATGTGCCACCCAACTGGAGCTTGCGCATCGGTGATCTCAACACCCACGTCGGCGAGGTCGACCGGGTCGTCCTGGACATGCTGGCGCCGTGGGACGTGCTGGAGACGGTCGCGAAGGCGCTGATCCCGGGCGGCGTGCTCGTGGGTTACGTGGCGACCACCACGCAGCTGTCCCGGTTGATGGAGGCGCTGCGCGAACAGCAGTGCTGGACCGAGCCGCAGGCGTGGGAATCCCTGGTCAGGCCGTGGCACGTGGTCGGGCTGGCCGTCCGTCCGGAACACCGCATGATAGGTCACACCGCGTTCCTGGTGACCGCGCGCAGGCTCGCCGAGGGCGTCGTTCCGCCGCGACCGCAGCGCAGACCGACCAGTCGGTGACGGCAACCGGCCGAATCCGGGTGGCGGCCTGGTTACGGATTGCAGACAGGGGTAAGGCGTCAAGGTGCCGTCCGGCTGAGTGATGGATCACCGATTCGCCGCACCACCGCCGGTGGCGTTCGCAGGTACCGTATGGAAACGGAACACGGAGGGAGGATGCCGTGAACCCCTACGACGACGGTCCCGGCAGGCGTGACCCAGGTGAACACGGGGATCTCAGCCCAGCAGAGGCGACCGCTCAGATTCGCTTCCTCGAAGAAGAGGTCGCTCTGCTCCGGCGAAAGCTCACCGAGTCGCCCCGGCACGCACGTATTCTGGAGCAGCGGCTCGCCGAGTCGGCCAGCCGACTGTCCCAACTCAGTGCACGCAACGAGAAGCTGACCGAGACGCTGAAGGAAGCGCGCAGTCAGCTCATCGCCCTGCGCGAAGAGGTCGATCGACTCGCCCAGCCACCGAGCGGCTATGGCGTGTTCCTGGCCCGCTACCCCGACGAGACGGTGGACGTGTTCACGTCCGGCCGCCGGATGCGGGTTGCTGTCTCCCCGGCGGTGCAGACCGAGGATCTGCGCAGCGGGCAGACCGTGCGCCTCAACGAGGCGCTCACGGTCGTCGAGGCCGGCGACTACGAGCGCATCGGTGAGGTCTGCGGTCTGCGCGAGGTGCTCTCCGACCCCACCGCCGACGGTCTGGCCGGGCGGGCCCTCGTGGTCGGCCACGCCGATGAGGAGCGGGTGGTGTGGCTCGCCGCCCCGCTGATCCCCGGCCCGGACAACCCCGACGCGGTGCCGCTCAAGCCCGGCGACTCGCTGCTGGTGGACACCAAGGCCGGCTACGCCTACGAGCGCGTTCCGAAGGCCGAGGTCGAGGACCTCGTGCTGGAGGAGGTCCCCGACGTCGCCTACGAGGACATCGGCGGTCTGTTCCGCCAGATCGAGCAGATCCGCGACGCGGTCGAGCTCCCGTTCCTGCACGCGGAGCTCTTCCGCGAGTACGAGCTGCGCCCGCCCAAGGGCGTGCTGCTCTACGGCCCGCCCGGCTGCGGCAAGACGCTCATCGCCAAGGCGGTGGCGAACTCGCTGGCCAAGAAGGTGGCCGCGGTCCGCGGCGACGACCCGAACGAGGCCCGCTCGTTCTTCCTGAACATCAAGGGCCCCGAGCTGCTCAACAAGTTCGTCGGTGAGACCGAGCGGCACATCCGGCTGATCTTCCAGCGGGCGCGCGAGAAGGCCAGCGAGGGCACGCCGGTCATCGTGTTCTTCGACGAGATGGACTCGATCTTCCGGACCCGCGGGTCCGGGGTGTCCTCCGATGTCGAGACGACGATCGTGCCGCAGTTGCTGTCGGAGATCGACGGGGTCGAGGGTCTCGAGAACGTCATCGTCATCGGCGCCTCGAACCGCGAGGACATGATCGACCCCGCGATCCTGCGGCCCGGCCGGCTGGACGTGAAGATCAAGATCGAGCGGCCGGACGCCGAGGCGGCACAGGACATCTTCTCGAAGTACCTGACCGAGACGCTGCCGATCCACACCGACGATCTCGCCGAGTTCGCCGGCAACCGCAAGGCCTGCGTCGACGCGATGATCCAGCAGGTCGTCGAGCGGATGTACGCCGAGACCGAGGAGAACCGGTTCCTGGAGGTCACCTACGCCAACGGTGACAAGGAGACCTTGTACTTCAAGGACTTCAACTCCGGCGCCATGATCCAGAACATCGTCGACCGGTCGAAGAAGGCGGCGATCAAGTCGGTGCTCGAGACCGGCCAGCCCGGCCTGCGCGTGCAGCACCTGCTCGACGCGATCGTCGACGAGTTCGCCGAGAACGAGGACCTGCCCAACACGACCAACCCCGACGACTGGGCGCGGATCTCGGGCAAGAAGGGGGAGCGGATCGTCTACATCCGCACCCTGGTCACCGGCAAGAACGCCGAGTCCGGGCGGGCGATCGACACCGCCTCGAACACCGGCCAGTACCTGTAGCCACCGCATCACCCCGAAGGGGCCGACCGGACGATCCGGTCGGCCCCTTCGGCATCTACGCAGCCGCGTTGGGAGGCACGTAGGACCGGCGCGGGCCGCAGACAGCGACGGCGGTGCCGGGAGGACCGCGGTGACCGCGGACCCCGGCACCGCCGGAGCGCTGGGAGGGAAGAGATCAGGCCTGGCGCAGAACGCCCTGGATCTCGAGGGTGATCTGCACCTTCTCGCTGACGACCACGCCGCCGCCGTCGAGCGGCATCGCGATGTCGACGCCGAAGTCGTTGCGGTTGATGGTGGTGGTGGCGGTGAAGCCGGCGCGGGTGCCGCCCCAGGCGTCCGGGCCGAAGCCGTTGACCTCCAGGTTCAGCCTCACCGGCTTGGTGACGCCCTTGATGGTGAGTTCGCCGTCGAGCACGAAGTCCTCGCCGTCGGCGCGGATGCCGGTGGAGCGGAAGGTCCACTCCGGGTGGTTCTCCACGTCGAAGAAGTCGGCGGACTTGATGTGCCCGTCGCGCTGCTCGTTGTTCGTGTCGATCGAGGTGGCGTCGATGGTCGCGGTCACCGTGGAGTCGGCAAAGTTCTCACCGGTGACGATCTCACCGGTGAAGGAACCGAACCGGCCGCGTACCTTGCTCACCATCATGTGGCGAACAGTGAACGAGACATCGGAGTGAACCGCGTCGATGTCCCAGGTCCCGGCGACGTACCCGGGGATCTGCGTGCTGGCTGCTGCGGTCATCGTGATCCTGTCTCCCATGTAGTTGAGCGCTCATCTGTTGAGTGCGACAGTAGTGGGTAACGTGTTGAGAGCTCAATCATTCCGGGAGGTGACGTGAACCACACACGATGGCTGGACGACGACGAGCAGCGCACCTGGCGGGCCTTCCTGTCGGCCAATCGCCTGGTGTTCGACCGCATCGAACGCCAACTCCAGCAGGACGCGGGCATCCCGCTCGCGTACTACGAGATCCTGGTCCGGCTGTCCGAGGCGCCCGACCGGACACTGCGGATGAGCAAGTTGGCCAGCTCGTCGCTGTCCTCGCGCAGCCGACTCTCCCATGCCGTGGCCCGGCTGGAGGAGGCGGGCTGGGTGGTACGCCGGGCCTGCCCCACCGACCGCCGCGGCGCGTTCGCCGAGCTCACCCCGGCGGGCCTGGCGGCCCTCGAGGCCGCCGCTGCGGGGCACGTCGAGAACGTCCGGTCCACGCTGTTCGACAAGCTCACCCCGGAGCAGCAGGCGGCGCTGCAGGACATCGCGCAAACCCTCGTCGCCGGCCTCTCCGACGAGCCGGTGTGGCCGGTGGCGGGCGACGAGCCGGTGGCCGGCGAGGAGCGGCCTGCCGCGTCCGGGTAGCCACCACCGGGCCGACCCGGAAGCGCAGCGGCTCCCGCGCCGGGACCGCGCCGCGGGCCCGATGACGGCGTGATGTCCGCCTCATTCGGTTCCCTCCGCACGTCGCGGTCTGTGCCGCTGCGCACGGTCGTCCGGACGTCCTTCCCCGGAGATCTAGGCTGAGGCGCATGCCCACTCATTTCGACGTCGTTGTCCTCGGAGCCGGTCCCGGTGGGTACGTCGCGGCGATCCGCGCGGCCCAGCTCGGCCGGAAGGTCGCCGTGGTGGAGGAGAAGTACTGGGGCGGCGTATGCCTGAACGTCGGGTGCATCCCGTCGAAGGCTCTCCTGCGCAACGCGGAGCTCGCACACATCGTCACCAAGGAGGCCAGGACCTTCGGCATCTCCGGTGAGGTGTCGTTCGACTTCGGTGCCGCCTTCGACCGCAGCCGCTCGGTGGCCGACGGCCGCGTCAAGGGCGTGCACTTCCTGATGAAGAAGAACAAGATCACCGAGTTCGACGGCCGCGGCTCGTTCGTGGACGCGAACACGATCGAGGTGGCGCTGGGCGCAGGCGGCACCGAGACCCTGACCTTCGACGACGTCATCATCGCGACCGGCGCGACCACCAAGCTGCTGCCCGGCACCTCGCTGTCCGAGCGCGTGGTGACCTACGAGGAGCAGATCCTCACCAAGGAGCTCCCCGGCAGCGTCGTCATCGCCGGCGCCGGCGCGATCGGCGTCGAGTTCGCCTACGTGCTGAGCAACTACGGCGTGCAGGTCACCATCGTCGAGTTCCTCGACCGGATGCTGCCGCTCGAGGACGCCGACGTCTCCAAGGAACTGGCCAAGCGCTACAAGAAGTACGGCATCGACGTCCTGACCTCGACCAAGGTGGAGGCCATCGACGACTCGGGTGATGTCGTGACGGTGACCGTGTCCGGCAAGAACGGCGAGTCCCGCGAGCTGAAGGCCGACAAGGTCATCCAGGCGATCGGGTTCCAGCCCCGGGTCGAGGGCTACGGGCTGGAGAACACCGGCGTGAAGCTCACCGACCGCGGCGCGATCGCCGTCGACGACCGGATGCGGACCAACGTGCCGCACATCTACGCGATCGGTGACGTCACGGCCAAGCTCATGCTGGCCCATGTCGGCGAGGCACAGGGCGTCGTCGCGGCGGAGACGATCGCCGGGGCGCAGACCCAGGAACTCGACTACACGATGATGCCGCGTGCCACGTTCTGTCAGCCGCAGGTGGCGAGCTTCGGCTGGACCGAGCAGCAGGCCCGGGAGCTGGCCGACGAGAAGGGCTGGAAGGTCAGGGTCGCCACCTTCCCCTTCACGGCCAACGGCAAGGCCCAGGGCCTCGGCGAGCCGGCCGGCTTCGTCAAGCTGATCAGCGACGAGACCTACGGCGAGCTGCTCGGCGGGCACCTGATCGGGGCCGAGGTCACCGAGCTGCTGCCCGAGCTCACCCTGGCCCAGAAGTGGGACCTGACGGCCACCGAGCTGGCCCGCAACGTGCACGCGCACCCGACGCTGAGCGAGGCGCTGCAGGAGGCCATCCACGGCCTCGCCGGCCACATGATCAACTTCTGAGTCCGGGCGGAGTTCCGCCCGCCCCTGTCATGGCGCGCCCCTGCCCGCACGCTGGATCGATCGGCGATGCGGGCCGGGGGTGACCATGTACGTGCGGATCTCCGAGGGCGGGTTCGACCGCGCCGACCTGGCGCAGGCCGAGCCACTGCCGACCCTCAGCGAGAAGGCCCTGCGGACGGCCCTGGAGGCGCTCCCGGGTCCGCTCCACCACTTCGTCTCACCGACCACGACGTGCTGTGGACCATCACGCTGTGGCCGCCGGCTGCCCGCCGCGCTCGGCGAACCAGCGCTCGATGAGCAGCCGCCCGTCGGGCACGAAGGGCCAGTCGGGGTCGGCGAGCCGGGCGCGCAGCTCGCCGAGGCCCATCCAGCCGCCACACACGATCTCCGACGGCTGGTGCACCACCGGCCCGTCCCAGCGCGCCTCGAAGGCGAACAGGTGACAGCGCGGCCCACCCGGGACCTGCGCCGCCTCGTCCCAGTCGAGCGCGAACAGCGGCTGCAGCGGGACGCGGGACACGCCGAGCTCCTCGGCCAGCTCCCGCGCCGCCGTCCGCTCGGGCGTCTCACCGGGGCCGACGACCCCGCCCGCCCAGCAGTCGTGCAGGCCCGCCATCACGAGCTTCTCCGGCGAACGCCGGTGCACGTAGACCCGCTTCCCGTCGCCGCTGCGCAGCAGCACACCGGCACTGCCGTGCCACAGCGACCGGGCGTAGACCTCCCCGCGGGCCGCGACGCCGGTGACGGCGCCGGCGGCGTCGTAGACCGCCACGAGTTCGTCCGAGGGAGATCGAGCCTGCACATTCAGGATCATCCCACCGGTCGGCCGGGGGCCTGCGACGGATGTGGCAGCTAGGCTCGCCCCATGCGCTCTCCCGTTGAGGTCCGGCCTTGACCGCCCGCCGGATCATGGGCACCGAGGTCGAATACGGGATCTCCGTCCCGGGCGACCCGACGGCCAACCCAGTCATCACCTCCACCCAGGTCGTGCTCGCCTACGCCGCGGCCGCCGAGATCCCCCGTTCCCGGCGCGCCCGCTGGGACTACGAGGTCGAGTCGCCGCTGCGCGACGCCCGCGGCTTCGACCTGTCCGCACCGACGCTGTCCACGCCGGGCGACTCCGAGCTCGACGACCTGGGCGCGGCCAACGTCATCCTCACCAACGGCGCCCGGCTCTACGTCGACCACGCGCACCCGGAGTTCTCCACCCCCGAGGTCACCACGCCGCGCGACGTCGTGATCTGGGACAAGGCGGGGGAGCGGGTCATGGAGGAGGCCGCGATGCGCGCGGCCACCGTGCCCGCCGCGCCGCGGATCCAGCTCTACAAGAACAACGTCGACGGCAAGGGCGCCAGCTACGGCTCCCACGAGAACTACCTGATGGCCCGGTCGACGACGTTCCCGTCGATCGTCAGCGGGCTCACCGCGTTCTTCGCGTCCCGGCAGGTCGTGACCGGCGCCGGCCGGGTGGGCATCGGCCCGTCGGGCGACGAGGCCGGCTACCAGCTGTCGCAGCGCGCCGACTACATCGAGGTCGAGGTCGGCCTGGAGACCACGCTCAAGCGGGGCATCATCAACACCCGCGACGAGCCGCACGCCGACGCCGACAAGTACCGCCGGCTGCACGTGATCATCGGCGACGCGAACATGTCGGAGTACGCCACGCTGCTCAAGGTGGGCACCGCGGCGCTGGTCCTCGACATGATCGAGAACGGGGTCCGGTTCGACGAGCTGCGCATCGCCGAGCCCGTCCGTGCGGTGCACGCGATCAGCCACGACCCGTCGCTGAAGACCACCGTCGAGCTGACCGACGGCCGCAAGTTCACCGGCCTGGACATCCAGCGGGCCTACTTCGACAAGGCGCTCAAACACGTCGAGAACACCCAGGGCGGCGACGTCGACGAGGCCACCGCCGAGGTCCTGCAGCTGTGGGGCGAGATCCTCGACGACCTCGCGCGCGACCCGATGAGCACCGCGGACCGGCTGGACTGGCCGGCCAAGCTGCGGCTGCTCGAGGGCTACCGCGAGCGCGACGGGCTGGCCTGGAACTCCGGGCGGCTGCAGCTCGTCGACCTGCAGTACACCGACGTGCGGCTGGCCAAGGGGCTGTACAACCGGCTCGTCGCCCGCGGCTCGATGAAGCGGCTGGTCACCGAGGACCAGGTGACCGAGGCGATGCACAGCCCGCCGGAGGACACCCGCGCCTACTTCCGCGGCCGCTGCCTGGAGCGCTACCCGTCCGAGGTGGCCGCGGCGTCCTGGGACTCGGTGATCTTCGATCTCGGCCGCGAGTCGCTGGTCCGGATCCCCACCCTGGAACCACTGCGCGGCACCCGCCGTCACGTCGGCGAACTGCTGGAGAGCTCCCGCACCGCCGAGGAGCTCGTCGAGGCCCTCACCAAGGGCTGAACGGGCCGCGACGGGCGACGCGCCGAGTGACACACCCGGGACGGCGGGCGTGTCACGTTTCGGCTAGGTAGGGTTTCAGGTACCGGACCCCGGTCCGGCGTACCCGATCAGCACGTCGGCCGGGACCCAGGCGCGAGGAGGAGACGTCATGTCGCAGGAACAGACCAAGCGTCAGGGCGGTGGCGGCGGAGACGACGAGGACGGCAGCGGCGCGGAAGCGTCCGGCCAGGAGCGTCGTGAGAAGCTCGGCGAGGACGTCGACACGATCCTCGACGAGATCGACGACGTCCTCGAGGAGAACGCCGAGGACTTCGTCCGCGCCTACGTCCAGAAGGGCGGCGAGTAGCCACCCTCCGCGGACCCGGCCGGTGGGCGCACCGGCCGGGTCGCAGGAACCCTGCAGCACGCCCGCAGGACCCCGCAGTACCGTCACACCCGCTCGCGCTGTCACACCCGGCAGCGATGGCTCGCTCGAGGAGAGGCACCCACCTGACCATGGACCCCCGGCCGCCGGTCAACAACGGGATCTTCGCCGGCCACCTGGGCGCCTACTTCGCGCCCGGCTCGCCGTCGTTCACCGACTTCGTTGCCGCCACCGCACCGCACCTGCTGCCCGGCCGGGTCCCGGAGGGGCTCGTCCCGCGGGCCGGACACGCGGGCGGCGCGGTGTCGGCCGGTGGCCTCGACGTCCCGCACGGCACCACGATCGTCGCGCTCACCTTCGCCGACGGCGTCGTCCTCGCCGGTGACCGCCGGGCCACGTCGGGCAACGTCATCGCCCAGCGCGACATCGAGAAGGTGTTCATCACCGACTCCTACTCCTCGGTCGGCATCGCCGGCTCGGCGGGCATCGCCCTGGAGATGGTGCGGCTGTTCACCGTCGACCTCGAGCACTACGAGAAGATCGAAGGCGTGCCGCTGTCGTTCGACGGCAAGGCCAACAAGCTGGCCGGCATGCTGCGCCAGAACCTCGGCGCCGCGCTGCAGGGCTTCGTGGTCGTCCCGCTGTTCGTGGGCTACGACACCGAGGCCCCGGACCCGGAGAAGGCCGGCCGCATCGTCACCTACGACCCCACCGGCGGCCGCTACGACGAGTGGCTGGGCTACCACTCCGTCGGCTCGGGCTCGGTGTTCGCGAAGTCGTCGCTGAAGAAGCTGCACGACCCGAAGGCCGACAAGGCCAAGGCCGTGCGCACCGCCCTCGAGGCCCTGTACGACGCCGCCGACGACGACACCGCCACCGGCGGCCCGGACCTCATCCGCAAGATCTTCCCGGTGGTCGTCAGCATCACCGGCGTCGACGGCGCGGTCCGCCACACCGACGACGAGATCGCCGAGATCACCGAGCAGCTGCTCGCCGACCGCGCGGCGCGGCCAGGCGGCTGAGGTGCCGGCGCGGGGGTCTCGGGGCGCCCGTCCGCGTATCGTTCCCGCAGCGCCCCGGACCTGAACCGATCGACGCCTCGATGACGACCCAGGAGTCCTGCCCGTGACGATGCCGTTCTATTCCTCGGTCGACCAGCTCCTGCGCGACCGCTCGGAGCTGGCCCGCAAGGGGATCGCCCGCGGGCGCAGCGTCGTTGTGCTCACCTACGCAGGTGGGGTGCTGTTCGTCGCGGAGAACCACTCGACCGCCCTGCACAAGGTGTCCGAGATCTACGACCGGATCGGCTTCGCCGCGGTCGGCCGCTACAACGAGTTCGAGAACCTGCGCACCGGCGGCATCCGGCTCGCCGACGTGCGCGGCTACTCCTACGACCGCCGCGACGTGACCGGCCGCTGGCTGGCCAATGCCTACGCCCAGGCCCTGGGCAACTCCTTCGTCGAGCAGCAGAAGCCGTTCGAGGTGGAGCTGTGTGTCGCCGAGGTCGGTGAGACGTCCGACGGCGACCAGCTCTACCGGATCACCTACGACGGTTCGATCACCGACGAGCCGCGCTACGTGGTGATGGGCGGGCAGACCGAGCCGATCAGCGCGAAGCTGCACGACACCTACCAGCCGGGCCTCGAGCTCGCCGAGGCGATCGCCGTCGCCGTGCAGGGGCTGCAGGCGGTGTCCGCGCCCGGCTCGGGCGGCAACGGCGGGCAGACCTCCCGGGTCCTCGGCGTGAACGCGCTGGAGGTCGCGGTGCTCGACCGCTCCCGGCCGCGGCGGGCGTTCCGCCGGATCACCGGAAACGTGCTGCGGAGCCTGCTGCCCGTGGAGAACCGCGGTGCCGCGGAGGGCGAGCCCGAGGGCGGCGGCGACGAGGCACCGGCCGCGAGCGGGGCCGTGCCCGACGGTGGCGTGGGCGATGGCCGTGGATCCGAGGGAGCCGGCGGCATCACGGCGAACGGCGCGTAGCCGCCGATGGCCGCACCGGCCCGAGCACAGGCGGTCGCCCGGGTGCTCGGTGGCCTCGCAGCGCGCGAGGCCCGAGCGCTGGCGAACCGTCGCAACGGGCCCGCGGAGGCCGACCCGGGTCGCGAGCGGGCCCGCGCGATCCGGCACGCGCTCGAGGAACTGGGCCCGTTCTACGTGAAGTTCGGGCAGATGCTCGCCACCCGGCCCGACATGGTGCCCGACACGATGATCGCCGAATTCGAGCATCTGCAGGACCAGGTCTCGCCGCTGTCGTTCAGCGACCTGGAGCCGGTGCTGGAGGCCGAGCTGGGGGCGGGCTGGCGCAGCCGCTTCCGCAGCATCGACGTCGAGAAGCCGCTGGGTGCGGCGTCGGTGGCGCAGGTCTACCGGGTCGAGCTCGACGACGGCCGCCCCGGCGTGGTGAAGGTCCAGCGACCGGGGATCGCGGCGCTGATGCGCGACGACATGTGGTTGATGCGCCGCATCGCCCGGCTGGTCGGGAAGCGCACCCCGGACTTCACCGAGGTCATCGACATCGAAGCCATGCTCGACATGATCTTCGACATCATGGAGCCCGAACTCGACTTCACCCGCGAGGCCGAGAACATGGACGCGGCCCGGCAGGTCGCCGCGACGTTCGACCTGGTCGAGATACCCGATGTCGTCGCCGCGACGCCGCGGGTGCTCGTGCAGAGCATGGCGGCCGGCCGCCCGGTACGTGACGTGCAACCCCGCCCGGAGGACGCCGAGCGGCTGCTGGCCGCGGGCCACGACGTGTTCGGCTTCATGTGCCAGTCGTACTTCAGCGAGCGCGTGTTCCACGCCGACCCGCACCCGGGCAACATCTTCCTCTCCGACGACGGCTCCGGTGACTACACCGCGACGATCATCGACTGGGGCATGGTCGGGCGGATGGACCGGCGGATGAGCATGTCGCTGTTGCTGCTGCTCATCTCCATCCTGCGCAACGACGGTTCCGGTGCGGCCCGGGCGTGGATCGAGCTCGGCCGGGTCACCCCGCGCGGCGATGTCGCCGGGTTCGTCGGCGACATGAGCAGGCTGGTGCCCAAGCTGGCCGGCCGCTCGCTGGGCGACATCGACTTCGGCACCGTGCTCACCTCGGCGCTGGGGTTCGCGACCAAGCGCGGCATCTCGACCAACCCGATGGTCTCGGTGCTGGGCAAGTCCTACGCCAACCTGGAGGGCTCGGTCCGGCTGTTCGCGCCGCAGATCTCGCTGACCGACGTGATGGGCCAGAACCTGCGCCGCATCATGCAGCAGATGCTCTCCGAGGAGGTCAACGAGGAGCAGCTGGCCGCGGTGGCGCTGGAGACCCTGCTCGGCGGGGGGATCGTGCGGAACTGGCGCAGCGTCGCCGACGACGCCGTGAGCCGCGGGCTGACCGTGCAGACCGCGCAGATCGAGCACCGTCGCTCGCGCCGGGAGGACCGGGCCGACGCCCGGGCGGCCAAGCTGCGGCGCAGCCTGGTCGGGCTCGGCCTGGCCGCCCTCTGGCTGGACCATCGACGGCGTATCCGCTGAGGGGTTGACCTGTACCCGGCGTGAGGTTGCACTCTGGTCCGCGCGGGTCCTGGCCGACCCGCCGATCTAGGGGGAGCGATGACCGTCGAGTTCAACCACACCATCGTCTTCACGCACGACCAGGGCGCCGGCGCCCGGTTCCTGGCCGATGTGCTGGGCCTGCCGGAACCGACCCGGTTCGGGCCCTTCGACGTGGTCACCGTGGCGCACGGGGCGAGCCTGGACTTCATGACCACCAGCGACCGGATCACACCGCAGCACTACGCGTTCCTGATCAGCGAGGACGAGTTCGACGCGGTGGACCAGCGCCTGGCCGAGCGCAACGTCGCCACCTACGCCGACCCGCAGCGAACCACCAAGGGGATCAACACCCGCGACGGCGGCCGCGGAATGTACTTCGACTCGCCGGAGGGGCACATCCTCGAGGTGATCACCCGCCCGTACGGCAGCGGCGGCTGACGGCCGGCCACGGGCCCGTTCTGCTGAGGGGTCGGGACGGACCGGGCAGGCTCAGCCGTAACTGCGCAGCTCCACGCCGTTGCCGTCGGGGTCACGCAGGTAGATGCCCCGGCCCTGGCCGCGGGCACCGAACAGGTCCTTCGGGCCGGACACGCCGTGCTCGGCGGCGAGCGCATCGAGGTCCACGCCGTCGACGACGAGCGCGAGGTGCTCCATGTTGGCACCGGTCCGCTCGCCGGACAGCACGTCGATGATCGTCGAATCGGAGACCCGCAGCGACGCGAACGGCACCTCACCGCGGCGCCAGGCCTCCAGCCGCTGGGGCTGCAGCCCCAGCGTCTCCCGGTACCAGCCGATCAGCCGCTCGGGATCGGCCGTGACGAGCACGATGTGGTCCAGCGCAACGACCCGCATACCCGGTGCCTACCAGCGCCGCCCGCCGAGCGAAAGTGGCTCTCGCTGCGTCTGATGCGGCGAATGCCACTCTCACTCCGCCGGGGTGGCGCGGCCGTAGGGTGGGCGGGTGATCGATTCGTTGCGGGTGCGGAGCGCCGACGGGGTCGCGCTGGAGGGCGAGCTCGCGGTGCCCGACGGCGCGGTTCACGCCGGGATGGTGCTGTGCCACCCGCACCCGCAGTACGGCGGCAGCATGCGCACGATCGTCATCGAGGCGCTGTTCGCGGCGCTACCGGCCCGCGGGGTGGCCTGTCTGCGGTTCAACTTCCGCGGCGTGGAGGGCAGCGCCGGGACCTTCGACGGCGGGACGGGCGAGCGGCTCGACACCGAGGCGGCGGTGGCGGCGCTCGACGGGCGGCTCGCCCCGGCCGTTCCGCTGGTCCTCGCCGGCTGGTCGTTCGGCGCGGACATGGCACTGTCGGTGCGCCCGGCCCGGGTCGCCGGCTGGTATGCCATCGCGCCGCCGCTGCGGTTCGCCCACGACCTCGGCGGGACCGCCGCGGATCCGCGGCCCAAGCTGCTCGCGCTGGCCGAACGCGACGAGGTCCGCCCGCCCGCCGAGGTCGCCGCGATCGCCCGGGGCTGGGCGGACACCGAGATCGAGATCATCCCGGGTGCGTCGCACTTCTTCGCCGGCCGCACCGACCGGCTCGTCGAGCTGGCCTCGGCGTTCGTCGACCGGGTCAGTCCCGGCTGATCCGCTGCGGGTGCGTGTAGACGTTCATCGAGTCCCCGCGCAGGAACCCGACCAGCGTCACGCCCGCCTCGTCGGCCAGCTCCACCGCCAGCGACGACGGCGCCGACACCGCGGTCAGCATCGGCACCCCGGCCATCACGGCCTTCTGCACCAGCTCGAACGACGCCCGTCCGGACACCATCAGCACGGTTCCCGCCGCGGGCACCTGCCCGGCCAGCAGCGCCCAGCCGAGCACCTTGTCCACGGCGTTGTGCCGGCCCACGTCCTCGCGCGCGACCAGCAGCCGCCCGTCGCCGGTGAACAGGCCGGCGGCGTGCAGGCCGCCGGTGGAGTCGAAGACCCGCTGGGCCTCGCGCAGGCGGTCGGGCAGCGACACGAGCGTCGGGTAGGACACCGACACCTCGTCGGAGGCGGGGGAGAAGCGGGTCTTGAGGCGGACCGCGTCGAGCGACGCCTTCCCGCAGACCCCGCACGACGAGGTCGTGTAGAAGTTGCGCTCCACCGAGGTGTCCGGCGGTTCGACGCCGGGGGCCAGCGCGATGTCGAGCACGTTGTAGGTGTTGCGCCCGTTCTCGTCGAGCGAGTCGCAGTAGCGCGCGACGGCGATGTCCGCGGCCGAGCCCAGGACCCCCTCGGTGAGCAGGAAGCCGTGCGCGAGCTCCACGTCGTGGCCCGGCGTGCGCATGGTGACCGAGAGCGGCTTGCCGTCGACCCGGATCTCGAGCGGCTCCTCGGCGGCCAGGCTGTCGGGCCGGCGCTTGGACCCCTCCGGCCCCAGCCGCAGCACCGGCCGGCGCATGGTCAAGCGACCCATCGTCTCGTTCCTCCGCTCACCCCGTGATCGCCCTCCAGGGTAGGAGCGCCGGCGCAGCCCCGCCGACGCCACCGCGCAAGATCACGCCCTCCCCCGGCAGACTTCTCGTGCCATGAGGGTGGCTCTGCCGGCGTCCAGTGCCAGCTGAGCCACCCTGATGGCGACGCGGCGGGAGCAGCGCGGGCCGGGCCTAGGATGGGCGGGTGAGCGTCAGTGCGGGCATCGTGCTCGCGGGCGGCCGCTCCTCGCGGATGGGCACGCCCAAGGCCGCCCTGGAGTGGCACGGCTCGACGTTGCTGCACCGCACCGCGGCGATGCTGGGCCGGACGGTGAGCGGGCCCGTCGTGGTGGTCCGCGCACCCGGCCAGGAGCTGCCCACGCTGCCGGCCGGGGTGGAGGTCGTCGAGGACCCGGTCGAGGGGCTGGGCCCGATGCAGGGCATCGCGACCGGGCTGGCCGCGGTCGCGGACCGCGCCCCGGTCGCGTTCGTCTGCTCCACCGACATGCCGTTCCTGCACCCCGCGTTCGTCCGCCGGGTCCTGGGCGGGCTCGCCGGCGCCGACGTCGACGTCGTGCTGCCGGTCGCCCGCGGGTTCCCGCAGCCGCTGGCCGCGGGCTACCGGACCGCGCTGGCGGAACTGGCAGCCGAGCTCGTCGCCCACGGGCAGCTGCGTCCCGCGATGCTGTTCGCACAGTGCCGCGTGACTCGCCCGGACGACGCCGAACTGCTCGCCGACGACGGCCTGGCCCGGCTCGACCCGGAGCTGGACTCGGTGGTCAACGTCAACGCGCCGGAGGACTACGACACCGCCCGGCGGCGCCCTGCGCCGGAGATCACCGTGCAGTGCTACGGCGCGCTGGCGGGCGGAGGCCACCACGGTCCGCGGGTCGTCCGGGCCGGGACGCTCGGCGGCGCCGCCGCTGCCGCCGGGCTGGTCCTGGACCGGCACGTGGTGGCCGCGCTCAACGGCGACCAGATCAGCCGCGACGCGGACCTGCCGCTGGTCGCCGGCGACGTGGTGGCCTTCCTGTCCGCGGACGCGGGCGGTTAGCGGCCCAGCAGGCGCCGCTCGCCGACCCACAGATTTCCGGAACGACGCGGTGCCGGGACCGGCCTACAGTCGCGGTATGACGGCGGGCGGGTACTTCGGGCGTGCGCTGGTCGTCGACGTGACCGGGCGGGCGGCGACCGCGACCCCGCTGGAGCTCGACGAGCGGGTGCTGCGCGGCTACCTCGGCGGTGTCGGCCTCGGCACCTGGCTGCTGCACCGGCTCGCCCGCGCCGGCGTGGACCCGCTCGCGCCGGCGGCCCCGCTGGCGTTCGTGTTCTCCCCGCTGGTCGGGACGCCGCTGACCACCAGCGCGAAGTTCGCCGTGGTGGCCAAGTCCCCGCTGACCGGGCTGCTCACCGACGCGCTCGCGTCCAGCCAGTTCGCCATCTCCGGCAAGCTCACCGGACACGACGCGATCGTGATCCGGGGCCGGGCGGCCGAGTTGTCGGTGCTGCTCGTCGACGCCGCCGGGGTGCGTGTCGAACCGGCCCCGGAGCTGGCCGGGCTGCCGGCCGCCGAGGCCGAGACCGCGGTCCGCGAGCGGTTCGGCCGCGGCTGGCGCACCGCCGCGATCGGCCCCGCAGGTGAGCGGCAGGTCCGCTACGCGACGATCAGCCACGACGGCCGGCACGCCGGCCGCGGCGGGCTCGGCGCCGTGCTGGGCGCGAAGAACGTCAAGGCCGTCCTGGTGCGGGCCGGGACGAAGGTCGCCGTCGCCGACCAGGGCGCCGTCCTGGCCGCCGCCCGCGACCTGCGGGAACGCAGCTTCGGCCCGGCCACCGCCAAGTACCGGGAGCTCGGCACGCTGGCCAACCTGCTCGCGTTCAACGCGGTCAGCACGCTGCCCACCCGCAACTTCACCGCGGCCACCTTCGACGACGCGCCGAAGCTGGCCGCCGAGGAACTGCACGAGCTGCGCGGGGTGGCCCGTAACAGCTGCGCGTCCTGCTCCATCGGCTGCGAGCACATCTACTCCCGCAGGGGTGGTGGCAGCCAGCGGATGGAGTACGAGAACGTGTTCGCGCTCGGCCCGCTGTGTGGGGTCTCCGACCCCGATGACGTGTTCGCCGCGAGCGCCCGCTGCGACGAGCTGGGCATCGACACCATCTCCGCCGGCGGCACCATCGCGTGGGCGATGGAGTGCGTCGAGCGCGGCCTGCTCGACGCGCCGTGGCTGCGCTTCGGCGACGGCGCCGCGCTGCTGCGGGCGCTGGACGCGATCGGATCCCGCGAACCCGGCCTCGGTGAGCTGCTCGCGCAGGGGTCGCGGCGCGCCGCCGAGGTCGTCGGCCACGACTCGATCGACTTCGCGCCGCAGGTCAAAGGGCTGGAACTGCCCGGATACGAGCCGCGCAGCCTGCAGTCGATGGCGCTCGGGCTGGCCGTGAACGCCCGCGGGGCCGACCACAACCGGTCCGGGGCCTACGAGGCCGACCTGTCCGGTGAGCTGGACCGCCTCGACGGCGGGGCGGCGCACGTCGCCGCCGCGATCGGCACCGAGGACCGGGCCGCGGTGATGGACTCGATGATCCTGTGCAAGTTCCTGCGCGGCGTCTTCGAGCCGTCCGGTGTCTTCGCCGAGTGGGCGGCGCTGCTCACCTCGGTCACCGGGTGGGACGTCGACGCCGACGAACTGCGGGCCACCGCGCGGCGGATCGTGGCGGCCAAGCGGGGGTTCAACCTGCGGGAGGGCGCGACCGCGGCCGACGACCGGCTGCCGGCCCGGATGCTGACGACCCCGCTGGAGCTGGGTTCGGGCCGGGTCGCGGCGCTCACCGCCGAACGGCTCCAATCCATGATCGACGGCTATTACGCCGCACGCGGGTTGGACGCCGCGGGCCGCGTCCAACCGGCCGATCTGGCCGATCTGCTGCTCGACCTCTGAGATCCACGGCGCCGGCGGCGCCCGGGTCAACTAGGGTCGTCTACGTCACACTGCTCGAGCAACGGGGGTCGAGATGACGGCTGTGCAGGAGCCGGTCACGTCGGTCCGCACCATCACGGCCGAGATCGACGGCCGCACGGTGGCGGTGCCCGCGGGCACCACGATCTACGACGCCGCGAAGCAGGTCGGGGTGGACATCCCGGTGCTCTGCCACGACGAGCGCTACGACCCGGTCGGGGTCTGCCGGATGTGCGTGGTCGACACCGGGGGGCGGGTGTTCGCCGCGGCCTGCGTGCGCCCGTGCGAGGACGGCATGGTCGTCAGGACCTCCACGCCGGAACTGGAGCGCAACCGGGCCACGCTGACCGAGCTGCTGCTGACCGACCAGCCGCCGCGCGCCGAGGACCCCAAGCAGACCACCACCGGTGACAACCTGCTGCTCGCCCTCGCCGACCGGTTCGACGTCGCCCGCGAGACCACCGAGCTGCCCTGCGGCTCCGGGCGGGGCCACGACTCGTCGAACCCGGTGATCGACGTCGACCACGACGCCTGCATCCTGTGCGACCGCTGCGTGCGGGCCTGCGACGACATCCAGGGCAACGACGTCATCGGCCGCTCCGGCAAGGGTTACTCCACCCGGATCGCGTTCGACCTCGACGACCCCATGGGCGCGAGCTCGTGCGTGACCTGTGGCGAGTGCGTGCAGGCGTGCCCCACCGGGGCGCTGACCAACAAGCCGATCAACAACGTCCCGATCCGGCCCCGCTCCGAGCTCGACGCCGTGGACAGCGTCTGCCCGTACTGCGGCGTCGGCTGCGCGCTCACCTACTACGTGGACCGCTCGCGCGACGCGATCGTGTTCGCCGAGGGCCGCGACCAGCCCGGGTCGAAGAGCCGGCTGTGCGTCAAGGGCCGCTACGGCTGGGACTACGCCGCCTCACCGCAGCGGCTCACCGTGCCGCTGATCCGCCGCGAGTCGTCCTACCCGAAGGGTCCGCTCTCGGCCGACGTGCGCGGCGACGCGGCCGCCGGGAACGACCGTGGCCGGGTCGACGGCGGCGAGCGCTCCGGCGGCGGCCGGAAGGGCAAGGGCCGCAAGCCCGGCGGGCTCGTCGACTACGACGAGGTGCTGCCGCACTTCCGGGAGGCCACCTGGGAGGAGGCGCTCGACCTCGTCGCCACCCGGTTGAAGGAGATCCACGCGACGGGCGGGCCGGGCGCGATCGCCGGCTTCGGCTCGGCGAAGTGCTCCAACGAGGAGGCCTACCTGTTCCAGAAGCTGATCCGGGCCGGCTTCGGGACCAACAACGTCGACCACTGCACCCGGCTGTGCCACGCCTCGTCGGTGGCGGCGCTGTTCGAGGGCATCGGTTCGGGTGCGGTGTCCACCACCTACGGCGACGTGATGAACGCCGACGTCGCGATCATCACCGGCAGCAACGCCACGTCCAACCACCCGGTGGCGTCCTCGTTCTTCAAGCAGGCCCGCAGGCGGGGCACCACGATCGTCTACGTGGACCCGCGGGCCGGGACGGTGGCCGACCACGCCGACATCCACTGCCAGATCAAACCCGGCACCGACGTCGCGTTCTACAACGCGATCATGCACGAGATCATCCGGCTGGGGCTGATCGACCGCGAGTTCGTCGCCACCCGCACGTCGAACTACGAGGCGCTCGCGCGCACCGTCGCGGACTACCCGCCGGAGCGCTCCGCGACGATCTGCGGCATCGACGCCGACACCATCCGGCAGGTGGCCCGGATCTGGGGCGAGGCCAAGGCCGGGGTCATCTACTGGGGCATGGGGATCTCCCAGCACACCACCGGCACCGACAACGCCCGCTGCCTGATCGCGCTGTGCTCGATCACCGGCAACGTGGGCCGGCCGGGCACCGGGCTGCACCCGCTGCGCGGGCAGAACAACGTGCAGGGCGCCTCCGACGCCGGACTGATCCCGATGTTCTACCCCGACTATCAGGGCGTCGACAGGGATGCGGCGCGGCAGGTCTTCGAGGACGCCTGGGGCACCCGGCTCGACCCGAACCGCGGGCTGACCGTCACCGAGATCATCAAGTCGGCGCTGGAGCCCGGCGGCGTGCGCGGCATGTACATGCTGGGCGAGAACCCGTTCCTGTCCGACCCGAACATCAACAAGGTGCGCCGGGCGCTCGCCGCACTCGACTTCCTGGTCGTGCAGGACATCTTCCTCACCGAGACCGCCGAGTTCGCCGACGTGATCCTGCCGGCGTCGTCGTACCTGGAGAAGGACGGCAGCTACACCAACACCGACCGCCGGGTGCAGCTCGGGCGCAAGGTGATGGACCCGCCCGGGCAGGCGCGGGTCGACTGGGAGGTCGTGCAGGACATCGCCCGGCGGATCGGCCTGGACTGGGACTACTCCGGGCCGAGCGCGGTCTTCGACGAGATGGTCGCGCTGATGCCGTCGTATGCGAACCTGTCCTACGACAATCTCGGGCTGACCGGGAAGCTCTACCCCAACGCCGACCCGGCGCACTCCGACGGGCTCGTCGTGATGTTCGACGAGCGGTTCAACACCGACGACGGGCTCGCCCACCTGGTGCCCGCCGAGTGGCTGCCGGCCAAGGAGCTGCCCGACGCGGAGTACCCGCTGGTGCTCAACACCGGCCGGTTGCTCGAGCACTGGCACACCGGCTCGATGACCCGGCGTTCCTACGCGCTGGACACGATCTCGCCGGTGGCCGAGGTGTACATGCACCCGAAGGACGCCGCCGAGCGCGGGCTCGCGCACGGCGAGCGGGTCCGGGTGCGGTCCAGGCGCGGCACCATCGAGCTGCTGCTGCGGGTGTCGCACCGCGAGCAGCTGGGCAACTGCTTCATCCCGTTCCACTTCCGGGAGGCGGCGGCCAACCTGCTGACCATCGACGAGGTCGACCCCTTCGGGAAGATCCCCGAGTTCAAGTTCTGCGCGGTGCAGGTCGAGGCCCTCGGCGCGGCGGTAGAGGGAGGGCGAGTGTGACGGAGCTGTCGGACCGGGCCGCCGAGGTGCGGTCCCGGCGCGTCCCCGGGGTCGAGGCGCGGGCCGGGAAGTTCCCCGGGCCGTCGCTGATCCCGGCGCTCAACGCGATCCAGGCCCGGCTGGGGTGGCTGCCCCGCGAGGAGCTGGAGGAGCTGGCCCGCGACACCCGGCGCCCCCGCTACGAGATCGAGGGCCTGATCTCGTTCTATCCGCACTTCCGCACGACGCCGCCGGCGACGGTCGCGCTGAACGTCTGCCATGACCTGTCCTGCTGGCTGCGCTCCGGCGAGGACCGGATCGCCGAACTGCGCGAGCGGTACGGCGACGACGTCGACGTCGAACTGGTCGAGGTGTCGTGCCTGGGCCGGTGCGACGTCGCGCCCGCGGCGGCCGTCAACGAGTACCCGGCGCCGATGGCGGAGGTGGACGCACTCGTCGCGGCGGCCCGGGACACCGGGGTCGGCGAGGCCGAGCCGACGCGATCAGGGCGGACCGAGCCGTGGCCGAACGACCCCTACCCGGCGGGATCGGGGGTGGGCGAGCGCTACGCGACCCTGCGGGCGCTGCTCGGCGGCTCGCTGCACGCCGACGACGTGGTGGCGGTGCTGAAGGACTCCGGGCTGCGCGGCATGGGCGGCGCCGGGTTCCCCACCGGGCAGAAATGGGACCTGGTCCGGGCGACCGAGCCGGGCAGCGTCACGTACGCGATCTGCAACGCCGACGAGTCCGAGCCGGGCACGTTCAAGGACCGGCAGATCCTGGCCGACCAGCCGCACCTGGTGCTGGAGGGGCTGCTGCTCGGGATGGCCGTGGTCGGGGCCGAGCAGGGCTGGGTGTTCATCCGGCACGAGTACGGCCCCGAGGAGCGGGTGCTCCGCGCGGAGATCGCCGCGCTGCGCGAGGCCGGCGTGATCGGCCCGGACGCCTGCGGCAGCGGCCGCCGCCTGGAACTGGACGTCTTCGTCTCCCCGGGTGGCTACATCCTGGGTGAGGAGACCGCGCTGCTGGAATGCATGGAGGGCCACCGCGGCGAGCCGCGCAACAAGCCGCCGTTCCCCGGCACCTACGGGCTGCACGGCCGCCCGACCCTGATGAACTCCGTCGAGACCTTCGCCGACGTCCCGGTCATCCTGCAGCGCGGCGCGCAGTGGTGGGCGGACCAGGGCGCGGGCGAGTCCGTCGGCTGGAAGTTCTTCGCCGTCTCCGGGCACGTCGAGCACCCCGGGGTGTACTGCGTGCCGATGGGCACGACGGTCCGGGCGCTGATCGAGGCCGCGGGCGGGGTCCGCGACGGCGCCGCGCCCGCCGCGGTGCAGCCGGGCGGGGCGTCGTCGAACTTCATCGGCCCCGACCGGTTCGACCTGCCGCTGGACTTCGGCCCGCTCGCCGAGGCCGGCACGATGCTCGGCTCCGGTGCCCTGGTGGTGATCGCCGAAGGGACCGACCTGCTCGCCGCGTCGACGAACGTGCTGCGCTTCTTCCGCAACGAGTCGTGCGGCAAGTGCGTGCCCTGCCGGGTCGGGTCGACCAAGGCGCACGAGCTGCTGCGCGGCGTGCTGGAGTCGGGGACGTCGTCGCCGGACGAGGCCCAGCGCGGCCGGATCCTGCGGCTCGAGGAGGCCATGCGCAAGACCTCGATCTGCGGGCTCGGTCAGGTGGCGCTGGGCCCGGTGGTCAGCGTGCTCGGCCTCGAGAAGGGCGGCGCGGCGGCGCGCGAGCAGCCCAGACCGGACGGCGCGGCGGGGCAGCCCTCCCGGTGAGCGAGCGTGTGCGCGGGCGGGAGTTCTTCACCGCCCGCACCGTCTCCGAGACCCTCGCCGGGTTCCGGCCCGCCCGGCGCACCGCTGTGGAGTCCGTGCCGCTCGCGGCCGCCCTGCACCGGGTGCCCGCCGCCGAGGTGCGCGCGCCGGACCCGCTGCCCGGGTTCGTCCGGTCCACCGTCGACGGCTTCGCCGTCCGCGCCGCCGACACCTACGGCGCCTCCGAAGGGCTGCCCTCCTACCTCGACCTGGCCGGGGCGGTGCGAATGGGCGCCGCGCCGACGGTCGCGGTCCCGCCCGGCGGCTGTGTCGCGATGCCGACCGGTGGCGTGCTGCCCGACGGCGCGGACGCGGTGGTGATGGTCGAGTACACCGCCGAGACGATGCCCGGCACGATCGAGGTGACCCGGCCCGTCGCTCCGGGCGGTGGCCTGGTGCGGGCCGACGAGGACGTCGCCGCGGGCGCCGCGCTGGTCCCCGCCGGGCGCCCGCTGCGGGCCCCCGACCTGGGGCTGCTCGCCGCCGCCGGGGTGACCGCCGTGGCGGTGCACGCCCGCCCCCGGGTCACGATCGTCTCGACCGGGGACGAGGTGGTGCCGCCGTGCACCGCGGAGCTGGCGCCCGGCCAGGTGCGCGACGCCACCGCCTCGGCGCTGGCGGGGCTGGTCGCCGACGCCGGTGGGGAACCGGTGGTCGCCGGGATCGTGCCGGACGACCCGGGCGCCCTGGAGGCGACGTTGCGCGAGGTCCTCCCCACCGCCGACCTGGTGGTCGTCTCGGCGGGGTCCTCGGTCGGCGCTCGCGACGAGACCGCGGGTGCGGTGGCCGCGCTCGGCGACATCTGGTGCCACGGCCTCGCGATCAAGCCCGGTAAACCGACCCTGCTCGCCGAGTGCGCCGGGATCCCCGTCGTCGGGCTGCCCGGCAATCCGCTGTCCGCGCTGGTCGTGTTCCGGCTGGTCGGGGTGCCGCTGGTGTGGCGGCTGGCGGGCTGCGAGGTCCCGCCGCCGGAGCCGACCACCCGGGCTCGGCTGTCCCGTGACGTGCCCTCGGCCGGCGGCCGGCTCGACGTGGTGCAGGTGAGCGTCCGCGACGGGGTCGCGGCGCCGCTGTTCGGCCCGTCGGCGCTGCTGTCGGTGCTGACCCGGGCCGACGGCCACCTGATCGTCCCGGAACCGGCGACCGGCCTGGACGCCGGCTGCGAGGTCGAGGTGACGCTGTACCGCTGACCCCGGCCGCCGGCACACCGCCGCGGCCCCGCACGGTGTGCCGGCGCGACCGGTCGGGCGGATACGGTCGCGGTGTGAGCGCCGCGAGTCCCTTCGTCTCCGATGTCCCCG
The DNA here is from genome assembly GCF_012911935.1 of Pseudonocardia acidicola. GTDB lineage: Bacteria > Actinomycetota > Actinomycetes > Mycobacteriales > Pseudonocardiaceae > Pseudonocardia > Pseudonocardia acidicola. The sequence goes on along the minus strand of NZ_JAAXLA010000035.1, from coordinate 7,710 downwards.
CCGCGGCGGCCCTCGATGCCTGGCGGCAGGCGCGGGCCGCAACGGGCTGCCCCGCCCGGGTGGAGGCGATGCGGGTCCCCGCCGCGGCCGCCGTCGGCCGGGTGACCGCCGAACCGGTGTGGGCACGGCGGTCCTCGCCCGCGTTCGACTCCGCGGGGATGGACGGCATCGCGGTCCGGGCGGCCGACACCGTCGGTGCGGCCGAGACCACCCCGGTGCTGCTCGCCGCGGGCGAGTTCGAGGTGGTCGACACCGGGGACCCGCTGCCGGCCGGCTACGACGCCGTCGTCATGCGCGAGCAGGTGCACCGGACCGCCGACGGGGCCGCCGAGCTGCGCGCCGCCGTGCCGCCTTACCAGCACGTCCGCTCGATCGGCGAGGACATCAGCGCCACCGAGCTGCTGCTGCCGGAGGGCCACCGGCTCCGGCCGGTCGACGTGGCCGCCTGCGCCGCGGCCGGGGCCACCGAGCTCACCGTGCGGCGCCCGCCGCGGGTGGTCATCGTGCCGACCGGCGACGAGATCCGTCCGATCGGCACCGAGCCCGCCGCCGGGGAGATCCTGGACACGAACTCGCTGATGCTCGCCGCCCAGGCCCGCGAGGCCGGCTGCGACCCGCGCGTCACCGACATCGTCGCCGACGACCCGGACGCCATCACCGCGGCCCTGCGCGCCGCCGCCGTCGACGCCGACCTGGTCATCCTCATCGCCGGGTCCAGCGCCGGCCGCGACGACTACACCGCCCGCGTCGTCGCCGGCGCCGGGACGCTCGCGGTGCACGGGGTCGCGGTGCGGCCCGGGCACCCGGTCGTGCTCGGCACCGTCGCCGGCCCGGCCGGGACCCCCGCGACCCCGGTGCTCGGCGCGCCGGGCTACCCGGTCTCGGCCGCGCTCACCTTCGACATCTTCGCCGCGCCGCTGCTCGCCGACCTCGAAGGCGCCGCGCCGCGGGAGCGGCCCTCGACCACCGCGCGACTGGCCCGCAAGCTGCCCTCCGCGATCGGGATGGACGACTGGGTGCGGGTCCGGCTGGGGCGGGTGCAGGGCGAGGTGGTCGCCACACCGCTGCCCCGTGGCGCCGGGGTGCTCACCTCGCTGGTGCGCGCCGACGGCCTGCTCGTGGTGCCCGCCGGGGTGGAGGGCCACCACGCCGGTGAGCAGGTCCGGGTGCAACTGCTGCGCGGGCTCGCCGAGATCGGGCACACGATCGTCGCGATCGGCTCGCACGACCTCGTGCTGGACCTGGCCGCCTCCGCGCTGCACGCGCAGGACCCGCTGGTCACGCTGGCCTCGTCCAACGTCGGGTCGCTCGGGGGCCTGGTGGCCCTGCGCGACGGCCTGTGCCACGTCGCCGGCTCGCACCTGCTGGACCCGGCGACGGGGGAGTACACGCTGCCCTACATCGACAGGCTGCTCGGCGCGGATGCCGACGTCGCCGTGGTCCGGCTGGTGCACCGCGACCAGGGGCTCATCGTCGCCCCGGGCAACCCGCTCGGGCTCTGCGGCGTCGACGACCTGACCAGGCCCGGCCTGCGGTACGTCAACCGGCAGCGTGGGGCCGGTACCCGCGCCCTGCTCGACCACGAGCTGGCCCGCCGCGGGACCGACCCCGCGACGGTGTCCGGCTACTCGCGCGAGGAACACACCCACCTCGCGGTGGCCGCCGCGGTGGCCGCCGGCCGGGCCGACACCGGGATGGGCATCCTGGCCGCCGCCCGGGCCTTCGGGCTGGACTTCGTCCCCGTCGCCCAGGAGCCCTACGACCTGGTGCTGCGCGCCTCCGCCCTGGACGACGAGCTGCTCGCGCCGCTGTGGGCACTGCTCGACCGCCCGGACTTCCGGGCCGAGGTGGAGGCCCTCGGCGGTTACTCCTGCGCCGAGACCGGCCGCCGGGTGCGCTGACGCACGATCAACCCACGTACGGGCGGTCGCGGCCGGTCCAGTTGTCCTCGTCGCGCCGGTAGACCGGGATCGGGTCCTTCGCGACCCGGAAGGTGTACCGCCCGGCCTCCTCGACGACCTCACCGTCGGTGGCCAGCATCCCCGGAACCCGGAGCTCGACGTCGAGCTCGCGGACCTCGCGCTGGGTGTAGACCCGGCTGTGCCCGAGCGCGCCGAGCGCCAGCGCGAGGAACGCGCGGGCCCGGGAGAAGTGCAGGTCGGCGCGCAGCCAGCGGACGTCGAGCAGGCCCGAGTCGAGGGTGGGCCGGTAGGCCGGGACCATCCCGCGCGGGTGGTAGGGCCCGTTGCCGACGAACAGGAACCACACCAGGCGCCACTCGCCGTCGATCTTGACCTCGACCCGTTCGGACTTGCGCAGCACCGACACCAGCGCGGCGGCGAAGGCCGGCCACTTGCCGTAACGCGGCTGCCACCGCTCCCGCAGCTGCACCAGCTCCGGGTAGGAGCCGATGCTCGCGGTGTTGAGGAAGTACCGGGTGCGGGTGACCTCGGCGGACTTCGGGTCCGCGCCCATCCCCGGGTGCGCCTCCACCAGACCGAGATCGACCGCCACCGCCTCCCCGGCGTTGGTGGCGTCGACGGCCTCCTGCAGGTCGTAGACGCCCACGTCGCGGGCGAAGTGGTTCAGCGTCCCGGCCGGGACGAGGACGAGCGGCAGCCCGTGCCGGTTGGCCACCGCGGCGACGGCCGCGACCGTGCCGTCACCGCCGGCCACACCCACCGCACGGACCCAGCCGCCCCGCCGGGCCAGCGCGGCCTCGAGCTGGTCGCCCAGGTCGAGGCCCTCCTCGGCGCGCAGCACCAGCGCGGCGGGCAGCGCCTCGGCGACCTCGTCGGCCGGATCGACGTTCGGGTCGCCGGAGTTGGCGTTGGCCACGATCACCAGGCCCTCGCCGTCGGGTAGCTCCGGCACCGCGTCCATCGGTCGTGCGCGTGCTTCATCGGTGCTCCGGACGGGCCACCACCGGCGGGTGGCCAGCGCGATGCCCGCACCCACCGCCGCCCCGGCGACCACGTCGGAGGTCCAATGCACGCCCACGCGGGTCCGCGAGTAGGCGACCGCGCCGGCGACCGGTGCGACGGCGAGACCCAGCTTCGGGCTCTCCAGCGCCACCGCGGTGGCGAACGCGGCCGCGGAGGCCGCGTGCCCGGACGGGAACGACGAGGACGTCGGCGGGTCGGCCAGCGTCTGGTAGGCCGGCAACTCCGCGGCCGCGGGGCGGCGCCGCGGCAGCAGCGGCTTCAGCACCGCGTTGGCGGTGGCGCTCGCCCCGGCGATGGCCAGCACCCCCCGCACGGCGGCCTTGCGGCTGGCCCCCTTGCGGGTCGCCAGCAGCGCGGCGATGCCGAACCAGAGCACGCTGTGGTCGGCTGCCGTCGACAGCCCCTTCATCGCCGTGTCCAGCGGACTGGGGGGCCGACGGGCGATTCGGCGCGCGATGCCCCGATCGGCCTCGTTCACCTCGTCGACAACCTGGCGGAACCACTCGATCACAGGCGTGACAGTACGGGCGGTGTTCCGCTTACGCTGGAGGGCATGCAGCGTCGGATCTACGGTGTCGAGACCGAGTTCGGGGTCACCTGCACCTTCCACGGCCAGCGTCGGCTGTCCCCGGACGAAGTGGCGCGATACCTGTTCCGCCGTGTGGTCTCGTGGGGCCGGTCATCGAACGTCTTCCTCCGCAACGGGGCACGACTCTATCTGGATGTCGGTTCCCATCCGGAGTACGCGACCGCCGAGTGCGACTCGCTGACCCAGCTCGTCGCCCATGACAAGGCGGGCGAGCGGATCCTCGAGGACCTGCTCGTCGACGCGGAGCGACGCCTCATCGACGAGGGCATCGGCGGCGACATCTATCTGTTCAAGAACAACACCGACTCGGCGGGCAACTCCTACGGCTGCCACGAGAACTACCTCGTGGCCCGCGCCGGCGAATTCGCCCGGATCGCGGACGTGCTGTTGCCCTTCCTGGTCACCCGTCAACTCATCTGCGGCGCCGGTAAGGTGCTGCAGACCCCGCGCGGGGCGGTCTACTGCCTCTCCCAGCGCGCCGAGCACATCTGGGAGGGCGTCTCCAGCGCCACCACCCGGTCCCGGCCGATCATCAACACCCGCGACGAACCGCACGCCGACGCCGAGCGCTACCGCCGGCTGCACGTCATCGTGGGCGACTCGAACATGTCCGAGGTGACCACCCTGCTCAAGGTGGGCTCGGCGACGCTGGTCCTCGAGATGATCGAGGCGGGCGTCCAGTTCCGGGACTTCACCCTGGACAACCCGATCCGGGCGATCCGGGAGATCAGCCACGACCTCACCGGCCGGCGCACCGTGCGCCTCGCCGGCGGGCGTGAGGCCAGCGCGCTGGACATCCAGCGGGAGTACTACGCCCGCGCCGTCGAGCACGTGCAGGCCCGGGGCAGCGCGGACAAGACCACCGAGCGGGTGCTCGAACTGTGGGGCCGTGCCCTCGACGCCGTGGAGACCCAGAACCTCTCGCTGATCGACCGCGAGATCGACTGGGCGATCAAGCACCGGCTGGTCGAACGCTATCGGGAGCGCAACGGCCTGGACCTCGCGAGCGCCCGCATCGCCCAGCTCGACCTCGCCTACCACGACATCCGGCGTGGCCGGGGCCTGTTCGACATGCTGCAGCGCAAAGGCATGGTCGACCGGGTCACCGACGACGGCGAGATCGAGGCGGCCAAGGACACCCCGCCGCAGACCACCCGGGCCAAGCTGCGCGGCGACTTCATCGCCGCCGCGCAGGCCGCCGGGCGGGACTTCACCGTCGACTGGGTGCACCTGAAGCTGAACGACCAGGCGCAGCGCACGGTGCTGTGCAAGGACCCGTTCCGCGCCGTCGACGAGCGGGTGGACCGCCTCATCGCCTCGCTGTGATGCCGTGGGCTGAGGGTCGTGCGCGGTTGCGCCCTACTCGACGCCCGGCAGCATCTGTCTGCGCAGGTCGGCCAGCGTCTCCTGGACCCCGGGCGCGGCCGGGCCGGCGGTGTCCGGGCCGGGGGCGATGCCGAGTGCTCGCAGGAGGTCGGAGGCCGCCTCCGCCGGATGCCCCGCCTCGCCCAGCACCGGGTGCAGACCCTGCTCGGCCAGGTGATGGAACACCAGGTTGACGACGCTCCACGGGTTGAAGGTCTCGGACGTACCCAGGTCAGTCATGAAATTCCTCCGTGTCCGGCGTCACGTCGAGCGTCGTAGTCCGGTCCGGGCCCGTCAAGGTGATCAGGCGTCACATCGTGAGACGGCCGCGGTTTTCCGAGTTGCCCGATACGCGCGACGCAGCGGTCGTACGATGCCCGGCGTGTCCTCCGCCCGCGCCGAGCGACTGGTGAACCTGGTCCTCTGCCTGCTCTCCACCCGGCAGTTCCTGTCGGCGGAGCGGATCCGCGCGACCGTGCCCGGCTACGCCGATGCGCCCAGCGACGAGGCCTTCTTCCGCATGTTCGAGCGGGACAAGAACGAGCTGCGGGAGCTGGGCATCCCGCTGGAGACAGGCCGGCGCTCGTCGTTCGACACCGCTGACGGCTACCGGATCGCCCGCCAGGACTACGAGCTCGGCGAGATCGACCTGGAGGCCGACGAGGCCGCCGCCGTCGCGCTGGCCGCGCGGTTGTGGGACACCCCGGGGCTGGCCGGGGCGGCACACGGGGCGCTGCTCAAGCTGCGCGCGGCCGGGGTGGAGGTCGACGAGACCCGCGTCGGCCCGGTGCAGCCGCGGGTCCGGGCCACCGAGCCGGCGTTCGAACCGCTGCTCGCGGCCGTGCAGGCCGGCCGCGCGGTGACCTTCGACCACCGCCGCGGCGGCCCGACCGGCGAGGTCGTGCGCCGCACCGTCGAGCCGTGGGGCGTGGTGTCCTGGCGCGGCCGCTGGTACCTGGTCGGCCACGACCGCGACCGCGACGACGTCCGCTCGTTCCGGCTGTCGCGGATCAGCGGGCCGGTCACCCCGGTCGGGCCGGCCGGGGCGGTGACCGTGCCGCCCGACGTCGACCTGACGGGCTACCTCGAACAGGGCTTCGCCCCGCCGCCGGTGATCGGCACCGCCCGGGTGTGGGTGCCCACCGGCCAGGCCTACGGGTTGCGCCGGATCAGCCGCGTGGTCGGGCCCCGGACCCACCGCGGCCGCCCGGGCGACGAGCTGGAGATGGACCTGCGCAGCGTCGGGATGGTGGCGCGGTGGCTGAGCGGGCACGGCCCCGACGTCGTCGTGCTGCACCCGCCGGAGCTGGCCGAGATGGTGCGGCGCAACTGGGCGGCCGCCGCCGCAGCCCATTCCGAGGCCCGTCCCGAGGCCGATCCCGGGGCCCGTGCCGACGACGGGGTGCGCACGTGAGCCCCGGCGTCGCCGACCGGTTGCCGCGGCTGCTGTCGCTGGTGCCCTACCTGCTGGCCCGCCCCGGCGTGCTCGTGGCGGAGGCCGCCGCCGACTTCGGCATCACCGAGAAGCAGCTGCGCCGCGACCTGGAGCTGCTGTGGATGTGCGGGCTGCCCGGGTACGGCCCCGGCGACCTGGTCGACCTGTCGTTCGCCGGCGACACCGTCACCGTCACCGAGGACGCCGGGATGCGCCGCCCGCTGCGGCTCACCACCGCCGAGGCGACCGCGCTGCTGGTCGCGCTGCGCACGCTCGGCGAGGTGCCCGGCATGGTCGACACCGCGTCGGTGCACCGGGCCACCGCCAAGATCGAGCGGGCGGTCGGTGACGCCGGGCTGGCCGGGGTGGCGGTCGACCTGACCCGCGAGGAGGAGGCCACCACGGCCGCCGTGCGGGCGGCGCTGGAGAACGGCCGGGCGCTGCGCATCCGCTACTACACCGCGGGCCGCGACGCCGTCTCCCGGCGCACCGTCGACCCGATGCGGCTGCTGCTCGTCGAAGGCCGCGGCTACCTGGAGGCGTGGTGCCGCCGCGCGGAAGGCGTGCGGCTGTTCCGGCTCGACCGGGTCGAGGCCGTCGAGCAGCTCGACGAGCCCGCCGCCCCACCGCCCGAGGCCGAGCCCACCGACGTCTCGGCCGGGCTGTTCCGGCCGACCGCCGAGCATCGCACCGCCGTGCTGGCGCTGGAGCCGCAGGCGCGGTGGATCGCCGAGTACTACCCCGTCGACGAGGTCGTGGAGCTCGCCGACGGCAGGGCCCGGGTCGCCCTGCGCTACGCCGATCCGGGCTGGCTGGTCCGGCTCGTGCTCGGGCTCGGCGGGGGCGCGCGGGTCCTGGAACCACCGGAACTGGCCGCCGCGGTCGCGCAACGCGCCCGCGAGGCCCTGGCGGCCTCGGCCGCCGACGAGGAAGGGTGAGACGTTGGGGGGATACCTGCCGGCCGTGATCACGGCCGCGGTCGGGCTGGTCGGACTGGTGGTGCTGCTGCTGGGCCTGCGCGGCCCGGTCCGCAGGCTCACCAGGGCCCGGGCACAGCTGGACGCCGACCTGGAATCGGGCATGGCGCCGCTCACGGCCGAACTGAACACCGTGCGGGGGAGAAGTGTGGAACCTCCCCGCTGACCGGACCGGCCCACCTGCGTAGTATCGCCACATCTGACCGCGTTGGAAGGACAGCTCATGCCGAACCTCGGCGGCTGGGAACTCGTCATCCTGATCGGTGTGCTGGTGCTGCTGTTCGGGGCGAAGAAGCTTCCCGACATGGCCCGCTCCATCGGGCAGTCCGCGCGCGTCTTCAAGGGCGAGATGAAGGGCCTGCGCGACGACGACGAGGCCACCCGGAAGGACGCCCCGGC
>NZ_JAAXLA010000034.1 GCF_012911935.1 Pseudonocardia acidicola | reverse complement strand
ACGACTCACCGCCCTGGACAGCTGGGTGCACGACTACAACACTCGACGCGCCCACTCCGCCCTCGGCGGCCGGCCCCCGGCCACCCGACTCGCCGCATGACCGTCAACAAGGTGCCGGGTCACTACACCTAGAGGGCGCGGAACGCGCGGTTGCCGCCGGTGGTGACCACCCGGCCGAAGCGAAGCCCCGGGAAGTGCGCGCCGACGACGACGTCGGTGGTGTCGGCGACCTCGTCGGCCAGCGCGTTGCGCATCGCGCGGGCGGCGACCGGGTCGACGTCGAACACAGCCTCCCAGTCGGGCTCGGCCAGCTCGACGACCGAGTGCACGACGTCGCCGAGCAGCAGCGCGCGCTCGTCGCCGCTGGACACCACGTAGACCGTGGAACCCGGCGTGTGGCCCGGGGTGTGCCGGGCGTCGAGGCCCGGAGCGATCGTGACGTCGGAGGTGAACGTCTCCAGCTGCCCGGTCAGCGGGGAGAGCTTGCGCACCGCGCCCGCCTCGGCGTCGGCGCTCTCGACGAAGTGCGCCCAGTCGTCGGCGTGCACGCGGTAGGTGGCGTTCGGAAAGACCACCTCGCCCTTCTTCGTCGCCCAGCCGACGTGGTCGAAGTGCAGGTGGGTGAACACCACGTCGGTGACGTCCTCGGGCGCCACGTGACAGCCGCGCAGCGCGTCGAGGAACCCGCCGCCGGCGTACTTGCCGTTGTTGATCGTTCCCACGCCGGCGTCGACGAGCACGACACGCTCACCGGTGCGGACGAGGAACCCGCCCAGCGGCAGGTGCAGGATGCCGTCGTGGTCGACGCCGCTGGCGTCGACGCCCACCGGGTGGCAGGACCACGGGTCGTCCACGCCCGGCCGGGTCAGCACCTCGGCCGCCGGCTCCCGCCCGACCCCGTCGAGCACCGGCAGGATCTCGATGTCGCCGATCCGCATATCGCCTCACTTACTAACGATCGTTAATTGACCGCACCTTACGATGCGGATGCGCCCGGGACAACGGAGGACTCGTTCGCCGGCCGCTGCTGCAGCTGATGGCGGAGGATCTTGCCCGAGCCGGTCCGCGGGATGGCATCGACCTCGATCAGCTCGGCCGGGTAGATGTTCTCCCCGCCACGGATGATCAGCTCATTGGTCCGGCCACTGATCCGCAGGCAACCGTGCTCGGCCCGGCACCCACAGCTCGCCCTCCTCACCGGGGAGCACGTCACGCCCGGTGCCCGGATCGACCGGCCGCACCGTCAGCCCGGCAGCGGCAGCCCGCACGAGCCCATCACCCGGTCCCCGGTGGGCAGTTCATTGTCACGATCACCGCCCGGACGGCGTCGTGCCCGGCGACTCCCGGGTCGGCGGTACGCTAGTGACCGTTTGTTAGCACATCATCGGGGGTGGACCGAGTGGCATCGCACACCGCGGAACCCGCCACGTCCGACACGCGGACGACGGTCACCAGCGCCGCGGTCCTCGACGCCGCCCTGACCTTGTTCGCGCAGCGCGGCTATCACGGCACCGCGCTCAGCCAGGTCGCCGAGGCCCTGGGCATCCGCACGCCCAGCCTCTACAACCACATGCGCTCCAAGCAGGAGCTGCTGCAGACGATCGTCGCCGGCACCACCGCGGGCGTCCTGCAGGACTTCGAGGCGGCCGTCGAGGGCGTGTCCGATCCCGTCGAGCGACTGCGCCGGGCCACCCGGGTGTACGCCCTGCGGCACGCCACCCACCGCCGCGAGGCGCTGATCGTCAACCGGGACACCCCCAGCCTGGACGAGCCGGCCCGCTCCGAGCAGCAGGAGCAGCGCCGCAAGCACGAGCACGCACTGCGCGCGATCATCGCCGAGGGCGTGGCCGGCGGCGCCATGAGCGTCGAGTCCCCGGCGCTGGCCTCCTTCGCGATCCGGGAGATGTGCGTGAGCATCGCCCGCTGGTTCCGCGAGGACGGCCCGTTCAGCGCGGAGCAGGTGGCCGACCAGTACAGCCGGTTCGCCCTGCAGATCGCCGGCGCCCGCTGACGCCGGCGCCGCCCCCGGGAGGCGACGCAGGCGCCGGCGAGTTGGCTCACCCCGCCGCGGCGGGCGCGACCTCGGTCATCGCGACGTCGCGGGTCTCCCGCAGGGCCAGCATGCACGCCGTGCTCATCAGGGCGACGACGGCGAGGTAGAGCCCGATCGCGAAGCTGCCCAGGGTGGGCACCAGCTGGGTGGCCAGCAGCGGGGTCACCGCGCCACCGAGCACACCGCCGAGGTTGTAGGACATCCCCGCACCGGTGTAGCGGTAGCGGGTGGAGAACATCTCCGGCAACTGGGCGCCGATCGGGCCGTAGGCGAACCCGACCACGCCGAGGGCCAGCGACAGCCCGATCACGAAGGACAGCGGCGTGGCCAGGTCGAGGATCGGGAACATGACCAGCCCGATGACGACCGAGGCCGCGTTGCCCGCCACGACCATCCGCTTCCGGCCGACCTTGTCCGACCAGATGGCGCCGAGGACCGTCGTGCCCGCGAAGACGAGCCCGCCGATGATCCCCATCGCGAGCACGGTCGGCCGGGTCAGTCCCAGCTGCTGCGTGCCGTAGCTGGTCAGGTACGTGACGCTGATGTAGAAGAAGGCGAACACCCCGGTCACCGCGCCGGCGCCGAGCAGCACCTCGCGGGGCCGGCGCACCAGCACCTCGGCCACCGGCACCCTGGCCCGGTCGCCGCGCGCCGACGACTCCCGGAACGCCGGGGTCTCCTCGATCGAGAGCCGTACGTAGAGCCCCAGGGTGATGAGCAGGATGCTGGCGAGGAACGGGAGCCGCCAGCCCCAGGCCAGGAACGCGGCGTCGCTCATGGTCAGCGCGGTCGTCAGGAACGTGGCGCTGGCCAGGGCGAACGCCACCGACGGGCCGAGCTGCGGGAACAGCGCGTAGCGACCGCGCTTGTCCGGCGGCGCATTCTCCGCGGTGAGCAGCGTGGCGCCCGCCCACTCGCCGCCGACCGCCAGCCCCTGGGCGATGCGCAGGACCACCAGCAGGATCGGGGCGAGCGCACCGATCGTCGTCGCGCTGGGCAGCAGCCCGATGGCCAGTGTCGACAGCCCCATCAGCAGCAGCGTCGAGACCAGCGTCCGCTTCCGGCCGATCCGGTCGCCGAAGTGCCCGAAGAAGATCGATCCGAAGGGTCGGGCGACGAACGCCACGCCGAAGGTCGCGAACGCCAGCGCGGTTCCGGCCGCGGCGCCGAGCTCCGGGAAGAAGACCTTGTTGAACACCAGAGCGGCGGCCGTGCCGTAGATGAAGAAGTCGTAGAACTCGATCACCGTGCCGGTCATGCTCGCCAGGGCGATCCGGGACATCGGGTTCGCCGGGGGTGCCTTGTCCGCAGCCATCGAGCCTCCTTCGTGTGACTAACGAGCGATCGTATGCACACGAAGTGTCGTACAACACACCCAATTGGGTGTATAGCGGACAAGAAGGACGATTACCTCGCGATCAAACGGTCACGGATTCCGCATCGGGGGCGGCCCGGTCCGGGTCGGCGGCCCCCGCCGCCCCGGACCGGCGGTCGATCTGCTCCCCCAGGTACCGCAGCACCTCCGCGGCGACCGCGGCCACCGGGACCGCCAGGAAGGCGCCCGCGATGCCGTACAGGCTGCCCCCGGCGGTGACCGCGAGCAGCACGACCACGGCGTGCAGCCCGAGGCTGCGGCTCTGCAGCAGCGGCTGCAGCACGTTCCCCTCGATCTGCTGCACCAGGATGATGATCCCCAGCACGATGAGCGCGCTGGTCAGCCCCTTCGTGACCAGCGCGACGAGCACCGCGGCGGCTCCTGCCACCAGGGCTCCGACGATCGGGATGAAGCCGCCGAAGAACGTCAGCACCGCGAGCGGCAGCGCCAGCGGCACCCCCACGATCACCAGGCCGATCCCGATGAACACCGCATCGACGAGGCTGACCAGGGCCTGAGCGCGGATGAACCCGCCGAGCCCGCGCCAGGCCCGGCGCAGCACCTCCTCCAGGTGGCGGCCCGCCCGCTGCCCGGCGACCCGGTGCAGCCAGGGCAGGAACCGCGGGCCGTCCTTGACGAAGAAGAACGCCAGCACGATCGCCAGCACCGCGTTGAGCAGCCCGGATGCGACCGCGCCGACCGTCACCAGCACGCCGGAGGCGATGGCCGACGCGCTGGCCTGCAACTGCCCGGTGATCGAGTTGAGAGCGGCGCCGATCTGCCCCTCGCCCAGGTTGAACGGGGGCCCGGACAGCCAGGTCTGGATCTGCTGCAGGCCCGCCGAGGCGCCCGCGGCGATCTCGTCGGCCTGCCCCACGACCGACGGCGCGAGCAGCACGCCGATCAGCACGAGCACACCGAGCGCGCCGGCGACCACGAGCAGGGCGGCCGGGGCGGGCGGCAGGCCACGGCGGATCAGCCACGCCACCGGCGGGCGCAGCACGGTGGCCAGGATGACGCCCAGCAGCACCGGCCAGACGATCACCCACAGCTGCCCGATGAGCAGCCCGATCAGCACCGCGCCGGCCGCCACCAGGACCAGCCGCAGGCTCCACGTCGCCAGCGTGGTCATCCCGGCGGCGATCACCGCGCCGCGGTCGGCCCGCTCCTCACCGCTGCGGTCGGCGCCCGCCTCGAGACACCGCCCGCCGTCCGTTCCACTCACCGCGACACCCCGGCCCCCCGGGCGCCCCGACGGCGCCCTGTCGGTTTCCAGCCTTCCAGGCCGGTCCGCCCGAGATCGGCACCGGTGTCACCATTCGACCGGCAGGGACTCCACCCCGTACACGATCGAGAACATCCGGAAGGCCAGTTCGTCCCGCGGCACCGCCAGCCGCAGCCCGGGGAACCGGCGCAGCAGCGCGGGGTAGGCGGTGCGCAGCTCCATGCGGCCCAGCTCGGCGCCCACGCACCGGTGCAGGCCGTGACCGAACGCCAGGTGCCCGGCGCTGCCCAGCGCCGGGTCGCGGTCGGCGCCGGACAGCGAGCACAGCACGACGTCGCCGGCCCCGATGCGAACCCCGCCGACCTCGACGTCGTGGCGCGCGAACCGGGGGAAGGCGACCTGCACCACGGACAGGTACCGCAGCAGGTCCTCCACCACGGCGTCGACGCCGGCCGCATCGCCCAGCACCGCCGCGCGCCGCTGCGGGTCCTCCAGCAGCACCAGCGCGCCGAGCGCGAGCATGCTCGCGGTGGTCTCGTGCCCGCCGGTGAGCACTCCGTCGGCGAGCGCGGCCAGGTCGTCGTCGCCGACCTCGTCGCCGTGCTCGCGGATCAACATGCCGAGCAGCCCGTCCCCGGGGTTGCTGCGCTGCGCCACGACCAGCCCACGCAGGTAGTCCATCGACTCGTGGACCGCGGCCAGCGAGCTCTCCATGTCACCCAGCGCGTCGAACCGGCTGACGCTGCGCCGCTCGAACTCGGCGCGGTCCGCGACCGGGACCCCGAGCAGTTCGCAGATGACCAGCGACGGCACCGGCACCGCGAACGTCTCGACCAGGTCCACACCAGGCCCGGCGGCCGCCATCGCGTCGAGCTGCGCGGCCACCACCGCCTCGATCCGCGGCTGCAGTTCCCGCAGCCGGCGCACCGTGAACGCCGGCGTGAGCAGCCGGCGCAGCCGGGTGTGCTCGGGCGGGTCGCGGAAGCCGAGGCCGCCCGGGTCCTGCTCGGCCAGCATCTCCAGGCCGGTGCCGGCCAGGTTGTGGAGGTCGTTGCTGAACGACGCCGTGTCCCCGAGCACGGCGCGGACCTCCTCGTGCCCGGTGACGAGCCAGACGACCGCGAGATCGTCCGGGACCTCCAGGCGGGCGACGGGCCGTTCGCTGCGCAGCGCGGCCAGCTCGGGAACCGGGTCGAGGCCGATGCGCATCAGCGGGAGCAGCAGGGAGGGGTCGGCCGTCTGCGTCACTTCGCCGCCGCCTGCACGGCCTGGCGCAGAGCGGCGTCGGTGCGCTCGATCTCGTGCCCGTTCACCTTGACGGTCGGGGTCGCGTTCACACCCGCGCGCGACGCGTCGTCGGTGACGTTCTGGGTCCACGGGGCGTAGCGCTGATCGTTGACGCACTGGGCGAAGTCGCCGCCGGCCCCGGCCTGCTGACCCAGGGCGATGAGCTGGGCGTTGGTCAGCCCCGGGCTGTTCTCCGGCGGCTGGTTGGCATAGAGCAGCTTGAGGTACTGCGGGAAGACCCCGGCGTCCTGCGCACAGCCCGAGGCCGCCGACGAGCGTGTCGAGTACTGCGTCGTGGAGAACCGGTCCAGGAACGCCACCGGGTGGTAGATCACCCGCGCGGTCCCGGCCGCGACGAACTGGTCGATGGTCGGCCCGGACTGCTCCTCGTAGGCCTTGCAGACCGGGCACTGGAAGTCGAGATAGATGTCGATCGTCGCCGGAGCGGTGGGCTGGCCGACCGGCACCCCTGTGGCGGTGGCGCCCCGCGGGATCGCGAGGTTGCCGGTGCCGGGATGCTGGGCGCGGTACACCCCGAAGCCGACGGCGCCGGCGAACACCACCAGCACGACGACGGCCACGATCACCCAGGTCGACGGGCCGCGCCGGCCGCCGAGTGCTCTCGCATTCTGCTTGCGCCGCTGCGCGGCGCGGTTCCCGCTCACACCCCACTGGTCGCCCGCCGGGGCCGTTCGGTTCCCGCGCGCCGGTGTGAGCTCTACCCCTGTCCGGTGACGGTCAGCCAGATCAGGGCGAGGTTGAGCGCGACGATCGCGGCCACGACCAGCCCGGCGACCGCGACGGTGAACCGCCCGTTCACGCCGTCGCCCATCACCGACCGCCGCGACGTGAGCACGACGAGCGGGATCAGCGCGAACGGGATGCCGAACGACAGCACCACCTGGGACAGGATCAACGCCCAGGTCGGGTCCGCCCCGGCCGACAGCACGATCAGCGCCGGGATCGCGGTGACGACCCGGCGGGCCAGCAGCGGCACCCGGATCTTCAGCAGCCCGGCCATCACGACCGACCCGGAGTAGCAGCCGACCGCGGTCGAGGCGAGCCCGGAGGACAACAGCGCGACGGCGAACAGCAGCGCGATGCCCGCGCCCAGGTTCTGCCCCAGCGCGGTGTGCACGCCCTCCAGGCTCGCGGTGCGCAGGTCGGCGGGCAACGCCGCCGCACCCAGCAGCAACAGCCCGAGGTTGACCGCGCCGGCGATCAGCAACGCGACGGTCACGTCGGCCTTGGTGACGGCCAGCAGCCGGGCGCGTTCCGGGCCGGGCGCCGGGCGGCCGTGCCGGTCGCGGGCCAGCGCGGAGTGCACGTAGATCGCATGCGGCATGACCGTGGCGCCCAGCATCCCGGCCGCGATCAGCACGCCGCCCGCGTCGCCGAAGCCGGGTACGAGCCCGCCGAAGGTGGCAGCCGGGTCGGGCGGGGAGACGAACAGCCCGGCCACGAACCCGATCGCGACCACCGCCAGCATCGCGGCGACGACGCGTTCGAACCGGCGCTGCCCGCCGTCGCGCACCGTGAGGATCACCACCGACACCGCGGCGGTGATCACCCCGCCCCAGATCAGCGGCAGGTCGAACAGCAGGTGCAGCGCGATCGCGCCGCCGAGCACCTCGGCCAGGTCGGTGGCCATCGTGACCAGCTCGGCCTGCACCCAGTAGGCGATCCGGACCCCGCCGGGCAGGTGTACCCGCAGCGCCTCGGGCAGCGACATGCCGGTGACCAGGCCCAGCTTCGCCGCCAGGTACTGCACCAGCCCGGCCATCAGATTGGCCACCACGACGACCCACACCAGCAGGTAGCCGTAGGACGCCCCGGCCGCGGTGTTCGTCGCGACGTTGCCGGGATCGACGTACGCCGCCGCGGCGACCAGCGCCGGTCCCAGCAGCACGGCTCCGCTGCGCGCGCGCGTCATCCGGGGGCCGATGGCTCGGACGGCCGCGGTCATCGCATTCACGGATCAGGGACGCTAACCGGCGCCGGGCGAGCCGCTGTCTCAATCAGAGACGATTCGCCCGGAGCACGCCGCTCACCGCTCCGCGGGCCTGCGCCGCAGCAGGTAGGTGTCCATGATCCAGCCCTTGCGCTCGCGGTGTTCGGCCCGCACCCGCACGATCTCGTCCTTGACCTCCTGGAGGTTGCCGTGCACCAGCACCTCGTCCGGGGAGCCGACGTAGGCACCCCAGTAGATGTCGACGTCGGTGTCGGGCAGACCGGCGAACGCGGTCACGCCGTCGAGCATCACCACGACGTCGTCGACGTCCTCGGGCAGGCCCGCGGCGATCCGGCGCCCGGTGGTGATCAGCACGGGCCGGCCGATCCGGTTCAGGATGAGCCGGTGCGCCGCGGCGAGGGCCTGCACGCTGCTGATCCCCGGAATGCTCTCGACCTCGAACTCGACCTCGCCGCGGGCGGCGATCCGGTCGAGCAGCCGCAGGGTGCCGTCGTAGAGCGACGGGTCGCCCCAGACCAGGAAGGCGCCGACCTGGTCCGCACCGAGCTCGTCGGTGATCATGCGCTGGTAGATCTCCGCGCGCCGGTCCTGCCAGTCGACGACCGCGTCCCGGTACGCCTCGGCGGAGCGGTCCCGCTCGGGGTCGGCCGCCTCGACCACGCGGTAGCGGTCGTGCCCGACGTGCCGGGCGAGCAACTCGGTGCGCAGCCCGGTCAGGTCGTCCTTGACGCCGCCCTTGTCGATCACGAAGAACACGTCGACCCGGTTCATCGCCTTGACGGCCTGAACCGTGATGTGGTCGGGATCCCCCGCGCCGATCCCGATGACGAACACCTTCCGCATGGGGCGACGGTAGATCACCCGGCGCGACCCGGGCGGAGATGGTGCTGCGGTTGGGCGCGGTCACCGGGGTCGGGCACGTGCGGTCCTGCTGTTGCCGGTGCCCGCGGGCTGGATCCTGGTACTGAGCCTGGCCGCGGCCGCGCGGATCCACCATGTGCCGGTGCTGGACGTGGTCTCCGCGGTGGCGGACGTGGCGCTCCTCGTGACGGTGGTCGTCACCACCACGCGGCTGGGCCGGGACCGACCGACAAGATGATCATCCGAGTGCAGAGGAGCAGGTCATGGCCATGGACGCGACCCCGAATCCCCCCGCAGACGCCGACGACCGCCCCACCCCTGATCGGTGGGCCGACATCGCGGAACTCCCCGCCCGCACGGTCGCGCGCGAGCATTCCGGCCGCTGGTCCGACACCGGCCTCCCCGACACCCTCGCCGATCTCGACGCTCCGCTGGAGACCGTCTGGGCCGCGGTCCAGCTCGCCCTCTCCGGCGCCGACCAGCACACCCTCGCCCACACCCTGGGGCTCACCGACGCCGCCGCCCGGCAGATCATCGTCGCCGCCACCGAACAGCTTCTCGCCACCGACAGCGACGCCGACGAGGCCGCCACCTAAGCTCTCGCCCGGGCCGGCACGCCGCCGGCTCGCGGCGCCGGCCCGGTTCAGGCGCGGTCGAGCCGCGGCAGCACGGTCTCGCGGACGATCAGTTGGACCGCGGCGGCGATGGGGATGGCGACCAGAGCCCCGATGACGCCGAACAGCACTCCGCCGAGCAGGACCGCGACGACGGTCGCCAACGCGGACACCTTCACCACCGTGCCGATGATCTTGGGGACCAGCAGGTAGTCCTCGACGAGCCGGTAGACGACGAAGAACCCGGCGGTGCCCACGGCCACCGGGAGGGACACGGTCAGCGCGACCAGGCAGACCAGGACACCGGCCGCGGTGGAACCGACGACCGGGATGAGGTCGAGGAGTGCGACCGCGATCGCCAACAGCAACGGGTAGGGCACCCCGAAGATCAGCAACCAGATGAAGGTGAGCGTCGCGGCGATCAGTGAGACCGCCAGGTTGCCGAGCAGGTAGCCGCCGACCCTGGCGGCGATCTGGTCTCCGATCAGGATCGCTCGTGGGCGCCGGGAGTTCGGGACCAACCGGTACAGCCCGGCGCGCAGCCCCGGCAGCGACCCCAGGAAATACACGGTCAGCACCATGACCACCAGCGTGGAGGTCACCGCGTTGAACACGACCACGCCGGCGCCCAGCAGGCCGCCGGCGATGCTGCCGGCATCGCCGTTGAGAGCTTGCTCGGCGCTCTGCTGCACGTGGAACCGGGCGTTGATCTGCCCGACGAGCGAGTTGCGGTCGGTCATCTCCTGCAGATAGCGCGGCATTTGCGCCACGAAGGCGGTCGCCTGGCTGACCAACGGTGGGATGGCGGCCGCGGCGAAGCCCCCGACGGCGGCGAGGAAGCCCACGACGACACAGGCGACCCCCGCCAGGCGCGGCAGTCCGCGCCGGACCAGCCAGGACACCGCGGGCTCCAGGCCCACCGCGATGAACAACGCCAACCCGATCAGCACCAGCACATCGCGGGCGCTGATGATCATCTCGACCAGGCCGACCGTGACCGCCACGCCGGCCGCACCGGCCACCCCCACGAGGAACGGGGACCGGCGATCCAGCGGCCGCCCGAGCCCGCCCATCGGGGCCTCGTCGGTGCTGATCCGGGCCGCGACGGCCTCCGCGTCGACCACCGGCCCCTCGTCCTCACCGTGCGGCTGGGCGACCGACGGATGGTGGCCGGCCTCGGCAGTCGCGCCGGCGACGCCCGAGTCTTCCGATACCGCCATTCCACACCCTGCTCTCCGAGCTCATCCGGATACCGCCCGCTGACCGTTACGCGGCGCACTGATCTTGACAGGCGGCCGGGGAGCTGTCCTGTCGGAACCGCCCCGGCACGCCCCTCAGGCGGGCAGCCGCTGGGTGAGCAGGAGACCGGACCCGGCGGCGACCATCGCCGCGAGCGTGCCGAGCGCGAACCAGGCCCAGCTGACGTCCTTGCGGACCTTCTCGTACCCGATCTGCTCACGCAGGGTGTCGTAGACGTCGTGCACATCCCGGTTGCTGCGCGCGCTGAAGAACTGCCCCCCGGACAACTCGGCGACCCGCT
This sequence comes from Pseudonocardia acidicola, assembly GCF_012911935.1. Classification (GTDB taxonomy): domain Bacteria; phylum Actinomycetota; class Actinomycetes; order Mycobacteriales; family Pseudonocardiaceae; genus Pseudonocardia; species Pseudonocardia acidicola. The sequence continues at coordinate 61,306 of NZ_JAAXLA010000034.1, read as the reverse complement.
GCAACGACTCGTCGTCGACCGGGACCGGGACCTCGCCGCCGGCCAGATCGATGAGGCCGTAGGGCGTGCCGAACGAGATCGTGCTGACCGGGACCCGGGCCCGGGCGGCCTGCTGGGCGACGACGAACTCGTCACGCCCGATGGTCTGCTTGCCGTCGCTCATCAGCACGATCGTCGCGGGCGCCGGGCCGCCCTCACCACCGGGGACGGTCGCCTCGAAGTTCGCCACCGCGTCCAGCGCGGCGGAGAGGGCGTCCCCGGTGGCGGTGGCCTCGGCCAGCTTCAGGGTCTTGATCTGCGACACCACGGGGGCGCGGTCGGTGGTCGGCGTGACCAGCACCGTCGCGGAGCCGGCGAACGACTCCAGCCCGAGGTTGATGCCCGGGGTGAGCTGCTGGGCGAAGCCGGCGGCCGCGTCTTGCGCCGCTGCCAGCCGGGTCGGCGACACGTCGGTGCACTCCATCGACAGCGACACGTCGATCACCAGCATCACCACGGCCCGGTTGCGTGGGACCCGGGCGTCCGCGGTCGGGCCGGCCAGCCCGACGACCAGCAGGACGAGGGCGACGGCGAGCACCGCGGCGGGGACGTGCCGGCGCCGCCCCGGCTGGTGCGGCACGATCCGGTCCACCAGTTCCAGCCGGGTGAACCGCAGCACGTGGCGTCGCCGCCGGCCCAGCATCCACACGTAACCGGCGACGAGCGCGGCAACCGGGACGAGCAGCAGGAACCAGCCCGCGGCCGCGAAGCCCGACACGCTCATGACCTACTTGAGGACATTGACCGCACGGGCGATGACCAGCGCCACGGTCACGAGCGAGATCATCGACTGGATCAGCATCGTCAGCTTGGCCCACCGGGACAGCGGCATCACGTCGGTCGGGCTGAACGCGGTCGCGTTGGTGAACGACAGGTACAGGTAGTCCACGAACTGGGGTTCCCAATCGGGGTGCGCGAGTTCCGGGGACTGCATCTGGACGAACTGGAAGTCCGGCAGCGTCTGGCGGGCGTGCGCGCGGGAGGCGGGGCCGCCCCGGTCGAGCTCCCAGTACCAGAGCGCGAAGACAATGATGTTGGTCAGCCAGATGGCGGCCCCGGTGATCAGCAACGGGCCGGCGTCGTCCCCCATCCCGCCGCGGACCAGGCCGATCACCAGCGCCGTCGCCGACCAGCCGTTGGCCAGGCTGATCACCCCGACCAGGGCGAGGCTGGCCGTGCGCAGCAGCCGTGACTCCCGACTCAGCCGATGCGGGTTGGCCGCCACCAGCGCCACCAGCAGCGCGACCTCCAGGGCCGGCAGCAGCCACCGTGACTGCAGCGCCAGCCGGTCGGGCAGCGCGACCTGCAGCCCGATCGCCACCACGATCACCGCGGCGACCGGCCACCGGCTCTCCCCCCGGGTGACCCGCAACCAGGCCGGGACGCGCGCGGCGTGCATGCGGCTGCGCGCCGCGCCGGCCACGGCCGAGTGGCTCAGCTCGCCCGCCGGGCCCGACACCGGGTGGTGGCCGGCGCACAACGCCTCCTCCAGCCGCAGCAGTTCGGCCCGCATCGCCGCCGGCGAGCCGAGATGGTCGGCTGCGGGCTGTGCCCCGGCGTCCGTCTGCGCATCGCCCGTACCCGAATCCGTGTCCATCGTCGGGCCCCACATTCCGTCGTCTCCGCTGTCTGCGCACTCTAGAACTGCGCTGGAACCGTCGTGGGATTCCGAAGGCCGGTTCGGAGGAAAGCGATCTCCACCCGTTCTGCACGACTTTGTGCCGTGAACATCACGGAATGGGCGATTCGGCGGGAAATTCGACAGTTCCGGGGGACCGCGCCGACAATGGCTCCGACGGGGCCGTGCGCCGCACGGCTGGGCCGGAGGGTGATCGTGTTCGACCTCAGCATCGAGAAGCTGTTCGTCCTCGGCCTGGCGGCTCTGTTCATACTGGGCCCCGAGCGGCTGCCCGGCGCCGCAGCCTGGCTGGGGCGCACGATCCGTCAGCTCCGCAGCTACGCCGGGGACGCGAACCAGAAGCTGCGCAGCGAACTCGGCCCGGAGTTCGACGAACTGCGCAGGCCGCTGCAGGACCTCGGCCGGGAACTGGGCGGCGTCAGCGCCATGCGCGATCCCCGGCGCGCCGTGCTGCGCCACCTGCTCGACGACGGCACCAACACCGGCACCAACACCGGCACCGGCGCGGCCACCGACGCCGCGCCCCGCCCGGTCGATCGGGAGCCCGCCGCGCCCCAGCCGCCGTTGGCCCGCGGGGAACGCCCGCCGATCGACCCCGAGGCCACCTGAGGGCGCGACGGCTACTTCCCGCACGGGATCCCGCGGCCGAACGGGACCGCCGCCCGCACTCCTCTCCACCCGGCAGAAAGATCCGACAATCGCAACCAATTGATTCGAAGGTTGGGACCGGGAGGCGTCCCCCGCCGGGCCTTTCGGCCTCTTCCCCCGGCCCGCGGAGCGGATCAGGCTCGGAGAGTGGGCACGTCGGCCGCATCCCCGCTCCGCCACTCGCTCACCGCGGACGCGCTGCGCCGCGCGGTGGAACTCGCCCTGCACGCGCCATCGGTGCACAACACCCAGCCCTGGCGCTGGCGACTCGGTGACGACCACGTCGAGCTGCACGCCGACTGGAACCGGCACCTGATCGGCACCGACCCCGACCGCAGAGACCTCGTGCTCAGCTGCGGCGCGGCGCTGCATCACGTACGCGTCGCCCTCGCCGGACTCGGCGTCGCCTCGGACACCGTCCGGTTACCCGATCCGGAGAACAGCGCGCACCTGGCCACCGTGCACGCGCGGCCCGGCCAACCCGACGCCCGGGACGGCGAGTTGATGCGCGCCATCCCCGGCCGCCGCACCGACCGCCGCCTGTTCAGCATGCGCCCGGTCCCCCCGGAGCAGCTGCAGGCTCTGGCGAGCCGGGCCGCGGGCCTCGGCGCCGCCCTGCACGCCGTCGTCGACGAACGCGCCCGCGGCCGACTGGACGCCACCCTGACCGAGGCCGCCGCCCATCAGCACTACATCGTCGGCTACACCGCCGAGCTGGCCATCTGGACCCGGCGCTACGCCGGCTCCCATGACGGCATCCCGCCCGCCTCCCGCCCGGGGCCCGGCGCGGGCTCCGACTTCTGCGGCCTCGGCAGGCTCCCGCGGGTCCGCGCGTCCGGCGGCCCACGCGAGCCCGCCGAGGACGCCGCGGTGATGACGGTGCTGACGACCCACGACGACGACATCCTCGCCCGGCTGCGTGCCGGCGAGGCCAGCAGCGCCGTGCTGCTCGCGGCCACCCGGCAGGGGCTCGCGACCACGCCGCTGAGTCAGGCCCTGGCCGTGGCCCACACCCGCCGCCGGCTACGCGAGGACATCCTGCGGACGCCCGACAACCCGCAGTTGATCATCCGGATGGGCTGGGCACCGGACTGCGCGGCCGAACTGCCACCGACCCCGCGCCGCCGCCTCGAAGCGATGCTGGTGACGCTGGACTGACACCCGCTTCGCCGCTGCTCAGGTCGGCAGCCGCCGCAGCCAGGGGTCCGCCGGCTCGGCCGGGACCACCCGCACCCGCCCGTCGACGGCGATCGCTGCGGTTCCGGACACGACGAGCGGATTGATCTCCAACTCGGCCAGTTCGGGGACGAGGTCGGCCAGCCGGGCCAGCCGCACCGCCACGTCCCGGGCCAGGCCCCGGCCGGGCGCGTCCGGTGGGAACAGTCGCGGCCCGGCACGCAACGCGGCGAGCACCTCGTCGACGTCGCCGTCGGTGACCGGGACCAGGCAGTGTGCCCGGTCGTCCACCAGGTCGGTGTTCACCCCGCCGAGGCCGACGGTCAGCAGCGGTCCGCACAGCGGGTCACTGGTCACCCCGACCAGCAGTTCGGTGCCGTGTCCCGCCATCGGCTGCATCACCACCGCGCGCAGCCGGTCGCCGAAGCGCGACCGCAGCTCACGTACCGCGTGCAGCACCTGGCGGCGCGAGTCCAGCCCGGTGAACACCGCGTCGGCGGCGCTCTTGTGCAGCACGCCGGGCACGTCGGCCTTGATCGCCACCGGGCCGCCGATCCGCTGCCACCGGCGCACGGCGTCCTCGAGCGTGCGGATCACCAGGGTCGGCGCCACGGTGACACCGGCCGCTCGCAGCAGCTCCTCCGTCGCGGCCGGGTCGAGCCAACCCCCTGCCGGCCTGCGGGCGAGGTCGGCGGCCACCACGGCGCGGGCACGATCGACGTCGATGCCGTCCGGGGCCGCGGACGGGGTGTCGGCCCGGGCCCGGGCGAGCCAGCGGGTGCGCTGCACCGCCCGGGACAGCGCGAGCGCTGCGGCGGCCGGGTCGGCGTAGCAGGGCACGGTGGCCGGCGCGGCGGTCACATCGGCGCCGGCCGGCGCGGCCACCGGATCGCCGACGGACGACGCACCCGCCCCGGCGCGGCCCGGGAACAACCGGCCGACCGCGGCGGTCTGCCCGAGCCGCGCGGCGAGCACCGGTTTGCCCGGCACCGTGGCCCGGACCGCCGGGGTGACGCCCTCGAGCGGGTCGCCTGCGGCAGTGGCGGCGCCGACCGCGATCACCGCGTCGACCCCCGGGTCGGCCAGCACCGCCGCGAGCACCTCCCCGTAGCCGGCGGCGGCGACCGTCGCCGTGGTGTCGACCGGGTTGCCCACCGCCGCCGTCGCCGGCAGCACCCGCTGCAACCGCTCCCGGGTGGCCTCGGTCAGCTCGGCCGGGATGAGGCCGTAGCCGACGCAGGCGTCGACGGCGAGGACCCCCGGTCCCCCGGCATTGCTGATCACGGCGACCGCCGGCCCGGCGGGCAGCGGCTGCCAGCACAACAGGGCGAGCAACTCGGTGAGCTCGGAGAGCCGGTCCACCGCGAGGATCCCGGCCTGCCGGAACAGCGCGTCGCGCACCACCCGCGGGGTCGCCGTCGCGGCGCTGTGCGAGGCGGCGGCGCGGGCGCCGACCTCGGTGCTGCCGGAGCGGACCGTCAGCACCGGCATCCGCCGGGACAGCCGCCGGGCCAGCTCGGCGAACGTACGCGGGCGGCGCAGCGATTCCACGTACAGCACCGCTGCCCGCGTCCGGTCGTCCTCGCTCCACCACAGCATCAGGTCGTCCCCGCTGACGTCCGCCCCGTCACCGGTGGAGACGAGCGTCGACACGCCCAGGCCGAGCCGCTCGAGGTCGGCGAGAATCGCGATCACCACTCCGCCCGACTGGGCCGCCACGCCCACCGGGCCGGCCGTCGCGTCGCGGCAGAAGGTGGCCTGCAGCCGGACCCGCGGGTCGGTGTTGACCAGACCCAGGCAGTTCGGTCCGACCAGCCGCATCCCGTAGCGCTCGACCGCAGCCGTCAGCCCCCCGGCCAGCACCGGATCACAGCTGATCCCCGACGTGATCACCAGCAGGGCGCGGACACCGGCCCGGCCGCATTGCTCGGCGACCTCGGGCACGGCCGCGGCCGGGACGCACAGCACCGCGAGATCGACACCCGGCGGCAGCTCGGACACCGACCGGTGACAGGGCACCCCGGCGACCGCGGCGGCGTGCGGGTGCACCGCGTACACCGGGCCGGTGAACCCGTCCGCCACGATGCGGCGCAGCACCGACCGGCCGATCGAGTCCCGCCGCCGCCCGGCCCCGATGACGACGATCGACCGCGGCTCCAGCAGCGGGCGCAGGCTCTGCGCGTCGGCCCGGCTCTCCCGCTCCAGCACCGCGTCCCGGTAGCCGCGCGGCGGCGTGCCCGGCGGCAGCTCCAGGACCAGATGGGTGATCTCGCCGTCGACCCGGCGGGTGACCGGCAGCCCGGCGTCGGCGAAGACCCGCAGCATGTCGTAGTTGATCGCCAGCACGTCGGCAACCAACCGGCGGACCCCACGCAGCCGGGCCAGCGAGGTCAGGTGCTCCAGCAGCAGCGTCGCCACCCCCTTGTGCTGCTGGTCGTGGGCGACGGCGAAGGCGATCTCCGGGTCCTCCGGCGCCGTGCCCTCGCCACTGCGCCGGTAGTGCGCCACCCCGATCAGTCGCGCGGACCGGAACGCCCCCACCGCCACGCTGTCCGGACCCACGATCGACCGGGCCGCCGTATCGGAGCCGGCCCGGGAGGCCGTGAAGAACCGCAGATAGTGATCGTCGAGGGGCAGTTCGCGGTGCAGCCGCTCCACCTCAGCCAGGTCGTCGGCACCGAGCCGGCGCACCAGGACCGGGGTGCCGTCGGCGAGCAATGCGCGGTGCCGCAGCGCCGCGGCGCCCGGTGCGGCCGCCGTGCTCACCCGAGCACACCCGGCGGACGACGCCGCAGCTCGGCCATCACCGCCCCGGGCGGCGCGGGCCGGGGGCCGGGTTCGCGCCGGAAGCGCCGGCGGGAAGTCGCCATCCGCCGACCCTGGCACCCGGGGGCGCCACAGCGCCTGCGCACTAGGTCCCGTTCCGAACGGGCCGTCCGACCCCGGCCCGGGCCCCGGTCGGCCGTGGAGCGGCCGGCCACCGGGCGCACAGGCTCTACCGATGCGCATCCGGGTGATGCAGTTCGACCTGGTGGCCCGGACGCCGCCGGACCGGTGAGCGGTGCGCCGGGCACGGGGGCGCGACCCGGACGGTGGTCCGCCACCGCACTGCGGCCCGGCCTGACCGCGCTGCTCCACCACCTCAGCGACGAGCTCGAGCGGCGCGGGATCGTGCCCGCGCCGGCGCGGGTCGAGAAGGAACTGCTGGCCGACCTGCACAGCGTCGGCCTGGTGGAGCGGATCGGGCCACAGCGGATCTTCCCGACGCTGCCCACGGCGGTCGCGGGCGTCAGCAGCAGAGCCGTCAGCCCGGCGGTCAGCACCCCGGTCCAGCGGCCCACGGCGCTCATCCCACCCCCGAGGACTCGGTGGCCGTCGACCCGGTCGCGGCCCCGCGCACATCGGCCGCCGCCGCGAAGTCGGACTTCGTGACGATCACCGGGCAGGCCGCGAACTCGACCAGCGCACGGCTGGTGGACCCCAGCAACATCCCGCTCCCCTCGGCCGAGCCGCGGTGCCCCACGACGGCCAGCCGGGCGGCCCGGCAACGGTCGATCAGGGCCCGCAGCGGGCTGTCCCCCACGACCTCGCTCTCCACCGCCAAGCCCGGGTGGCGCTCCCGCACCGGCTTCAGGTGCGCGGCCAGCAACTCGGCCCCGCGGGCGCCGAGGGTGTCCCAGTCGACGGGCAGCCGCCGCACCCCGCCCGCGGCGTCGGCGACGACGTCGGCCCAGGTGTGCAACGCGAGCAGCCGGGCCCCCTCGGCGGCGGCCAGATCCGCGGCGAACTCGAGCGCGGCGTCCCCCGCCGCAGAGCCGTCCACCCCGACCAGGATCGGGCCGCCCCGCGGCGGCGGCACCTGCGGCGAGGTGCCGCGCACGATCGCGACCGGGCACGCCGCCCGCCCGACGAGTGCGAGCGCCGTCGGCCCGGCCAGCATCCCGGACCACGCACCGTCGCCGTAGCTGCCGACCACCAGCAGCCGCGCCGACACCGAACGCTCGACCAGCTGCTCGATGGCGCTGCCGGACACAACCTCGGCCCCGGCCCCGGTGACCCCGCACCGCTCGGCGGCGTCGACCAGCTCACGCAGCCAGTCCGGGACGGTGCTGATCGGCGGCGCATCCGGCTCACCGAGCACGGTGTGCACCAGCCGCAGCGGGACCTGCCACAACGACGCGAGGTCACCGGCCCACTCGGCGGCGTCGCGGGCCGAGTCGGACTCGTCCACCCCGACGACGACCGGCCGCCGGTCGGGAGGCCCGGGGGTGGGCGTGCTGGCGTCCATGGAGGGACCTCCTCGTGATCACCCGCGGCCTGGTCGTCACCAGCGTCGTCACCCCGGTGCCCCGGCCCCAGAGCAGCAGGTCCGCCGCGTAGGGGCCCAAAGCCCCCCGCCCGGCGCGCGACCCTCGCGCGGCCCTCCAGCCGGACGCCGGTGCGGTCTGCTCAGTACAGCGGTGTGCTCAGTACATCGGTGTGCTCAGTACATCGGTGCCACGGCGGAGTCGGCCACCCGCTCGTCCACCTCGTACGTCAGCCGGTCGACCACGCCGACGACCCCTTCGAGGCGCTCGGCGAACCGGACGGCCAGCCGCGCGTCGGCCCGGGTTCCGACCGTGCCGGCCAGGGTGACGACGCCGTCGTCGACCTGCACCTCGACCCGGCCCGGGGCGAGGTGCAGGGTGTCTCGCAGCACCTCGTCGGCGACCTCGCCACGGATCTCCGCGTCCTCACGCAGGAACACCGTCAACAGGTCGGAACGCCCGACCACCCCGATCACCCGGTTGTCGACGTCCACCACGGGCAACCAGCCGAGGCTGCGGTCGTGCATGATCCGGGCCGCGCGGGCGATGCTCAGGTCCGCACCGGCCGTCACCGCCGGTGCGCTCATCAGCTCACCGGCCGTGGTCCGGCCGGTGGCGTCGCGGCGCTGCGCGAACCGGCTGCGCAGCCCGTGCGCCTGGTCGTCGCCGGCCCGCTCGACGGTGCGCAGCAGATCGCCTTCGGAGACGACGCCGAGGAGTCTGCCGTCGGCGTCCACGACGGGCACGGCGCGCACCGCATTGCCGTACAACTCCCGCGCCACTTCGGTGAAGGGAGCGTCCGGTGACACCGAGACCACCGCGGTCGTCATCACGTCACGGACGGTGGTGCGTCGCACGGCACCGCCCCTCAGGCCGACGCCGGTACGGCGGTGCCGGATTCCGTGGCCGGCTCGTCCACCGGGACCTCGGCCGGCCGGACGATCGTCACCGGGCAGGCCGCATGCAGCACGCACTGCATGCCGACCGAGCCGAGCAACGCGCTGGTGAACCCGCCCCGACCGCGGTGGCCCAGCACCAGCAGCTGAGCGCCCTGCGCCTGATCGATCAGCGTCTTCGCCGGCGCACCCGCCAGGGCCCGGATGTCGACCGGCACCCTCGCCAGGCCGGGGTGTTCGGCCACCACCGCGGCGACCATCTCCTCGGTGCTGGTCTCGACGTCCGCCGCCACCTCCTCAGGTGTGGGTGGCGCCGCCATCCCGTAGGCGATCGCCCAGTACTCCGGGGGTTGGAACACCGAGACCACACGTACCCGCGCAGTGCGGCGGGCAGCGTCCTCGAGGGCGTGCCTCAACGCGGCCCGCGACTCCGCCGACCCGTCGACGCCCACCACGATCGTTCCCGACTCGTCCATCCCGTCTCCTGTTCGCCGTCGCGGCCGGACCGCCCGGACGTCGCTGACCACCGTGCCGGGCCGCACGGCGACCGGCGACGGGCGGAAGCCCCCGGTCGGCAGGTCGGTGGTCCCCGCCCGCCTGCCGGTCGGCAGGTGACCACAGGCCGATCCGCCCTACACCCCGCCCCGGCCACGGTGGACACTGATTCGCGGCCGATCGGCCGCGAATCATGGAGGTCACTCAGATGCGCCACGCCAGCACGGCCTTCGCCACCCGGCCGACCGGTCGCGTCGGCCCTGGTCGCGTGGTGGTCGTCGTGGACCCGGCGGCCGGCGGTTCACCCGCGCCGGAGTGGGCCGTGACATGGTGCCGGCGTTCCGGCCGGGAGTTGGTGCTGCATCCGCTGGAGACCACACCTGCCGGGTTGCTCGTCGCGGATCGCTGCGCCCAGGCCGCCGCGCACGTCGCGGCCCTGCTCACCGAGGCCGACGGGACCGCAGTGCTCGTGCCGCGGCGCACCATCGCCCACGCCGGCCCGCCCCGCGTCGTCGCCGCCCTGCGGGACCTGCCGGACGACGCCGCGGTGCTGGCCGACGCCGCCGACAGCGCCGCGCAGCTCGCGGCCGGGCTCACGATCGTGCACGGGGTGCCGACCTCCTTCGGTGAGCGCAGCGTCGGGCTGGCCGCCGCCGTCGACCACGGCCGGCGACTGCTCGACGCCGGGGTCGAGCAGGTGGCCGCGTTCGCCCCCGAGCTCGCCGTGACTGCGGACCTGGTCCGCGCCCGCCCGCACGAGCTCGTGGGTGAGGAGCTGGAGGCGGACCTGCTGGTCCTCGGCGGTCCGCGGGCCGGTGGCCGGGGCGAGCTCGGCCTGGTCGCCCGCACCGCGCTGCACCACGCGCCCTGCCCGGTGCTCCTGGTGCCGCGCCCGGCCTGAAGCGGGCAATGAGCCGGCCCGCCGGGCCGGATCGCAGCCGGGCATCGGCCGGGTCAGGCGCTGCTCGACGGGCAGGTGCCCGCGGTGGAGAGATCAGGACTCGGCGTGCTGGGGGCTCCCCACCCCGGTCCGCCGCCGCCACACGTCCTCCGAGGTCAACTCGCCCCGGGCCACCACCCGCAGCACGTCGCGACGGCTCACGATCCCCACCAGGACCCCGTCCTCGACGATCGGAACCGACCGAACCTGCTCCTCGAGCATCAGCGAGACGACGTCGGCGAGGTCGTCCTCGGGCCGCATCGTCACCGGCACCGGGGTCATCACCCGCTCCACGGGCGGGTCGGGACGCTCGGCGGCCCGCGGCCAGCCCTCCGGACGGATCCGGTCACGAACCAGGTCGGCCTCGGTCGCGATGCCGGTGATCCGGCGCTCGGCGTCGACCACCGGCGCGGCCGTGAACCCGTGCGAGACCAGCAACGCGGCGGCCGCCCGCGCCGGGGTGTCCGGACGCAGGGTGATCACCGGGGCGCTCATCACGTCGCGTGCCTTCATCGCCTCTCCCCTTCATCTACCGCGGGCGCCGCGACGGCCCACCGCCACCACACGCCGTCGCCGCGACATACCGACACAGTGGCCGGGCGGGTGAGCACGGGCACGGGCCGAACGACCCCTCTGCGCCCCGGCGGCCTGGGCCCGGCGAAGGCCTTGGGCCCAGGCCGGACGCCGCCGCCGGAGGCCGGAACGACCGGGCCTGCGATCACAGGCCAGAGGTCCCCCGACCTCACGCCTTCGGCCCCTGCGCAGCGACCCCACCGCGGACCAAGCTCGCCACGACGGTCTGCAGGGCGGAGGAGAGCGACATGCGAGACGCGAAGCGCTGGACGGTCATCGTCGACATCGATGAGCACGACGGGCGAACCCGCGCCGTCGCCAGCCTGCACACACGCGACACCGAACGGCTCGTCGGCGTCGGGACGGCCCGGTTGAACCCCGCCGACAAGGACGTGCCCGAGATCGGCGACGAGCTCGCCACGGCACGCGCCCTGTCGGAGCTGAGCCACCGGCTGCTGAACACGGCTGCCGAGGACATCGAGCAGGTCACGGCGCAGCCGGCGCAGCCGCACCTCTAGGCCCGGTCCGGCGTGCCCTTGGGGGGACGACAGGGCCGCAGATGGCGGGCGGCGGGGGCCCTCGCCGCGGCGCTCGTGGTGGGTTACGGCGCGGCGATACTGCTGCCCGGCGCCCACGATGCGGCGCACCGGCTGGAGCGGATCGGCCCGGTGTACCTGGCCGCCGGGCTGCTCCTGGAGCTCGCCGCACTGTTCACCTATTCGCTGCTCACCCGCACCGTCGTGCCGGTGGGGCACCGGCCACCGCTCAGTGTCCTGTTCCGCATCGATCTGACCAGCCTCGGTGCGAGTCATGTGCTGCCCGGGGGAGCGGCCACCGCGGCGACGTTCCGGTTCGGGCTGCTCATCGCCGCCGGAGTCCGCCCGGCGGACACCCTGTTCGTCGCGACGGTGCAGGGCATCGGCTCCGCGATCGTGCTCAACCTGCTGCTCTGGGCGGCACTGGTGATCTCGGTCCCGACACACGGCGGCGATCCGCTGTACGTGGTCACGGCGGCGTTGGGCGCGGTGCTGATGCTGGCGGTCGGTGTGGCGGTGATCGGCGTGACCCGCGGCCAGGACCAGGTCATCCGTGCCTTGCGGGCCGTGGCGGCCCGCACCTCGCGGATCGACCCGGACCGCATCGAGCGGGTGATCCGCCGGGAGGCCACCAGGCTGCGTGACTTCGGCACCGACCGGCGCCGGCTCGTCACCGCAGTGAGCTGGGCCGGCGCGAACTGGCTGCTCGACGCGGCGTCGCTGTGGGTGTTCGTGGCCGCGTTCGGCCACCACACCCCGCCCGCGCTGCTGCTCATCGCGTTCGGGCTGGCGAACGTACTGGCGGTGCTGCCGGTGACCCCGGGCGGGCTCGGTGTCGTCGAGGGTGTGCTGATCCCGGTGCTCGTCGGGTTCGGCACACCCGCCGGCACGGCGATCCTCGGCGTGTTGAGCTGGCGGCTGGCGAGCTTCTGGCTACCGATCCCGGTGTCGGGGCTGGCGTACCTGTCGCTGCGGATGGGGCCGTTGCGGCGCCGGGAGCAGCCGCCCGACCCGGCCCCGGCGGGGCGGATGGTGCCGCCGGGCGGGTGAGAGGTCCGTGGGCCCGCGGCCCCGGGACGACCGGCCCTGCCGCCGCCGGACGCCGACGCCGCAGGCTGGGCGATGTGAACGAGCAGCATGGTGGGCACGACTCGTCCGGCGTGGTCGTCGGCGTCGACGGAACCGACATCGCCCTACGGGCGGTCAGCTGGGCGACAGCGGAGGCCCACTCCCGCGGGTTGCCACTACGGATCGTGCACGCCGCGCCCTACGCGGCGGAACCGGCCGGGCCGGGGCGGCGCCGGGCCGCCACCATCCTGGCCCGCGCCTACACCGTGGCGCACCGCCGCGAGCCCGACGTGCCGGTGCGCACCGAGCGCACCGACGACCCGGCGGTCCGGGCGCTGCTCGACGAGAGCGGCCGGGCCCGGCTGCTGGTGCTCGGGATGGGCGGCGGCCAGCGGCTCGAGGAGGCGCTGGCCGGCTCGACCGCGCTGGCCGTCAGCGGGCACGCCGACTGCCCTGTGGTCGTGGTGCGTGGGCATCACCGCTCCCGCGCGTCCCGCCGGCCGGTGCTGATCGGGCTGGACGACCCGCATTCCGAGGCCGCGGTGCTCACGGTCGCCTTCGACGACGCCCGGCGGCGCGGGACCGGGCTGACCGTGCTGCACGCCCGGCACGGCGCCGGCCCGCTGCGTGACCACCTCCTCGGCCACGACGAGGAAGCGCACGCCGAGGCGGTGCGCCGGCTGAACGCGGCGCTGCGGCCCTGGCGGGCCCGCTACCCGGACGTCCCGGTCGAGCTGCGGGTGATCCGGGGCCAGCCGACCGACCACCTGCTGGAGGCTGCAGCGGGGGCCCGGCTTCTGGTGGTCGGGACCCGCGGGCGGGGCGCGCCGGTGCGCGCGCTGTTCGGCTCGACGAGTCGTGAGGTGATGCGGCGCAGCCCGTGCCCGGTCGAGGTGGTCCGCCCGGGCATCACGATCACCGAGGACGGCGACCGGCCGATGGCGGCGGCGGAGCACCGGACCCTGACGCCCGGTGGCCCGCCGCAGTGGCTGGAGCACCCGCACGACCTCGGCGAACTCTGGTGACGGGGATGCCGCCCGACCCGTTCGCCGCCGTCCGGGAGACCCACATCGGGGTGGTGTTCCTGCTCGGCGACCGCGCGTACAAGCTGAAGAAACCGGTCCGCACCGGCTTTCTGGACTTCAGCACGACGGCGCGGCGGCTCGCGGCATGCCACCGCGAGGTGGAGCTGAACCGGCGGCTGGCCCCCGACGTGTACCTGGGCGTCAGCGACGTGACCGAGCCGATGCACGACGCAGAGGGTCGGGCGGCGGCGATCGACCATCTCGTCGTGATGCGCCGGATGCCGGGCGAGCGGCGGCTGTCGACGCTGGTCCGGTCCGGGGCGCCGCTCGGTCCCGGGCTGCGCGGGCTCGCTCGGCTGCTGGCCGCCTTCCATGCGCGCGCACGGCGCGGACCGCAGATCAGCATCGAGGGCGGCCGCGAGGCCCTGCACCGTCGGTGGGCGGACAATCTGGCCGAGACCCGCCCGGTGCGCGGCGCGGTGCTCGACGACGCCGTCGCCGACACCATCGAGCGGCTCGCGCTGCGCTTCCTGGCCGGTCGCAGCGCCCTGTTCAGCGACCGGCAGGCCCAGGACCGGATCGTCGACGGCCACGGCGACCTGATCGCCGACGACGTGTTCCTGCTCGACGACGGCGCCCGGGTGCTGGATTGTCTGGAGTTCGACGACCGGCTGCGCTACGTCGACGGACTCGACGACGTCGCGTTCCTGGCCATGGACCTGGAGCGGCTGGGCCGCCCGGACCTCGCCGAGGGTTTCCTGGGGGCCTACGTCGCGTTCTCCGGCGACCCGGCGCCGGCCGGGCTGCGCCATCACTACATCGCCTACCGCGCATTCGTGCGGGCCAAGGTCGCGGCGATGCGCCATCAGCAGGGGGACCCGACCGCGGCCGAGGAGGTCGCCCAGCACGCCGAGCTGGCGCTGCGCCACCTCGACGACGGGGCGGTCCGGCTCGCCCTGGTCGGCGGCCTGCCCGGGACCGGCAAGACCACCCTGGCCGGTGGGCTGGCCGACCGGTTCGGCGCCGTGCTGCTGTCCAGTGACCGGATCCGCAAGGAGCTGGCCGGTCTCGATCCCGGGGCGCCCGCCCCCGCCGGGTTCCGGCAGGGGCTCTACGACCCCGCGCACACCGCTGAGCTCTACGACGAGCTGCTGCATCGCGCGGGCGAGCTGCTGGTGCGCGGCGAGTCGGTCGTCCTGGACGCCTCCTGGACCTCGGCGAAGTACCGGCACGACGCCGCGGAGCTTGCCAGGCGCACGCACAGCGACCTGCTCCGGTTGCAGTGCCGGACCACCGCGGAGTCGGCGGGCCGCCGGATCCGGACGCGCCCGGCCGGCCCGTCGGACGCGACCGTCCCGGTGGCCGCCGCGATGGCGGCGGAGGCCGATGAGTGGCCGGAGGCGGTGACCATCCCGACCTCCGCGACGATCGAGGAATCGCTGGCCCGGGCGTCGTCGGTGTGGCGCTTGGCCCCCGCGCGGACGGAGGCGCATCGATGAGCGCGACCCGGGTCGACCGTGACACGCTGCGGACGGCACTCGAGCTCGCCTCCCGGGCGCCGTCGGTGCACAACACCCAGCCGTGGCGCTGGCGGGCCGGGGACCGGACCCTGCATCTCTACGCCGACCGCACCCGCCAGCTGTCCGCCGCCGACGCCGACGGCCGCGATCTGGTGGTGAGCTGCGGCGCCCTGCTGCACCACGCCCGGGTCGCACTGGCCGCGGTGGAGGTGGCCGCAGTCGTGCACCGGCTGCCGAACCCCGCCGACCCCGACCACCTGGCCGCCCTGGAGCTGTTCTCGGGGCACTGCCCCGGCGCCGACCTCGGTCTCGCCGGCGCGATCACCGCGCGTCGCACCGATCGCAGGCGCTTCACCGACTGGCCGGTGCCCGACGGGTTCGAACACGAGCTCGTGCAGCGGGCCGCCGACCAGGGGACCGCGCTGCGCCCGGCCACCGACCCGGGTGTGCGCCGCCGGCTCACCGCGGCCATCCGGGCCGCCGCGCAGCTGCAGGAGGCGGCGGCCGGCTACCCGGTCGAGCTGGCCCTGTGGAGCGGGGTCGTCGCCGGCGCAGACGGGGTGCCCGTGGCCAACGTTCCCGGCGATCTCTCCGGCTACGGTGACCTGTCGATGCGCCGGTACGCCGGCACCGGCCTGCTCGCGCAGACCCCGGCCGCCGGGGACGTCGACGGCGCCACGCTCTACGTACTGGCCACGGCCTCCGACGACCCGCTGTGCCGGCTGCGGGCCGGCGAGGCGGCCAGCGCGGTCATGCTGCACGCCACGGAGCTCGGCCTGGCCGGCAGCCCGCTGAGCCAACCGCTGGAGATCGGCCGGACCCGGGCGATGGTCCGCGAGGAGGTCCTCGACTGCGCGCTGTGTCCCCAGCTGATCCTGCGTATCGGGTGGGCGCCGACGGGGTCCGCGCCGCCGCCGCTGACGCCGCGACGCCCGATCGACGAGGTGTTCGGCCACCTGCCGCGCTGAGCCCCCGCTGATCCGGCGGGCGTCAGCGGATCCGCCGGGACCACTGCGGTTCGACCCGCTCCCACTCCCGCGTCCAGCGGGCGTCGTTGCGGGCCGCGATCAGGTGCCGGCCGCCGACCCACAGCGAACCCAGCAGCGTCCAGCCGGCCCCCAGCACGCCGAGCGCGACGATGACGGCCGAGATCCCCGCGGACGCCGCCGACGACGGCGCGGGGGCCAGCGCCCCGCTCCGGTCGACCCAGGAGCGCACCGTGGCGCCGGCCTTCAGGATCCCGCGGACGGTGACGAGGCCGGTGTGCGGCTTCCCGTCGGGCCCGGTCCAGCTCGCGGGCACCCGGGACGGCGCCAGCCACGGGCTCCCCTGGGACGCGGGCAGCACCGGTGAGGCGGTGAGCAGCACCGCGTTCACCGGTGTGCGCTCGCCGTTCTCCCGCTGGACCCGTGCCATCTCCCGGCCGTGCACGGCGAACCCGGCGAGGATCGCGGCGAGCAGCACGAGCAGGGCGAGCGAGCTGAGCAGCCAGGCCAGCGCGTCCTCGACCCGGTCGGTGTGACGGCGCGGCATCCGCCCCCCGGCGGACGAGTGGCGGCGACGGTACGGTTCGGCGCGCACGGTCCTCACCGCCTGCCGGGGCCGGCCTCGCGAGCCATCACGCGGTCCCGTCGTCGGTGGGGCGGACGATCGCGACCGGGCACACCGAGTGGTGCAGCAGCGCCTGGCTGACCGACCCCAGCATCAGCCCTTTCATGCCGCCGCGGCCGCGGGATCCGACGACCACGAGCTGGGCGCGGCCGGACTCCTCGACCAGCGCCCGGGCGGGACGGTCCCGGGTGACGAGCCGCTGCACCACGACGTCGGGGTACTTCTCCCCCCAGCCGGCCAGCCGCTCGGCAAGCTGCAGCCGCTCGTCGGCCTCGATCGCCGGCCAGTCCAGCAGCGGAGCCATGGTGGGGTCCACGAGGAGGTCGTGCCAGGCGTGCACCGCCACCAGCGGCACCCGCCGGGCGTCGGCGGCGGCATAGGCGAAGGCGAGCGCGGCCTCGCTGAGCGCAGACCCGTCGACACCGACCACGACCGGGCCGTCCTCCGGCGAGTGCCCGTCCTCGCCATCCCGGACCACGACCACCGGGCACGCGGCGTGCGCGGCCAGTGCGATGGCCACCGAGCCGGCGAGCAGCCCGGAGAAGCCGCCGAGCCCCCGGTTGCCGACCACGACGAGCTGCGCGGAGGCCGACTCGTTGGTCAGCACCGCCACCGGGTAGCCGCTCGACACCTGCCGGTCGATCTGCACGCCCGGCGCGGTCTCCGTGGCTGCGGCCGCGGCCCGGGCCACCTCGTCGCGGGCGGCGTCGAGGAGCACCTCGCGATAGCTGTCGCCCAGCCCGGGGTCGGTGACGCGCTCGGTGGACATCCAGCCGAAGGCGTTGACCAGCCGTAACGGGCTTCCGCGCCGGGCGGCCTCCCGCGCGGCCCAGCGCACGGCCTCGAGGGCCGAGTCCGACCCGTCGACGCCGGCCACCACTGGCGCGCCCGCCCGAAATCCGCTCATGATCATCCTCCTCGGTGTCTGGTCGCGACGCTTCCAGCGCGCCCGAAGCGGCGGCAGCGGCTCCCGGCCCGAGCGGGGCGGGCCGTTCGACCCGGTCCGGCCGAGCCGGTTCTGCCCGGCGTCAGGCCGGTGTGGTCTCGCGCGCGCCCACCCGCAGCACGACCTGCGGGTGCAGTCCCGGCCCGACGAGTCCGGTCAGCGTGCGTCGCACGTCCGGGTCGTCGACGGCCACCGGGAGCACTGCGGTGTCGAGTCCCAGAACGGACGCGGTCAGCTCGACACGGCGCATCGCCTGACCGGCCTGCAGCTGGGCGACGGGGCGGTCGTCGTAGCCGCCGAGCACGACGGTCAGCGGGACCGGGCCGCCGGCGGGCGGGGTCTCCCCGGTGGATCGGGAACGGGTCGTCGGCACGGTGCGCAGCCAGGCGCCCTCGGTCTCGGCGGCGCGGCGCAACAGGGCTGCGGCGCGCACCGGGGGCACCGCCGGGCGGGGTGCGAAACCGTCCGCCGCGGCCTCGTGGAGCGCGAGCTCCTCCGGCGTCGGACGACCCCGCTCGCCGATGCGCAGCACCGCCAGCAGGCCGGGCTGGGACGGGTCGGGGACCAGCGTCGTCACCGGTCGCCGGCCCTGCACCGACACTCCGAGCCGGATCTCCAGCAGCGCCGCCCCGGACACCAGGCGCAGCTCACGCGCGCCCGGGTCGTCGTCGGGCAGCGAACGCCGGTTCGCGCGCAGCTCGAAACCGCGGTCGACCCAGCGCAAGCGCCAGGGCAGGCCGGCCCGGTGCGCCGGTACGGCGGCGGCGAGGATCGCTGCGGAACCCCGGCAGGCCGCCTCGGCCGGTGTCGAAGGGCCGATCGCGGCGACCCGACCGTGCGGGCCCGCGCGTTCTGCCGTCATATCCGGAAGTCTGCGGGCCGCCGCGGACACCGACGAGGGTCGAAGGTCCCGCGGCCTGGCGCCGTCCGACCACGGACGTCGGGTCAGGACCTCCGGTGGCCGGGCCCGGGCCGTGTGGCCCCTGGCCCGGTGCCCGGCGGCGCCGGAGCCTGGACGGACCGCGGGGCTCCGCCCGCCGGGGCAGGGAGGAACAGCCATGGCCACCCGTCCGACGACCGGCGGGCCACCGATCACGGTGTGTGTCGACCACCGGGCACCGGGACGCACCGCGGTGCGCTGGGCCGCGGCCGAGGCCGCCCGCACCGGGGCCCGGCTGCGCATGGTGCTCCCCGACTGCCGATCCCGGCCACCGGCCAACCGCGCGGCGTTCGCGCTGGCGCTCGCCACCGCCCGCGGAGTGGCCCAGGACATCGAGGTACAGGTCGAGACGACCGCCGCGGCCGCCGCCGAGGCGCTGCGGGCCCTGTCGATCGAGTCCGCGATGGCTGTGGTTCCCGGCGACGTGCCCGACCTGCGGCGGCTCGTCGCCCACGCCTACTGCCCGGTGGCGGTCCTGCCGCCGGTGGCCCGCGACGACGACGGACCGGTGGTGGTGGGGGTCGCGCCGTGGACCCCGGAGGCGGTCGTCGAGCTGGCGTTCCGGGCCGCGGACGCCCGCGGCGCTCCGCTGAGTGCGGTGCGGGCCTGGACCGAGCGGGGGATCGATCTCGGCCGGATCCTGCCCGGGCGGCTGGCCCGCTGGGACGCCACCCAGAACCGGGTGCGCCGCGAGCTGGAGATCGCGTTGTCGGCCTCGGCCACCGCGCATCCGGAGGTCGCGGTGACGCCGATCGTGGTCAACGACCGGCCGGCCCAGTTCCTGCTCGCGCTGTCGCGCCGGGCCCGGCTGCTGGTGCTGGGTCGCTCGCTGCGCGGGCCCCTGTTCTCCGGGATCGCGGGCTCGCCGGTCGAGGGGCTGGCCCGCAGGGCGCGCTGCCCGGTGCTCCTGGTCCCCGGGGACGGCCCACCGCGGTGGGTCTGGCTGCCCAGCCGGCGCCGCGGCCTCGCCGAGGTCGGCACGTGACCGAGCGCCGGCGGCCGCGCACCGCTGCGGTCCGACGTCATGGTCGACCGGCTCGGCCAGGGCAGCCGGTGGTGTTCCGGAGGGGGTCATCACGACCGCCGTCACCCCGGCGCCGGCCCCGTGCGGGGCAGCGGCTGCTGGCTGTAGCGCCCGGTCCAGACGGCGTGGGCCCCGGAGTCGCCGACCCGGTAGCACTGCACCACCGTGCCGGCCGCGACCACCACCGCCAGCACCCCGACCACCGCGCTGAGAAGCACCCACTGCCGGTGGCCTGCCGGGGCCCTGCGCCGCTCCGCCAGGAGCGTCGCCACCCGGGTGCGGCCCGGCTCCGGTGCGGCTGAGCCGGGCTGCGCCGCACCGGGGTCCGGCGGCGCGCCGGGCGCGGCGGTGCCGGCCGGCCGGGCCGGCAGCGGCTCGACGAAGCGCAGGCCCCATACCGCGAGCGCGGCGATGAACAGCGCGATCGCCCAGGGCAGCATGTCATCGCCCAGCCGGACGTGGGCCAGCACCAGCGGGGTGAACGGCACCCGGTGCAGCAGCCAGCCTCCCGCGTTCGTCGTCACCGGCACGCTGATCACCATGACCAGTGCGAGCAGCGGCAGGCCGATGCCGAGACGGTGACGCACCGCGGGCCAGAACGCTGCGGCCACGGTGAGCAGTGCGGTCAGGGGGACCAGGACGACCACGACATGGACGAGCAAGGCATGCGCAGGCAGTCCGTTGATCTGTGTCGGTCCCATGCTCCAGATCCCTCGCCAAGGCGTCGGGAGGGGACTGGCCGTCGGATCCGGGGACGACCGGTCGGCTCGTGCTGCTGGCTTCGTCGCTGCGGCTTCGCCCCCGGGAGTGAGCGCCCGGCAGACCCCGGGCGTGCGACCGTCCCCTCCCCCAGGGTCGTCCGACCCTGACACTCGATACGGTCCGGCCGTCCGGATGGATTGCGCGCCCGGCGATTCGCCGGAGATCGGCACCTGCGCTGCGCCCGCCGACGGGCGGGCCTGCCCGCGCAGCGCCGATCCTCTCCGTTCGGGCCTTTCGGTCCTTACCGCGGACGACCCCACAGGGGACGCTCGGGCCTGAGCTCATCCACCAGCGGACCCGGGGGGCCGAGGTGAGGAGGCC
The DNA here is from genome assembly GCF_012911935.1 of Pseudonocardia acidicola. GTDB lineage: Bacteria > Actinomycetota > Actinomycetes > Mycobacteriales > Pseudonocardiaceae > Pseudonocardia > Pseudonocardia acidicola. Next base: position 40,840 of record NZ_JAAXLA010000034.1, on the reverse strand, counting down.
CATATGCGCCGTACGAGGCTGTTCGTCGCACTCGGACTCGTCCTGTTCGGCATCACGTTCCTGTGGTTCACCCCCGCCTTCGCCGGCACGCCTGCGCCGCCGGTGGGGCCGGCCTGGGTGGTGATCCGGGTGCTGGCCCCGGTGACCGTGCTGGTCTTCGCCGCGGCGGGGTGGGCCGTGTACCGGGCGCTGACCTGGTGGCGGGCGGTCGCCATCATCGGCTCGATCCTGGCCGCGGCGCTGATGCTGGTCTGGTGGATCGCGGTCTCCGGGGTCCCGGGCGTCCCCAACGTGCTGACGAACCTCGGGTTGCACTGGGCCGGCGCGATGGCCGTGCTCGTCCTGGCGTTGCTGGCACCGGGCGCCGACCGCCCGCTCGGCGCCGGCCGCTGCGCACCCCCGGGCCCGGGCCCGGACCGATGAACGGCCGGGCCGGGCAGCCGGCCAGGACCTGGGGCCGAGAGGCACCCGGATCACGGTTGCGCCTGCGATGCGGTGGTAACCGGGAGGCGCCGTGACCGCTCAGGAGAGGCCTGAGGACCGTGCCCGCTGCGCCGCCGTCGATGTTGCTGGTCGCCGTGCCCACCGCCGTGGCCGCAGCGGCGAGCTTCGGGCTCGCCAGCGCGTTGCAGTGGCGTGCCACCAAAGAGGTTCCGGCCACCGGCGTGCTCAGCCCGCGGCTGCTGCTGGAGCTGATCCGTCAACCGCTCTGGGTGCTCAGCACCGGCATCGTCGTCCTCGGGCTGGCTCTGCAGGTTCTCGCCCTCGCGTTCGCGCCGCTGGCTCTGGTCCAGCCGCTGCTGGTGACCGACATCCTGTTCGGCACGGTCTTCTCGGCGTGGCTGGGCCACCGCCGCCTGGACCGGCAGATCCTGCTGGGGGCGTCGGCCTGTGCGGTCGGGCTGGCGGCGTTGCTGTCCCTCGCCCAGCCGAGCGGCGGCAGCGCCGACCTTCCGCCGTTGCCGGAGGTGCTGCCGCTGGCGGTGGTGCTCGTGGCGATCGTGGTGGGGTGCCTGGTCGTCGCCGCGGCGTCGCGGTTCTCGGGCAACGCGCACGTGGCGGCCTTGGCCGTGGCCACCGGGGTGTGTTACGGGGTCACCGCCGGCCTGATCAAGGTCGTGACCGGGGAGATCCGCAGCGGGGGGCTGCCCGAGATGTTCTCCCACCCCGCGTTCTACGTCGTCTGCGTCATCGGACCGATCGGGTTCCTGCTCAGCCAGCACACGTTCCAGCAGGGTGTTCTCATCGCCCCCGCCCTCGCGATCATCACGATCGTGGACCCGCTGGTCGGGATCGCCATCGGGGTGGCCTGGCTGGGCGAGCGCTTGGACATCTCACCGCCCGCCCTCGCCGGTGAGGCGATCTCCGGGGTGGTCGTGATCGCCGGTGTCGCGCTGCTGGCTCATCGCGGCACCCAGCTACGCCACGACGTCGACCGGCAGGCAGAGGCCGGCACGGGCGCACGATCCGCCGGATGAGGAGGAGGTCGCGGGACGGTGCCACCGCCGAGCTCCGCTCTGGACGTGATCGCGCTCGGTCAGATCGCGCGGGATCTCGCCGTCCTGGTCGACGCGCTGCCCGGGCCGCACGGGACGACGCCGGTGCGGGAGCGGCGCGAGATGCTGGGCGGCAAGGGGGCCAACCAGGCTGTCGCGATGGCCCAGCTGGGGCTGCGGCCGGGGATGGTCGGGGTGGTCGGTGATGACGCGGTCGCCGACCGGCTGCTCGAGCAGCTGGCGTGTGACGGCGTGGCGGGAACGTGGGTGACCCGTCGGCCCGGCGCGGCCACCGGCCTGGTCGTCGACGTGGTGGACTGCGGCCGGAGCTGGCGCTACCTGGAGGATCTGCCGCCCGAGGTGCTGCTCGGCGAAGCCGACCTCACAGCGGCGGCGGACGCGTTGGCCGACGTGCAGACCGTCGTCATCCAGCTGCAGCAGCCGGCGCCGGTCGCGCTCACGGCGGCCCGGATGGCACGCCGGGGCGCGACCACGGTCGTCTTGGACGGCGCGCCGCAGGACCCCCGGCTCCGCCCGGCGCTGCTGGCCGAGGCCGACGTGCTGCGCGCGGATCATCGCGAAGCCGAGCTGCTGGCCGGCCGGCCGCTGCGCGGGGCGGACGACACCGTGCGCGCCGCACGGGAGCTGCTGGAGTGCGGCCCCGGTCTGGTGGTGCTCGACGCCGGGCAGGAGGGCAACGTGCTGGTCTGGGACGGCGGTGAGGTGGTCGTGCCGTTGGCCGACGTCGTCGTGGTGGACACCACCGGCGGGGGTGACGCCTTCGTCGCCGGCCTGGTCGCCGGGCTGGCATGTGGCGCGGGGCCGGAGCAGGCAGGCCGGCTGGCCACTGCGGCGGCAGCGTCGACCGTTCGCCGGCTCGGCGGACGCCCGCACCTGACGCCCGTCGGGGTGGTCGAGCAGCTGGCCCGAATGCAGGGGCGCGCCTGGCACACGTGACGGGAACCGCCGGCTCACCCACCGGATGGGTGCCGCGGCACCGGAGCACGAACGAGTGCCGGGCCGGTGAGCGGGTGCCGAGGGGATGGTCAGCGCAGCTCGGGGAGAACCTTCTCCGCCCAGGCGTCGAAGAACGCCTCCTGGTTGCGGCCGATCTGCTGCACGTAGACCTCGTCGAACCCGGCGTCGGCGTACTTCCACGCGGCGACGAGATGGCGCTCCGGGCTCGGGCCGCACGCGATGTGCGCGACGACGGCCTCCCTGGATATCAGGCTGCCGGCCTGCTCGAAGTCCTGTGGCCGGGGCAGCGTCGAGCGGAGCCGGCCGGGCAGCAGCTCGCTGGCCCACAACCGGTGTGCGGTCGCCACCCCGAGCTCCTCGGTTTCCGCCCAGCACACCTTCAGCCCGCCCTGCACCGGCTTGTCCCCGCCACCCGAGGAGCGGAACAGCTGCACCATCTCGGGATCGGGGTCGGCGGTGCAGTACCCGTCGCCGATCCGCCCGGCCAGCCGGGTGGCGCGCGGCCCGAACCCGGCGACGTAGATCGGCACCGGCCGCTCCGGGCGGGTGTAGATCCGGGCGTTCTCCACGGTGTAGTACCGGCCGTGATGGCTCACCTCACGGCCGGTGTGCAGCTCGCGGATCACACCGATGGCCTCCTCGAGCATCGCCTGGCGCACCGCGGCCGGCGGCCAACGATCACCGAGGATGTGCTCGTTGAGTGCCTCGCCGGTCCCCACCCCGAGCACGAACCCGCCCTCGCACTGGGCTGCTGCGGTGGCGGCGGCCTGCGCGATGAGCGCGGGGTGGATCCGCATCGTGGGGCAGGTGACCGCGGTGCTGATCGGCAGCGTGGTCACCTCCGACAGGGCGCCGATCACCGACCACACGAACGGGCTGTTGCCCTGTGCGTCGTTCCACGGGTGGAAGTGATCGGAGATCCACAGCCGCTCGAACCCGGCCTGCTGGGCCAGTCGGGCCTGCCGCACCAGCTCCCGGGGGCCGAACTCCTCGCAGGAGAGGAAGTAGCCGACGCTCACCATGGCGATCGACCCCGGTTCTCGTCCTGAGCCTTGTGGGCCACCACGACCGGGCACCGGGCGTGAGCCACGCAGTACAAGCTCACCGAGCCGAGTGTGATGCCGGCAACGGTATTGCGGCCCCGGTTTCCGACGGCCAGTACATCGGCGTCCTGGGCTTCCCGCACGAGCACGAGGGGCGGATAGCCCTCGAACACCGACGTGCGGACCTTGACCTCCGGAGTGGGGCCGAGCACCGTGTCCACGGTCTCCTTGAGGACGGAGAAGGCATCAGCGGCGAAATCCGTGTCGATGCCGACCGGCATCTCCAGGCCGAACATCACCGGAGGTTCCCAGGCGATCACGGCGTGCACCGTCTCGCCCATCGCCTTCGCATAGCGAACGGCCCACCGCAGCGCGCTCCTGGACGGTTCCGACCCGTCGACGCCGACGACGACCGCCGGCTGGTCACGGGCCTCTTGCGTCTCGGTCATGATGCGATCCGTCCCGGCTGTCGACCTGGACCGCTGCGCCGATCGGGGTGGCGTCCGTCGCTTCGGTGTCACGCTGCGGAGCAGCGGTCCAACGCTCTACGTCTATCGCGGAGCCGCGGCCGCGGAAAGGACTCGCCAGGTCGACCCCGGGCGCCGGATCTCACACCCCGAGGACGAGGGCCGCCCCCGGCGAGCGAGAGTGGCTCACCCTGCATCAGATGCAGCCGACGCCACTTTCGCTCCACGGAGGTTTGATCGGCGCGGTGCGGGTCACCCGGGTCGGTCCCGTGCAGGATCCGACACCACCGGATGGGCAGCCATGGACTACGACCGATTCCTCTCGATCGTCGCTCGTGAGGCCGGTGTCGATCACGACACCGCCGAGCGGGCGACGCGCGATGTGGTGGTGGCCCTCGCGCACCGCGCCCACGAGGGGCCGCTGGCCGAGGTCACCCGGCATGCGCCCGAGCCGATGCGGCCGTGGTTCTCGCCGAAGCATCCCCGTGAGACCTTCGACGCCGAGGAACTCGTGAGACGGGTCGCCGAGAAGGAGAACCTCGACATCGCCCAGGCCGCGCGGCGCGTCCGGGCGGTGTTCTACGCGTTGAGCCGGGCCATCCCGGCCGACGTCCTCGACCCGCTGGTCGCGGAGCTGCCGAAGGACTTCGACCCGTTGCTCGGCCCGGCCCGGCGGCCCGCCCCTCCGTGGCCGATCGAGGAGTTCCTCAGCCGGGTGGCCGATCGGGCCGGGATCGACCTCGAGGCCGCCGCCCGCGCCACCGAGGCGACGCTGGAGATCCTCGCCGAGCGGATCGCCGGCGGCGAGGTGCGCGACCTCTCCCGCGAGCTCCCGCCCGAGCTGCACCCGCCGCTCCAGCGCGGCGACGAGGCCTCCGGCGGGCTCGCCACCAGGATGACGCTCGACGAGTTCGTCGAACGCATCGCCAAGCGCGAGGACGTACCCGTCGACGTGGCGCGGGTGCACGCCCGCGCCGTGCTGTCGACGGTGCGCGACGCGGTGCAGCCCAAGGAGTTCCACGACCTCGCCTCGGAGCTGCCGCGCGTCTACATCGACGAGCTGTGCTACCCCTGAGGGCGCCCGGCGGCCTGCCGGTCCTCCGCCCTGACCACGAGCACCGGGCACGGCGCCTTCTTCAGGACCGTCCGCGAGGTGCTGCCGAGCAGCAGTTCGCTGAGCGTCCCGTGCCCGTGCGCGCCGATGACCAGGACCGCGGCGTCGAGCTCGTCGGCCTCCCGGATGAGCGTGTCGGCCACACTCCGGTCGTCGGCGACGGTGCGCCCCTCGGCGTCCAGTCCCCCCTTGCGGGCCAGCGCGGCGCCCTGCTCGGCGAGCCGCCGGGCGGCCTCGTACATCGCCTGGTCGAGCTCCACCGCGGTGCGCAGGTCGAGCGGGGCGAGGTCGAGGGCCTTGCTCGGGATGTCGACCAGGTCGTAGGCCCGGCCGGCCTCCCACACCACGACCACGACGGCCGGGCGCGGCGCGAACAGCTCGGCGGCCTTCTGCAGGGCGTTGCGCGAAGCGGGGGTGCCGTCGAAGGCGATGAGGACGGGGCCGGTCGGCATGCCACCCGACGCTACGCCGCCCGGGCCGGTCGGCGGGCGCGGTCGGCCCGCGCGGGCCCTGCGCCCCGCCCGGCCGGCGCGTCCCGGTCGACGATCGGGCCGGCCGGGACGATCCGCCGCGGGTTCACCGTCGGGTGCGTGCCGTAGTAGTGCCGGCGGATGTGGTCGAGGTTCGTCGTCTCCCGGAACGCCGGGATCCGATAGCGGTCGCGGGCGTAGCCCCAGAGGTTGGGGTAGTCGGTGAGCCGCCGCAGGTTCGCCGTGAAGTGGTGGTGGTACACCGCGTCGTCGTAGGCGGCCCGGGTCGGGGCGAACCCGCACTTGTGGACGCCTTGTTGACGGTGTCGTACACGCTCTGGTTGAGCGCGTCGATCTCGTCGCGCAGCGGCTCCGGGTAACGCCGCCGCCGCCTTCCGCGCCGGCGGGGAGTAGTCGCCGTAGGCGTCGAAGTCGACCGGGCTCGCGGGGGGTGCGGTGGTGGTCGTGGGGACAGCCTCTACCCCAGTACCCGGATCGGCGTCCCCCGGAGGAAGGCGGCGATGTCCTCCACGGCGTCGCGGTAGAAGACCTCGTAGGTGCCGTGGGTGACATAGCCCAGATGCGGCGTGGCCAGCACGTTCGGCAGGGTCCGGAACGGGTGGTCGGCGGGTAGCGGCTCGACGTCGAACACGTCGAGCGCGGCACCCGCGATCCGGCCCGCCCGCAGCGCCGCGATCAGCGCGTCCTCGTCGACGATCGGCCCGCGCGAGGTGTTGACCAGGTACGCGCCCGGGCGCATCACCGCCAGTTCGCCCGCGCCGACCAGCCCCCGGGTCCCGGGCCCCAGCACGAGGTGGATCGTGACGACGTCGCTGGTCGCGAACAGCTCGGCCTTCGACGCGGCGAGCCCGACACCGGCCGCGGCCGCCCGCTCGGTGGTCAGGTGCGGACTCCACGCGACGACGTCCATGCCGAAGGCCAGCCCTACCCGCGCGACCTGGCTGCCGAGCCGGCCCAGGCCCAGCACCCCGAGCCGCGCGCCGGCCAGATCGGTGCCGAGCGTGCTCTGCCACGGCCCGTCGGCGCGCAGCGCCGTGTTCTCCGCGGTGATGCTGCGCGCCAGGTCGAGGATGAGCCCCCAGGTCAGCTCCGCGGTCGGCTGGGCCCGCCCCTGCGTCCCGCACACGACGACCCCGTGCCCCGCGGCCGCGGCCAGGTCGATCGCGGCGTTGCGCATCCCGGTCGTGACCAGCAGCCGCAGCTGCGGCAGCCGGGCCAGCAGCGTCGCGTCGAACGGCGTGCGCTCACGCATGATCACCACGATCTCGTGGTCCCCGATCGCCTCGACGAGCGCGTCGGGGTCCGCGATGTGCTCCCGGAACACCTCGACGTCGACCGCGTCCCGTACCGGGGTCCAGTCGGCGACGTCGAGGGCGACGCCCTGGTAGTCGTCGAGAACCGCGCAGCGAGGTCGCACCACGCCCCTAACCTAGGCCAACGCGGCACCGCGCCGACATATGGCCGAGACAGTCGATCGAGGACTACTTTCACAGAATGTGCGAAAGCGCCGAACAGGCGCCATTTCGGCACATTTCGAGGAATTCCGCAGGCATCCTAGAATTCGCGCGTGCAGGAGACGATCTCGGCGGGAACCCGGCAGGCGGACGATTCGGCGACCGAGCAGCGGCCACCGCTGTGGCGCCGGCTGCGCACGGCCTACGCCGACCACGTGGGCCGGACCGAGCGCCCGCTGCTCATCGCCTGGGCGGCCTTCGCGGCCACGTTCGGCATCACCCGCGCGGTCACCTACTGGCTGCACACGGGCCACGGCCCGTCCAGCGGCGGCATCACCGCGGGCGGGCGGCACCTGCACCACTACAACATCGGCATCATGCTGCTCGGCGCCGTCGGCGCGGTCGCCGTGCGCGGGCGGGCCGATCACCACCGGCACCCGATGACCGCCGCGGCGTACGGCAGCGGGGCGGCGCTGATCATCGACGAGGCCGCGCTGCTGATCGATCTCAAGGACGTCTACTGGGCCAACGACGGCCGCAAGAGCGTCGACGCCGCGATCGCCACCATCGCTCTCGGTGGCGCCTACCTGGCCGCGGTTCCGTTCTGGAACGCCGCCGCACGCGAGCTCTCGCACCCCACCCGCCGCCCGCGCTGACCCGGCGCCGGATTCCCGCAGGGCTGCGCTGACAGGCCGGATCGTCCGGTCACGGATGGCACCCCCGGGCCGAGGCTGGTCGCAACCGCCGCGTCGCACACTCCGGTCACGGGGTGGTCGCCGGAGCGGAGGGTCGACATGGCGAGCACGGCCGGCGGAACGGCGGACAGCACGACACAGCCGTCAGCCGCCTTGTCCGCGGTGGCGCACGGCGCGCGCCAGGCGCACCGGGAGCAGCCCGACCAGCGGAGCGCGCCGGCCGAGGTCGGCGCGATCCTCGCGGTCGAACGCCGTGGCGTACCGACGGGCCGCCGCCGCACTCGGGTAGGTCTTGGCGCCGCCCGCTCCACAGCCGCGCTGGCAGGTCCAGCGCATGGTGTCGCCCTCGCTGGAGAAGCGAAAGCGATGGCCGAGAACCCGACACCGGAGCATTGCCATCGATGCTAGCCCGGGTCTACCTCCGAGCGCGGCCGTCCGTGCCGGGAGAAACCGACCGTTACGAAAGCCGGCTACCGCCATGACGACCGCCAGCGAAGAACGGATGATTCGCACCGACATACCGGCCCGCCTCGATCGGCTGCCCTGGTCGCGTTTCCACTGGAGAATCGTGATCGGCCTCGGGACCGTGTGGATCCTCGACGGTCTCGAGGTGACGATCGTCGGTGCGGTGGCCTCCCGGCTCACCGAACCGGGCAGCGGCATCAGCATGACCTCCGCGGACGTGGGTCTCGCCGCGGCCCTCTACGTCGCCGGTGCATGCGTCGGTGCGTTGTTCTTCGGCCAGCTCACGGACCGCTTCGGGCGCAAGAAGCTGTTCATGGTCACGCTGGGCATCTATCTGGTCGCCACCGTGCTGACCGCGTTCGCCTTCGCCCCCTGGTACTTCTTCCTGTGCCGGTTCTTCACGGGGGTCGGCATCGGCGGGGAGTACTCGGCGATCAACTCGGCCATCGACGAGTTGATCCCGGCGCGCAACCGCGGGCAGGTCGACCTGGCCATCAACGGCAGCTTCTGGGTCGGGTCGGGCATCGGCGCACTGGTGGCGCTGCTGCTGCTCGACGAGTCGATCTTCCCGCCGAACATCGGCTGGCGGATCGCGTTCGCCGCCGGGTTCGTCATCGGGCTGGGGATCATGTTCGTGCGCCGGCACGTTCCGGAGAGCCCGCGCTGGCTGTTCCTGCACGGCCGGGTGGAAGAGGCCGAACGCATCGTCGACCGGATCGAGGCCGAGGTGCGCGCCGAGACCGGCGTGCAGCTGCCGCCACCGGCCTACCGGATCACCATCCGGGTCCGCGGCTCGATGCCCTACCGCGAGCTGGTCACGATCGCGTTCAAGCGCTATCCCAACCGCGCGATCCTGGGGCTCTGCCTGTTCATCGGCCAGGCCTTCCTCTACAACGCCGTGACCTTCGACCTCGGCACCCTGCTGCACGGCTTCTTCGGGGTCGATTCCAGCGCGGTGCCCTACTTCATGGTCCTGTTCGCGGCGAGCAACTTCACCGGCCCGCTGCTGCTGGGCAGACTGTTCGACACGGTCGGCCGGATCCCGATGATCTCCGGCACCTACCTGGGTTCGGCCGCCCTGGTGGTGGCCCTGGCCGTCCTGTTCCGCAGCGGCGGCCTGACCACCGTCTCGTTCATGGCGCTGATCATGGCGACGTTCTTCCTGGCCTCGGCCGGGGCGAGCTCGGCCTACCTGACGGTCAGCGAGGTCTTCCCGATGGAGACCCGCGGGCTGGCGATCGCCCTGTTCTACGCGACCGGGACGGCCGTGGGTGGCATCACGGGCCCGCTGCTGTTCGGCAACTTCATCCACAGCGGCAACCCGAGCCTGGTCGCCACCGGGTTCTTCATCGGCGCGGGCGCCATGGCGCTCGGCGGCATCGCCGAGCTGATCTTCGGCGTGCGCGCCGAGGGCAAGTCGCTGGAGAACATCGCCACCCCGCTCACCGCCGAGGAGGCCGAGGCCGACCCGCGGCGCCAGGGCGAGATCCAGGCGGCCCGCGAACTCAACCGGAGAACCGACCAGGAACACGAGGCGGCCCGCGCCCGGAACATGCGGATCCTGCGCCGCGCCGCGGAACGGGCCGAGCACGAACGGGCCGGGTTGCGCCGGGCCCGCCCGGGCACCGGCGCCGCGTTCTACTCCCCCGGCCAGATCGGTACGGCGGGGACCACGAGCCGCTGGCATGCCGCGTCCGACGAGGAGCTGGACCGGGAGCTGAACGTGATCACCCAGGCCCTCGAGGAGCACGGGCCGACGGAACGCAGCACGCTCGCGGGATACGTCGGCGGCCGCTACTGGGGACCCCGGCGCTTCACCCAGGCCCTCCGCGAGGCCGTGGCGCAAGGTCGCGTGCGTCGGCTGACGCGCGAGCGCTACGCGCCGGCGGGCCCGCGGGGCGAGTCCTGGTCGATGACCTCCTCCGACTGCTGACCACCGGGGAGGCCACGGTCGATCGGGTCAGTCGGTGGCCGCGATGCCGCGGCCGGCCCGTGGCCGGGACGGGAACGTCACGACGGTGAGCCCGTCGACGCCCGGTCCCGCCACCGGGCCGGTCCCGGGCCCGGCTCCCGGCCCCGACGCCGGGTCCAGGACCGGCCGCAGCATCGACACCGGCGCGGCCCCGGACCGCGGCAGGGCCTGCGGGTACTCGGTCCGCAGGAACGCGATGAGCTGCTCGCGGATCTCGCAGCGCAGGTCCCACGAGCTCGGGCCGTCGGCGGCCGAGGCCAGCACCCGGATGACCATCGACCACGGCGTGGAGTCCACGACCTGCAGGACCCAGTCCCGGCGGTCCCACAGCGGGGAGTTCTCGACGATGCGGCGGGCCTCGGCCCGCAGTTCGCGGACGGGGGCCCGGTAGTCGAGGTGCAACAGGACGGCGCCGAGCACGCGCGACTCGTTGCGGGTCCAGTTCTGGAACGGGTTGGTCACGAAGTAGGTGGTGGGCAGGACCAGTCGGCGCTCGTCCCACAACCGCACGACGACCCGGGTCAGCGTGAGCTCCTCGACCCGGCCCCACTCCCCCTCGACGACGATGACGTCGTCGAGGCGCAACTGGTCGGTGAGGGCCAACTGCAGTCCGGCCAGCACGTTGCGCAACGTGGTCTGGGCGGCGAGACCGGCGACCGCTCCGGCGACCCCGGCCGAGGCCAGCAGTGAGGCGCCGAAGGCGCGCAGCGGCTCGAACGTCATGAGCATCGTCGAGAGCGCGATCACGGTGACCGCCGCCGACGTCAGCCGGCGCAGGACCGCGACCTGGGTCCGGACCCGCCGGTTGCGCCGATTGTTGGCGACGTCGATGCGCAGGCTCGTGAACGCGAGGTCCTCGACGACGTAGAGCAGCCGGACCACCAGCCAGGCCGCGGCGCCGATGAGCACGAGCAGCAGGACGTGCCGGATCGCCGCGGTCACGTCGTTGACCTCGGGCATCGCGGTGTAGACCGCCCAGACCAGCAGCAACGTGACCCACGGGTAGTGGCAGCGCTGGTGCAGCAGCACGAGCAGCCGGTGGTCGCCGTGGTGGCCCAGCCAGTTCACCAGCACCCCGGACAGCCAGCCGATCACCGCCGCGCCGGTGGCCCATATCGCGACGACTCCGGCCGCGTGCAACCATTCCTGCCCCGGCATCGACCGGCGTCACCTCCCCGTGTCGCAGAACTGCCCGGTGTCTCGTTCGAGGTCCCACATCCGCCGGTACGGCCCGCCGCCGGCGAGCAACCGGAGGTGCGTCCCGCGCTCGACGACCCGGCCGCCGTCGAGGACGACGACCTCGTCGACCGCCTCGAGCACCGCCAGCCGGTGGGTGACCAGCAGCGTGGTGCGCCCGGCCGTGGCGGCCACCAGTTCGGCCGCGAGCGCGTCGGCGACGGCCACGTCGAGGTGCTCGGTCGGCTCGTCGAGCAGCAGCACCGGAGGGTCGGCGAGCAGCGCGCGGGCCAGCGCGATCCGCTGCCGCTGGCCGCCCGAGACGCGGCAGCCGTGCTCCCCGACGGGGGTGTCGAGCCCGGCGGGCAGCCCGTCGACCCAGTCCAGGAGCCGGGCGCCGGCCAGCGCGGCCCGCACCTCGTCCGGCCCGGCGTCGCGGCGGGCGAGCCGCACGTTCTCCCCGATGCTGGTGTCGAAGACGTGCGCGTCCTGCGCGCAGAGCTTGACCACCCGCCGCACGTCGTCACCGGCCAGCGTGGTGATGTCGACGCCGCCCAGGGTGACCCGACCGGCGGTGGGGTCGAGGAACCGCAGCAGCACCGCCACGAGCGTGCTCTTGCCCGCGCCGCTCGGGCCGACGACCGCGACGCGGCGGCCCGGCCCGAGCTCGAGGTCGACGCCGTCGAGGGCCGGGCGGGCGGCCCCGGGCCAGCGCACCCGCAGCCGCTCGACCCGCAGCGCGTGCGGCGGCTCCGGCAGCGCGGCGGGGGTGGCGGGCTCGGCCGCGGGTTCGGGCCGGTCCAGGACGTCGACCACCCGGGCCGCGCCGCGGCGGACCGTGTCGAGGTCCTGCGGGGCCTGCGACAGCGTGGTCGCCGCCTCGAACATCGCCAGCGGTGCGAGCGCGACGACCGCGAGCGCCACCCCGTCGAGGGCGCCGCCCCGCACCGCGGTCACACCCAGCGCGAGCGCCGCCCACACCGCGCCCCCGGAGGCCAGGGTGGCCAGGCCGGCACCGAACCCCGCGGTGGCCGCAGAGGCTCCCTGTGCGCGGCTCACGGCGCGGTCCAGATCGGCCACCCGGGCCAGGGACCGGCCGGCGGCGCCGCAGGCCAGCAGGTCGGGGACGCCGCGCAGCAGTTCGACCGTGGCGGCGGACAGCTCGCCGCGCAGCGGCGCGAGCCGGCGATCGGTGCGGGCGCCCGCCGGCCCGGCGAGCCACGGAGCCACGACGGCGGCGACGACGAGAGCGACGAACAGCGCGAGCCCGGCCCCGGGCAGCAGCCACCACAGCAGCCCGACCGCGCCCGCTCCGGCGAGCCCGGCGACGGCGTACGGCACGAGCACCCGCAGGAACAGGTCCTGCTGGGTGTCCACGTCGGCGACGAGCCGGGCGAGCAGGTCCCCGGAGCGATAGGCCGGCAGCCCGGCCGGCGCGATGCGCTCCAACCGGTTCCACACCCCGACCCGCAGCTCGCGCAGCACCCGGAAGGCCGCGTCGTGCGAGACCAGCCGCTCGGCATAGCGGGCGCAGGCCCGGGTGAGGCTGAACGCGCGCACCGCGACGACCGCGACCAGCAGGTACAGGATCGGCGGGTGCTGCGCCGCCCGCGCGATCAGCCACGCCGAGGTGGCCATCAGCCCCACCGCGGCGCCCAGCGCCACCGCGCCGAGGACGGCAGCGAGCGCGAGCCGGCCGCGGGCCGGCCGGCCGAACGCCGCGACCCGCTGCACCGGCCCGCGCGTCATACCGGCACCGCGGCCGGTCCCAGCCGCACCACCCGGTGAGCCAGCGCCAGCATCGCGGGCCGGTGCGTGACGAGCAGCACGGTGCGCCCGGCGAGCACCGCGCCCAGGCGGCCGACGACGGTCTGCTCGCTGGCGACGTCGAGTGCGCTGGTCGGCTCGTCGAGCACGAGCAGCCCGGCGTCGGGCAGCAGCGCGCGGGCCAGCGCGACCCGCTGCCGCTGACCGGCGGACAGCCCGGCCCCGCGCTCACCGAGCGGGGTGTCGATCCCGTCCGGCAGGCGATCGACGAAGTCGGCGCCGGCGTCGGCCAGCGCGCGGCGCACCGCGGCGTCGGTCGCCGCCGGGTCGGCCAGCCGGACGTTGCCGGCGATCGTGCCCGCGAACAGCCGGGGGTGCTGGGGCAGGTAGGCCAGCCGGCGCCGCCAGCCCTCGGGGTCGAACCCGCTCAGGTCCACCCCGCCGACGGTCACCCGGCCCCGGGTCGGCGTCACGAACCCCACGAGCAGCGCGGCCAGCGTCGACTTGCCACACCCGGACGGCCCGACCAGCGCCACCGTCTCTCCCGGCCTCAGCTCCAGCGACGCGCCGGCCAGCGCCGGCCCGGCGGCGCCCGGGTAGCGGACCGTGACGCCCTCGACCCGGACCGGGCGGACCCGCAGGTCCGGCACCGCGACCCGGGCCCCCGCGGCCGGCACCGGCGTCTCGAGCACCTCGACGACCCGGCCCGCGGCGGCGAGGCCCTCGACGCACGCGTGATGGTGGACGCCCACCTGCCGCAGCGGCCGGTATGCCTCCGGCGCGAGGATCAGCACCACCAAGGCGGTGTCGAGGTCGACCGTGCCGGCGAGCAGCCGCAGCCCGATCCCGACCGCGACCAGCGCCACGGACAACGTCGAGGCCAGCTCGAGCACCAGCGCGGACAGGAACGCCACCCGCAGCGTGCCCATCGTCGCGCGCGCGTGGTCGTCGGTGACGGTCCGGATGGTCTCGGCCTGCGCTCTGGCCCGGCCGAACACCTTGAGCGTCGGCAGCCCCGCGACGACGTCGAGGAAGTGTCCGGCCAGCACCGACAGGGCCTGCCACTGCCGGTGCGCCCGGTGCCGGCTCGCGAGCCCGACCAGCACCATGAAGACGGGTATCAGCGGCAGCGTCACGGCGATCGTCAGCCCGGCCGCGAGATCGACGCCGAACACCCGCAGCAGCACCGCGACCGGCACCAGCACCGCCAGCACGAGTTGCGGGAGGTACCGGGAGAAGTAGCCGTCGAGGGCGTCGAGCCCGCGGGTGGCGAGCGCGCCGAGCTCCCCGGAGCGTTCGGCGGACAGCCAGCCGGGGCCGAGGCGCACCACGTGCTCGAGCAGCTTGGCCCGCAGCTGCGAGATCACCGCCGCACCGGCCCGGTGCGCCGCGACCTCCTGGGCCCAGTCCAGCACCGCGCGGCCGGCGACGACCGCCCCGAGCAGCAGCAGCGGTGTCCGCAGCGCCGCCAGGCCGGCGCCGCCGAGGAACGCGGCGGTGATCATGCCGGCGAGCAGCGTGGCCTGTGCGACGAGCAACGCGGCGACGGCGAGACCGAGGCCGATGCACAGCACCAGGTAGGCCCGCGCGGCGCGGGCGTGATCGAGCAGCCGCGGATCCAGGGGTCGCACGCCGGTCTCGCCGGACGATGGCATGCCGGCGCCCTACCGGTGCCCCGACCTCGCCGCCGCCGGTCGTTTCGGCGTGGGCCGTCGCTGCGGTGGGCGCTGCGCCACACCGATCCGCCGCGCGAACACCCAGTATGTCCACGCCTGGTAGGCCAGCACGATCGGCAGCACGATCACCGCCGCCCAAGTCATGATCGTCAGCGTGTAGTGGGTGGAGCTCGCGTTGTGCACGGTGAGGCTGTACGCCGGGTTGATCGTCGACGGCAGGACATCGGGGTACAGGCCGATGAACAGCGTCGCCGTGGCCGCGACGATCGCGAGGCCGGTGAGTGTGAACGCGGCCCCGGCGGGCCCGATCCGGTTCAGCGCCCACGCCCCGATCAGCGCGGCAACGGCCACCGCCGCGGTCACGACGGTCACCACACCACCCCGGTGGACCTGGGTCCAGGCCAGGAACCCGGCGACGACGAGCACCGTGGCCGGGCCGATCCACCGGGCGGCCTGCCTGGCTCGGACCCGGACCTCGCCGAAGGTGCGCAGGCGCAGGAACAGCGCGCCGTGCAGCAGGAACAGGGTGAGCGTGGCCAGCCCGCCGAGCACCGAGTACCAGCTCACCAGGTCACCGGGGCCGCCGGCGTACTCGTGGCGGGCGTCGATCGGCACCCCGCGCACGATGTCGGCGAACGCGATGCCCCAGAGCACGGCCGGGACCAGGCTGCCCGCGACGATGGCGCGCTCCCAGTTGGCCCGCCACCGCCGGTCCTCGCGGCGGCCGCGGAACTCGAACGCGACCCCGCGCAGGATGAGCGCCACCAGGATGATCAGCAACGCCACGTAGAAGCCGGAGAACATCGTGGCGTACCAGAGCGGGAACGCGGCGAACGTCGCGCCGCCGGCCACGATGAGCCATACCTCGTTGGCGTCCCAGACCCCGCCGATCGTGCTGATGACGGTGGTGCGTTCGGCGTCGGTGCGGCCGAGCACCGGGAGCAGCATCCCGACCCCGAAGTCGAAGCCCTCCAGGAAGAAGTAGCCGGTCCACAGGACCGCGATGGCGACGAACCAGAGGGTGGCGAGGTCCATGACGAGTCTGTCCGGTCAGTAGGCGAAGGTCGGTCGGCGTTCCGCGTCGGCGGTCTCCGGCTCGGGCTCGGCCGGCAGCGGGCCCGTGGCCTCGCGGCGCAGCAGCGCGAACCCGATGACCGCCAGCGCTCCGTAGAGCAGCGTGTAGACGATCAGTGACGCCAGCACCGTGCCGGCGGGGACGGCCGGGGAGACCCCGGCGGCGGTGCGCATCTGTCCCCAGACGATCCAGGGCTGCCGGCCCATCTCGGTGAAGATCCAGCCGAAGGAGCACCCGAGCACCGGCAGCACGGTCCCGATCAGTGCCCACCGGTAGAACGCCGGGCGCGACGCGTACCGGCCCCGCCGCATGATCCACAGCCCGATCAGGGAGACGAGCGCCGCGAGTCCGCCGAGCCCGATCATCAGCCGGTAGCTCCAGAACGTGACCGGGACGACCGGCCGGTAGTCACCGGGCCCGAACCGCTGGACGTACTGGTTCTGCAGGTCGTAGATGCCCTCCACCCTGCCGTTGAACGTGCCGGTGGCCAGGAACGACAGCAGCCCGGGGACCTTGAGGCTCCAGATCTCCCGGGAACCGTCCAGCGTGCCGATCGTGATCAGCGAGAACGACGCGGGCTGCTCGGTGTGGTAGAGCGCCTCGGCCGCCGCCATCTTCATCGGCTGCTGCCGGGTCATGACCACGCCCTGGGTGTGCCCGGAGAGCATCACGGCGAGGCCGGCGATCACGGTGAGCCACATCCCGGCCTTCGCGGCGCGGCGGAACGACGGCGCGTCGGGAGTGTGCCCGCGCCGCCACAACTGCCAGGCGCTCACCCCGACGACCAGGGCGCCGGCGCTGAGGAACGCCGCGGTGACGGTGTGCAGCACCGCGACGATCGTCGTCGAGCTGGTGAGGACGGCGCCGAAGTCGGTGAGCTCGGCCCGGCCGGCCGAACGGTCGACGGTGAAGCCCACCGGGTGCTGCATCCACGCGTTGGCGGTGAGGATGAAGTACGCCGAGACCAGCGACCCCACCGCCGTCAGGTAGATCGTGGCGAGGTGCAGCCGGGGGCCGAGCCGGTCCCAACCGAAGATCCACAGCCCGATGAAGGTCGACTCCAGGAAGAAGGCGACCAGGCCCTCGAAGGCCAGCGGCGCGCCGAAGATGTCGCCGACGAAGCGTGAGTAGTCGCTCCAGTTCATCCCGAACTGGAACTCCTGGACGATCCCGGTGACCGCGCCGAGCGCGAAGATGATGATGAACAGCCGGCCGAAGAACATCGTCAGCTGCCGGTAGGACGGGTTCCGGGTGCGCACCCAGGCGGTCTGGAACCCCGCCACCACCCATCCCATGCCGATCGTCAGCGGGACGAAGAAGAAGTGGTAGACGGTCGTGATCCCGAACTGCCACCGCGCGAGATCGAGTTGGCCCACCGGCTCCTCCTTGCCGCTACGGCCCGGGAACGTCCCTCCCCCGGCCTACCGGACCATCACCAGTTTTCGGCGGTGGACGACGGTGCACCTCGGCCCCGCGGCGCGAGTTCGCGCGGCGAAGCCGACCTGCCAGGACAGCAGCCCGCGGTTGGTCCCGCGCCGCCGGGGAACCCCGGCGCATGGCCGGCGTCGACGAGCGCATCGCAGCGCTGCAGCAACGGGTCCGCCTCGGCGGGGGCTTCCGGGAGGCCGACCGCGAACGGGTTCTGCGAGGCCTGTCCGGTCTCGCGAAACACCTGGCCGGCTGGAATCCCGACCAGGTGGACATCGAGGTCTCGGTGAAGGACCGCGACAAACCCGAGCAGCGGGTCACGGTGAACCTCCGGCTGACGGGACGGCCGCACCTGGTGGCCGGCGCGTCGCGGCCGGACCTGGACCAGGCACTGGCCGAGGCGCGCAAGGAGCTGACCCGGCAGGTCGACGACGAGAAGTCCCGGCGGGCCCCGCAGCACCGCCGCCCGTGAGCGGAGGCGGACCGGCCCTCACCGCACGCTCAGCGTCCTCTCACCCGCGAGGGCGACACTGGTGGTCGCCCCGGAGAGGAGCCTGCCGTGAGTGCGATCGGATCCCTGCTCGCCACCGTCCTGCTGCTGTTCCAGATCGTTCTGCTGGCCCGCGTCGTCGTGGACTGGCTGAGCGTGCTGGGCGGCGAGAACCGGGCGTTGTCGACCGCCCGGCGACTCACCCACTCGGTGACCGAGCCGGTGATCGCGCCGGTGCGCCGGATCCTGCCGCCGGTGCGGCTCGGCTCCGTCGCGATCGACCTGGCGTTCATCGTGGTCTTCGTCGCCGTGCTGGTGCTGCGGTCGGTCGCGCTGAGCCTGTGAGCCTCAGGCCGGCTCGCCGGCCCCGGCGGCCGGTGCGGTCGCCGCGGCGGCGAGCGACGGCTGGTCGCCGAGCCAGCCCTGGTCGGCCACGTCGAGCTGGTAGGGCACGTTGACCACGACGACCCCGGGGACGAACAGCAGCCGCGCCTTGAACCGCAGCGCGGTCTGGTTGTGCAGCAGGTTCTGCCACCACCGCGTGGTCACGTACTCCGGGATGTACACCGCGACCACGGTGCGGGGAGCCGTGCTGCGCAGCTTGATCACATAGTCGAGCAGCGGGCGCACCGCGTCCCGGTAAGGGGCCTCGAGCACCTTCAGCGGAACCGGGATCTCGCGCCGGCGCCATTCCTCGAGCAGCTCGCGGGTCTCGTCCTCGTCCACCGCGAGGGTCATCGCCTCCAGCCCGTCCGGGCGGGTCGACCGGGCGAAGGCCAGCGCCCGCAGCGCGGGCTTGTTCATCCGGGAGACGAGCACGACACCGCGCACCCGGGAGGGCAGCGTGGTCGGGGTGTCGTCCGGGCGGATCCGCTCCTCGACGCGCGCGTAGTAACGGTTGATCCCGCGCATCAGGAAGAACGCCACGATCATCGCGGCGACCGCGAGCCAGGCCCCGTGGGTGATCTTGGTGGCGAACACGATGACGAGCACCACGGCGGTCGTGGTCGCACCGAGCAGGTTCACCGCCTGGGACCGGCGGATCCGGCCCCGCGACAGACCCTCGGCGCCGGAGGCCAGCACCGAGCTCCAGTGCCGGACCATCCCGAACTGGCTCAGGGTGAAGCTGGTGAACACACCGATGATGTAGAGCTGGATTAGCTTGTCGATGTTGGCGTCGAACCCGACGATCAGCGCTGCGGCGAAGCCGGCGAGCAGCAGCACGCCGTTGGAGAACACCAGCCGGTCACCCCGGTTGTGCAGCTGGCGGGGCAGGTAGCGGTTGTGCGCCAGGATCGAGGCCAGCACCGGGAAGCCGTTGAACGCGGTGTTCGCGGCGAGGATCAGGATGCCCGCGGTCGCGGCCTGGTACAGGAAGAACAGCGCCGACGAGCCGCCGAAGACCGAGGCGGCGATCTGCGAGATGACCGACGGGTTGCCGTCCGGGTTCGCGTGGGCGTTGAGCACGAGCGCGAGCAGCGTGATGCCGCCGAACATGCTGATCGCCAGCCCGCCCATCATCACCAGCGTCATCGCGGCGTTGCGGCTCTTCGGCTTGCGGAACGCCGGCACCCCGTTGCTGATCGCCTCCACTCCGGTCAGCGCGGTGCAGCCCGAGGCGAAGGCGCGCAGCAGCAGGATCAGCGTGAAGACCCCGCCGACGTGCACCGTCTGCTCGAGCGGGATGTTCGCCGTCTCCGCGGGCGGCAGCCCGACCGTCAGGTCCTTCACGATCGCCACGGCGAACATGAGGAACGTCAGGCCCACGAACGCGTAGGTGGGCACCGCGAACAACTTGCCCGACTCCTTGGTGCCGCGCAGGTTGCCCAGCACCAGCACGGTGACGAAGGCGACCGAGATCAGCACCGCGTGCGGGGCCAGCGACCGGAACGCCGAGGTGATCGCGACGACCCCGGACACCACCGACACCGCCACCGTCATCACGTAGTCCACCAGCAGCGCGCTGGCCGCGATCAACGCCGCGGTCTCGCCGAGGTTCTCCTTGCTGACGGCGAACGCGCCGCCGCCGTTGGGGTAGGCGTAGCAGGTCTGGCGGTAGGAAGCGACCACGACGGCCAGCACCAGCGCCACGGCCAGCCCCACCCACGGGGTCAGCGTCAGCGCGGCCAGCCCACCGGCGGCCAGCACGAGCACGATCTGCTCGGTCGCGTAGGCGACCGAGGAGATCGGGTCACTACAGAAAATTGGCAGCGCCAGCCACTTGGGCAGCAGCGTCTCCCCGAGGTGAGCGCTCCGCAGGGGGCGACCCACCACCAGTCGCTTCAGTACTCCGACCACACGGACGAGAGTGACAGCCCCGGCCGGGCGATTTTCGTGATCTTGACGCGTTCCTAGCGGTCGGCACGGGTGACGATCGGCACAAGCGACCGTATGCGGCGCGTAGGATCACGACCCATTTCCGGCGGTACCGCGACTGCGCGCCGATCGCCGGGAACCGGCGGGAGCGGCCCTGCAACGATCACCGAACGCTCACAACATCCCGGAGAGCACGAGAAGGGCCCAGATCGTCACCCCGACCCCGACCACGATCCCGTCGATGCCGGCCCACTGGCCACGCCTGTCGGCGCTGCGGTCCAGCGCCACGGCGAGCGTCCCGAGGACGATCGCGATCGGAGCCAGGACGATCGGGAAGAACAGCACGGACGCGAGCGCCCCGGCGAGCGAGACGTAGGACAGCGCGGCGGTGCCGCGGGCGAGCGGCCTGCGTATCGGCTCGCGCCGCCTGCCGGCCACGGCGACGGCCCACGGGGCCGGGCGGTGGAAGGTGATCTGCTTCAACGCGCGAGTCGACTGCCGGGCGGGGGGTGCAGGCGTGCTCATGGCGGGGGTCTCCACGGTTCGTCGTGTGCACCCTCGCAGTCGCTGCGCCAGTTGGTTCCGTTAACAACCATCCGGGCGGATCGTCACTTTTGACGATCCGCCCTCACACGGTGCCGCTCGGATCGTCGTTCTCCTCGAACGTGTAGATGATGTCGAAGGGCTTGTTCGTGATGAACAGGACCGTCACGTCGTTGTCCTGGGTGGCCCCGTGCTCCATCTCGATTCCCTCCGGGAACCACACGAAGCTGCCGGGGCCGAACGAGCCCGCGTGCGTCTGCAGGATTCCGTCGAGGACATACATCCCGTGGGCGCAGTTGTGCCGGTGCCACGTGTTCGTGAACCCGGCCTCGTACTTGATCTTCTGCACGGACATGCCCGTATCGGGGTCGGAGATGAATTCCTTGATCGGGATCCCCACCTTGAGCTGCTCGATGAACAGCTCTCCCCAGGGCATCGTGTTGGAGTCGAAGCTCAGCACCTCGCGGTTCGACGCCGCGTCGCTCATGTCGGTCCTCCTGGCAGCCGGCCCTCGGTCAACGGGACCGTCGCAGCACGTCAGGCACCTGTCCAGGGGCCGTTCGGCACCGGTCAGGATCCGTGCGACCCGGATCCGGCGAGCGTGTACGACGTGCCCACCGCGTTCGGGACGAACGCGGTGGGCAGCGCGGCGGCCAGCCGGTGCTGGGCCTTCCAGCCCGTGCAGTGCGCCGGCACCAGCAGGTCGGGCGTCATCTCGGCCAGCGCCGCCACGGTCGGTTCGATGATCGGCTCGAAGGCCGGGCCGGTCAGGTGGAAGCCGCCGAGCAGGGCGTGCAACCGGTCCACCCCGGTCAGCCGCAGGGCGTGCCGGGCGATGTTCACCGCGCCTGCGTGCCCGCACCCGGTGATCACCACCAGCCCTCGCCCGCGCACGTGGACCACCACCGACTGATCGTCGAGGATCAGCGGGTCGGGCTCCCAGCGCCCGTCGAGCCAGGCCTCGTGCATCGGCAGCCCGCGCTCGAACTCGGTGGTGCGGTCGACCTCTCCGGTGATGAGGATCGAGCCGTCCAGCAGCAGCGAGGGCTGCCGCCGCTCGATCACCTCGAAACCCTCGGCCTGCAACGCGGAACGGCTCAGCGTCGGCAGCTCCCACGGCGGCCGGTCGGCCGGGGCGAACCGCCGCCGGCTCCAGACCAGCGGATGCACGGTGAGCGGCAGTCCGCTGCGGCCCCGCAGGCGGGCGAGCCCGGCGAAGCCGCCGGCGTGGTCGAAGTGGCCGTGGCTGAGCACCACGGCCTCGATCGCGCCGGCGTCGAGGCCGAGCCGCTCGATGTTGACCGCCAGCCCGCCCGGTGACACGCCGGTGTCGAACAGCACGGTGTGCGTGCTCGCCCCGCGCCGCGTGGTCACCAACGCGGAGAAGCCGTGCTCGGCGACCAGCCCGGGGAGGGTCGCGCCGTCGGTGAACTGCGGCGCCGGCACGGCCGGCACCAGCGGGAACGGCGCGCGCCGGGCCGGGCCGGTGTCGCCCATCAGCGCGTCGTAGCTGTTGTCGACGAGCATCGTGACGACGACCTCGTCGACGGGTTCCAGCGCGATGGGGTCCACCGCGGGCCCCGCCGCCTGCCGTGGGCGGGCCGCGGCGGCCTCTGCGGGCGTCCCGATGTCGCACACGGCGTGTGCCGGCCGTCGTCACGCGCTGCGGCGGGGGTGAACCCGCCACCCCGGCGCCGGGTCGGCTCCGTCGGCGTCCGGGCCCGCCGGTGACCGGTGCGCGCTCTCCCTGCGCCGGCCCAGCCGCGAGCCCAGCCGGGTCCGGCGCAGTTCCTCCACCGCCGGGATCGGCAGCGGGGCCAGCGGCTCACCCACCACCCAGCCCAGCAGCAGGTCCGCGAGCTGCGGGTTGCGCGCCAGGACCGGTCCGTGCAGGTAGGTGCCCAGCACCCGGCCCTGCACCGCGCCGTCGACGGGGATCCCCGCGCCGTTGCCGACACCGGCGCGCACCCGGCCGAGCGGGCGCGCGGCCGGGCCGAGCCGGGTGGCTCCGCGATGGTTCTCGAAGCCGGTGAGCGGTTCGTCGAGCAGCGCCCGGTCGGGCTCCACGACCACCTCCCCGACGGCGCGCTGCCGCCGCGGCGTGGTCACCAGATCGAGCAGGCCCATGCCCGGGAGGGGCTCGCCCTGCGCGCCGGCGAACTCGCGGCCGAGGATCTGCATGCCGGCGCAGACCGCGAGTGCCGGAGCCCCCCGCTCGACGGCCTGCCGCAGCTCCGCGCCGTAGCGCACGAGCCGTTCGACGGCCAGCCGCTGAGCGGCGTCCTCACCGCCGCCGAGCAGGTAGACGTCGCAGGAGGCCGGGATCGGGTCCTCCGCGGTCACCGGCAGCACCCGGCTGAGGATCCCGCGCCACTCCAGCCTTCGCTGCAGCACGGCGGCGTTCCCCGAATCGCCGTAGGTGCCGAGCAGGTCGGGGAACAACTGCGCGATCACGACCGTCGAGTCAGCGCACATCGGGTGCTCTCCGTAGCTGGTGCGCCGCACCGCGGAAGGCGGTGTAGTCGGCGACGAGGTCCACCGGGCCGTCAGGCAGGGCCTGCACGCCCGCCACCGGGTCGGGGGCGACGACGTGCGGCAGGCCGGCGTAGGTCAGCCGGACCGACACGTCCGCGGCGCGCTCCCCCGCCGCCACCAGGGTCCGGGTGGCCAACGCCTCCACCGGGACGTCCCAGATCCACGACGGGTCGCGGCCGTCGGCCTCCCGGGCGTTGAGCGCGAGCACGAGCCCGCCGCGGCTGCCCGCCAGCAGGTCGAGCATCTCCTGCCAGCCGGCCGGGTTCTTGGCCAGCAGCATGCGGACGCGATGCCCGCCGACCGCGACCGTCCGATAACGGCCGTGCACCTGGCGCACGTCGCTCAGCAGGGGCAGCGCGTCCGGCCACGGCATCCCCATCGCGTCCGCCGCGGCGAGGGCGTGCACCGCGTTGCTCGCGTTCATCCGCCCGGGCAAGCCCAGCACCAGCCGGGCGCGGCGGCCGTCGGGGACCCGCACCTGTTCACCGTGCAGCTCCCAGTCCGGGGTGGGCCGACGCAGCCCGCAGCTGCAGCTCCATGTACCCGTGTCGCGGACCAGCACCCCACCGCACGCCGGGCACTGGGTGCTGTCCCCGGTCCAGCCGGTCCCGGCCGCGACCCACACCTGCCGCCGGGCCCGCTGCGCCGCCCAGACGACCAGCGGGTCCTCCACGTTCGCCACGACCACCGCGTCGGGCCGGTCGTCCAGCGCCTGCCGGATCCGCTCCGCCAGCTGCCGGGTCTCCCCCACCCGGTCGAGCTGGTCGCGGGTGAGGTTGAGCAGCACCACCACGGCCGGCCGGCACGCCATCAGCACGCGCGGCAGGTAGGGCTCGTCCACCTCGAGCACAGCCCGGGGGGCAGTGGGCCGTTCCAGCAGCGCCGACACCAGCCCGTCGGGCATGTTGGCCCCGCCGATGTTGGTGGCGACGGCGTCGACGGCGCCGCCCAGCGCGGTCGCCAGCAAGGTCGTCGTCGTGCTCTTGCCGTTGGTTCCCGAGACCAGCGCGATGGATCGTCCGGCGGCCAGCCGGGCGAGCGCGTCCGGGTCGGCCGCCAGCGCGACCCGTCCGCCGATCATGCCGCCGTGGCGACCCAGACGGCGCGACGCCCACGCTGCGAGGAGGCCGAGCCGGCACGCCAGCCGTGTCCTGGGGGGGAGCTGTGAAACTGCTGTCACGGAACCAAGATTGCCGACCCGCGGGTTAGCAGACCTCCAACCCGCAGCGTGCAGGGCACGCCCCGGACCGGCCTCCCAGGCCGTGCGCACCGCGTCCCGCACCGTCATCGCGCACCCCTGTCGAGCGCCGGTCCGGGCGGGATGCGCATGAGCGCGGACGCAGCGAGCGGTGCGCATGGCACCGGCGCCGACCCGACGACGACGACGACGACGTCGTGCATTACTCCTCCCACCGCTGATCCGAAGCCCTGAAGCGGGAGGGTGGCGCCGGTCGCAGAGGCGGCCCAGGGCACAAGGTCCCCGACTGCGGGCCTTCTTTCGCCCCTGGTGCCGGCCGTCCGCACGACGCCCGTGCCCAGAAATCGGCCGGAACTGTCAGACTGGACGACTCAGTCGAGGGGCCGCACGGTCCGTGCCGCCCCGGGCCGCATGGAGGGCCCCGATGTTCTTCGCCCAGTACTACCTGGAATGCCTGTCCCAGGCCTCCTACCTGATCGCGGACGAGACGACCGGTCGCGCCGTCGTCGTCGACCCGCGCCGGGATGTCGCGGAGTACCTCGCGGACGCCGCCGAGCACGGCTTCCGCATCGAGGGCGTCATCAACACCCACTTCCACGCCGATTTCCTCGCCGGGCACCTGGAGCTGGCCGAGGAGACCGGCGCGTGGATCGGCTACGGCCGCCGCGCCGAGACCGCGTACCCGGCCCGCAAGCTGGCCGACGGGGAGCGCATCTGTCTCGGCGACGTCACGCTGCAGATCATGGAGACTCCGGGCCACACGCGTGAGTCGATCAGCATCCTGGTCTTCGAGCACGCCACCGACGACGTCCCGTACGGCGTGCTCACCGGCGACGCGCTGTTCATCGGCGACGTCGGCCGGCCCGACCTGCTGGTCTCCAGCGGCTGCACCGCGGATGCGCTCGGCCGGATGCTCTTCCACAGCATCCAGGACACACTGATGAGCCTGCCCGACGAGGTCCGGGTGTTCCCCGCCCACGGCGCCGGATCGGCCTGCGGCAAGAACCTGTCGACCGAACGGCAGTCCACGATCGGGGCCCAGCGCGCCACCAACTGGGCCTGCCGGCAGATGGACGAGGACGAGTTCCTGTCCGTGGTCACCACCGGGCAGCCCGTCACACCCGGCTACTTCGCCCACGACGCCGCGCTCAACCGCGAACGGCACCCGACGTTCATGGCGGGCACGGTCCCGCCGCGGCTGGAGGCCGGGCGGTTCCTGGGCCTGCGCCGCGGCGGGGCGCTGGTCCTGGACACCCGCGACCCGCAGGAGTTCGCCGCCGCCCACCTGCGCGGCGCGCTGAACGTGCCGCTCGACGGCCGGTTCGCCGAGACCGCGGGCACGGTGGTGCACCCCGAGCAGGACATTCTCGTCGTCGCCCCGCCCGGGCGTGAGGAAGAGGTGTCGCTGCGACTCGGCCGGATCGGGTTCGACCGCATCCTCGGGTACCTCGCCGAACCCGAGGCCGCGTTCCTGGCGATGCCGGCGGAGGTCACGCGGGCCAGCAGGGTGACGGCGAGCGAGCTCGCCGACGCCCTGCGCGGCGAGATCCCCCCGGCCGTCCTCGACGTGCGCAACCCCGGCGAGCTGGCGGCCGGACGGATCGAGGGTTCGCTGCACATCCCGCTGGCCGAGCTGCCCCGACGGCTCAGCTCGGTCCCGCTGAACCGGCCGGTCGTCGTGCACTGCGCCGCGGGCTACCGGTCGAGCGTGGCCGCGAGCGTGCTGCGGCACGCCGGCTGGCCCGACGTCTCCGATCTGGTGGGTGGTTACACGTCCTGGGCGGCGCTGGAGCCGGCCGCCGCGGCTGACCCCACCGGCGCGCGCCCGACCTAGGTGTTCGACACCTCCACCGCCCGTTGCACCGAGCTGGGCCCTCCGGTTCCCGCTGGCCGACGCCGATCGGAGCCTCTTGCACCGGACACGCAATTGGGCGTGCGACCCCCCGCCGGGCATGAGCCGATTACCGCGTCATCCGGGGAGAATCCTGGCGTGTCCATCACCGTATTCCTGGTCGACGACCACGAACTGGTCCGCCGCGGCATCGCCCAGGTGCTGGAGACCGAGGACGACATCGAGGTCGTCGGGGAGGCCGGCACAGCCGCACAGGCACTGGCCCGCATCCCCGCCCTGCGCCCCGATGTCGCGATCCTCGACGTCCGGCTGCCCGACGGGGAGGGGGTGTCGGTGTGCCGGGACGTCCGCTCCTCGGTGCAGCCCCCACCGGCGTGCCTGATGCTGACGTCCTACTCCGACGACGAGGCGCTGTTCGGCGCGATCATGGCCGGTGCCGCCGGCTACCTGCTCAAGGAGGTCGCCGGGATCGACCTCGTGGACGCCGTGCGCACCATCGCGGCCGGCGGCTCGCTGCTCGACCCGAACGCGACCGCGGTGGTGCTGGAGCGGCTGCGCAAAGGCGACGACCCCCCCGATCCGCGCTACGACGCGCTCTCCCCCCAGGAGCAACGCATCCTCAACCTGATCGCCGACGGGCTCACCAACCGCCAGATCGGCGCCGAGATGTACCTGGCCGAGAAGACGGTCAAGAACTACGTGTCCTCGCTGCTGCACAAGCTCGGCTTCGCCCGGCGCACCGAGGCCGCGGTCTACGCCGCGGAGCGCAGGCGCGCCGGGGGTCGCCGGCGCGGGGCCTGAACGGCGGGGCCGGCTCCGGCCGGCCTCAGCGCCGGCCGGACCACTCCGGTTCCACCAGCGCCCAGTCGGCGGCCCACGCCGTGGCGTTGCGGTTCTCGATCCAGCGCCGGGCGGCCGCCCAGGCCGCGGACAGGAGCAGCCACCCGCCGGCCAGCACGCCGACGCCGCCCGCGATCCCGATGATCGTGGCATCGGCGGAGGTGCCCGGCGCGGACACGACGGCCCCGTGCCGGTCGAGCCAGGCGGTCACCACGGCGCCCGCCGGCCGGGGTCCGCTCACCAGGATCCGGCCGGTGTGCTCCACCCCGTCGGGGCCCACCCACCGGGCCGGCACCCGCAGCGAGACCGGCGCCGGGCCGCCGTCCACCCCGTAGACGGCCTTCGCATCCTCGAGCAGCACCGCGGACACCGCGGTGCGCTCGGCGGCCTGGGCACGTACCCGGTCCATGCCGTCGGCCCGCAGGCTCACCCCGGTCACGATCGCGAGCAGCACGGTGAGCAGTGCCAGCGACGTCAGCAGCCAGGCGATCGCGTCCTCCCACCGGTCGGTGCGGCGACGTGGCAGGCGGCCGCGTGCGGACGGGCGCCGACGATCCGGGTCAGTGCGCATACGACCATGATCGCCGCCGCGCCGGGCCGCGGAGAGGGGCGAACGGCCTCCGGGGGCCTCCGCTCACCCGGTCGGGGACCGGGACCTCCGGCCTCTCGCCCCGGGGACCTCGGCCGCGGACGGGTCACCCCGTCCCGATGTCGAAGATCATGCCCCGCATCGCGCGGACGACCTCGTCCAGCCGGCCGATCTCGGCCAGCAGCCGGTCCCGGGCCTGCGGCGTGGGCTGCTCGGACGCGAGGCCGCTCAGCCGCATGCCCAGGGCGCTGAGCCGTGTCATCAGCGTGTCGTTGAGGTCGAACGCCAGCGCCTCGCGCTGCCGGACCTGCTCCAGCACGGCCCGGTGGTTCCGGTCCTGGGCGATCTGCAGGGCGAGGCCCGCCTGCTCGGCCAGCGCTCCGACGATGGCGACCTCGCTGTGCAGGTAGCGGCTGCTCTGCCCGGTCCGGGTCACCACCAGCAGCCCGGCGGTGTCCTCGACGTAGGCGAACCGGGCGGCCAGCACCGGCCCGATCTCGGGTGCCTCCTGCGCGGCGAGGCCGACATGCGGCGCAGCCCGCACGTCGTCGATCACCGCGGTGGGGGCGTCGTGGCGCATCACCGCGTCGAACAGCGACCCGGCCCGGGCCTGCTCCTGTCCCCGCCATGCGGCCAGGCCGCCGACGGCATGGGTGACCCGCACCCGGTCGGCGCCCACCGGGGCCACCATCAGGATGGCGCCGTAGGACCGGGTGAGCTCCTGGGCGGCCTGCAGCAGGTCGGCGAGGCCGTCGTCGACGTCGTACCCGGCGAGCAGGTGCGTGGCCAGCCGGGAGATGGCCTCCTGGGCGGATGCGCGGCGCTGCGCCTGCTCCAGCAGGGTGCCGTACTCGACGGCGGCCCCGGCCGAGCCGGCCAGCGCGAGCATCAACTCCTCGTCGTCGTCGCTGAACCCGTTCGCCCCCTCGCCGGTCTTCCCGGCCAGGTACAGTGCCCCGAACACCTCCCCGCGCACGTGGATCGGGACGCCCAGGAACGACCGCATCAACGGGTGGTGCTGCGGGAACCCGACGGCAGCCGGATGCTCGGCGAGGTCGGTGAGCCGGATCGGCTCCGGCGCGGAGGCGAGCAGCCCCAGCAGGCCCTTTCCCTCAGGCAGGTGCCCGATCAGGTCCACGGTGTCCCGGTCCATCCCGGCGTGGATGAATCGCGCCAGCTGGCCCTGCTCGATCACTCCAAGGGCGCCGTATTCGGCACCCACCAGGGTGCGCGCGGCCTTCACGACGTCGGCGAGCAGATGGTCCAGGTCCTCGGTGCGGGCGATGGCCTGAGTCGCCTGGAGCAGCCCGCGCAGCCGGCGATGCGTCCGCTGCATCTCGCCGGCCCGGTCGATCAGCTGCATCAGCAGCTCGTCGAGACTCAGACGCGCCACAGTGGGGAAGACCGGCTCCGCCGACCGTCCGCCGTCTGTGTCCTGTCCAGGCACTCAACCTCCCAGCGCGGGCATGCAGGACGAGAGGCCCAGTCTCGTAGTGCCCGCGACCTGCACATACGACTGAAGAGGGCAACCCCCGGAAACCGTTGGTGCGCCGGACAGGCCAACCCTGGACGCCCGACCGCTCACGATCTGGCATCCACCTCGCAGGCCTGCCGCAACGCCCGGCGCTGCAGCACCTTCGCGTTCGCGACCGTGACGCCCAGCTCGGCGGCGGCCTCCTTGAGCGAACAGGAACAGAGGAAACGAAGCTCCAGAATGCGCCGGTGCCGACCGCTCAACGCGGCGAGGATCCGCTCCACCCGGGCCCGCGCGGCGGGACCCGGCTCGGCCGGGGCCGGCATCAGCTCGAGGTGCCCCTCGTCGAGGGTGGTGATCGGATGTCGCTGGATCCGCTGCCAGTGCGCGGCCAGCGCGGTCCTGGCGGTCGCGAAGAGGTAGGCGCGCACCTCGGGGGCGCTCGCCGAGACCCGCAGTGGTCGCAGCGCGGCGAGGAACACGTCCGTGGTGAGGTCCTCGGCGTCGGCCCGGTTCCCGACCCTCGCGTACATCAGCCGGTACACCCGATCCACGTTGTCCTGGTAGACCGCTTCCCAGTCGGCGTAGACCTCACGGCCGGCCGGCCGCAGCGGCGGGCCGCCCCGCGTGGCCGGCCCAGCCGCCGACTCCGAGGCCCCGGATCGACGCACCACCGCTCACCACCCACTCCGGCCGGTGCCGCTCAGGTTGCTCCGGATCGGTGGTCATCTCCAGGTCCGGGTCGAGCGCATACGGGCGTTGCGGGGCAGGAATGCGGCGTAGCCGTCATCGGACTGGCAGACTGAGCCGCTGTTGATGTCGCTGCTGTTGATGTCGCCGCTGTTGATGTCGCCGCTGTTGATGTCGCCGCTGTTGATGTCGCTGCCGCGGAAGGGGACCGGATGAGCTGGCGCATGGTCGACGAGGGCTGGGGACGGCGGGCCGCGGAGTTCGCCGCGCTGCTCGAGCCGTCGTCGGTGCGGGAGTACCTGGTCGTGCATCGTCGCCTCGGGATCACCGAGGGCGACCGGCTGCTCGACATGGCCTGCGGGGCCGGCCTCGCCATCGAGCTGGCCGGGTTGCAGGGGGCGGTGTGCTCCGGGATCGACGCCTCACACCGGCTCGTCGAGGTGGCGCGGCTGCGCAACCCCGAGTGCGACATCCGCGTCGGGGACATGGCCGAGTCGGGCTTCGACGACGACTCCTTCGACCTGGTGACGAGCTTCCGCGGCATCTGGGGCACCACCCCGGCGGCCCTCGCCGAGGTCAGCCGGGTGCTGCGCCCGGGTGGGCAGGTCGCACTGACGTTCTGGGGCGACATGGCGGCCACCCCCGGCGGCCGGCTGTTCGCTCCGTTCCGGCTGGCGACCGAGCAACAGGTGGCGCACCAGTCGGAGATGGTCGCCCTCAAGCACCCCGGCGCCGCCGAGCGGTTCCTGGCCGACGCCGGTCTGGAGCCCGGGGAGCTGTTCCGGGTGCCCTTCGTCCTGGAGTTCGCCGACGCCGAGCACTACGCGCGGGCGCTCTCGTCGTCCGGGCCGGCCTACGAGGCCATCCAGACCGCCGGCGAGGAGGCCTTCCATGCGGCGTGCCTGGAGGCGGCTCGGCCGTTCGAGCGCGCCGGGGTGCCGATCCGGGCCGAGATCAGCCTGTGGGGGATCATCGGCCGGGCGCCGAAGTAGCCCGCTCAGCCGATCGCGACCCCCAGCGCCCGCCCGACCCCGAAGGTCACCGCCGCCGCGAGCAGCCCGAGCACCATCTGCCGCAGGCCGGACTTCCACATGCCCTGGCCGGTGAACAGTGAGGCCGCGGCGCCGAGCGCGAACAGTCCCAGACCACCGGCGATCGCGCTGACCAGCACGCCGGTGCGGGTGTCGAGCCAGAAGAACGGCAGCACCGGGATGATCGCCCCGATCGAGAACAGCAGGAACGACGTCAGCGCGGCCGTCCACGGGTTCCCGCCCCGCTCGTCCGGATCGATGCCCAGCTCCTCGCGGGCCATCACGTCGAGGGCGTTGTCGGGGTCGTCGAGCAGCCGCTTGGCCAGCGAGTAGGCCTCCTCCTCCGGCAGCCCCCGCGCCTGGTAGATCAGCCGCAGCTCCTCGGCCTCCTCCTCGGGCAGGGCGGCGAGCTCGTCGGCCTCGATCGCGAGCTGCCGCTCGGCGAGCTCCCGTGAGCTCTGCACCGAGACCCACTCCCCCAGCGCCATCGAGAACGCCCCGGCCAGCAACCCGGCAAGACCGGTCACCAGGACCGCGGTGCCGGGCAGCACCCCGCTGCCGGCGACCCCGGTGACCAGGCTCAGGTTGGACAGCAGCCCGTCGTTCGCGCCCAGCACCGCGGCCCGCACGGCGTTGCCGCCCGGGGTCCGGTGCCGGCCCTCCAGCCGGGCCAGCGACGAGCCCGGCACTCCCCCGCGGATCTCGCCGAGCAGGAAGGCGTGCGAGCGCTCGTCGCTGGGCATCGACGTGGCCGCGGCCTCGGGCTGGTCGTCGTACATGTTCCGGCCGAGCCGCTCGGTCCGGGCGACCGTGGGCACCAGCAGGCCGGCCCCGAATCGGCGGGCCAGCCCACTCAGCAGCCGCGTCCGCACCGAGGGCCGCGGCGGCGGCGCGGGCGACCCGGCGGCGCGGATCCGCTGCGCCCAGAACTCCGCGTGCCGCCGTTCGACGTCACCGAGCCTGCGGTAGACCCGGGCCAGCTCGGGGCTCTCCTCCCCGTCGGCCATCGCCTGGTACAGCGCGGCCCCGTCGACCTCGTCGCGGTAGTTGCGCCGGAACCGCCGCACGTCGTCCCGAGAGCCCTGAGAGTCATCGGCCATACCACCATCTTTCCCGGATCAGGGCCCCGGCTCACCTCGGCTCACCTGGTTCGGGTGGTTCCGCAGGCCCCGCCGTGCCGCCAGACTCCCGCCGCGCGAACCGCGCTGCGGGAGTCGGGAGGACGGTCGTATGTCGGATGTGGAGTTCACGCGCAAGGGATGGCTGGCCCGCGAGGATGCCGCCCGATGGCTGTCCGCGCTGGCCGCGGCGCTCGCCAAGGGCGGCGACGTCGACATGGAGGTGGGCGGGAGCCGGGTCCGCCTGACCGTCCCGGACCACGTCCGGACCGAGTTCGAGGTGGAGGTCGACGGCGACGAGATCGAGCTGGAGCTCGAGCTGAAGTGGTCGACCGCGGGCCGTGCCGACGCCGCCACCGCGACTCAGGCGGCGGCTGGGGCCGCCCCCGCACCTCCGCGCAGCGCGGTGTAGACGTCCTTGACGATCGCCTCGACCACGGCCACCACCACGGCCGCGACCAGGGAACACAGGAAGGTCTCCATCAACAGCTCCTCTCGCCGGAGCGGAGCATTCCCTGCCGGGATGTACGCACCGGTGCGCACCGGGGAACACGGGCTGAACAGGTCGCCAGCTGCGTCAGGGGTGCCCGTATCCGCCGCCGCCGGGCGTCTCGATCACGAAGACGTCGCCGGCGCCGACGTCGACCGAGTCGCAGCCGGCCATCCGCGTGACGCGGCCGTCCGCGTGCTCCACCCGGTTGGCGCCGAGCGCCCCGGCTGACCCGCCGGCCAACCCGTACGGCGGGCGGCGGCGGTGGCCGGACAGCGTGGACACCGTCATCGGCTCCAGGAACCGGATCCGGCGGACCGCGCCGTCGCCGCCGCGCCAGCGCCCCGGGCCGCCGCTGCCCCGGCGGATGGCGAACTCCTCGAGCAGCACCGGGAACCGCCACTCGAGGACCTCGGGGTCGGTGAGCCGCGAGTTCGTCATGTGTGTCTGCACCACGGACGCGCCGTCGAACCCGTCGCCGGCCCCGGAGCCCGAGCTCACCGTCTCGTAGTACTGGTGCCGGGCGTTGCCGAAGGTGACGTTGTTCATCGTCCCGGAGCCCTCGGCCTGCACGCCCAGCGCCCCGTACAGCGCGCCGGTGATCGCCTGCGAGGTCTCGACGTTGCCGGCGACGACCGCGGCCGGATACACCGGCGCCAGCATCGACCCTTCCGGGATGACGACGCGCAGCGGGCGCAGGCAACCGTCGTTGAGCGGGATCTCGTCGGCGACCAGGGTGCGGAACACGTACAGCACGGCCGCCGTGGCCACCGACGATGGCGCGTTGAAGTTCGTGTCCAGCTGCGGGGACGTGCCCCCGAAGTCGATCACCGCGGAGCGGGTGGCCCGGTCGACGGTGACGCGGACCGCGATCACCGCGCCGGAGTCCATCTCGTAGCGGAACTCCCCGTCGTCGAGGGCGTCGATGACCCGACGGACCGCCTCCTCGCCGTTGTCCTGGATGTGGCGCATGTAGGCCTGCACCACGTCGAGGCCGTAGTGGTCGATCATCTTGCCGACCTCGCTGACGCCCTTGGCGTTCGCGGCGACCTGGGCGCGCAGGTCGGCGAGGTTGGTCTCCGGGTCGCGGGACGGGTACGGCGCGCCGGTGAGCAGCGCCCGGGTCTCGGCCTCCCGGAACCGGCCACCGGTCACGAGCAGCCAGTTGTCCAGCAGCACGCCCTCCTCGTGCACCTCGTGGCTGGTCGCCGGCATCGAACCCGGGGTGAGCCCGCCGATCTCGGCGTGGTGGCCGCGCGAGGCGACGAAGAACAGGATCCGATCACCCGGTGCGTCGAAGACCGGGGTGACCACGGTGATGTCGGGCAGGTGGGTGCCGCCGTGGTACGGGTCGTTGACCGCGAAGACGTCGCCGGGCCGTATCCGCCCGGCGCTGCGGCGGATCACCTCCTTGATCGTGCTGCCCATCGAGCCCAGGTGCACCGGGATGTGCGGCGCGTTGGCGATCAGGTCGCCGTCCGGGTCGAACAGCGCGCAGGAGAAGTCCAGCCGTTCCCGGATGTTGACCGACTGGGAGGTCGACTCCAGCGCCGCGCCCATCTGCTCGGCGATCGACATGAACAGGTTGTTGAAGATCTCCAGCAGCACGGGGTCGGCCGCGGTGCCGACGTCGGCGTCGGCGCGGGCCGCGACCCGCGCCACGAGCAGGTGCCCGTCCGGGGTCGTCGTCGCCCGCCAGCCCGGGTCCACCACGGTGGTGGCGTTGGCCTCCGCGATGATCGCCGGTCCGGTCACGGCCGCCCCGGCCGGCATCCGTTCCCGGTGCAGCAGCAGCGCGTCGTGCCAGCGCTCACCGGTGCACAGCCGCACCGTCACGGCCGGGGCCGGCGGCGCGTCCGGCTGCGGCCCACCGAAACCGGTCAGGTCGGGCTGCTCGGTCAGGCCGGTCGCCTCCACCGAGATCGCCTCCACGATCAGCGGCCGGTCCATGAGGAACGAGTAGGTCTGCCGGTAGCTGTCCTCGAACGCGGCGGCCATCGCGCCGAGATCGAGCGGGTCGGGCAGCGGCACCTGCACCGCGGTGTCGGTGCCGTCGTAGCGCAGATGCGCGCGCCGGGTCACCTCGACCCGGTCGGCGGGCACGTGCTCGTCGCGCAGTTCGGTGCGGGCCGCCGACTCCAGGTCGTGGGCGACCTCGCGCAGCCGTGCGCCGATCCCCGGCTCCAGCCGGGCCTCCACCGACTGCTGGCGCATCACCGTGATGTCGGCCAGGCCGATGCCCAGCGCGGACAGCACACCGGCCATCGGCGGGACGAGCACCGTGCGGATGCCCAGCGAGTCGGCCACCGCGCAGGCGTGCTGACCGCCCGCGCCGCCGAACGTGGTGAGCACGTAGTCGGAGACGTCGTGGCCCTTCTCGACCGAGATCCGCTTGATCTCCGCGGCCATGTTCGCCACCGCGATCTGCAGGTATCCCTCGGCGACCTGCTCGGGCGAGCGGTCGTCGCCGGTCGCGGTGCGGATCTGCGCGGCCAGCCCGGCGAACCGCCGCCGCACGACGCCGGCGTCCAGCGGCTGGTCGCCGTCCGGGCCGAAGACGTGCGGGAAGTGCGCCGGCTGGATGCGGCCGAGCATCACGTTGGCGTCGGTGACGGTCAGCGGCCCACCGCCGCGGTAGCAGGCCGGGCCGGGGGTGGCGCCGGCCGAGTCGGGGCCGACCCGGTACCGGCTGCCGTCGAAGTGCAGGATCGACCCGCCGCCCGCGGCGACGGTGTGGATGTCGAGCATCGGTGCGCGCAGCCGGACACCCGCGATCTGGGTCTGGAACACCCGCTCGTACTCGCCGGCGAAGTGCGACACGTCGGTGGACGTGCCGCCCATGTCGAACCCGATGACCTCGTCGAACCCGGCCAGCTGCGACATCCGCGCCATCCCGACGATGCCGCCGGCCGGCCCGGACAGGATCGCGTCCTTGCCGCGGAAGTGCCCGGCCTCGGCGAGCCCACCGTTGGACTGCATGAACATCAGTCGCACGCCGTGCATCTGCTCGGCCACCTGCCCGACGTAGCGGCGCAGCCCCGGCGACAGGTACCCGTCGACGACGGCGGTGTCGCCGCGGGGCACCAGCTTCATCAGCGGGCTGACCTCGCTGGACAGCGAGACCTGGGCGAACCCGATGTGCTCGGCGAGCTTGCCGATCGCCTGTTCGTGCGCCGGGTGCAGGTGGCTGTGCATGCAGACCACCGCGAGCGCGGTGAAGCCGTCGTCGTGGGCGCGCTGCAGGTCGTCGGCCAGCCGGTCGAGATCGGGCACCCGCAGCACCGTGCCGTCGGCGCGGATGCGTTCGTCGACCTCGATGACGCGGGCGTACAGCAGATCGGGCAGCACGATGCGCCGCGCGAAGATCCGCGGCCGGTTCTGGTAGCCGATCCGCAGCGCATCGGCGAACCCCGTTGTGATGACCAGGGCGGTGCGCTCGCCGGTGCGCTCCAGCAGTGAGTTGGTGGCCACCGTGGTGCCCATCCGGACCTGCTCGACCTCGGCGGGCGGGATCGGATCCGCGGGCCCGAGGCCGAGCAGCGCCCGGATCCCGGCCACCGCCGCGTCGGCGTAGCGGGCCGGGTCGTCCGACAGCAGCTTGTGCGTGAGCAGCTCACCGTCCGGGCGCCGCGCCACGACGTCGGTGAACGTCCCGCCGCGGTCCACCCAGAACTGCCAGCCTCGACCCGGCACGGCGCCTCCCTGTCCTCGGTGTCCTCGCCGGAGCCGGGTCAGCGCAGCTCGGCGAGGAAGGCGACGTGCCGGGCCACCGCGACCGCACGACCGGCCCCGCGCTCGTAGCAGCGGCCGACCAGTGTGAGGTCGATGGCGGTGCGCACGTCGATGCCCCCGGACAGCAGACGCCGGTCCAGCGCTTCGCGCAAGCGGCCCGTCTGCGTCCCGATCCGGACCGCTTCGGCCACCGCGGCCGGGTTCACGGACTCCATGGCGTCGGCCGTGGCGGCGATCGTGTCCAGGCACGACCGGGCCGTCGCGGCGACGGCGGCGTGCAGCCGGGCGGGGGCCGGCGGACGGTCCCAGCGGGATCGGGCGATGTCACCGACCAGCCGGGCCAGCTCCCCCATGGACTCCACGTCGGTGCTGATCGGGACCCCGGCGACGACCGCCCGCAGGTCGTCCGCCTCCGGCGGGTCGGTGCCGGCCCGCAGCGCCGCGGCGTGCGCGTCGAGCTCGGCGGCCAGCCTGTGCAGGGCGTCGTCCGTGGCGCGGGCGCCCTCGATGACAGCGGCCGGACCGAGCAGCGCCGCCGTCGCGCTGCGCATCGCGGCGTGCGCCAGCCGGATCGCCGCGGACAGCCGGTCGTCCAGCCGGACGAGCTGCTGCTGATCGGCCTGAGGCATCGCTGAACCCCCCGATACCCGGATACGAGCGATCCTCGCCCCGGCGGCCGGCCGCGGGCCAGGGCAGAAAGGACCGACAGGAGGGACGAAGTCCCCCAGGACGGGCACATCAGGGACCTCCCGCCTCCCGCACACCGGTCGCAGGTCCCTGTCCACACCGAGCCGCAGCCGGAAGCCTGAGCCCCCGACGCCGTTTCACGGCGCAGGAGGAACGAGCAGCGATGCGCGGAACAGAAGCGGGAATCGCCCCGGCCGAGATCGTCGTGGAACTGCCCGCCGAGGTCGCCCCGGACCTGGCCGACCACGTGCGCGAGCGCATCGGCGCCGCGCTCGCGCACAGCGGGCAACCGGCGCTGCACGTGCGCGTCCGGGTGGTCCGGCACGGCGACCCGGCGCGGCAGCAGCCGGTCACCGCCCAGGTCAACGTCGACCTGAACGGACGGTTCATGCGGGTCCAATCCGCCGCCGGCAGCCCACGCGAGGCCGTGGACCGGCTCGTCGGCCGCCTCGAGCACCGGCTGGAGCGGGTGGCCCTGGACTGGGAGGCGCGCCGGCGCCGGGTCTACCACCGCAGGCCGCACGAGTGGCAGCACGACGCACCGCCGACGCAGCGGAAACCGTACTTCCCCCGCCCGCCCGAGGAACGCGAGATCGTCCGGCACAAGACGATCGGGCCCGCCCGGTGCTCGATCGACCAGGCCGTCGCCGACATGAACGACCTCGACCACGAGTTCCACCTGTTCGTCGAGGACGCGAGCGGGCTCGACAGCGTCGTCTACCGTGCCGGCCCCACCGGCGTGCGGCTGGCCCAGGTCGACGTCGCGCCGGACCGGATCGGCCCGTACACGGTGCCGCTGACGATCAGCAGCCGGCCCGCACCGCTGCTCGACCTCGGCGAGGCCGTGGAACGGCTGCGCCTGCTCGACCTGCCGTTCCTGTTCTTCCTCGACGCCGACCACGGGCGGGCCAGCCTGCTCTACCGCCGCTACGACGGGCACTACGGCCTCGTCGACCCGCCGGACGCGGCGCGCCAGCCCGCCGCGCGTCAGAGCTTGTAGCCGACCCCGCGCAGGAGTGACCGGCGCGCGGCCTCGTCCTCGGGGGTCTCGACCCCGACCGGCCGGGCGCCGTCGATGACGCCGAGCACCCCGCGGCCGGCTTCGGTGTCGGCCACCACGACCTGCACCGGGTTCGCCGTGGCGCAGAAGATCGTGCACACCTCGCTGACCTGCTTGAGCGCGTTGAGCACGTTGATCGGGAACCCCTCGCGCAGGAAGACGACGAAGGAATGCCCGGCCGCAACGGCCTCGGCCGTCCGCGTCGCCAGATCGACGAGCCCGTCGTCGTTGCCGGAGCGGCGGATCAGGCAGGCACCCGACGCCTCACAGAACGCGACACCGAAGCGCAGGTGCGGGCTCGAGCCGACGAGGGCCTCGTGGATGTCCTCCACGGTCTTGATGAAGTGGGCCTGCCCCAGGATGACATTGACGTCCTCGGGTGTGTCGACCGGCACGGTCATGAGGTCCATGGCGCCTCCCCGCAGAAGTCACCTCATACGAAGGTTGTAGCACCCGGCCGGCACGCTCTCCGGTGACCGGCTCGTCGCCACTCACTACGGCCTCCGCAACACGGTGTGCGGGATCGGGATCATGCTCGGCAACCTCGGCACCGGCTGGGCCCTGGACCTCGCGCGCGGCTGCGGGCCGACGGCGGTGCCCTGGCTCGCGCTGATCGCCGTCGTCGGCGGGTGCGCGGTGGCCCTGCGGTCGTCGCGGTCCCGTGGGTTGCCGCCCGCCGAGCCGGAGGCGCCCCCGGCCGGTCAGCGCCGCAGATAGACGCGGGTGGTGGTGCCGTCCGGCCCGATGTGCCCACGGACCAGGTCGGCGAGGTGGTGGACCATCAGCAGGCCGCGGCCGCCCTGCTGGTGGGCATCGGCGGGACGGCGCCCCGCGAGCGGGTCGGTGATCCGCCCGGCGTCGCGCACCTCGCATACCAGGTGCCCGGGTTCCGGCCAGATCCGCAGCACGCCCGTCCCGCCGCCGTGCCGCAGGCTGTTGGCCAGGAGCTCGCCGGCCGCGAGGACGAGGGCGTCGACCTGGTCGTCGGACAGGCCTGCCCGCCGGCCGCGTTCGGCCACCAGGTGCCGGGCCTGCCGCAGGTTCCCGGCGTCGACCCCCAGTTCGGCGGCACCCGCCGGTTCGGGCAACGGCCGGTTGCACCGGGCCAGGACGCCCTCGGGGGCGAAGTCCGCACTCGGCCGCCGGCCGCCGTTCTCGATGAGCACCGGGTGGGTCGCGGCGGCGTCCGCGAGGATCCGGGCGTCCAGCCCCGCTGCGTCGTAGGGACACAGCACGGTGGCCGCCCGGTCGCGGAACGCCAGGTTGATCAACGCCTCGTGCAGCAGGCACGCGGGATACTCCAGCTCGCTGCGGCCCGGCCAGATCGGCTCGCCGATGATCCGCACCCGCTGTCCCGGATGGCGGTGCACCACGGCCAGCAGGACCTCGGCGATGATCCGCCCCGGATTGCGCCCGACCTCGGTCATGTCGAACAGCTGGACCCGGGAGGCGTCCCCGCCCAGCTCCGCCCGCAGGAGATCCAGATTCCCGCCCGGGACGGCCACTGCGACGGGCTCCCCCGCGGCGAGCCCGCTCAGCACGAACGGCACCGTGCCGGCCAGGAGCTCCGCGGTGTCCCGGTAGAACAGGGCGGGATGCGCGAATGCGAGGTGGTCGGCGGTACCGGTCACCCGTCCCCCACCCGGCTCGCCTGCATTCCGTGAGACTACGACGAAGCCCTGGCGTCGGGGAGTGGTACGTCCGGGTCACGGCAGCTGCGCGCGGAGGGCGAGATGGTCAGAAGATTCCCTTCAACCGTCCACCGGACACAGCCAACGTGGACCCGTGCAGCGCCCGGGCCTCGGCGTCGAGCAGGATCGTCGCCGCCCATGCGACCTGGTCGACCGTCACGAGCTCGCCGAGCGAGGAGCCCTTGCGGTACTCGTCCATGGCCTCCTCCAGCGTGATGCCGCGCTCCTCGGCGATCCGGCGACCGATGGTGCGGATCCGTTCGGTGTCGACCGGCCCGGGCGACACGGCGTGCACGGTGGTGCCGCGGGGGCCGAGCAGCTCGGCGATCTGCCGGACCAGGTTGTGCACCGCGGCGTTGATCGCACCCGGTGCGGCCTCGTGGGCGGTGGGCTCCGCCGCCAGGAACCCGGTGATCACGACGAGGCGGGAGTCCTGCCCCAGGCCGTGCTCGACGGCGCGCAGTAGCCGGACCAGACCGTCGACCTTGATGTTGGCCGCGGTCGCGAGCCCGCCGGTCTCGATCGTCAACGCGGATCCGCGCACCGGCAAGCCGGCGCACATGACGGCCATCCGCACCGGGCCGCCGATCGCGCCGTTGATCGTGTCGATGGCCTCGTCCGTGGCGATGTCGGCCCGGCACGGCACGACGAGCTCGGACTCGCCGGCCAGGCGCGCCAGCTTCTCCCGGTCACGTCCGACCGCCACCACCCGCAGGCCGCGCTTGGTCAGGCGACGCGCGATGGCCCCGCCGAGGGTCCCGGTCGCGCCCACGACCACCGCGTACTCATCGGTCTGCTCCGCCATGGTGACCCTCCAGCTCAGATCGACCCGTCGCCGGGAGCCAACCAGAAATCCGGGCTAGCGGGGCGCCGGAGCGCTGCTCGGCGCCGGAGCGCCGGTCGGCGACGCGGGCCGCGATGC
Organism: Pseudonocardia acidicola; assembly: GCF_012911935.1. Lineage (GTDB taxonomy): Bacteria > Actinomycetota > Actinomycetes > Mycobacteriales > Pseudonocardiaceae > Pseudonocardia > Pseudonocardia acidicola. The sequence continues at coordinate 285 of NZ_JAAXLA010000034.1, read as the reverse complement.
CGGTGCCGTCGGCGACGTCGGTGAGGTCGGCGACGTCGGTGAGGTCGGCGACGTCGGTGAGGTCGGCGCGGCCGGTGCGGCCGGCGCGGTCGCGGCCGGGCTGCTCGTTCCCCCGGGTGTGCTCGCCGGGATCGTGGCCGGCGGCGGGGTCCTCCGCGACGGCGCCGGCGGGCCGGGGGTCGTCGGCTGCCCGGGGAGCGGGTGGTGATCGTGCCGGTGTCCCGTCGTCGCGGGCGGGCCGGCGGCGGGCCCCGGGTCGGGTGCGCGCGGCGGCACGGGCGGGTG
>NZ_JAAXLA010000033.1 GCF_012911935.1 Pseudonocardia acidicola | reverse complement strand
CGTGCAGGCCGGCCTGCGCATCGGCCAGGCCCAGCCTGCCGGCGACCGCGCGGGCCGGCACCGCGGCGTCGCCGGTGAGCAGCGCGGGACCGCGCCCGATCAGCTCCGTCAGCGCGGCCACCTCCGCACGACTGCCCCGGGTACCGCTGTGCGGAGTGGAGTTGAGCAGGCCGAACGCGCCGTGGGCGGCGATCCGGGCCGCCTCCACGGACAGCTCCGGGTTGATCCGCCGCAGCGTGTCCACCCAGATCTCGACGTACATGCGCTGCAGCAGCCGCACCCGGCGGCGGGGTGCCGGGGGCAGGTTGGCCAGGTCGCGGTCCTGCACGGTGATCAGTTCCGGCTCGCGCAGCGCGAAGTCGACCTGGAAGTCGATGAGCGCGGCGAGCACCTCCCGCGGGTCCTCGGAGGCGGCCGCGCGCTCCTGGCCGCCGGCCAGCAGGTGCTCGCTGATGCCGATCAGCATCTCCGCGAGCAGGGCTTCCTTGCTGGGGAAATGCCGGTAGAGGGCCGGTCCGCTCACGCCTACCGCGGCGCCCAGGTCGGCGATGCTCACGCCGTGGAAGCCGTGCCGGGCGAACAGCTGCGCGGCGACGCCGAGGATCTGTTCCCGACGGCTGCGGGAGCCGGCGACGCCCGCGCCGGCGTTCATTCCGGGGAACGCCGCCATCGCTCCAGCGTAGCGCGGCTAGTTAATGTTCCCTAACTGCTCCGCTGCGTTCCTCAGCGGCGGCACAGGCTGGTCCGTTTACCCTCGTCGCATGGGTCGGCTCCGCGGACGGTTGCGCGCGCGCTTCGGTGTGCGCGCCGCGTCGGCGCTGGCCGCGGCCGCCGCCGTCGCCGTCGTCCTGGTGATCGCCGGCGCCGCGCTCGTGTTCTTGCTGAACTACTTCCTGCGCATGTCCCTCGAGGACACCGCGACCCAGCAGACCACCCAGCTCGGCGAGCGGGTGGCCGCCAACTTCGAGGGCGAGTTGAAGAAGAACGCCGTCGAGGCCACCGGCGCGCGCTCCGACCTCGTCCAGGTGATCACCGACTACGCGCCGCGCGACGGCCACGACATCCAGGTGCTCGGGGCGTCGGACCCGCTCAGCTACAAGCCGCCGATGACCGACCTGATGCCCGCCGCGGGGGAGATCCAGGTCGACCCGGGCCGTCAGGTCCAGCTCGACGACGGCACCATGGAGCAGGCGCTGATCGTCGCCCAGGGCATGAAGGCCAGCGGCCGGACCATCGTCGTGCTCGCCGCGCAGCCGTTGGACGGCGTGTACAAGGCGGTCGACACCGTGTTCTACATGGTGCTGATCGGGGTGCCGATCCTCGTCGTCGTCGCCGGCTTCTTCACCTACCTGTTCGCCGGCCGCGCGCTGCGGCCGGTCGAGGCGATGCGCGCCCAGGTCGCCGGCATGACCGACCGCGACCTCGGGCGCCGCGTGCCGGTGCCGCCGGCCCGCGACGAGGTCGGCCGGCTGGCCGAGACGATGAACGCGATGCTGGCCCGGCTGCAGAACGCCCAGGGCGTGCAGCGCCGGTTCGTCGCCGACGCCAGCCACGAACTGCGCAGCCCGCTGGCCACCATCGCCACCGGCCTGGAGTTGATGGACGGCCCCGGCGGCGCCGACCGGGAGACCGTCGCGACGCTGCGCCAGGAGGCCGAGCGGCTGAACCGGCTGGTCGAGGGCCTGCTGCTGCTGGCCCGGGCCGATGAGCGCGGGCTGCAGCCGCGCCGCGAGGAGGTCGACCTCGACGAGGTCGTGCAGGCCGAGCGTGGCCGCCCCAGCGACGTCGGCGGGGCCGGCCCGGAGGTGCGTGCCGAACCGGTGCGCGTGGTCGGCGACCGGGGACAGCTGGTCCGGGTCGTCCGCAACCTGGTGGACAACGCCCGCCGGCACGCCCGCTCGAAGGTTCTCGTGACCGTCCGCCGGGCCGGGGGGCAGGCGGTGATCGAGGTCGCCGACGACGGGCCGGGTGTCCCGCCCGCCGACCGCGCCCGGGTGTTCGAGCGCTTCGTCCGGCTCGACGAGGCCCGTTCCCGCGGCGACGGCGGTGCAGGCCTGGGCCTCGCGATCGTCGCGGAGGTGGTCGCGGCGCACGGCGGCTCGGTCGAGGTCGACGAGGCGCCGGGCGGCGGTGCGCTGTTCCGGGTCCGGCTGCCGGTGGCCGAGGAGGCGCCCGATGCCGATCGGACGGGTGCGCTGCCACGCACCGCACCGGCGGCCCCGTCGCCGGTCCGGCGCCCGTCCCCGGCCCCGCGTCCGCCGGCCGGGGCGCCGGCGGTCACCCGTTCGTCGCGCTGAGCGGGGCGCGCCTCAGGACGGCTCCACCATCCGGTACCCGACCCCGCGCAGCGTCTCGATACTGGTGGTCGTGAACGGGGCGTCGATCTTGCGGCGCAGGTAGCCGACGTACACCTCGACGACGTTGACCTCGCCCTCGTAGTGCGCGTCCCACACCGCGCGCAGGATGTCGGTCTTGGTCACGACCTCACCGGCGTGCCGCATCAGGTACTCGAGCACGCCGAACTCGCGCGGGGTGAGGGTGATCTCGACCTCGCCGCGGTGCACCCGGTGCCGCGCCGGGTCGAGCCGCAGGTCGCCGACGGTCAGCACGGTCGGGCGTGCCTCACCGGCGCGGCGCAGCAGCGCGCGCAGCCGGGCCAGCAGCACCACGAACGAGAACGGCTTGGTCAGATAGTCGTCGGCGCCGAGGTCGAACGCGTCGGCCTCGTCGTACTCGCCGTCCTTCGCGGTGAGCATGAGCACCGGCGTCCAGATCCCGGCCTCGCGCAGCCGCTGCAGGATCCGGTAGCCGGACAGCCCCGGCAGCATGATGTCCAGCACGACCACGTCGTGCTGCCCGGTGCTCGCCGCGGCCAGGCCGGACGGGCCGTCGGAGGCGATCTGAACCGTGTGGCCCTCGGCGGCCAGCCCGCGGCGGACCAGCTCGGCCAGCGGCCGCTCGTCCTCGACCAGAAGCACCCGCACGATCAGACCGTAGAGCCTCGGCGACCGGGGTCAGCGCTCGGACCGGCGCAGGCGCGGGAAGCGGCTGCCGGCCCCGGTGGTGGCGAGCAGGAGCAGCAGCGCGGCCTGGCCGAGCATCCCGGGGGCCAGCGGGGTGGCGGCACCGGCCGCGCCGCCGCCGTACCAGGATCGGGTCAGCGGGGACAGGCTCGCCCAGTAGGTGCCGATCTGGTGGTCGAAGCCAGCCGGATCGGGATGGGCCAGCAGGTGCTCGGCCACGCCGAACGCGGCGGCGCCGAGCACGAGCAGAGCCAGGATCCGGACCAGTGGCAGCAGCTTCGCCCGGCGCGGCAGCACCAGCAGCACCGTCGCGACGGCGAGCAGCCCGACGCCCACCCACGGCACCGTCTGCAGCCGCCCCGGGGCGCCGATCTCGGCGACCACGCCGAGGATGCCCAGCGCGCTGAGCGCGACCAGCGCGCAGCGCACCACGCCGAGCGTGCCGCGCCCGTCGGCGTCCATGCTGCGGCGCTCCTCGCCGGCCAGCAGGGTGGGCGAGCTGTCGAGCACGATCACGGTGGCTCCTCGTGGCCGGGGATGCTGTCCACGGATCAGTGTCCGCAGCGACGCTGAAACCACGCTGAGAGCGGCGCGCCGGCACCGGGGGCCTGGTGCGCACGGTTAACGACCGCTAACATGTTAACGAGCGCTAACCGAGCCGGAGAGGTCAGGCATGACGGTGACCACGTCAGGGACCACGTCGAACGGCCGCCCCGCGACGGCCATGCCCGTGCTGGGTGGCGCCGTCGATCCGTCGGCACCGCAGTTCGAGCGCAACACCGAGTCGCACCGTGCTCTGGTCGCCGACCTGAACGCGAAGCTCGCGACGGCGCGCTCAGGTGGCCCGGAACGGGCCCGGGCCCGGCACGTCGAACGCGGCAAGCTGCTGCCGCGCGACCGGGTCGACGCCCTGGTCGACCCGTCGAGTCCGTTCCTCGAGCTCTCCCCGCTGGCCGCGAACGGCCTCTACGGCGACGAGGCCCCGGGCGCCGGGATGATCACCGGCGTCGGCCGGGTGGCCGGGCGGGAATGCGTGATCGTCGCGAACGACGCCACCGTCAAGGGCGGCACCTACTACCCGATGACGGTCAAGAAGCACCTGCGCGCGCAGGAGGTGGCCCTGCACAACCGGCTGCCCTGCATCTACCTGGTCGACTCCGGCGGCGCCTACCTGCCCGAGCAGGACGACGTGTTCCCCGATCGCGAGCACTTCGGCCGGATCTTCTACAACCAGGCCACGATGTCCGGGCTCGGCATCCCGCAGATCGCCGCGGTGCTCGGCTCGTGCACGGCCGGTGGAGCGTACGTCCCGGCGATGAGCGACGAGGCGGTGATCGTCCGTAACCAGGGGACGATCTTCCTGGGCGGCCCGCCGCTGGTGAAGGCGGCCACCGGTGAGGTCGTCACGGCCGAGGAGCTCGGCGGTGGGGACCTGCACTCGAAGGTCTCCGGGGTCACCGACCACCTCGCGAACGACGACGCGCACGCGCTGCAGATCGTCCGCTCGATCGTCGGGACCCTGGGCCCGCGCGCGCCGCGGCCGTGGGAAGTGGTGCCCACCGAGGAGCCGCTGGCCGATCCGGCCGAGCTCTACGGTGTCGTGCCCACCGACTCGCGCACCCCGTACGACGTGCGCGAGGTGATCGCCCGGATCGTCGACGGCTCCCGGTTCGGCGAGTTCAAGGCCGAGTACGGGACGACGCTGGTCACCGGGTTCGCCCGGCTGCACGGGCATCCGGTCGGCATCGTGGCCAACAACGGGATCCTGTTCTCCGAGTCGGCGCTCAAGGGCGCGCACTTCATCGAGCTGTGCGACCAGCGCGGCATCCCGCTGGTGTTCCTGCAGAACATCTCCGGGTTCATGGTCGGCCGGGAGTACGAGGCCGGCGGCATCGCCAAGAACGGTGCGAAGATGGTCACCGCGGTGGCGAGTACCCGGGTCCCGAAGTTCACCGTGATCATCGGTGGCTCGTTCGGGGCCGGGAACTACTCGATGTGCGGGCGGGCCTACTCGCCGCGGTTCCTGTTCATGTGGCCCAACGCGCGGATCTCGGTGATGGGCGGCGAGCAGGCCGCGACGGTGCTGTCCATGGTGCGGGGCAACGGGAACGGCGAATCCGACGAGGAGTTCAAGGACCGCATCCGTGGCCAGTACGAACACCAGGGGCACCCGTACTACTCGACGGCCCGGCTGTGGGACGACGGGGTGATCGACCCCGCCGACACCCGCACCGTCCTCGGGCTCGCGCTGTCCGCGGCCGCGAACGCCCCGCTCGCCGATCCCGCCTTCGGCGTCTTCCGGATGTGAGGGAGCAGGAATGTTCGACACCGTTCTGATCGCCAACCGCGGCGAGATCGCGGTCCGGGTCATTCGCACCCTGCGCGCCATGGGCATCCGCTCGGTCGCCGTGTACAGCGACGCCGACGCGCACGCCCGGCACGTCGCCGACGCCGACGTCGCGGTGCGCATCGGACCGGCCGCGGCCGCGCAGAGCTACCTGTCCATCCCCGCCGTGATCGAGGCGGCGAAGGCCACCGGTGCCCAGGCGATCCACCCCGGCTACGGCTTCCTGAGCGAGAACACCGCCTTCGCCGCAGCCTGCGAGGACGCCGGGATCGCGTTCGTCGGCCCGCCTGCGGCGGCGATCGAGGCGATGGGCGACAAGATCCGGGCCAAGCAGACCGTCGCCAAGGCCGGGGTCCCGGTCGTACCGGGATCCGAGGGCGTCGGGCTGTCCGACGCCGAGCTGACCGAGGCGGTGCAGCAGATCGGCTACCCGGTGCTGCTCAAGCCGTCCGCGGGCGGCGGCGGCAAGGGCATGCGCGAGGTGCACGCGCGGGAGGACCTGGCCGACGCGATCGCCGCGGCGCGGCGCGAGGCCCGCGGCTCGTTCGGTGACGACACGCTGCTGGTCGAGCGGCTCGTCACCACCCCGCGGCACATCGAGATCCAGGTCATGGCCGACGCGCACGGCAACGTCGTGCACCTCGGCGAGCGCGAGTGCAGCCTGCAGCGCCGGCACCAGAAGATCGTCGAGGAGGCGCCGTCCGCGCTGCTCACCCCTGCGCAGCGGGAGCGGATGGGCGCCGCGGCCGTCGAGGCGGCCCGCGCCGTCGGCTACACCGGCGCGGGCACGGTCGAGTTCATCGTGGGCGGGGACGCGCCGGACGAGTTCTTCTTCATGGAGATGAACACCCGGCTCCAGGTCGAGCACCCGGTCACCGAGCTCGTCACCGGGCTGGACCTGGTGGAGCTGCAGCTGCGGGTGGCCGCCGGCGAGACGCTGCCGATCACGCAGGACGACGTGACGCTGACCGGGCACGCCGTCGAGGTCCGGATCTACGCCGAGGACCCGGCCGCGGGGTTCCTGCCCACCGGCGGACGCATCCTGGCCCTGCGGGAACCGAGCGGGCCCGGGATCCGGGTCGACTCCGGGATCGTCGTGGGCGGCGTCGTCGGCTCGGACTACGACCCGATGCTCGCCAAGGTCATCGCCCACGGCCCCGACCGGGATTCCGCGCTGCGCCGGCTCGACGCCGCGCTCGGTGACACCGTCCTGCTCGGACTCGGCACGAACACCGGCTTCCTGCGCGCGCTGCTCGCCGACGACGACGTCCGCGCCGCGCGGCTGGACACCGGCCTGGTCGGCCGCCGGGTCGACGCGCTCGCGGCCGCAGATCTGCCTGCCGACGTGCCCGCGGCCGCCGCCCTGCACGCCCTGTTGCACCTCGAACCGGCCGGCCCGGTGGTCGACCCGTTCGACCTGCCCGGTGGCTGGCGCATCGGCGAACCCGCCTGGACGACATGGCAGATGCTCGCGGCCGGTCACGACCCGGTACCCGTGCGGGTCCGCGGCCGCGCCCGCGACGCCCAGGTCGCGGTGGGAGACGCCGAACCGGTGCCCGCGTCGGCCCGGCTGCAGGACGCGACGCTGGCCGTCACCGTCGGCGGTGTCACGCGCGGCTACGCCTGCGCGCAGGACGGCGCGACCCTGTGGCTGTCCCGCGACGGGCGGTCGTGGGCGGTCCGCGAGCAGGAGCCGCTCGAGGCCGCCCGGCACGCGGAGGAGGGCGCCGGCGGTCCGGTGCTGTCCCCGATGCCCGGCACCGTGACCGTCGTCGAGGTCGCCGAAGGCCAGCAGGTGACGGCGGGCCAGCGGCTCGTCGTCGTCGAGGCGATGAAGATGGAGCACGTGCTCACCGCCCCCGTCGACGGGGTGGTCCGCGAACTGAAGGCCCGCGCCGGTGGAACCGTCGCGAAGGACGCGGTGCTCCTGGTGGTCGAACCCCATTCCGAGGAGGACTGACATGGATCTCGAACTGAGCGAGGAGCACGCCGCGCTGCGGGCCACCGTCGAGGACTTCGCGCACAAGGAGGTCGCTCCGGTCATCGGCGAGTTCTACGAGCGCGGCGAGTTCCCTTACGACCTGGTCGAGAAGATGGGCGCGATGGGCCTGTTCGGCCTGCCCATCGCCGAGGAGCACGGCGGAATGGGCGGCGACTACTTCGCGCTGTGTCTCGCCCTGGAGGAGCTGGCCCGGGTCGACTCCTCGGTCGCGATCACCCTGGAGGCCGGCGTCTCGCTCGGCGCGATGCCGATCTACCGCTTCGGCAACGACGAGCAGAAGGCGCGGTGGCTGCCCGCGCTGGCCGCCGGGGAGAAACTCGGCGCGTTCGGGCTGACCGAGCCCGGCGGCGGCAGCGACGCCGGCGCCACCCGCACCACCGCCCGGCTCGAGGGCGACGAGTGGGTGATCAACGGCTCCAAGGCGTTCATCACGAACTCCGGCACCGACATCACCTCGGTCGTCACCGTCACCGCGATCACCGGCGAGCACGACGGCGGCAAGAAGGAGATCTCCGCGATCATGGTGCCGGCGGGGACGCCGGGCTTCACCGTCGCCGAGAAGTACTCCAAGGTGGGCTGGAACGCCTCGGACACCCACGAGCTGTTCTTCGACGACTGCCGCGTCCCGGCGTCGAACCTGCTGGGCGAGCGCGGCCGCGGCTACGCGCAGTTCCTGTCCATCCTGGACGAGGGCCGGGTCGCGATCGCGGCGCTGAGCGTCGGACTGGCCCAGGGCTGCGTCGACGAGTCGGTGCGCTACGCCCACGAGCGGGAGGCGTTCGGCAACCCCATCGGCAGCTATCAGGCCATCCAGTTCAAGATCGCGGACATGGAGGCCCGGGCGCACACCGCACGGCTGGCCTACTACGCCGCCGCCGCGAAGATGCTGAACGGCGAGCCGTTCAAGAAGGAGGCGGCGATCGCCAAGCTCGTCTCCTCGAACGCCGCGATGGACAACGCCCGCGACGCCACTCAGATCTTCGGGGGCTACGGGTTCATGAACGAGTACCCGGTCGGCCGGTTCTACCGCGACGCCAAGATCCTGGAGATCGGCGAGGGCACCTCCGAGGTGCAGAAGATGCTGATCGCCCGCCAGCTCGGGCTGTAGCCGCCGGCCGCGGCCGGGGTCGGCGCCGCGCTCGTCGCGATCCCCGGCCGGTGTGACGTCGACACCGTCCACTACTGCGCCCCGGCCGAGGCCGGCCCCGACCGGGCGACCGGCCGGACGCTCGTGCTCGACGATCCGCGGCACTCCTGTGTGGACCTCCCGGATCCTGGGTACCTGCACCTGGCCCACACCCGGTGCTTCGCCGAGGGGTGGACACCGCGTTCCCGCCGGGCGCCCCGCTGCGGGCGGTGCACACCGGCGGCGGTGGGTTCACGATGCCCCGCCGGCCGGCCGAGACCGCCCGCCGGTCCGCGGCGACGCCCCGGTGCTCACCGACGACCGCGCCCCGGCCGACCAGTTGTTGACCACGTGCCGCGCCGCGTGACCGGAACGCGGTACGGTCGCCCGAGGAGTGGGAGGTGCCGACGTGGCCAGCTGGGACGACCTGGTGTCCTACGTGCGGATGCGCTACGAGATCATGCGCCAGGCCCCTGGCGAGCTGTGGTTCAACCTCCCCACGGTGGGCGAACGGACCCAACTCGTCGTGGTCCGGCAGGTGCAGGGCGAGGACGGGCACCCGTGGGCGCAGATCGCATCACCGGTCGCCAGGGCCGCCGACGTCGATCTGGCACGACTGCTGGAGCTGGCCGGGAAGTCGGTCGTCGGCGGCGTCGCCTCGACGGACGGGGTCGTGGTCTTCCGGCACTCGATCCCGTTGGAGGAGACGAACCTCGCCGGGTTCGAGCGGCCCTTCCGGCTGGTGGTGGAGCTCGCCGACCGGCTCGAGGAGCAGCTCACCGGAGCCGACGAGAACTGACGCGCCGGCCCGCGACGTCCCGCCGACACGGAGCGTCACCCTGGCCGCCGTCCGGGGCGTACGGCGGCTGCCTCCGCGATGAACGCCGGGTGATCGCCCGGCGTCGCGTCAGTTGAACTGCGGCGCGAGGTCGAGCGCCTGATCGACCAGGACGCGCAGCCGGGCCAGGAGTTCGTCGGCTTCCGCCCAGGTCAGCGCCCCGGAGCGAACCCCGTGGCGGATCTCCTCCGCCACGGCACGAGCGAAACGGGTGGACCACTCCGACCGGATCTCGCCATCACGCATTGTGAGATCGTGACGTGTGTCGTAGATCACGCCTGATTCGGGGGTCGCATATACCACAGTGTTCGCTGCCGCCCCAGGAAAGCAGGGTTCCGCTGGGCCGGACGGGTTGCGCCCGAGGTCAGCCACCGAGGTCGGCGGTTGCGGAGCGTTGCCCCAGCACGCCGGGGCGTTCGCCGACCGACTGCAGTTCGGTCAAGGTCGGGTGACCTGCCGCGAGCAGTGCGATGTCGGTGCCGGGCTCCGGAGTGAACCCGTGCTCGGAGATGCTGGCGTGCAGCGCTCCCGACGGGTGGCCGTCGCGGTGCACCACTCGCACCTGCACGGCGCCGAAGTGTGCCAGCCGCGCCTCCCGCAGTTCGCCCAGTTCGTCGACGGGCAGGTCGGGAACGTTGAGCGAGAAGACGGTGCCCGGCGATGCGGCCAGCAGCAGGTCCAGCACCGTCGGCAGCAGGTGCAACGCCGAATCCCAGTGCGGGTTCTCCGGCGTCTCCAGTCCACTGTCCAGTGACACCGCCAGCCCGTACCAGCCGTGCAGGCTCGCGGTCAGCGCCGCGCCGGCGGTGCCGGAGTGCAGCACCGCCCGGCCCACGTTCGACCCGTCGTTGATGCCGGACAGCACGATGTCGGGATGCGGGTCCAGCCAGCCCCGGCCGGCCGCGTGGACGATGAACGCCGGGTGCCCCTCGACGGCGAAGGCCGGGATCCCGGGCAGGCCCGGGAGCTCACGCGGGTGCACCGCCGTCCGGTTCCCGTCCCGCACCGACAGCACCGAACCGCCGACCCCGCTCGCGTCGACGTGCGGAGCCGCCACCACGACGTCCAGGCCGGCGTCCCGGGCCCCCGCCGCGAGGGCCCACAGGCCGGGGGAGTCGATGCCGTCGTCGTTGGTGATCAGCGCGCGCAGTCTTCGGGAGGAGGCCACGGCTCCACCGTAGGTGAGGCGGACGGCCGATGGCTGTCGCCGAGATGTCGCCCACTCCCGATCATCGGGCGGCGCCTGCGTCGTCCGCCGCCGGACGGTCCGGGGGCCCGAGATCGGGGGTGCACCCCGGCACCGCCCGGGCGCTCACCCGGCCGTCAGCCCGCCCAGGGCGAGCGCGAACAGGTCGTCGACCGGCTCCCGGTCCGCGGCCGCGCCGCGGGGTGGACCAGTGCGGAACTCCCCGCTCGCGGCGCGCAGGATCTCGGCCCGAGGGCTCGGGCGGGGCATGGCGGGCCGGACTCGCCCGCCGGCACCCCGCGCCCCGGCGGCCATGGCAAGCAGGCCGACGTCGTCAGGCGCGCCGGCCACCCGGGCACGTGTAACCAAACCCACATCTGCTTTCCAATGGCCCGTTGACCTGCGGGTTCGGGAAGACGTCCCGGTGAGTAGCGCCACGGTGTGAACCTTGACACTCGTTGTCGAACTGTGGTTCGTTCGGTGCCTCTCCGTCGGCACCCCGGAAGGTCGCATCTCAATGTCGCGTATGCGCTTCGGAATCTTCATGGCGCCGTTCCACGCCCCGCCCGGCCGGAACCCCACCGTCGCCCTGCAGCGCGACGTCGAGACCATCCAGCAGCTCGACCGGCTGGGCTACGACGAGGCCTGGGTCGGCGAGCACCACTCGTGCGGTTCGGAGATCATCGCCTCGCCGGAGATCTTCATCGCCCACGTCGCCTCCCGGACCGAACACATCAAGCTGGGTACCGGGGTGCTCTCGCTGCCCTACCACAACCCGCTGTGGGTGGCCGACCGCGCGATCCTGCTCGACCACCTGACCCGCGGCCGGTTCATCCTGGGTCTCGGCCCGGGCGCGCTGCCCACCGACGCGGCCATGATCGGCATCGACCCGTCCGAGCAGCGGCCGGCGCTGGAGGAGGACGTCGACGTCCTCATGCAGCTGCTGCTGACCGACGAGCCGGTCACGCACAAGACCGCCCGCTACAACCTGGTCAACGCCCGCTGCCAGCTGCGCCCGTTCACCGACCCCTGTTTCGAGATCGGCGTCGCCGCGATCGCCTCGCCGTCCGGGCCGCGCATCGTCGGCAAGCACGGCCTCTCGCTGCTCTCCGTCGGCGCCACGATGACCGGTGACCTCGACCTGCTCGCCATGCACTGGGACGTGGTGGAGGAGAAGGCCGCCGAGCACGGGCAGAAGGCCGACCGCGGCCGCTGGCGCCTGGTCGGGCCGATGCACATCGCCGAGACCAAGGAACAAGCGATGAAGGAGGTCGAGTACGGCATCGAGGCGTGGTGCGACTACCTGCAGCACACCGCGGCCGCCCCGCACTTCCGCCCGACCGGCGACACGCTCCGGGAGCGGGTCAACTGGGTCAACGACAGCGGCACCGGCGTCATCGGTACTCCGGAGGATGCGATCCGCAAGATCGACGAGCTGTACAAGCAGTCCGGCGGCGGGTTCGGTGCCTACCTGATGATGGCCCACGACTGGGTCCGGCCGGACGCCATGGCCCGCCACTACGAGCTGTTCGCCGAGCAGGTCATGCCCGCGTTCCAGGGCTCGGGCGAGCGCACCCTCGCCGCCGCGCAGTACGCCCAGAGCCGCTGGCAGGAGCTCGACGCCAAGCAGGCCGACGCGCTGGCCGCGTGGACCGACAAGCACGCCAAGGAACGGGCCGCCAAGGGCGGCTGATCCGCGGCACGGACTCCCGCCGGCCGGCGTACAACGTGGTGGGCCGGCCGGCGGGTGGCACCGCGGCCCGGTCGAGGCTCAGTTGAGATGCGCCCGCAGGGAACGGGACACCGTCCGCAGGTCGTCGAGCTGGTCCTCGTTCAAGCCGAAACGCGGGTTGTCGACCGCCCGGGCCACGTAGTCGTCGATGAGCCGCGCGCCGTCGAGCCAGCGACCCTGATCACCCTGCGTGCGGGCCAGTTCGATGATCAGCGGCGGCCCGTCGTGGCGCAGTGTCAGCCGCATCCGCAGCACCCACTCCAGGTCGGCGTACTGCCGCCGCTCCCGGTAGATGGACCGCAGGTTCTCCAGCATCCGGGTGAGGATTCCCCGGGTGGTGGTCCGGGTCAGCAGGTGCGGGCCGAAGGCGATCTCCCGGCCCGCGCCGGTGGCCGCCCGGAATCGCGCCTCGCAGCCGGCCACGTCGAGGAACCGGCCGCCGGCGAAGACGTCGAGATAGCGCTCGGTGCCGGGCGGGCGGACCAGGAAGTGCCCCGGCATGCCGACGCCCTCGAGCGCGATCCCGGCGCGGCGACCGACCTCGATGCACACCACCGCGAGGGTGATCGGGATGCCGGTGCGGTGGGTGAGCACATGGGGCAGCAGCGAGTTGCGCGGGTCGTAGTAGTCGGCGGTGTTGCCGACGAAGCCCTCCTCGGTGAACAGCCGCCGCACCAGGCCGTCGAGGGAGGCGACGCCGTCGGCCAGCCGGTCGAGTTCGCGGAGCCAGCGGGCGGGCTCGAGGTTCGGGTCGGCGCCCGCCGCGAGCGCGAGCGCCGCTTCGTCGAGCGCCGGCTCCGGTGCGTCGACCAGCGCGCTGAACCGTTCGACGGGGTCCACGCGGACATCCTGCACGCCGGCGTGGCTTGACGGCAGCATGAGCAGTGAGATCGTGACCCGGCAGGTGCGGCTCGCCGCGCGCCCGGCCGGACTGCCCACCCCGCAGACGTGGGAGCACACCACCGAGCCGGTCCCACTGCTGAACCGGGCCCGGATGGAGGGCTTCGCCGTCACCGACTTCGCGACCGCTACCCGGAGGGCGTGGCGGCGCTGGGCCGCTGGCTCGGCGAGGGCAGGCTGCAGAGCCGGCACGACATCGTGCGCGGCACCGTCGAGGACGTCCCGGACACGCTGCTGCGGCTGTTCGGGGCGAGAACACCGGCAAGCTGATCCTGCAGATCGCGGACCGAGGATCAGCGCTCCACGAAGAGCCGCACGACCGTGCCGCCCTCGTCACTCCAGGCCTGCAGCACGTCGGAGAGTTCGGAGGCCAGCCACAGCCCGCGGCCGCGCTCACCGGACGGTGCCGGCGCCACCATGCCCGGGAAGGGCACCGTCATCCGGCCGGTGTCGAACACCTCGCAGGTGACGCCGGTTGCCCAGATCCACAGCCGCAGCCGGCCGGTCCCGGCGCCGTGCTCCACGCTGTTGCTGGCGATCTCGTTGACGGCGAGGACGAAGTCGGCGATCCGCTCGGTGGCCAGCCCGGCCTGCGTCGAGACCGAGGCCACAAGGTGCCGCACGGCGGGCAGCTCCGGCGACCGGAAGTCCAGCTCGGCGGTGGGCGGCCCGAGGTCCGGCGGCGGCGGAGGCGGGTACTCGGCGACGACGTCGGCCGGGTCGCGGTAGCTCGCGCTCGGTGCGGAGTGGCCGTCGGCGAGCAGCGTGGGGTGCGTCGACCGGGCCTGGGCCACCAGCTCCCCGCGGATCGGGCAGGGGCACAGCATGGTGATCGGCAGCCCGTGCAGGGTCACGTTGAGCGCGGCGTCGAGCCGGGCCCAGTAGCCGGGATCGCAGCCCGGCAGGTCGGGGACGTGCTGGCCGATGACGGTGGTGCGCACACCGGGGGTCTCGACGCGGCGGGTCAGCCGAGCCCAGCGGACCGCGACGGTGAACGCCGGGACGCTGTGCACGCGGGCCGGGTCCTGGAACTCGACCGCGGCGGCATCGGCGCCGAGGGCGTCGACGAGCGCGGACCGGTTCGCCGCGTCGAGGACCGCGACCACGGGTTCTCCGGCCGCGAGCGCGGTACCGACCCGGAGGGAGAGCTGGTCGGCAAGCTGAGCGGGCGTGGAGTAGAGCACGCCCGCGTGCACCATGCCGGTCGTACCGGTCATGGCGGGCCATCCGTCGCCCGGATGGCGCGACCCGCCGAATGGGTCGTCATCAGCCCCGTCCCAGATACGCACCCGACGCGGCGCAGAGTAGTGCCCGGGAACCAGGGCCGCCGAGTGGAGCCACGGGGCCGGAGGTGCCGGGCCGGGGCGCCGTCGTATGGCAGGGTGAGGCGGTCGGCGGTGTGGCCGGCAGAGGTGTCAGGGGCCGGGCCTGCCGACTCGGCCGCAACCGACGGATGAGGGGTTGTGCATGCGCGTCTTCAACGGTGTGGACGAACTGCGGAAGGCCAAGGGCACCACGCTCGGCCAGAGCGAGTGGATGACGGTCGACCAGTCTCAGATCGACAAGTTCGCCGATGCGACCGGCGACCACCAGTGGATCCACGTCGACGCGGAGAAGGCCAAGGACGGCCCGTTCGGCACCACGATCGCCCATGGCTTCCTCACCCTGTCGCTGATCCCGGTCATCGGCTGGCAGATCTACAAGGTCGACAACGTCAAGATGACGATCAACTACGGGTTGAACAAGGTGAGGTTCACCTCTCCGGTGCCGGTGGGCAGCCGGATCCGGGGCAGCATCGAGCTGCTCGATGTCGCCGACGTCAGCGGTGGGGTCCAGGTGACCAACAAGGTGACCGTCGAGATCGAGGGCTCCGAGCGGCCGGCCCTGGTGGCCGAGAGCCTGCTCCGCTACTACCTGTAGAAGGACACCGAACATGCGAGATGCGGTCATCTGCGAACCGCTGCGGACCCCTGTCGGCGGGTTCGGCGGATCCCTGCGCGACGTGCCGGCGCACGAGCTGGCGGCCACGGTCATCCGGGCGCTGATCGAGCGCACCGGGCTGGCGCCGGAGGCCGTCGACGACGTGCTGCTGGGCAACTGCTACCCGACGATGGACGCGCCGGCGATCGGCCGGGTGGCGGCGCTGGACGCGGGCCTGCCGGTGAGCGTCACCGGGCTGCAGATCGACCGCCGCTGCGGGTCGGGCCTGCAGGCCGTGATCTACGCGGCCATGCAGGTGCAGGCCGGCGCGTCCGACGTCGTGCTGGCCGGCGGTGCGGAGTCGATGAGCAACGCGCCCTTCTACTCCACCTCCATGCGGTGGGGGGTCAAGGGCGGGCCGGGCGTGATGATGCACGACGCGCTGGCCCGGGGGCGGGTCACCGCGGGCGGGCTCAACTTCCCGGTCCCCGGCGGCATGCTGGAGACCGCGGAGAACCTGCGTAAGGAGTACTCGATCCCGCGCGAGGAGCAGGACGAGTACTCGGTGCGCAGCCACCACCGCGCAGCTGCCGCGGCCGAGGCGGGCCGCTTCGCCGACGAGATCGTGCCGGTCACGATCAAGGGCCGGAAGGGCGACACCGTCGTCGACCGCGACGAGCACATCCGCCCGGACTCCTCGCTGGACAAGCTCGCGACGCTGCGTCCGGTGCTGGGTCGCGACGACCCCGAGGCCACCGTGACCGCCGGCAACGCCAGCGGGCAGAACGACGGCGCGGCGATCTGCGTGGTCACCCACCCGGCCAAGGCCGAGGAGCTGGGGCTGCGGCCGCTGGCCAAGCTGGTGTCCTGGGGCGTCGGCGGGGTGCCGCCGGCCACCATGGGTATCGGGCCGGTGCCGGCCGTGGCCCGCACGCTCGACGCCGCCGAGGTCGCGCTCAAGGACATCGACCTGATCGAGCTGAACGAGGCCTTCGCCGCGCAGGTGCTGGCCTGCACCCGCGAGTGGGGCTTCACCCCGACCGACTTCGACCGGATGAACGTCAATGGCTCGGGGATCTCGCTGGGGCACCCGGTGGGCGCCACCGGCGGCCGGATCCTGGCCACGCTGACCCGCGAGATGGTGCGCCGCGACGCCCGCTACGGGCTCGAGACGATGTGCATCGGCGGCGGTCAGGGCCTGGCGGCGCTGTTCGAACGGGTCGCCTGAGCGCAACCTTTTCGCCCGTTCTCGTCCGATACTGCGTAGACACTGCGTTGACGTGGCTCGAAACGCTTCCCTCTCGGCGAACGATGTTCTCAACAGGCGGAGTTCGCCGAGGGGAGCCGAGATGTCCAGCGCTACGGCGCCGTTGCTGACCGGACGCGATGTCGCGCTGCTGCGTGCGGTGGCCGCCGGACGCTGCCGGTTCAGCGTGCTGTGCGAGCCGGTGCTCCTGGTCGACGGCGTTCCCTGTGCCGATTTCACCGTGGCCGGCCGGCTGATCGACGCCGGCCTGCTCGTCGCGCCCGGGCACGGTGACCTGCTCGCGCCCGCAGGTCTCACCGACCGGGGACGAGCGGTGCTCGACCCGGTCGCGCGCGCATCCTGACCCGATCGGGCCTTGATCAACTTGTCGGCACCTGCTTGCGTGGGCCGCACCCCGACCCGCACATCGACATCGAGAGGGGCCTTGCGTGCCCTGCAAGAACGGCGCCGACCGCGCCGCGGCGCTCGCCGATGCCGACCAGCTCGGCGCCGAGCTCATCCGCCTGATCCGGCTTCTCGAACGCGCCTACACCCAGTACCAGGCCGAACACCCCGCCGCCGTCGAGCGCGCCACCTACCACCTGCTGGTGCACCTGGTGAAGGGCGGACCGCGCCGGGCCGGCGCGCTGGCCGAGGCCGTGCACTCCGACCCGTCGACGGTCAGCAGGCAGGTCGGGCAGCTCGTCCGGCTCGGTCTGGTCGAGCGTGCCGCCGACCCGGAGGACGGGCGGGCCACCCTGCTGGTCGCCACCGACGAGGGCTGCCGCGTCTTCGAGGAGAACCGCAGGCTCCGCAACGAGAAGATCGCCGAGATGATGGCGCACTGGTCGCCGTCCGACCGGCAGCGGCTGGGCGCGCTGCTCGCCCGGTTCACCACCGACTTCGAGGAGTACCGGTCACGGTCCGCCGAGCCGGAGGCCGGGGCCGCCGACGCGCGGCCCGATGTCATGGCTGATCGACCCGCGGGCCGGCAACCGTGACGTCGGGCCGTGCGTCGCAACACCGGACGAGGTAAGCGGCTGCGGGCTCAGTGCTCCGCGCCGGACTCCTCAGCCTCCTTGGCGCGCGCCCACGACGCATTGATCTCGCGCTCGGCGTCGGCCCGGCCGACCCAGGTCGCGCCCTCGACGCTCTTGCCGGGCTCGAGGGTCTTGTAGATCTCGAAGAAGTGCTGGATCTCCGCGCGGTCGAACTCCGGAAGGTGGTGGATGTCGCGCAGGTGCTCCTGTCGGGGGTCGTCCGACGGAACGCAGAGCACCTTGTCGTCACCGCCCTTCTCGTCCTTCATCCGGAACATGCCGATCGCCCGGCACCGGATCACGCAACCCGGGAAGGTCGGCTCCTGGACGAGGACCAGCGCGTCGAGCGGGTCACCGTCCTCACCGAGGGTTTCCTCGACGAAGCCGTAGTCGGCGGGGTACTGGGTGGCCGTGAAGAGCGTCCGGTCCAACCGGATGCGCCCGGTCTTGTGGTCCACCTCGTACTTGTTCCGGCCGCCCTTGGGGATCTCGATGGTGACGTCGAAGTCCACTGACGATGCTCCTGCTGTTCGGAAACGGGCTGAATGAGAGCCGATGCCGGTCGGGCGACCGGCTCCGGCGCCGACCTCTAGTGTGGGGGACCGCATCCGGGCGGGCGTGACCGGCCGACCCTGCCGGGGCCTCGGCACCGGTGACGCGGCGTGGAACGAGCGGGAGGCACGGTGGGATTCGGGCGGCGGATCGGGGACACGCTGCGCGTTCCCGGGCGGGGAGTCCGGCGCGGGATCGCGGTGCTCGTGATCCTGATGCTGGCTGCGGCGACCGGCAGCGTGATCGCGTTGACCGCGCCGTCCATGGCCTCCAAGCTGGGGTTGGGCGCGTCCACCGCGGCCGCGGACGTCCCGGCGGCGCCGGTCCCGGCGCTGCGTGCGCTGAACGCCAACGCTCCGCTGCCGACCGCGAGCGGGCTGGCGGAGGCGCTGACCCCGCTGGCCGGATCCGCGGGGCTCGGCAACTTCGCCGGCGTGGTGGTCGACCCCGCCGGCGGGACCACGCTGTGGCAACGATCACCGGATCAGGCACTCGCCCCGGGGTCGACAGCCAAGCTGCTCACCACGGCGGCCGCGCTGCTCACACTCGACAGCACGCAGCGGCTGTACACGAAGGTGGTGGCCGGGCCCACCCCCGACTCCGTGATCCTGGTCGGCGGCGGTGACCCGACGCTGACGGCGCTGCCCGCCGGGAAGAACTCGGTCTATCCGCAGCCGGCCCGCCTCGACGACCTCGTCGCCGACCTGCGCAAGACACACCCCGGCCCGATCACGCGGGTGCTCATCGACACCAGCCGCTACACCGGGCCGACGCTCGCTCAGGGCTGGGATCCCGCCGACATCCCGGCCGGCAACATCACGCCGATCGTGCCGCTGATGCTCGACGGCGGCCGCGTGGACCCGACGCTGCAGGACGGCCCGCGGGTCAGCCAGCCCGCGCTCGCCGCGGGCCGGGCGCTGGCCGAGAAGCTGGGTGCCGATCAGAACTCCGTCACCACGGCGGTCGCGGCGCCGAACGCCGCCGTGCTCGGCACCGTCGCGTCGGCGCCGATCTCGGACCTGGTCGAGAACATGCTGCAGAACTCGGACAACGTCACGGCGGAGCTGCTGGCCCGCGAGGTCGCGATCGCACGCAACGGCGACCCGTCGTTCACCGGTGCCGCCGCCCAGGTGCTGGCCGCGCTCTCCCAGGCCGGATTCGCCACCACCGGTGCGGTGATGGTCGACGGCAGCGGGCTCTCGACCAGCGACCGCGTGCCGCCCCGGCTGCTCGGTACGCTGCTCGGCGCCGCGGCGGCGCCGGCCCAGGGCGCCGACGACCCCGAGTTGCTGCGGCCGATGCTGTCCGGGCTGCCCGTGGCCGGCGGCGACGGCACGCTGGAGGACCGCTTCGACACCGCGAACTCCGCCGACGGGCGCGGCGTGGTGCGGGCCAAGACGGGCACCCTGAGCGGGGTGAGCAGCCTGGCCGGCGTGGTGACCGACGCCGACGGCAGGCTGCTGGTCTTCGCGTTGATCTCCAACGGGCAGTCGCCGGCCACCGTGCGCCCGCAGCTGGACACGATCGCGGCCACGCTGAGCCAGTGCGGCTGCCGCTGAGCCGACCCGGCCGGGAGATCCACCTCTGCTCACCGGTTTGCGTAGCGTGGGCCGCGTGCAGCCGGTACCGAGCAACGCAGCAGGGTCCGTGATGGTGAACGGCAGCGGGCCGTCTTCCGAGGTGGAACACGGTCTGCCGGTCAACTGGGAGCTGGCCCGGCGCACGGCCGCGCGGCTGGTGCCTGCCGGTCCCGCGGTGAGCCGGGCCGAGGCCGAGGAACTCGTCGACCGGCTGCGCTCCGATGCCGCCGTCGCCGAGGGACACGTCCGCGAGGTGACCGGTCTCGGCGCCGGCCTGCCGTTGCTCCCCGCCGACGTCGTGGACCGCCCGGCGTGGGCCGCCGCCGCCGTCGACGGCATGGCGGCACTGACCGCGGGCGCCCGGCTGCCACGGACGCCCAGGCTGGCCCGCAGCCTCACCGGCACCACCGCGGGCCTGCAGGTCGGTACCGTGCTCGCCTACCTCGGGGGCCGGGTGCTCGGCCAGTACGACCCGTTCGGTGGCGCGTCCGGTGGCGGCCGGCTGCTGCTGGTCGCGCCCAACGTGCACGCCGCGCAACGTGTCCTCAACGTCTCGGCCACCGACTTCGGGCTGTGGGTCTGCCTGCACGAGGCGACGCACCGGCTGCAGTTCACCGCGGTGCCCTGGCTGCGGGACTACTTCGCCGGCGAGATCGGGCGGTTCCTCTCGGTGGCCGACTCGGCGGGCGGCGGCCTGCTGCAACGGCTGCCCGAGGCGCTGCGCGGGCTGCGCGAGGCCCGCGGCGACTCCCTCGCACTCGTCGAGCTGCTGCAGGGCCCCGAGCAGCGGGCGGTGCTCGACCGCCTGCTGGCCGTGACCACGCTGCTCGAGGGCCACGCCGACCACGTCATGGACGCCGCGGGGCCCGAGGTGGTGCCCAGCGTCGCGACCATCCGCGCCCGGTTCACCGCGCGCCGCCGCGGCGGCGGACTGGCCGACCGGATCCTGCGGGCGCTGCTCGGGGTCGAAGCCAAGGTCCGGCAGTACGCGGTCGGGTCCGCGTTCACGAAGGCCGTCGTCGACGAGGTCGGGATGCACGGGTTGAACCGCGTCTGGACGAGCCCGGAGACGTTGCCCAGCCGCGCCGAACTCGCCGACCCGCAGGCCTGGCTGCGCCGGGTGGGGTGATCCGGGGCCGGCCGTGGCACGGTGTGCACCGTGACCGAGCTGGCCCGTGAGCCGACCCGTCCGGCCCGGCCCGACCCGGCCGTGGCGGACATCCGCCGGGCGGTCCGCGCCGCGCTGGCCGGGTTGCCGCCGGCCCCCCGTACCGCCCCGCTGCTCGTCGCGTGCTCGGGTGGTGCCGACTCGCTCGCGCTGGCCGTCGCGGCGCAGGCCGAGTTCCCGGGCCGGGTGCATGCGGCCGTCGTCGACCACGGCCTGCAGGACGGGTCGGCGCCCCGCTCGGCCGAGGTCGCCGCGCTGCTGGCCGGGCGCGGGATCGCCGCCACCGTGCACCCGGTGACCGTGGAGGGGCCCGGCGGCCTGGAGGCGGCCGCCCGGCGGGCCCGCTATGCGGTGCTGGCCGCGGCCCGTCCGCACCCCGACTCGCCGGTGCTGCTCGGGCACACCCTCGACGACCAGGCCGAGACCGTGCTGCTCGGGCTCGGCCGGGGTTCCGGGCCGCGGTCGATCGCCGGCATGCGGTCCTGGGACGCGCCCTGGCTGCGCCCGCTGCTCGGGGTGCGCCGCGCCGTCACCCGGGCGGTCTGCCGGGCCTGCGCCCTTCCGGTGTGGGACGACCCGCACAACGCCGACCCCCGGTTCACCCGGGTCCGGCTGCGCCGCGAGGTGCTGCCGCTGCTGGAGGACGTCCTGGCGGGCGGGGTCGCCGAGGCACTGGCCCGGACCGCGGCCCAGCTCCGCGAGGACGGCGACGCGCTCGACGGCTGGGCGGAGGAGATCCTCGCGGCCGCCCGGGACGGGGACGGGCTGCGCGTCGCCCCGCTCGCGGCCGCCCCCGCCGCGGTGCGCCGCCGGGCGCTGCGCGGCTGGCTGCTCGCAACAGGTGTGAACGGGCTCACCGATGGGCACCTTCGTTCCGCCGACGACCTGGTCGGTCGCTGGCGCGGGCAGGGTGGGGTCGCCCTCCCCGGCGGGTTGGACCTCGTTCGTCAGCGTGGCAGGCTGGTATTGCGCCGGACGGGGGAGCCCCCGGCCGGATGAGGCCCTCTTCGGGGCCCTGCCAGCAACGCCGTTCTGCCCGGAACCGCCGGGCTGTGTCGAGGAGGCCATCCGCTTGTACGACGGTGACATCGCGTCCGTGCTGGTCACCGAGCAGCAGATCAGTGAGAAGACCGCGGAGTTGGCCCAACTCGTCGGACGCGACTACGCGTCGGACCACTTCGGGCTGAGCGGTGAGTCGGATCTGCTCCTGGTCGGGGTGCTCAAGGGCGCTGTGATGTTCATGACCGATCTGGCCCGCGCGCTGCCCATGCCGGTGCAGCTCGAGTTCATGGCGGTCAGCTCCTACGGCTCGTCCACGTCGTCGTCGGGGGTGGTGCGCATCCTCAAGGACCTGGATCGCGACATCGCCGGCAAGCACGTGTTGATCGTCGAGGACATCATCGACTCCGGGCTGACGCTGTCCTGGCTGTTGAAGAACCTCGAGTCGCGCCGGCCCGCCTCGCTGGAGGTGTGCACGCTGTTGCGCAAGCCCGATGCGGTGAAGGTCGACGTCCCGGTGAAGTACGTGGGCTTCGACATCCCCAACGAGTTCGTCGTGGGCTACGGCCTGGACTACGCCGAGCGGTACCGGGATCTGCCGTTCATCGGGACGCTCGACCCTGCCGTCTACGCCTGACCGGCGCTCTGCACGGACGTGCCCGGTGCCGCGGGAGGCGGCACCGGGCACGGTGGGCGGGACGGAGCGCGGTCAGGCTCCGAGCGGCGGCCCCGCGGGCGGCGCCACCTGAGCGGGCGGCACTCCCGGGGGAAGCTTGGTGAACGGCTCGGTGCCGAGCGCGAGCTCGATGTAGCCGATGCCGCCGTGGGCGTTGGCGTAGGCCAGCACGCGGCTCATGTCGGCCAGGCCGTTGCTGACCGGCAGCGGCGCCAGGTTCAGCGTGGACAGCAGCCCCACGGCCCGGCCGCTGCCGTCCATGTAGGCGCTGCCGGAGTCGCCGGGGACACCGGGGCTGACGGTGTAGACCTCGTGACCCCAGCCGCCGGCGACATCGCCGGCGCTCACGCCCGCCTTGGGGCTGAGCGCGCTGATGCCCTGGCGCAGTGGTGAGTTGCCGTAGGAGTAGACCTCGGCGCCGGCCGGCAGGCCGTCGACGTTGATGCCGGTCGGGCCGCCGAAGAACGGCACCGACGGGTTGACCTTCGCCGTGTCCGCCGCGTCGAGCTCGACCAGCGCGAAGTCGTTGTGGGCGCAGGTGTCCGGGTCGGTCTCGCCGTCGTGCTGCATCGTGACCCACGAGCTGTAGACCATCGTCGCGGGGCGGCTCGCGCCCTCGACCTTCACCGTGGTGCCCAGCGGCATGGTGCCGGAGTCGCAGCCGTTGGTCTCGGTCGCCTGACCGGTTCCCGCGCAGTGCGCGGCCTGGCCGAGGAAGACCCGGCCCCCGCTGGTGAAGACGAAGTTGCTGGTGCAGGAGCCGCCGCCGTCGGTGACGGTCTGCACACCGGGGTGGATCGCCGCGCTCGAAGCCGGTGCCCAGGCCTTGCCCGCCGGTGCCTGCGCCGGTGCGGCGTGCCCGGGCTGTGCGGTCGCGGTGGCCGGTAGCGCGAAGCCTGCGACGGTCACCGCGCCGAGGGTGGCGGCGGCGACGGCGATTGCGCGCAACCGGATCCCGGACCTGACTCTCATCTGCTCTCCCCGCCGCCACGGACGGGTCGAACCCGCCCCGAGTGCTCGCTCGTCGACGGTTAACGACGACCGGGGGCAGTGGGATACGCCACCTTTTCGGTGATGTCGGCGCTCGCGGCGGCGCCGTGCCGGTGCCGGGTATCGGTGCCGGGGAACACCATCGGGTGCCGGCTCGTTGGCCTTACACGTATCCACCTCGGTGTTCGCCGGTCAGCGTGGTGGCGCGCGATGGCGCCAGGCCCGCTATCCTGGCGAACTCGGGGCCGGCAGTGTGCGCACCTGCGGTGGACCGCTGCCGGAGATTATCGCCAGGGAGGGTGAAGGCCGCCAGGCCGAAGCTGCATGGACCGCAAGCGCCTGCTCCGCAACCCGTTGATCTGGATCCTCGCAGCGATCCTGATCTACTTCACGTTCAGCGTGCTGTTCGACGACACGCGTGGCTACACCCAGGTCCCGACCTCCACCGCACTGACTCAGATCGCGAACGGCAACGTCAAGGACGCGCTGGTCGAGGACAAGGAGCAGCGGCTCCGCCTCACGCTGAACAGTCCGGTCGAGGGCGCGACCCAGATCATCACGCAGTACCCCGCGCAGAGCGCGGGTCAGATCTTCACCTCGCTGCAGAACGCGAGCAACAAACCGACCTTCAACACCGTCGTGCGCCAGGACTCGTTCCTGGTCACGATGCTGATCTACCTGATTCCGCTGGGCCTGGTGCTGCTCATCCTGTTCTGGATGATGAACAACGCCCAGGGCGGCGGGAACCGGGTGATGTCCTTCGGCAAGTCGAAGGCCAAGCAGCTCTCCAAGGACATGCCGAAGACGACCTTCGGTGACGTCGCGGGGGCCGACGAGGCCGTCGAGGAGCTGCACGAGATCAAGGACTTCCTGCAGAACCCGGGCCGCTACCAGGCGCTGGGCGCCAAGATCCCGAAGGGCGTGCTGCTCTACGGGCCGCCCGGCACCGGTAAGACCCTGCTGGCTCGCGCGGTCGCCGGCGAGGCGGGCGTGCCGTTCTACACGATCTCCGGTTCCGACTTCGTCGAGATGTTCGTCGGTGTCGGCGCGAGCCGGGTCCGCGACCTTTTCGAACAGGCCAAGCAGAACTCGCCGTGCATCATCTTCGTCGACGAGATCGACGCGGTCGGCCGTCAGCGCGGCGCCGGCCTCGGCGGCGGGCACGACGAGCGCGAGCAGACCCTCAACCAGCTGCTGGTCGAGATGGACGGCTTCGATGCGCGCGGCGGCATCATCCTGATCGCGGCCACCAACCGGCCGGACATCCTCGACCCGGCGCTGCTGCGCCCGGGCCGGTTCGACCGGCAGATCCCGGTCGGGGCTCCCGACCTGGCCGGCCGCAAGGCGATCCTCGCCGTGCACTCGAAGGGCAAGCCTTTCGCAGGCGACGTGGACTTCGACGGCCTGGCCAAGCGCACGGTCGGGATGTCCGGTGCCGACCTGGCCAACGTCATCAACGAGGCCGCGCTGCTCACCGCCCGGGAGAACGGGACGCTGATCACCGCGGCGGCGCTGGAGGAGTCGGTCGACCGGGTCGTCGGCGGGCCCCGGCGCAAGACCAAGATCATCTCTGAGCAGGAGAAGAAGATCACCGCCTACCACGAGGGCGGGCACGCGCTGGCCGCGTGGGCGATGCCGGACCTCGAGCCGGTGTACAAGCTGACGATCCTGCCTCGTGGCCGCACCGGCGGGCACGCGCTCGTGGTCCCCGAGGACGACAAGGGCCTGATGACCCGCTCGGAGATGATCGGCCGGCTCGTGTTCGCGATGGGTGGCCGGTCCGCCGAGGAGCTCGTCTTCCACGAGCCCACCACCGGTGCCTCCTCGGACATCGACCAGGCCACCAAGATCGCCAAGGCGATGGTCACCGAGTACGGCATGAGCGCCCGCCTCGGTGCCGTGCGGTACGGCCGCGACCAGGGCGACCCGTTCCTCGGCCGCTCCATGGGTCACCAGGCCGACTACTCCCTCGAGGTCGCGCACGAGATCGACGAGGAGGTGCGCGCGCTGATCGAGGCCGCGCACACCGAGGCGTGGGACATCCTCAACACCTACCGCGACGTCCTGGACGACCTGGTCTACGAGCTCCTGCAGAAGGAGACGCTGAACCGGACCGACCTCGAGCGCATCTTCGACCGGGTGGAGAAGCGGCCCCGGATCACCGCGTTCAACGACTTCGGCGGGCGCACCCCGTCGGACAAGCCGCCGATCCTCACCCCGGCCGAGCAGGCCCGCGAGCGCGGCGAGCCGTGGCCGCCGCACACCGAGCCGGTCCGCGAGCCCGCCCCGGTGGGCTCCTACCCCGGCGGCGCCAACGGGGTGCCCGCCCCCGGGCCCAACGGCGGGCCGATCCCGCAGCCGGGTCCCAACGGTGGCTTCCCGGGCAGCCAGCCCCCGTTCCCGACCGCGGCGTTCCCCGCCCCGTACGGGCGGGGTGAGCAGGGCCGGCCGAACGGGCCGGCCCAGGGGCAGACCCCGCCGTCCGGCCAGGTGCCGCCGAACTCGGTGCCGCCGAACTCGGTGCCGCCGAACTACGGCGCGCCGCCGGACTGGCGGCCCGCGACCACACCGGCCGGGCAGGCCTGGCCGCCGGATCAGTGGCAGCCGGGCACGCCCGGCCAGTACCCGGGAGGCGGCGAGAACGGCCGGCACGGCGTCCCCAGCGGGGAGAACCCGAGCGGTGCCGACGGGCGCGAGCCCGGCGGCCCGACGGGCCCGACCACCGGCGGCGGGAACTGAGCGGCAACGTCCCCGGCGGCCTGACCGCGGCTTCGGCCGCGGTCGACGGCCGCCGGGGTGTCGATCGGGTGCGCGCCGAGGCGGCCATTCGGGAGCTGCTGATCGCGTGCGGAGAGGATCCGGACCGGGAGGGCCTGCGGGACACCCCGGCCCGGGTCGCGCGGGCGTACGAGGAGATGTTCGCGGGCCTCTACACCGATCCGGACCACGTGCTGGACAAGACGTTCGACGAGGACCACCAGGAGCTCATCCTGGTCAAGGACATTCCGATGTACTCGACGTGCGAGCACCACCTGGTGCCGTTCCACGGCGTCGCGCACGTCGGCTACATCCCGTCGTGCACCGGCCGGGTCACCGGGCTGTCCAAGCTCGCGCGCCTGGTCGACCTCTACGCGAAGCGTCCGCAGGTGCAGGAGCGGCTGACGGGCCAGGTGGCCGACGCGCTGGTCCGCAAGCTGGATCCGCGCGGGGTCATCGTCGTCATCGAGGCCGAGCACCTGTGCATGGCGATGCGGGGCATCCGCAAGCCGGGCTCGCGTACCACCACGTCGGCGGTCCGGGGGCTCTTCCAGAGCTCGCCGACGTCCCGGGCCGAGGCGTTGTCGCTGATCCGGGGTAGCTGACATGAGTGCCGAGGGTTACGGCCTGCCGAACCTCGGGCGCTGCGCGGTGATGGGGATCCTCAACGTGACGCCCGATTCGTTCTCCGACGGCGGGCGCTATCTGGACCGCGAGCACGCCGTGGCGCACGGCGTCGCGATGCGTGACTCGGGGGCCGACCTGATCGACGTGGGCGGCGAGTCCACCCGGCCGGGCGCCGGCCGCGTGGATGCCGCGACGGAGACGGCGCGGGTCGCCCCGGTGATCCGGGACCTGGTCGCCGAAGGCGTCACGGTCAGCGTCGACACCACGCGGGCGGCGGTGGCCGAGGCCGCCGTGGAGGCGGGCGCGACCGTCGTCAACGACGTGTCCGGTGGCCTCGCCGATCCGGCGATGGCCGCCGTCGTGGCCGACGCCCGGGTGCCGTGGATCCTCATGCACTGGCGTGGGCACAGCGACCGGATGCAGAACCTGGCCACCTACGAGGACGTGATCGGCGAGGTGCGCGCCGAGCTGGTCGCCCGCGCCGACCACGCGGTGATGGCCGGGGTGGATCCGTCCCGGATCGTGCTCGACCCGGGGCTCGGGTTCGCCAAGACCGCCGGGCACAACTGGGCGCTGCTGCGCCGGCTGGACGTCCTCGTCGCGCTGGGCTTCCCGGTGCTGGTCGGGGCGTCGCGCAAGCGCTTCCTCGGCCAGTTGCTGGCCGACGCCGACGGCACCGTCCGCCCGCCGGACGGCCGCGAGGTGGCCACCGCCGCGATCAGCGCGCTCGCCGCGAACGCCGGGGCCTGGGGGGTGCGGGTGCACGACGTGGGCGCATCGATGGATGCGATCGCGGTGACCGCGGCCTGGCGGCTGGGGGCTTCGCGGGCCCGCACCGGTCCCTGGCTGGGCGGGTCCGGCCCGTGACCGACCGGATCGAGCTGCGCGGACTCAGGGTCCGCGGCCACCACGGCGTGTTCGACCACGAGCGCCGCGACGGGCAGGACTTCGTCGTCGACGTGACGGTCTGGATCGACCTGGACGCCGCCGCGAAGTCCGACGACCTCGCCGACACCCTCGACTACGGCGCGCTCGCCCAGCGGGCCGCCGCGGTGGTCGGCGGCGAGCCGTGCAACCTCATCGAGACCGTCTCCGCGCGGATCGCCGAGGAGGTCATGACCGACGAACGGGTGCACGCCGTCGAGGTGACGCTGCACAAGCCGCAGGCCCCGATCCCCCTGGAGTTCGCCGACGTGGCGGTGGTCGCGCGCCGCTCCCGCCGCAACGGCCGCTCCGGCCCCGACCCCCGCGGACGGATCGTCCCCGCATGACCCCGCGAGTCGGCAGTTTCGGGAGCGCGAGTCGGCATTTTCGGGCGGCCGAGTCGACCTCTTCGGGCGGGCCGTCCCGATGAGCCGCGCGGTGCTGTCCCTGGGGTCGAACCTCGGCGACCGGTTCGCGTACCTGCGCACCGTCGTCGTCGATCTCGCCGATGTGCTCGTCGCCGCCTCCCCGGTCTACGAGACCGCGCCGTGGGGCGGCGTCGAGCAGGACGACTTCCTCAACGCCGTGATCATCGTCGACGACCCGGCCACCGACGCGCGGGGCTGGCTGTGCCGCGGCCGGCGTCTGGAGAACGCCGCGGGCCGGGTCCGTGAGGTCCGCTGGGGGCCGCGCACCCTCGACGTCGACGTGGTCACCGTGGACGGCGCCGACGGAGCCGTCCACAGCGACGACCCGGAACTGCTGCTGCCGCACCCGGGCACGCCTTCCCGGGCGACGGTGCTGCGGCCCTGGCTGGACGTGGACCCGGACGCGGTGCTGCCCGGGCACGGGCCGGTCCGCGCGCTGCTCGACGCGCTGCCGCCCGCCGACGCCGCAGGCATGCGACGCCGCGACGATCTGAGGTGGGAGCTCCCGCGATGACCCCCACCCGGGTGCGCGACCTGCTCGTCACCGGGCTGGTGACGGCGGTGATCGCGTACTTGCTGGTCCGGCTCACCTACGGCTCGCTGCCGTCGTTCCCGGGCCCGGCCGGGGTGACCCTGGGCGTGCTGGGGCTGGCCGAGACGATCGCCGGCAACGCGCTGCGGGCGCGCATCGAGCGCCGCCCGGGCGCCCGGCCGGTGCAGCCCCTGGTGGCCGCGCGAGCGGTGCTGCTGGCCCAGGCCTCGGCGCGGGCCGGGGCCCTCGTCGCCGGCCTGTGGGCCGGACTGCTGGCCTACGTGCTGCCGCTGCGTGGGGCCGTCGCGGCGGCGGCCGACGACACGGTGGCGGCCGGGGTCGGCCTGCTGTGCGCGATCGGCCTGGTCGCGGGCGCGCTGTGGCTGGAGCGCTGCTGCCGCACCCCCGACGACAAGGGATCCGGCCCGGAGGACGATCCCACCGGATCCTGACGGGGCCGGTCCCGGTCCCGCGCGGCCGACGGTGATCGCCCGTAGGCTCCCCGGGCATGGCGCAGTCGCTCCCGATGCCCACTCGGCAACATCGTGGTGTCCTGGCGCCGGTGGTCGGCCTGGTCGCGCTCGGCGTCTGCGGGCTGGTGGTCCTGGGGCTGGTCGGCCGGTCGGTCGGCGCGGGCGCGGTCGTCGTCGGGGCGTTGTGCGCGCTGCTGCCGGTCGGGCCCGTGGTCGCGGCGTTCCTGTGGATCGACCGCTGGGAACCCGAGCCGCCGCGGATGCTGCTCGTCGCCTTCCTGTGGGGCGCCTGTTTCGCGGCGCTGTCCGCGCTGCTGATCAACAGCAGCGCCGCGCTGGCCGCCGATCAGCTTCTCGGCCGCGGCCGCGGGGACCTGCTCGGGGCCACCATCATCGCCCCGTTCGTCGAGGAGGCGTTGAAGGGCCTGTTCCTGGTCGGCCTGCTCGTCTTCCGGCGCCGCGAGTTCGACGGGATCGTCGACGGGATCGTCTACGCCGGGCTGGTGGCCGCCGGGTTCGCGTTCACCGAGAACATCCTCTACATCGGGCGGGCCTTCGCCGAGCACGCGGCGGCGAGCCAGAACGGCGGGGTGCTGGCCGTGCTGCTGCTGCGCGGGGTGTTCTCCCCGTTCGCGCACCCGCTGTTCACCGCGATGACCGGTATCGGCGCCGGTATCGCCGCGACCACCCGCAGCCCCGTCAGGCGGGTGCTGGCCGTGCTCGGCGGCTATCTGCTGGCCGTCGTGCTGCACGCGCTGTGGAACAGCTCGGCGACGCTGTACGGCGGCGGCGTGTTCATCGGGGTCTACGGCTTCGTGATGGTGCCGATCTTCCTCGGGATGGTCACGCTGGTGGTGTGGCAGCGCCGCCGGGAACAGCGGATCGTCGCCGATCAGCTGCCCGGTTTCGCGCAGGCGGGGTGGATCGCGCCGAGCGAGGTGCAGTTGCTGGCCAGCCTCGCGGGCCGGCGGGGGTGGCGGGCCGCGGTGAAGCAGCGCTCCGGCAAGCACGCCGCGCGGGCCGTCGCCGACTACCAGGCCGCCGTGACGGAGCTGGCGTTCCTGCGGTCCCGCATCTCCCGCGGTTCGGTCCAGGACAACGCCCAGCAGCGCCACGAGGAGCGGCTCGTCGCGCTGACGAGGGCGCGCGCCCGGGCGGTCGGGATGCCCGACGCGCTCACCGCGGCCTGGCGCCGGCAGCCGCCCCCGGGATGGCGGCCACCGCCGCCGACGCACCCGCCGATGCCCGTGCCTGGCCACGGCGGGCCGCCCGGCCCCCGGACACCGGGCCCGCCCTGGGGCGGCGCGCCCGGTGGCCGGCCCCGGCCGGGGCCCGCGACCTACCCGCCGCACCAGGGGCGGCCGCCGTATCCGGCCGGTCCGCCGCCGACCGGCCGTCCGCCCGCCGGCCGTCCGCCCGCCGGGCCGCACCCGGGAGCGTCGCCGTATCCCGGCGCGGCCGGACCCCCACCGGACGGTCCCGCGCGGTAGCCGCCGGCCGTTGCGCCTGGTGAACCCGGTCACGCGGCGTCGCCGCGGACCCCGGCCGCGTCTAGCCTGTGGTCGCGTCGCCACCAGTAGCCGACACCTCGTCTGGTACCCGCCACGGGACTGGAACGAGCAAGGAGCGCGTGATGAGTGCAGGCCGGCCTGCCCGGCTGGCCGTCGGAGTGGTCTCCGCCGGCCGTGTGGGATCCGTTCTGGGTGCGTCCCTGGCCGCCGCCGGTCACCACGTCGTCGCCACGTCCGGGGTTTCCCGGGCCTCGGTGCACCGCGCCGGGACGCTCCTGCCGGGCGTGCCGCTGCTGCCCCCCGACGAGGTCGTGCAGCATGCCGACCTCGCCCTGCTCGCCGTCCCCGACGACGTGCTGGCCGGCCTGGTCCGCGGGCTCGCGAGCGCCGGCTGCTTCCGGCCCGGGCAGATCGTCGTGCACACCTCCGGGGCGCACGGCGTCGCGGTGCTCGACCCGGCCCTCGAACACGGAGTGCTGCCGCTCGCGCTGCACCCGGCAATGACCTTCACCGGCCGCCCGGAGGACGTCGACCGGCTGGCGGCCTGCTGTGTCGGGGTCACCGCGGCGGCGGACGACGAAGCGGGCTGGAGCGTCGGGGAGGCGCTCGTCGTCGAGATGGGCGCCGAGCCGGTGCGCATCGCCGAGGCGGTCCGCCCGCTGTATCACTCGGCCCTGGCCCACGGCGCCAACCATCTGGTCACGCTGGTCCGGGACTGCGCCGACATCCTCGAGCGCGCCGGCGTCCGGCCCGCCGAGCGGCTCATCGCGCCGCTGCTGTCCGCGGCGCTGGACAACGCGCTGCGCCACGGCGACAAGGCGCTGACCGGCCCGGTGGCCCGCGGTGACGCCGGCACCGTACGGACCCACCTGCGCGAGCTCGCCGCGGTGGACCCCGACCTGGCCGACACCTACCGGGTGCTGGCCCGCCGTACCGCCCGCCGGGCCGAGGCGGCCGGGCTGCTGCCCAGCCACGCCGTCGACGAGGTCCGCGACAGTTTGAAGGAGCAACGGTGACCACCGTACGAACGCAGGGCGGTTACGCCCCCGGCCGGCTCACCGTGCACCGCACGCCCGCCGAGCTGAACGTCGTCACCCGGGCGTTGCGCGGCGCCGGCCGCAAGGTTGCGCTGGTGCCGACGATGGGCGCGCTGCACGAGGGGCACCGCGAGCTGATCCGGCACGCCCGCCGGCTCCCGGGATCCACCGTGACCGCCGTGTCGATCTTCGTGAACCCGCTGCAGTTCGGCTCGGGCGAGGACCTGGAGCGCTACCCGCGCCCGCTGGAGGCCGACCTGGAGGTCTGCCGCGAGGAGGGCGTCGAGCTGGTCCTCACCCCCGGCGTCGAGCACATGTACCCGCCGGGCTCGGACACCCGGCTCGCCCCGGGGCCCGTCGCCGACCAGCTCGAGGGCGCCGTCCGCCCCGGTCACTTCGCCGGGATGCTGACCGTCGTCGCGAAGCTGTTCCACATCGTCGGCCCGGATGTGGCGCTGTTCGGCGAGAAGGACTACCAGCAGCTGGTGCTGATCCAGAAGATGGTCCGCGATCTGGACTTCCCGCTGCACGTGGTCGGGGTACCGACCGTCCGCGAGTCCGACGGCCTGGCACTGTCCTCGCGCAACATCTACCTGTCCGCCGAGGACCGGCACCGTGCGGCGACGCTGTACCGCGCGCTGCGCGAGGGTGCCGCGGTGTCCGCCCGAGGCGCGGACGCCGTGCTGGAGACCGCCCGCGCGGTGCTGGCCGAGGAGCCGGCGCTGCAGGTGGAGTACCTCGAGCTCCGCGACCCGGAACTCGGACCGGCGCCCGCCACCGGCCGGGCCCGGCTACTGGTGGCCGCCCGCCTGGGCACGACCAGATTGATCGACAACGTCCCGGTCCAGCTGTAGCGGGGGAGAACGCCGATGTTCCGCACCATGATGAAGTCCAAGATCCACCGCGCCACGGTGACCCAGGCCGATCTGCACTATGTCGGCTCGGTCACCATCGACCAGGACCTGATGGACGCCGCCGACCTGCTCGAGGGCGAGCAGGTCGCGATCGTCGACATCACCAACGGGTCCCGCCTGGAGACCTACGTGATCCCCGGTGAGCGGGGCAGCGGGGTGATCGGCATCAACGGCGCCGCGGCGCACCTGGTGCACCCCGGTGACCTGGTCATCCTGATCTCCTATGCGCAGCTGGACGAGGCCGAGGTCAAGGCCTACGACCCGCGCGTGGTGTTCGTCGACGAGCTGAACCGGATCGTCGAGCAGGGCAACGACCCCGGGCACGCACCGGAGGGGTCGGGTCTGCTCTCCGGTTCGGTGACCCGGTCCGGCGATTCCGCCGGGCTGCTGCTGGCCGAGCGATAGGAACGGGGCCCGACCGTGCTGCTCTGCATCGACGTCGGGAACACCCAGATCGCCCTGGGGCTCTACCCCGAAGCCCCCGAGGAGCTGGTGCGTCCCGAACTGGTCCGGGACTGGCGGATGCGCACCGACCCGCGGATGACCGCCGACGAGCTGGAGGTGGCGATCCGCGGCCTGCTCGGCGAGTACGCGGCGCACGTCACCGGCATCGCCGCGTTGTCCACGGTGCCGTCGCTGCTGCGCGAGCTGCGGCTGATGCTCGACCGGCGCAACGCCCGGATGACCACGGTGGTGGTCGGGCCGGGCGTGCGGACCGGCGTGCCGCTGCTCGTCGACAACCCCCGCGAGGTGGGTGCCGACCGGGTGGTCAACACCCTCGCCGCGCACCGGCTGTACGGCACCGCGTGCATCGTCGTCGACTTCGGCACCTCGACGAACATCGACGTGGTCTCCGCGCGCGGTGAGTTCATCGGCGGCGCACTGGCCCCGGGCATCGAGATCTCCCTCGACGCGCTGGCCACCCGGGCCGCGGCGCTGCGCACGGTGGAGCTGGTGCGGCCGCGCTCGGTGATCGGCAAGAACACCGTCGAGTGCCTGCAGTCCGGCGTCCTCTACGGCTTCGCCGGGCAGGTCGACGGCCTGGTGCACCGGATCCTCGACGAGCTGGGCCCCAAGGCGGGGCCGGTCACCGTGCTCGCGACCGGCGGGCTCGCCCCGTTGATGGAGGGCGAGTCGGAGACCATCACCGAGTTCGTGCCCGACCTGACGCTGCTCGGGCTGCGACTGGCCTACCTGCGCAACGCGCGCAGCACCGTCGTCACCAGCGGCAGCTCGAACATCCCGTCCGGTGAGTCCCAGGTCTCCGGCCGGGTGGCCAGGTAGGCCCGGATCCGGGCGTAGGCCGCGTCCCGCTCGGCGGGCTCGCTGACCAGCGCCCACGAGTGCGTGCCCAGCATGTCGATCAGCCGGTCGACGGTGAGCCGCATCCCGTGACCGAACGCGGCGCGCTCGCCGGGGCCGAAGGCCGGGTGTGCGGGCAGCTCCGGGCGGTCCCCGCCGCGCGGCACCCCGGGCACCGGAGGTCCCGGGACGCGACCTCGTGATAGCCGGCCACCCAGTCGACGTCGCTGTCGTCGGCGTTCCACAGCGCGGCGAGCACGCCGCCGGGGCGCAGCACGCGGGCGATCTCAGGCATCGCGCGAGCCTCGTCGAACCAGTGGAAGGACTGCCCGCACAGCACCGCGTCGACGGAGGCGTTCGGCAGCGGGATCGTCTCCGCGCTGCCTTCCAGCACGGTGGCGCCGGGCACCTCGATCCGCAGCCGGGCGAGCATCTCCGCGTCCGGCTCCACGGCGACGACCGTGGTGCCGGGCCGGGCCACCAGCGACGCGGTCAGCTTCCCGGTGCCGGCACCCAGGTCGAGCAGCTGCGGCGCGGCCCGGCCGGCCAGCGGGTCGAGAGCCCAGTCGATCGCCGCGTCGGGGTAGCCGGGGCGATGCGCGGCGTACGCCGCGGCGACGGCGCCGAAGGACCGGGCCCGCCGATCCGGGTCGGGAATGTCGGACATGGGCAGACCGTACGTCCGCGGGCCGGAATGCGCCTGCATCAACGCGTCCCGCCGGTCGGCGGCCGCAGCGGCCTCGCTAATCTTGCTCAGCGTGACTACACCGCCGCGCCCGCTCGACGACGACCTGCCTGAGCAGATCCGGGTGCGTCGCGCGAAGCGTGAGGAAATGCTGGCCGCCGGGACGGATCCGTACCCGGTCGAGGTCCCGCGCACGCACACCCTGCGCCAGGTCCGGGAGGCGCACCCCGATCTCCCGCCGGACACCGCCACCGGCGACCAGGTCGCCGTCACGGGCCGGGTGATCTTCCAGCGGAACACCGGCAAGCTCTGCTTCGCCACCCTGCGTGAGGGTGACGGAACCGAGCTGCAGGCGATGCTGAGCCTGGCCAACGTGGGCGAGGAGGAGCTGGCCCGCTGGAAGTCGATGGTCGACCTCGGTGACCACGTGCTCGTGAAGGGCGAGGTGATCACCTCCCGGCGCGGCGAGCTGTCCGTGTCGGCCGGCAGCTGGTCGATGGTGTCGAAGGCGGTGCGGCCGCTGCCGGTGGCCCACCGCGAGCTGTCCGAGGAGACCCGCGTCCGGCAGCGCTACGTCGACCTGATCATGCGCCCGCAGGCCCGCGAGATGGTGCGCGCCCGATCGACCGTCCTGCGCACCCTGCGCTCGGCTTTCGAGCGGCGCGGATTCATCGAGGTCGAGACGCCGATGCTCCAGCTGCTGCACGGCGGCGCGACCGCCCGACCGTTCGTGACCCACGCAAATGCACTCGATACCGACCTCTACCTGCGGATCGCGCCGGAACTGTTCCTGAAGCGGTCCGTCGTGGGCGGCATCGACCGCGTCTTCGAACTCAACCGGGTGTTCCGGAACGAGGGCATTGATTCGACCCATTCGCCTGAGTTCGCGATGCTGGAGGCCTACCAGGCCTACGCGACCTACGACGACATGGCTGAGCTCACCCGGGAGTTGGTGCTCGAAAGCGCGCGGGCCGTCTTCGGTTCCACGGTCGTTCGTCACGCGGACGGGTCCGAACACGACCTGGGCGGGACTTGGCGTTCCGTCACCCTGCACCAGGCTGTGTCGGAAGCGGTCGAACAGGATGTGACCGTGGACACTTCGGTCGAAACGCTCCGAAAGTTGGCGGCGAAGCACGAGGTCGAGCTGAAGGATTCCTGGTCGGCCGGCGAGATCGTGCTCGAACTGTTCGAGAAGCTGGTCGAGCATACGTTGATCGAGCCGACGTTCGTTCGGGACTACCCGGTCGAGGTGCGTCCGCTGACCCGCCAGCACAGGGACGACCCGCGGCTGGCCGAGGCGTGGGATCTCATCGTCTTCGGTACGGAGCTGGCCACCGCCTACTCCGAGCTGGTCGACCCCGTCGAGCAGCGCGAGCGGCTGCACGCGCAATCGCTGCTCGCCGCGGCCGGTGACATCGAGGCGATGCAGCTCGACGAGGACTTCCTGCGGGCGATGGAGTACGGAATGCCGCCGACCGGTGGCATGGGAATGGGTATCGACCGGCTGCTCATGACCCTGACCGGGTCGGGGATCCGCGAGACCATTCTGTTCCCGCTGGTCCGGCCGGAGTGAGACCCGCCGCACTTCCCTGCTGATTTCGCCGTTCTGAGGGCGCTTCGGGCGGGGCCGACTCGACAGTGCCGCTGTAATGCAGATAGGCTGCATTTAGCGGCATCGCCGCATGACATTACCCAACGATTATGCATGGAGGGCTGCGGCGGTGGCGCAGATCCGTGAGATCAGACTCATCGACGACCTGAGCGGCGAGGCGGCTGACGAGACCGTCGAGTTCGGGATCGACGGCAAGAACTACGAGATCGACCTGTCGACGGACAATGCCGGAAGGCTTCGTGACGCGTTGGCCGCCTATGTGGCCGCCGCGCGTCGTTCCGCCGGCCGGCGCCGGGGTTCGGGCGGCGGTGCTTCCGGCGGCGGGAGCCGTCGCCCGTCGATCGACCGTGAGCAGAACCAGGCCATTCGTGACTGGGCCCGCAAGCGCGGGATGAAGGTTTCCGACCGCGGCCGGATCCCGGCCGACGTGCTCGAGGCCTACCACCAGGAGAACTGACGCCTGCGTGGCAGTGCCGAGGTGCCGGTGACATCGGCGCTGACATCGGCACTCCAGTGGTGCCGACGGGGCCGACCGGATATCCGGTCGGCCCCGTCGTCCTTTTCGCAACGGGGATAGCCTGGCCGCGACAGCCGGGCCGGCTCCGCGGCGCCGCCCGTCGCCGATGGGGGAGGATCGATGGCCCGCACACTCACGAGCCTCGAGGTGCTGCGCACCGAGCGTGTGAGCCCGCACATGATCCGGGTCGTGGCCGGGGGCGCGGATCTCGCCGAATTCCCGGACACGCCTTACACGGATCGGTACGTCAAACTCGTCTTCCCGCAGCCCGGTGTGGACTATCCGGAGCCGCTCGATCTCGACGCGGTCCGGCGCGATCTGCCTCGTGACCAGTGGCCGGCTACCCGCACCTATACCGTGCGTGCCTTCGACCCGGCCGCCGGCGAACTGACGATCGACTTCGTCCATCACGGCGACTCCGGGCTGGCGGGCCCGTGGGCGGCGGCCGCCCGTCCCGGTGACCGGCTGCGCCTGCTCGGCCCCGGCGGGGCCTACGCGCCGCGCCGCGACGCCGACTGGCACCTGCTGATCGGCGACGAGGCCGCGCTTCCGGCGATCGGCGCCGCACTCGAGCGGCTCCCCGCCGGCGTCCCGGCGTACGCGCTGATCGAGGTCGAGGACGCCGCCGAGCGGCAGGACCTGTCGTCCCCGGCCGGCGCGCGGATCACCTGGCTGTACCGCGCCGACGGCGGCCCGGGTCTGGTCGATGCCGTGCGGGCCCTGGAGTTCCCGGCGGGCCGGGTGCATGCGTTCGTGCACGGCGAGGCCGGGGAGGTCAGAGACCTGCGCCGGCACCTGCTCGACGAGCGCGGTGTGCCGCGGGAGCAGTTGTCGATCTCCGGGTACTGGCGGCGCGGCCGCGACGAGGATGGCTTCCGGGTCGACAAGGCGGCCGAACGCGACGCCGAGCAGCGGGCGGCCGCGGCCCGCTGAGGCCCGGCGGCGGGGGCGGGCACTGGATCTGAGATCGTCCTCACAGCTCGATGACGCCGCCCGTTCACCTGCCGGGAATCCCACAGGATGGGACCGCGTTGTGCTCGAGCGGGTGCGCCAGGCGCGCGCTGGAGGCGGTAGGAGCCGTCCGCCCGATACAGTGGTATGGGGCGTCCGCGGTGCAGCGCGCGCCGCATGTGTGGGCGCAGCAGGCAAGGAGTGCGAATGTTCGAGAGGTTCACTGACCGAGCAAGGCGGGTTGTCGTCCTGGCGCAAGAAGAGGCCCGGATGCTCAACCACAACTACATCGGCACCGAGCACATCCTCCTTGGCCTGATCCACGAGGGCGAGGGTGTGGCCGCCAAGGCGCTCGAGTCGCTCGGGATCGCCCTGGAGGGCGTCCGTCAGCAGGTCGAGGAGATCATCGGCCAGGGCCAGCAGGCGCCGTCGGGGCACATCCCCTTCACGCCGCGGGCCAAGAAGGTCCTCGAGCTGTCCCTGCGCGAGGCGCTGCAGCTCGGGCACAACTACATCGGCACCGAGCACATCCTGCTCGGCCTGATCCGCGAGGGTGAGGGCGTCGCGGCGCAGGTGCTGGTCAAGCTGGGCGCCGACCTGAACCGGGTCCGCCAGCAGGTCCTGCAGCTGCTGTCCGGCTACCAGGGCAAGGAGCCCGCCGAGGCCTCCGCGGGCCGTGGCGAGGGCACCCCGTCGTCGTCGCTGGTCCTTGACCAGTTCGGTCGCAACCTCACCCAGCAGGCCCGTGAGGGCAAGCTGGACCCGGTCATCGGCCGGGAGAAGGAGATCGAGCGGGTCATGCAGGTCCTCTCCCGGAGGACCAAGAACAACCCCGTCCTGATCGGCGAGCCCGGTGTCGGCAAGACCGCCGTCGTCGAGGGGCTGGCCCAGGGCATCGTCAAGGGCGAGGTGCCCGAGACGCTCAAGGACAAGCAGCTCTACACGCTCGACCTGGGCTCCCTGGTCGCCGGTTCCCGCTACCGCGGTGACTTCGAGGAGCGCCTGAAGAAGGTGCTCAAGGAGATCCGCACGCGCGGCGACATCATCCTGTTCATCGACGAGATCCACACCCTGGTGGGTGCGGGTGCCGCCGAGGGCGCGATCGACGCCGCCAGCATCCTCAAGCCGATGCTGGCCCGCGGTGAGCTGCAGACGATCGGTGCGACGACGCTCGACGAGTACCGCAAGTACGTCGAGAAGGACCCGGCCCTGGAGCGCCGCTTCCAGCCGATCCAGGTCGGCGAGCCGAGCGTCACGCACACCATCGAGATCCTGAAGGGTCTGCGAGACCGGTACGAGGCGCACCACCGGGTCACCATCACCGACCCGGCCCTGGTCGCCGCGGCCACCCTGGCCGACCGGTACATCAGCGACCGCTACCTGCCCGACAAGGCGATCGACCTGATCGACGAGGCCGGTGCCCGGATGCGGATCCGCCGGATGACCGCGCCGCCGGACCTGCGCGAGTTCGACGAGCGGATCGCCGCTGTCCGCCGCGACAAGGAGTCCGCGATCGACGCGCAGGACTTCGAGCGGGCCGCGCACCTGCGCGACCAGGAGAAGCAGCTGCTCGGCCAGAAGTCCGAGCGGGAGAAGCAGTGGAAGTCCGGTGACCTGGACGTCGTCGCCGAGGTCGACGACGAGCAGATCGCCGAGGTGCTCGCCAACTGGACCGGCATCCCGGTGTTCAAGCTCACCGAGGAGGAGACCACGCGTCTGCTCCGCATGGAGGACGAGCTGCACAAGCGGATCATCGGCCAGGAGGACGCCGTCAAGGCGGTCTCGCAGGCGATCCGCCGCACCCGCGCCGGCCTGAAGGACCCGAAGCGCCCGTCCGGCTCGTTCATCTTCGCCGGCCCGTCCGGTGTCGGTAAGACCGAGCTGTCCAAGGCGCTGGCGAACTTCCTGTTCGGCGAGGACGACGCGCTCATCCAGATCGACATGGGTGAGTTCCACGACCGCTACACCGCCTCGCGGCTCTTCGGTGCCCCTCCCGGCTACGTGGGCTACGAGGAGGGCGGCCAGCTCACCGAGAAGGTGCGCCGCAAGCCGTTCTCGGTCGTGCTGTTCGACGAGATCGAGAAGGCCCACCAGGAGGTCTACAACACCCTCCTGCAGGTCCTCGAGGACGGCCGCCTGACCGACGGTCAGGGCCGGACGGTGGACTTCAAGAACACCGTCATCATCTTCACCTCGAACCTCGGCACCCAGGACATCTCGAAGGCCGTCGGGCTCGGCTTCGCGTCCGGCAACGACGAGGCGTCGAACTACGAGCGGATGAAGTCGAAGGTCAACGACGAGCTGAAGAAGCACTTCCGCCCGGAGTTCCTGAACCGCATCGACGACATCATCGTGTTCCACCAGCTCACCGAAGAGCAGATCATCACGATGGTGGACCTCATGATCACCCGCGTCGAGGCCCAGCTGGCCAACAAGGACATGGGCATCGAGCTCACGCCTGCGGCCAAGGGGCTGCTCGCGCGGCGGGGCTTCGACCCCGTGCTGGGCGCCCGGCCGCTGCGCCGGACCATCCAGCGGGAGATCGAGGACCAGCTGTCCGAGAAGATCCTGTTCGGCGAGGTCGAGCCGGGCCAGATCGTGGTCGTCGACGTCGAGGGCATCGACCCGGACGCCCCCGAGGGCTCCCGGGCCGCGGACGACAAGGCGCGCTTCACCTTCCGGGGTGAGCCGAAGCCGGCCGTGAACGTCCCCGACGCCCCGCCGGTCGACCTGGCCGGTGCCGGCGACGAGTGAGTGAGCACGTCCAGCTAGACCGCAGTACCGAAGGCCGGTCCGGACCATGTGTCCGGGCCGGCCTTCCGGCGTCTGGCGGCTCTCCCGGCCTACCGTTGCCGCCATGAGTTCGGTCCGCGCCGTCCCGGAGACCCGGCGCATGACCGGCGCCGAGCTGTCCGCCGACGACGCCTGGCACACCGTGTGCCGCTTCGGCCTGTGGCACCTGCTGGCCACGGGATTCGTGCGGTTGCGCTACGGCGACGGGTTCAGCCACGCCCGGGCGTTCGCCCTGCAGCTCGCGCTCGCCGCGGTACCGCTCGTCATCGCGGGGGCCGGACTCGCGACGGCGGTCGGCGTGGAGTCGTTCGCCGAGGTCATCGCACGTACGGTGGTGGCGATCTCGCCGGGGAGCAGCGATGCCCTGGTCCAGCAGGCGATCGGTAACACCGGTGACGAGGGCAGCGAGCGGGCCGAGGTCGTCGTCGTGCTGGGGCTGGTCACCGCATTCGCCGCGGCCACGTCGGCGTTCGCTCAGCTGGAGCGCGGTGCCAACCGGATCTACGGCACGGAGCGCGACCGGCCCGCGCTGCGCAAGTACGGCCGCGCCGCCCTGCTGACGGCCACCGCAGGCGTGTCGATGACGATCGGCCTGCTCCTGATCGTCGCCGGGGAGCCCTTCGGCGAGGCGATGGAGCAGGTCTACCGCTGGGGTGACACGGCGGAGGAGCTCTGGGACGTGCTGCGCTGGCCCTGCGGCCTGGTGGCGCTGGTCGTTGCCGTGACGGCGCTGCTGCGGTTCGCGCCGCGCCGCCGCCAGCCCGGGTCGAGCTGGCTGGCCGTCGGCGGTGTCGTGACCGTCCTGGCGTGGCTCGCCGGGTCCGGCCTGCTGGCGCTGTACGTCGCCCTGGCGGCCGGATTCGGCGAGACGTACGGTCCGCTGACGGCCGTCATGGCGCTGCTGCTGTGGGCCAATGTCACCGGCATCGCGCTGCTGGCCGGGTTCGCGCTGGCGGCCCAGCTGGAGGCGGTACGGGGGGGGCTCTCCGACCCCCGGCTGCCCGACAGCGACGACGACGGCATCCCCGACCGGCTCGACGAACACCCCGCCTCGCCGGCGCGCTGACCGCGACGCGCGCGGCGGTACCGCGATTCGCGCAACGAAAGGTGCCGACTCGCGGTACCGAAAGTGCCGACTCGCGGGTCAGGGGGTTCGGGCGGTGAGCACGGCGTGGCGGGGGTCGGTGCGTGGGAGCAGCCGGAGCAGGCGTTCGACGAGCTCCTGGTCGTCGGCGCCGCCGGGGGTGCCGGCGAGGGCCCACATCGCCGCGACGTCGCCCTGGCCCAATACGGCACGGCGGACCGCGGCGGCGAGGTGCTCGCGTTCGTCGCGGACGCCGGGGGCCTCGGACGTGGCCAGCAGCGGCCCCCGGTAGAGCTCTGCGGCCTCGCGCACACGGCCCGCGGTCAGCGCGTCGCGGACGTGCAGGAAGTCGGCGTCGACGCTCGCCTGCAGCCGGTAGGGCTGGGTGCGGATCATCCCGGCGTCGAGCGCGACGCGCAGTCGATGCATCTCCGCGCGCACCGTGACGGGGTTCCCGTGGTCGCCGTACAGGTCGGTGGCCAGTTGGTCGGCGGAGCGGCCCTCGGGGTGCAGCGCGAGCAGGGCGAGCAGTTCGGCGTGCCGCAGGCTCAGCCGCACCGTGCGGCCGTCGAGGCGCGCGGTCGGCCGTTCGGTGCCCAGGAACGGCAGTGCGAGCGTCGGGCGGCGCCGTACCCCCGGCCGGTGCAGCCGCAGCAGGTAGCCTTCCGCGAGCGGCTCGAGCACGCCCTCACCGTGCTCGCCCAGGGAGATGCGGTCACCGGCCTGCGGCAGGAGAACCCGGTCGGGCAGCCAGCCCTGTGGCTGCACGGCCAGCAC
Organism: Pseudonocardia acidicola; assembly: GCF_012911935.1. Classification (GTDB taxonomy): domain Bacteria; phylum Actinomycetota; class Actinomycetes; order Mycobacteriales; family Pseudonocardiaceae; genus Pseudonocardia; species Pseudonocardia acidicola. The sequence goes on along the minus strand of NZ_JAAXLA010000033.1, from coordinate 30,163 downwards.
ACGTCCCCGGGGGCTGAGCAGCGCGCCGGGCCGGCCGCGCAGGCCCGCGAGGTGCGGCAGGTTACGGGCCCGCAGCAGTTCGTCGCGGACGGCCAGCCGCGTGGCGAGGTGGTTCTCGGCGAGCCGGGCGGCGGCCACGACCAGGGCCAGCGTCGCCGGGTGGAAGGTGCGCAGCGGGCCGGTGACGTCGACGGCGCCGACCACCTCACCGGTGTCGGGATCGTGGATCGGGGCGGCCGCACAGGTCCAGGTGTGGTATGCGCGGACGAGGTGCTCGGCGGAGTGGATCTGGACGGCACGGTCCGCGGCCAGCGCGGTACCCATCGCGTTCGTGCCGATCGAGTCCTCGGTCCAGCGGGTGCCCTCGACGAGGTCGACGCGCTCGGCGCGGCGCAGCACGTCGTGCTGGCCCTCGCGCCACAGGATGTGCCCCTGGGCGTCGGTCACGATCATCATGTGCATGGCCTCGTCGGCGATGCCCACGAGGGTGTCGCGGAGCACCGGTACGACCGGCGCCAACGGGTGGGCCTCCCGGATGCCGCCGATCTCGCCGGGCTCGTACACGTGGGCCGGGCCGCCGTGGTCGGGGTCGACCCGTGCGGCGAGCGAGCGCTGCCAGGAGTCGGACACGATCGGCCGTGGGGCGGCCGGTGCCTCGGTCCCGTTCAGTACCGCCTCACGCACCTGGGCGAGCAGTCGGGCGCGCGCCACCGGATCGGTGATCCCGGCGGTCGCGCTGGGGGGCTGAGCCCTCGTCATGGTTCCTCGAGACACGCTGCGGCTTCGTCGGCGATGGCGTGATGGATCCGCAAATTCGGTTCTACATATCGAATCATGGTGCATCTGCGTGCAACCCGGTTGCAACCCCCGTCTTCCTAGTGTCCGGGATCACCTCATCCCAATGACGTGGAAGGACCGACATGGCGAAGTACGCGGCTCCCGGCGAGGCCGGCAGCGTCGTGCAGTTCAAGCCCCGCTACGAGCACTTCATCGGCGGTGACTACGTGGCCCCGGTGAAGGGCCAGTACTTCGAGAACCCCACCCCGGTCACCGGGCAGCCCTTCACCGAGGTCGCCCGTGGTACGGCCGAGGACGTCGAGGCCGCCCTCGACGCCGCGCACGCCGCCGCGCCGGCGTGGGGCAAGACGTCGGTGACCGAGCGCGCGAACATCCTCAACAAGATGGCCGATCGGATCGAGGCGAACCTCGAGAAGATCGCCATCGCCGAGAGCTGGGAGAACGGCAAGGCCTGCCGGGAGACCCTCGCCGCCGACATCCCGCTCGCGATCGACCACCTGCGCTACTTCGCCGGTGCGATCCGCGCGCAGGAGGGCGGCATCTCGGAGATCGACAAGGACACGATCGCCTACCACTTCCACGAGCCGCTCGGCGTGGTCGGGCAGATCATCCCGTGGAACTTCCCGATCCTGATGGCGATCTGGAAGCTCGCTCCGGCACTGGCCGCGGGCAACGCGGTCGTGCTCAAGCCCGCCGAGCAGACCCCGGCGTCGATCCACGTGCTGCTGGAGACGGTCGCCGACCTGCTGCCGCCGGGCGTGGTCAACATCGTCAACGGCTTCGGGGTCGAGGCCGGCAAGCCACTCGCCTCGAACAAGCGCATCCGCAAGATCGCCTTCACCGGTGAGACCACCACCGGCCGGCTGATCATGCAGTACGCGAGCGAGAACCTGATCCCGGTGACGCTGGAGCTGGGTGGCAAGAGCCCCAACGTCTTCTTCGACGACGTCGCCGACCGGCAGGACGCGTTCCACGACAAGGCGCTCGAGGGCTTCGCGATGTTCGCGCTCAACCAGGGCGAGGTCTGCACCTGCCCGTCGCGCGCGCTCATCCAGGGCGGGATCTACGACGACTTCCTGGGTCAGTGCGTCAAGCGCGTCGAGCAGATCAAGCAGGGCCACCCGCTCGACACCGAGACCATGATCGGCGCTCAGGCCTCGAACGATCAGCTCGAGAAGATCCTGTCCTACATCGACATCGGCCGGCAGGAGGGCGCCAAGATCCTCACCGGTGGCGGGCGCGCCGACCTCGGCGGTGAGCTCTCCGGCGGCTACTACGTGCAGCCGACGATCTTCGAGGGCAACAACGCGATGCGGATCTTCCAGGAGGAGATCTTCGGCCCGGTCGTCTCGGTGACCCGGTTCTCCGACTACGACGACGCCATCACGATCGCCAATGACACCCTGTACGGGCTCGGCGCGGCGGTCTGGTCCCGTGACGGCAACACCGCCTACCGGGCGGGCCGTGACATCCAGGCCGGCCGGGTGTGGGTGAACAACTACCACGCGTACCCCGCGCACGCGGCGTTCGGTGGTTACAAGCAGTCCGGCGTCGGGCGCGAGAACCACAAGATGATGCTGGACCACTACCAGAACACGAAGAACATGCTGGTCAGCTACTCGCAGAACGCCCAGGGCTTCTTCTGATGGGTCAGCGGCCCGCCCGGGTGGCGCTGACACCGGCGGCCGCGGATCTTCTCGTCAGGCTGACGGAGATCCACGGTCCGCTGATGTTCCACCAGTCCGGCGGCTGCTGCGACGGCAGTGCGCCGATGTGCTACCCGGAAGGGGACTTCCGGACCGGCGGCTCGGACGTCCACCTGGGCGACCTGCACGTCGAGGGGCTCGCGCCCATCGGCTTCTGGATGTCGGGGTCACAGTTCGAGTACTGGAGGCACACCCACCTCACCGTCGACGTGGTGGCCGGCCGGGGCAGCGGGTTCTCGGTGGAGGCGCCGGAAAACGTCCGCTTCCTGATCCGCTCCCGCCTGTTCACCGACGAGGAATCGGCCGCCCTCGACGGGGTGTGACGCGCGGCCCGGGTCCGGCCCCGGTCACCTGCGGGTGGCCGGGGCCGGGTCCGCTCCGCGGACGAGGGGGTCGAGGGCCAGCAGGGTCTGCGCCGCGGCAGCGGCCAGGCCGACGCCGCGGCCGTGCCGGACCTCCGGCTCCCGGACGTTGATCCGGACCAGCGCCCCGGACGCCGCGGAGGCCAGCTCGGCCTGCCGGCGCACGGTCGGCACCGCGGTGCCCGCGCCGAGTTCCACGACGGCCGGCCGGACGCCCTCGGCGCGGAGGCTGCGCAGCCACGCCTGGTGCGCTTCCAGCGCGACCTGCGAGCGGCCGGGCTCCCACGACCGGTCGCCGAACATCAGGATGTTGGGCCGGGCCACCGCACCGCACCGCGGACACGCCGGCAGCGGCGGGTCCGCCCGCATCGTCGCGGTGTCGACCTGCACGGCGACGCCGTCGGCGGACCACACCGGCTGCCCGCACCCGGCCAGGCACTGCAGGTGGTGGATCGAGCCGTGGCACTCCGCGACGACGTCGTCGGCGAACCCGGCCCGCTGGAACTGCCCGTCGACGTTCGAGGTGAACACCCGGGCCTGCCGGCGTCGCGACCACTCCAGCAGCACCCCGAACCCGGCGTGCGGCACCGTCGTCCGGTAGAGCTCGAGCCGATGGCCGTAGAAGCCCCAGGCGAGCCCGGGGTCGTCGGCGAAATGCACCGGGTCGGCGAGCTCCTCGAAGGCCAGCCCGAGGGCCCGATAGGGCGGGTAGGCCCGCCAGAAGCCCTCGGTGCCGCGGAAGTCCGGCAGCCCTGAGTCGACCCCCATGCCGGCACCGGCGCAGATGAGAAGCGCGTCGGCGCCGCGCAGGAGCGCTGCGGCCCGCTCGAGCTCGACGGGGCTCAGGACCGGTCGGGAGTGGAGGACTGGACGACCTCGAACTCCAGCAGCGACGAGCCGGTGCCGACCGGACGGGCCCGCTCGCCCGCGTGCGCCTCCATGGCGGGGCCCTTCATCCACGCCTGGAAGTCCTCGTCGCTCTCCCAGTGCGTCACCACGAAGTACCGGTTGTCGCCGGACACGGGACGCAGCAGCTCGAAGGAGATGAATCCCTTCTGGCCGTCCACGGCGTGCAGTCGGTGGGCGAACCGCTGCTCCAGCTCAGGGCCTGCGCCCTCGGGGACCTCGATTGCGTTGATCTTCACGACTGCCATGACACAAGGCTAGTAGCAGAATGCGGGCGTGCGACGTTCGGTGCGGACCTCTGACGGCGTGTACCTGGCCGTCGTCGAGTTCGGCGGCGACGGGCCGCCGATCCTGCTGCTGCACGGCCTGATGGGGCGGGCGACCACGTGGTGGCCGGTCACCGGCTGGCTCACCGGGCACGGCCGGGTACTGGCCTTCGACGCCCGCGGGCACGGCCGCTCGCAGGCCGCCGGCCCGTGGACGGCCGAGCGGATGGCCGCCGACGCCGCCGAGATCCTCGAGCAGGCGGGGGCCGGCCCGGCCGTGGTGATCGGCCACTCGATGGGTGGGCTGCACGCGCTGGTGCTGGCCGCCCGGCGCCCGGACCTGGTCCGCGCGGCCGTGGTGGAGGACATGGCGGTGGACTTCCGCGGCCGCAGCGTCGACGACGCCCGGGCCTGGTTCGGGGCGTTGCCCCAGCCGTTCCCCTCGCTGGCCGCGGTCCGCCGGGCGTTCGGTCACCCGCGCCCGGAGTTCGGTGACTACATGGCGGAGTGCGTCGAGGAGCGCGCCGACGGCTACCACCTGCTCAGCCGCACCGAGCACGTCGTCGAGATCGCGTCGGAGTGGGCGCGGCGCGCCTACTGGGACGTGCTCCCCGCCGTGCGCTGCCCGACCCTGCTGCTGCAGGCCGAGGAGAGCGTGGTCCCGGACGGGCAGGCCGAGCGGATTGCCGCCGCGATCCCCGGTGCCCGGCACGTGCGGATCCCGGGCAGCGGGCACCTCGTGCACGCGGGCGCTCCCGGCGCCTACCGGGAGGCGGTGGAGAAGTTCCTCGCCGGGGCCGGCTGAGCCGGCGCCCACCCGGCGGAGCTCCCGGTCAGGAGAACAGCGGCTCGGCGGTGCCGGTGCGGCTGTCGGCGATCTCGACGCCCACCACCCGCGCCCGTACCGGGTGCACCGGGTAGAGCGCCGCGAACGCCTCGGCGGGCCGGTCCGATGCGAGGACGCAGTGCGGAAGCCAGGAACCGGGCAGGTAGGCGGCGAAGGGGGAGCGGACCCGGCCGGCGAGCGCGTCGTGCACGGCGGCGTGCACCGCGAGCAGCTCGGCGTCGACGATCGCGGCGAGCACCAGCTCGTCGTCGCGCCCGGCGACCGTGCCGAGGGTGGCCAGCCACAACGCCGGCAGCGTGAGCACCCGCAGCTCGTCGGCCAGCGCGGCGCGGGCGGCGGCCGGGATGGTGGCCGCGGCGGCGAAGGTGACGGTGGGCCGGTCCGCGGGCACGGGCAGGCCGCGGCCGGCGGCGCGGGCCCGCAGCCCGGTCAGCTCGGTCTCGGCGGTCTCGTCGAGGCGGACCCGCACGGTCTGCGCCACAGCTCAGGCCGGGAGGGCGAAGCGGCCGTCGTCGAGCTGCTCGGCCAGCCCGTCGACGAGCAGCGAGTCGAGGCAGCGGTCGCGCTGCGCGGCGTCGGACCAGGCTGCGTCGAGCGCGGCCTTCTCCACCGGGGCCGCCGCGCCGCGCAGCACGTCGAGCAGCCGGCCGCGGACCTGCCGATCGGTCCCGGCGAACGCCTGCGGCGCCTTGCGCGGCCCGGTGTACTCCGGGCGTCCCGCGTTCTGCCAGGCGCAGCCGGCCCGCAGCGGGCAGACCTCGCAGCGCGGCGACCGGGCCGTGCACACCACGGCGCCGAGCTCCATGAGCGCGGCCGACAGCGTCGCCGCGGTGGGCTCGTCGGGTGGTAGCAGGGCCTCGACGTCGGCCAGGTCGGCGCGTGCCCGGGCCGGCCCGGCGTCGCCGCGGCCGTGCACCGCGCGGGCGACCACTCGCCGCACGTTCGTGTCGACGACGGGGCAGCGCTTGCCGTAGCCGAACGCCGCGACGGCCCGCGCGGTGTAGGAGCCCACCCCGGGCAGCGACTCCAGCACGTCCACATCGGACGGGACGACGTCCGTGTGCTCGGTGGCGATCACCGCGGCGGCCTGGTGCAGGCGCAACGCGCGCCGCGGATAGCCGAGCTTGCCCCAGGCGCGCAGCACGTCGGCCCGGGACGCCGCGGCCAGCGCCGACGGCACCGGCCAGTCGGCCATCCACCGCAGCCAGACCGGTTCGACCCGGGCCACCGGCGTCTGCTGCAGCATGAACTCGCTGACCAGTACCCCCCACGGCGTGGTCTCCGGTCGCCGCCACGGCAGGTCCCGTGCGGTCGCTGCGAACCATGGCACCAGGGGATGCATCGGCGTCACGATCGGGCAGTATCCCTCATGGCCGGACACGTCCGATCCCGCCCGGTCTCGGGGCATTCTCGGTCCGGCTGCCGGATAGGGGTTATCTCACGTTGTCCCGAAATGTTACCGGAGTTTTCACGCATAGCGTGACCAATCGTTTCCCGGTGCCACCGCGTGTGGCCTGGGAAAGCCTCACCTGAGTGCGGCAGAGTTAACCCCACGGTCACCCGCGATAACGCTCGTGCAACAGCAGGCGCGCACGCTTTTTACCTGCTCCCCTGGTCAGGCAGGAGATGATCGCGACGGGCCCCTCCGGGTACCGCCGTGATCGCACGGCAGGAGGGTTGCCGGAAATGGTTCCGTACCCCGATTGGCTCAACGCCGGAGACAACGCCTGGCAACTCGTCGCGGCCACCCTGGTCGGGCTGATGAGCATTCCGGGTATCGCCGTTCTGTACGGCGGGATCGTCCAGCGGAAGTGGGCGGTGAACACCATGATCATGGCGTTCACCGGCTTCTCCCTGGTGCTGCTGGTCTGGGTTCTCTGGGTGTTCAAGATGGGGTTCGGTGAGCCGCTGAAGCTGGGCCCGGGCATCCTGGCCGGTGTGGTCGGCAAACCCGGCCCCATCCTCGGTTCCGGCACCCAGCAGCAGGCGGTGATCCCGCTGCTCGACGGCCAGATGCCGGCCTTCCGCTTCCCGCAGTCCACGCTGGCCTACTTCCAGTTCGTCTTCGCGGGTATCACGCCGCTGCTGTTCCTCGGCAGCGTCGTCGGACGGATCAACTTCAAGGTATGGCTGATCTTCGTTCCGCTGTGGTCCACGCTGGCCTACTCGGTCAACGCGTTCCTGCTCTGGGGCGGCGGCTGGTGGGCGCAGCAGGGTTCCCTCGACTACAGCGGCGGCTACGTCATCCACCTCGCGGCGGGGACCTCGGGGTTCGTCGCCGCCGCGGTGATCGGCCCGCGGCTGGCCCGGGACCGGGCCCGCGCGGTGCCCAACAACCTGCCGATGGCCGCCGCCGGCGCCGGCCTGCTGTGGCTCGGCTGGAACGGCTTCAACGGTGGGGACCCCTACTTCGCCGGCGCCGACGCCGCCACGGCAGTGCTCAACACGAACCTCGCCACCGCGACGGCCGTGCTGGCCTGGGTCGTCCTGGACATGCTGTTCGGGGTCGACCACAAGCCGACGTTCCTCGGCGGGATCAACGGCATGATCACCGGCCTGGTCGCGATCACCCCGGCCGCCGGGTACGTGAACGGGCTCGGTGCCCTGCTCATCGGCCTGATCGCGTCGTCGCTGGTCTGGTTGTCCTGGAACAAGCTGTCCACGGTGCGCCCGTTCAGCAAGGTCGACGACGCGCTTGGCGTCGTGTACACCCACGGCGTCGCGGGTCTCTGCGGCGGCCTGCTCGTCGGGTTCCTGGCCGACCCGCACATCATCGTCTACCTCGGCCGGAACGGGACGCCGGACGTCTCCTACACCGGCCTGCTCTACGGCAATCCGAAACAGTTGCTCGTGCAGGCCGGCGCGGCGCTGACGATCATCGTCTGGGACGCGTTGATCACATTCCTGATCCTGAGGTTCCTCGGGCTGTTCATGAAGCTGCGGCTGCCCGACCCGGTCCTGGAGGTCGGCGACGTCGGTGTGCACGACGAGGAGGCCTACCCGCAGGACACGCTCATCGGTGCGTCCGTCGGGTCCGGTTCGGGGATCCAACCGGCGCCCCCGGTGGCGGCTGCGGTGGCCGAACCCCGGAAGACGCCGACCTGACCGGTGCGGGGCGACGATCGTGAAGCTGGTCTCGGCGGTGATCGCGCCGGAGCGGTTCGCCGCGGTCCGGGAGGCGCTGCGCACCTTCGCCGATCTGGGGCTGACGGTCACCGAGGTGTTCGAGCGCGACCGGTCCGGCCGACACGAGGAGGTCTACCGCGGCCGGCACGTCCAGGTCGACGTGTCGCCGGGCGTGCGGATGGAGATCGTGGCCCCGGACGGCGACGCGGCGGATCTCGTGCACATCATCGCCAGGGTGGCCGCCGGGCAGCCCGGCGACGGCCGGGTGTGGGTCTGCCCGGTCGAGGCGATGGTCCGTGTCCGCACCGGCGAACGCGGCGTGGACGCTCTCTGACCCCGGCCCCCGGTGCCATCAGGGTGGCTTTGCCGGCGTTGAGTACCGGCAAAGCCATCCCGATGCGGGCGGGGGAGGGGTTAAGGGACTTCGTTGAGTTTGCCGGTTGCGACGTCGAACACGAATCCGCGGATCGAGTCCTTGTGCGGGACGAACGGGTTGGCCTTGATCCGCGCGATGGACTGGCGGACGTCGTCGTCGAGGTCGGAGAACGCCTCGACGGCCCACTCCGGCTTGATGCCGGTCTCGGCCTGGACCGATTGCTTGAAGCCGTCGTCGGTGAAGGTCAGCATGCCGCAGTCGGTGTGGTGGATCAGGATGATCTCGCGGGTTCCGAGCAGCCGCTGGCTGATGGCCAGCGAGCGGATCTCGTCGTCGGTGACCACGCCGCCGGCGTTGCGGATGACGTGGGCCTCGCCCTCGTCGAGGCCCAGGATGCGGTAGACGTCGAGGCGGGCGTCCATGCACGCCACGACGGCGACGTGCTTGGCGGGCGGCAGCGGCAGCGGGCCGGAGAAGGTCTCGGCGTACCGGGCGTTGTTGGCGAGCAGTTCGTCCGTGACGGACATGGGTGGCTCCCGATCGAAAGGGGAATGCCGCGAGCGGGCGCCCACGACATGTGGAACGCGCAGGCCGTCGGCCGGGATCTGAGGAAGGCCTTCGGCGCGCTACGGGGCCGAGCGACAGAACTCGTCGAACTGCATGATGCGGCGGCTGGGCCAGAAGGGTTCGGGCCGCATGCGCATCACGGCATGAGTGAACCGCGGCGGGAACGAAGGGGGCAAGGGCCCGCTTCCGGCTGCTCCACCACACGGGTGGTTCGGGTCGCATCCGCCGCGGCGCGCCGGGCGAGCTTCCGCAACTTGTAGTAATCAAGAATCTACGCTGCGTGACATGTGGGAGCCGGTCGGACCGCTGCCCGCGTCCGTGTACTGGCGACGGCGCTGGGTCGCCCTCGCGGTCGTCATCGTGGTGTTCATGGTGTTCGGCTGGTCCTTCGCCGCGCTGACCGCACCCTCGAGCGACGACGCGGCCGAGGCTGCCACCACCCGGCCGGCCAGCCGCGCAGCCATGACCGAGGCCGCACCCGACCCGGCCACCTCCGCGACGGCGGCGCCGTCGGCATCCGGCACACCGGTCGTCTCGACGAGCCCCGGCACCCAGAGCCCGGACCCCTCGCAGACGGGGCAGCCGGACACGACACCGCCGACCGACGAACAGGTCCGGCCCGACGACACCCCCCGTCCGCCCGTGGCGGTCCCGCCGTCGCTGCCGGTGCCCGCCACCGGGCCGGTGCCCTGCGCCGACGACATGCTCACCGTCGCCGCCGAGATCGACCGGCCCGACCACAAGGTCGGCGACCGGCCGGTGCTGCGGCTGGTCGTCACCAACGTCAGCGACCAGCCGTGCGTGCGCGACCTCGACGGTTCGCAGCAGGAGATCGTGGTGTGGAGCGGCGACGGGGCGACCCGGCTGTGGTCGAGCAACGACTGTGTCAACCCGGCCAGCACCGACCTGCGCACCCTCGTGCCTGGCCAGCCGGTGGCGTTTGCGGTGACCTGGTCGGGCAAGACCTCGAATCCCGGCTGCACCGCGCCCCGCAGGCAGCTGCCGGCGGGCGCCTACCGGGTGGTGACCCGGCTGGCCCAGATGGTCAGTTCGCCGACCCCGTTCCTGCTGATGAACTGACCGCGGCGTTCAGCGGGCGCGGATGCTGTCGAGCACCAGCGCCACGTCCCCGACCTCCTGGATCCGCATACCGTTGGGCTTGACCCCGCAGTCCGGCGGCACCAGGGCCCGGGTGAAGCCCAGCCGGGCGGCCTCCGCGAGGCGACGCTGCACCCCGGACACCCGGCGCACCTCGCCGGCCAGCCCGATCTCGCCGAGCACGACCAGGTCGGGCGGCAGGGCGAGGTCGCGCTTGGCGGAGGTGATCGCCAGCGCGAGCGCGAGGTCCGCGGCCGGTTCCAGCACCCTCATCCCGCCGACCGTCGCGGTGAACACCTCGGCGTCGTGCAGCCGGATCCCGGCCCGACGCTCCAGCACGGCGAGCAGCATCGCGACCCGGGCGCTGTCCAGCCCGCTGACCGCGCGCCGCGGGCTGGCGATGTCCTTGCCGGCGACGAGCGCCTGTACCTCGGCCAGCAGCGGCCTGCGGCCGTCCATCACGACCGTCACCGCGGTCCCCGGCACGACGGCCTCCCGGGAGGCGCCGAAGCGGGCCAGGAACAGCCCGGACGGATCGGGAAGGCCGACGATGCCTTCGTCGCGCAACTCGAAACAGCCGACCTCGTCGGCCGGGCCGAACCGGTTCTTCACCCCGCGGACCATGCGCAGCGTGGAGTGCTTGTCGCCCTCGAACGAGAGCACGACGTCGACGAGGTGCTCGAGGACCCGCGGCCCGGCGATGGACCCGTCCTTGGTCACATGACCGACGAGGATCACCGGCAGGCCGCGCTCCTTGGCGAGCGCGGTCAGCGCGACGGTGACGGCACGGACCTGGGTGACGCCGCCGGTGGTTCCCTCGGCGTCCGCGGTCGTCATGGTCTGCACCGAGTCGACGACCAGCAGGTCGGGTTTCACCGTGTCCAGGTGCCCGAGGATGGCCCCGAGGTCGGATTCCGCGGCCAGGTAGAGCTCGTCGTGCACGGCCCTGGTGCGCTCGGCGCGCAGCCGGACCTGTCCCGCGGACTCCTCGCCCGTGACGTACAGCACACGGCCGCGGGCGGCCGTCTTCGCGGCGACCTCGAGCAGCAGCGTGGACTTCCCGACGCCGGGCTCGCCCGCCAGCAGCACCACCGCACCGGGCACCAGCCCGCCGCCGAGCACCCGGTCGAGCTCCTCGACGCCGGTGGGGCGGGCCCGCGCGGTGTCGAGCTCGACCTCGCCGATGCGCCGCGCGGGCGTGCTCGGGGCCCCCGCGGCCACCCGTTTCGTGCCGCGGGCAGGGGCGGCGTGCTGTTCGAGGCTGCCCCAGGCCTGGCAGGCCGGGCAGCGCCCGACCCACTGTGCGGCCTGGTGTCCGCACTCCGCGCAGCGGTACCCGACGCGCGGAGTTCGGCTACGACCGGTCAGTGGCCCGCGCCCGTGCTCTCGGCCGCCGGCTGGTCGCGGCGGGCCTCCTCCTCGGTGCCGACTGGCAGATCGACGGTGACGTCACCGGCCCGCTGGAAGGTCAGCGTCACCGGGTAGGTCAGGCCGGGCCGGATGTCGTCGCGCAGCCCCGAGATCGTGAACTGCACCTGGTTCGAGTTCGGGAGCGGGACCTTGATCTGGTTGCCGGACACGAGCAGGTGCTGGCCGGGCAGCTCGGTGTCGCCCTGCACCTGGACCGTGCCCACGCTGCTCGTGGCCGCGATCAGCCGGTCGGCCTGGTCGGACTCGTTGACGATGGTCAGCGCGACCGGAGCGGTGCCGCCGCGCGGGTACACCGCGGCCGACGGCGCTGTGCCGATCGGGAACTCGATCTGCGCATTGCGCACCGAGATGTGGCCGACCGCGACGTTCGCGCCGGCGACGGCGGGGACCTGGTCGGCGGTCTGGGAGATCTGCCCGGCGCCGCAGCCGGCGAGCCCCACCGTCCCGATCATGGCGCCGATCAGGACGGCGGCTCGGATCGGGCGGAAGCGCGAGGTGCGGCTCACGGGTCTGGCGTCCTTCCTGCCGGTCGGTTCCGCGCGGAGCGCGGCCCGGTGCGGTGGGGGCGGTGCAGTGCTCGGATGGTCGTGGTGGTGACCTGCAGTAAGCGTAGTCGCGCCGCTCGCGGGGGCGGCAACGTGGCTCCCGGTGCGGGAGCGGGATACGCCCGCCCTGCACGTTTCCTGTCGGTTGTCAACCCCCTGACCTGCGACGACGGTCCCGGCCACCGCGCGGTCAGTGGCCCTGACGTGTTAACCTGGGTGCAGCGAAAGGGGCAGAGGACACATGGTTTTCAAGGTCGGAGAGACCGTCGTCTACCCGCACCACGGTGCCGCTCTCATCGAGGCCATCGAGACTCGGACGATCAAGGGTGAGGAGCGCAAGTACCTCGTCCTCAAGGTCGCCCAGGGTGATCTCACGGTGCGTGTTCCCGCAGAGAACGCCGAGGTCGTCGGCGTCCGTGATGTCGTGGGCCAGGAGGGTCTGGACCGGGTCTTCGAGGTGCTGCGTGCGCCGCACACCGAGGAGCCGACCAACTGGTCCCGGCGGTACAAGGCGAACCTGGAGAAGCTCGCTTCCGGCGATGTGAACAAGGTCGCCGAAGTGGTGCGTGATCTGTGGCGCCGCGAGAAGGACCGCGGGTTGTCCGCGGGCGAGAAGCGCATGCTGGCGAAGGCGCGGCAGATACTGGTCAGTGAGCTCGCGCTGGCCGAGGGCACCGACGAGGAGCGCGCCGAGGTCCTCCTCGACGAGGTGCTCGCCACCGCGACGGCCTGACGATCGGCTGATCGCCCGACCCGGATCCGAAGTCCCGGGCTTCCCGTATGAGTGTCGTGGCGGTCGTCCCTGCCGCGGGTTCCGGAGTACGCCTCGGGGCCGCTGTCCCGAAGGCCTTCGTGTCCCTCGGTGGGGTACCCATGCTGGTACGTACCGTCGACGGGCTGCTGGACTCCCGCGTGGTGGACCGGGTGATCGTGGCGGCCCCGGCGGACCAGGTCGGCACGGCCCGGTCGTTGCTGGCCGGGCGCCCGGTCGTCGTGCTCGCGGGCGGGGCCGACCGGACCGAGTCGGTGCGCTGCGCGCTGCGCGCGATCGGCCGGGTGACCGAGGACGCCCACGGTGGTGAACGAGCCGCCGGCTCCCCGGGTGGCGGCCGGGAGTCGCAGGTCGACACGGTGCTCGTGCACGATGCCGCGCGCCCGCTCACTCCGCCGGAGCTGACCGCGGCCGTGGTCGCGGCCGTCCGGTCCGGACACCCCGCCGTCGTGCCGGCGCTCCCGCTCGCCGACACCGTCAAGCAGGTCGACGGTGACGGCAGGGTGCACGGCACGATCGACCGCTCGGTGCTGCGTGCGGTGCAGACCCCGCAGGGCTTCAGCTACGACGTGCTGCGCCGGGCCTACGCCGCGGCGACGTCCGCGGCGACCGACGACGCCGGGTTGGTCGAAGCCCTCGGCGAGCCGGTGCACACGGTCCCGGGGCACGCGTCGGCGTTCAAGGTGACGACGCCGTGGGACCTCGAACTGGCCGAGCTGCTGCTCAGGCGGAGGACATCGTGAGGGTCGGTGTCGGTACCGACGTGCATCCGGTCGAGGCCGGCCGGCCGTGCTGGATCGCCGGGCTGCGCTGGGACGGTGCCGACGGCTGCGCAGGCCACTCCGACGGCGACGTCGCCGCGCACGCGCTGTGCGACGCGTTGCTGTCGGCCGCCGGCCTGGGCGACCTGGGCGCGGTGTTCGGCACCGGCCGCCCGGAGTGGTCGGGAGCGAGCGGCGTGACGTTGCTGACCGAGGTCCGCAGGCTGCTCGCCGAGGCCGGCTGGACGGTGGGCAACGCCGCCGTGCAGGTCATCGGCAACGCTCCGAAGATCGGCACCCGGCGAGCGGAGGCCCAGCGGGTGCTCTCCGATGCCGTCGGCGGACCGGTCGCGGTCTCGGGAACCACCACGGACGGGCTCGGGCTCACCGGCCGCGGCGAGGGCATCGCCGCGGTGGCGACGGCGCTGCTGATGCCGACTGTGACGGCCGACGATTCTGCCTGACCAGGGAGTCCGTAGTCTAGGAAGAGTGAGCTTGCGCCTTTTCGATACCGCTACCAGGGAGCAGCGTGACTTCGTCCCGCTGCGGGCCGGGGCCGTGTCGATCTACGTCTGTGGCGCCACGGTGCAGGGCCTTCCGCACATCGGCCACGTCCGCAGCGGGCTCAACTACGACGTGCTGCGCCGTTGGCTCGCCTACAGCGGCTTCGACGTGACGCTCGTGCGCAACATCACCGACATCGACGACAAGATCCTCCGCAAGGCCGCCGAGGCGGGCCGGCCGTGGTGGGAGTGGGCGGCCACCCACGAGCGTGCGTTCGCGGCCGCCTACGACGCGCTGGGCTGCCTGCCGCCGTCGATCGAGCCGCGGGCCACCGGGCACGTGCCGCAGATGGTCGAGCTGATGCAGCGGCTGATCGACGCCGGGCACGCCTACGCCGCCGGCGGCGACGTCTACTTCTCGGTGCGCTCCTTCCCGGAGTACGGCGCGCTGTCGCGGCAGAAGGTCGACGACGTCGCGCAGGGTGAGAGCGAGGCCGGCGCCAAGCGCGACCCGCTCGACTTCACGCTGTGGAAGGCCGCCAAGCCCGGCGAGCCGTCCTGGGAGACGCCGTGGGGCCGCGGCCGGCCCGGCTGGCATCTGGAGTGCTCGGCGATGGCCACCACCTACCTGGGCGCGGAGTTCGACATCCACGGCGGCGGCCTCGACCTCGTCTTCCCGCACCACGAGAACGAGCAGGCCCAGTCGCACGCCGCCGGGGACGGGTTCGCCCGCTACTGGCTGCACAACGCCTGGGTGACCATGGGCGGCGAGAAGATGTCCAAGTCGCTGGGCAACACGCTGTCCATCGACGCGCTGCTGCGCCGGGTCCGCGGCGTCGAGCTGCGCTACTACCTGATCGGCCCGCACTACCGTTCGGCCATCGAGTACTCCGACGCGGCGCTGAGCGAGGCCGTTGCGGCCTACCGGCGCATCGAGTCGTTCCTGCACCGCGTCCGCGAGCGGGTCGGTGAGCCGGGCGTCGACGCCGAGGTGCCCGCCGACTTCGCCGCCGCGATGGACGACGACCTGGGCACGCCGGGCGCGCTCGCCGTCATCCACCGCACGGTGCGCGAGGGCAACGCCGCGCTCGACGCGGGCGACCGGGCCGCCGCCTCGGCCGCCGCCTCGGCGGTGCGCGCGATGACCGGTGTGCTGGGGATCGATCCGCTCGACCCGCGCTGGGCCGGCGGCGACCGGGCCGACGACGCCGCCGTGGCCGCGCTGGGCACCCTCGTCGACGAGCTGCTCGCCCAGCGCCAGCAGGCCCGGGCCCGGCGCGACTTCTCCACCGCCGACCAGATCCGCGACCGGCTGCTGGCCGCCGGGATCTCCGTCGAGGACAACCCGGACGGCCCGACGTGGTCGCTCAAGGATGCTTAACAGCGTGAACAGCAGGGACGTGTGATGGCCGGCAATTCCAAGCGCCGCGGTGCGATTCGCAAAGAAGGCACGAAGAAGGGCGCGGTCGCCGGATCCGGTGGGCAGCGCCGTCGTGGGCTGCGGGGCAAGGGCCCCACGCCGCCGGCCGAGATGCGCCCGGGCCACCCGGCCGCGCGCAAGGCGGCCCGGGACGCCAAGGCCGCGGCGAACAAGTCGGGCGGCCGCCCCGCGGTGGCCGGCTCGCGGCGCCGTCCGGGTGACGGCGAGACCGCGGAGACGGTGCTCGGCCGCAACCCCGTCGTCGAATGCCTGCGCGCCGGGGTGCCGGCCACAGCCCTGTACGTCGCGATCGGCACGACGGCCGACGAGCGGATCTCCGAGGCGGTGCACCTGGCCGCCGACGCCGGTATCTCCATCCTGGAGGTCCCGCGCAACGACCTGGACCGGCTCTCCGGCGGCGCGCTGCACCAGGGTGTCGGGCTGCAGGTTCCGGCCTACTCCTACGCGCACCCCGACGAGCTGCTGGAGGCGTCGGCGGACTCCGGGCAGCCCGCGCTGATCGCGGCGCTGGACGGCGTGACCGATCCGCGCAACCTGGGTGCGGTGGTGCGCTCGGTGGGTGCGTTCGGCGGGCACGGTGTGGTCGTCCCCCAGCGCCGCGCCGCCGGCATGACCGCGGTGGCCTGGCGGGCGTCCGCGGGCACCGCGGCCCGCGTGCCGGTGGCGATGGCGACCAACCTGACCCGGACGCTGCGCGAGTACGCCACCGCGGGGCTGATGATCGCGGGCCTGGACGCCGAGGGCGACGTGTCGCTGGACGACTTCGAGCTCGCCACCGATCCGCTGGTGCTCGTCGTCGGCTCGGAGGGCAAGGGGTTGTCCCGGCTGGTCAAGCAGACCTGTGACGTGACCGTATCGATCCCGATGGCGGGCGCGGTGGAATCGCTCAACGCCGCGGTGGCCACCGGTGTGGTGCTGGCCGAGGTGGCGCGGCGGCGCCGGCAGCGCTGAGCCCGGCCTGACGCGGCCGGCGGCCTCAGGCGCGTGCCGGGGCCCGTCGGCGCAGCCGGCCGACGAGCCGGCAGACCAGGTAGCACACGAAGGCGATCGCGGCGACGTAGCCGGACACGGGCAGGCCGGGCGCGAGCGACAGCACGGTGCCGCCGACCAGCGCCAGCTCTGCGAACAGCACGGCCAGCACCGTCGCCAGCACCGGGCTCGCCGTCACCCGGGCCGCCGCGGCCCCGGGCGCGATCATCACGGCGAGCACCAGGATGGCGCCGACGATGGGCACCGCGAGGGCGGTGGTCAGCCCGATGAGCACGGCGAAGACAAGGGACAGGAACCGGACCGGGACGCCCCGGGCGAGCGCGACGTCCGGGTCGGTGCTGGCGAACAGCAGCGGCCGGTACAGCACCGCGAGCACCGCGATGACCAGCACCGCGACCACCCCGAGCACCCACAGGTTCGTCGAGTCGACCGACACGATCGAGCCGGTGAGCAAGCCGAACTTGTTCGAGGCCCGGCCGCTGTAGAGCGCGAGCAGCAGCACCCCGAGCCCGAGCCCGAAGGCCAGCACGACACCGATCACCGAGTCGCGCTCACGCTGGCGCAGCCCGAGCAGCCCGAACACCAGGCCGGCGACCACGGCGCCGGCGACGGCGCCCACCCCGACGCCGATGCCGATCAGCAGCGCCGCGGCGCCGCCGGTGAAGGCGAGCTCGGCGGTGCCGTGCACCGCGAACGCCATGCCTCTGGCCACGATCAGCGGGGCGAGTGCGCCGGCCACCAGTCCGAGCACGGCGCAGGCGATCAACGCGTTCTGCACGAACGGCAGCGCGAGCAGCTGGCCCGTGCCGTCGAAGGTGAAGATCCTGCTGAGGATGCCGGTCACGCCGGTTCCCCTTCCGTGGCGCCGGACTCCGCGTGCTCGGGATGCCGGCACCCGTCCTCCGCGCCCACCACGACCAGCCGGCCGCGCACCCGCAGGACGTCGACCTCGGTGCGGTACAGCTCAGAGAGCACCTCGGAGGTCATGACCTCGTCGGGGCGTCCGATCCGGAACCGGCCGTCGACCAGGTAGAGCACCCGGTCCACCAGCGGCAGCACCGGGTTGATCTCGTGTGTGACGAACACCACAGCGGTGGACGCCGAGCGCCGCCGGGCGTCGATCAGCCGGGTCACCGTGCGCTGGTGGGCGAGATCCAGCGAGAGCAGCGGCTCGTCGCAGAGCAGCACGCTCGGGTCGCCGACCAGGGCCTGGGCCACCCGGAGCCGCTGCTGCTCGCCGCCCGAGAGCCGGCCCACCGGGGCCCCGCCGTAGGCGGTGCCGCCCACCGCGGCCAGTGCCGCGTCCACGCGCGCCCGGCGCTGCTCGCGCCGGCGTAGCCCGATGCCGAGCCGGTGCCCGTCGAGGCCGAGCCCGACCAGGTCGCGGCCGCGCAGCGGCAGGTCGGGGTCGAGGGCCTTCTGCTGCGGGATGTAGCCGATGGCGGGGCTGCCCCGCCGCGGCGGCCGGCCCGAGATCCGGACCTCACCCGCCGACAGCGGGAGCAGCCCGAGCAGCACCCGCATCAGCGTGGTCTTGCCGGAGCCGTTCGGGCCCAGGACCGCGACGAACTCGCCGGGCGCGATCTCGAGGTCCAGGCCGTCCCAGAGAGTGCGGGCCCCGAAGCTGAGGCGGGCGCCGCGCAGCGAGACCGCGCTCGTGCCCGGCGCGTGCTGCGGGACCGGGGCGACCGGTGGGCCGGTCAGGTCGGTGCTGCGCCCGGTGACGGTGCTCATGGGGGCCGTTCCCTCCTGTCGGTCGTCTCGTCAGCTGTGGTTCAGGGCGCCGGCCAGGGCGTCGATCTGGTTGCCCATCCAGGTGGCGTAGTCGTTGACGCCGGCGGGCAGCGTTTCGGTCACCTCGACGACCGGAACGTTGGCCGCCGTGGCTGCCTGCCTGACCTGGTCGGTGGTCGGGGTCTGGGTCTGGGCGTTGAGCACCAGTGCGTGGACCGGGTTCGAGGTGAACAGCGCCAGGGTCTGCTCCAGCACGGCTGCGGGCGGGTCGGTGTCGGTCTCGACGGCGTGCGCGAACTCCTCCGGTGTGGCGTCGGTCAGACCGGCGGCCTCGAGCAGGTAACCGGGCACCGGCTCGGTCACCGCGACCCGGGTGCCGGAGTGCGCGGCCTTGATCGCGTCGACCTTCTGCTGCAGACCGTCGATCTTCGCGGTGAACGCGGCGGCGTTGGCGGTGAACTCGGCCGCGTGCGCGGGGTCGGCCTTGCCCAGGTCGGCGGCGAGCTGGCCGGCGAGCTTCTTCACCGTCGGGAGGCTGTACCAGACGTGCTCGTTGAACTCGCCGTGATCGTGTCCGTCCGCGGGGGAGTGGCCGGTGGCGGTCGCCGCGGCCGGCTGCAGCCCGGACAGCTGCACGACGTCGATCACGGTGCGGTCGCCGCCGGCCGACGAGGTCAGGCGGGACATGAAGTCGTCGTAGCCGCCGCCGTTGAGCACGACGATCCGCGCGTTCGTGACGGTGGCCGCCTCGGCCGGGGTGGCCTCGTGGGAGTGCGGGTCGGCGGTCGGGTCGTTGATGATCGACGACACCTTCACCTTGTCGCCGCCGACCGCCGAGGCGATGGCACCGTAGACGTTCGTCGACGTGGCGACGGTGACGGCAGCTCCGGGCGTGGTGCCAGGGGCGGCGGTGTCCGTCGACGCGCCACAGCCGGTGAGCGCCAGCGCGAGGGCGGCGAACCCGGCCGCGGCGGTGCCGAGCCGGAGGCGTCGCAATGACCCCAGAGACATGGACTTCAGGCTCCTGATATCAGTGAATGCGCATGGTTACATTGATAACCGTTGTCGATTCACTCTAGCGTGTGGTCGAGCCGACGGAGCGCCGAGCGGGGCGAGACTTCCGCCTCGGGAGCCCGGACGGTTAGGTTCTGAGGATGTCCGGGCCCCCGAACATCCGCCGGCCGGCGACCCTGGCCTCGCTCGCCGCCGAACTCGGCGTGTCGCGGACGACGGTCTCCAACGCCTACAACCGGCCCGACCAGTTGTCCGCCCCGCTGCGCGCCCGGGTCCTCGAAGCGGCCCGGCGGCTGGGTTACCCCGGCCCGGACCCGGTCGCCCGCTCGCTGCGCACGCGACGGGCCGGTGCGGTCGGGCTGCTGCTCACCGAGGCGCTGTCCTACGCGTTCCGGGACCCGGTGGCGACCGGGTTCCTCGAAGGTCTGGCGCTGGCCTGCGAGCGGGCCGGCCAGGGCCTGCTTCTGGTGCCGGCGAGCCCGGAGCACGAGGACGTGACGGCCGTGCACCAGGCCGGGGTCGACGGCTTCGTCGTCTACTCCGTGCGCGAGGACGACCCGCACTTCCTGGCCGTGCTGCAGCGGCCCGTGCCCACCGTCGTGTGCGACCAGCCGGTCGGGGTCGAGGGCGTCGACCGGGTCGGCGTGGACGACCGGGCCGCCATGCTGGGGATGGCCCGGCACGTCACCGCGCTCGGCCATCGGCGCGTCGGCGTGCTGTGCATGCGGCTCGGGGCGCAGCGCAGCGACGGCCCGGCGTCCGAGGCCCGGCAGGCCGCGGCGACCTACCCGGTGCAGCGGGACCGGCTCGCCGGGCTTCGCGACGGGCTCGCCGAGGTCGGGGTCAGCTGGTCCGAGGTGCCGGTGCACGAGCGGTTCGAGCACTCCGTCGACGCCGGGGAGGCGGCGGCCGCCGAGCTGCTGACCGCACACCCCGAGATCACCGCGATCGTCTGTACGTCCGACATCCTCGCGCTCGGGGCGCTGCGCTACGCCGTCCAGCGCGGCCTCGCGGTGCCCGACGACCTCACGATCACCGGCTTCGACGGGGTGCCGGAGGGCGGCCGGGCCGGGCTCACCACGGTCCGCCAGCCGGTCCGGGAGAAGGGCCGGGCGGCCGGCGAGCTGCTCCTCGAGCGCGGCGACCGCAACCGGCCGCGGCAGGTCATCCTGCCCACCGAACTGGTCATCGGGACGACGAGCCGCGAGCCGCGCGTCGCGCAGCGGTTCTTCTCCGGGTGGTGAGCGGGCCCACCGATCGACGCCGCTAGCCCGCGCCGCGCAGTGTCAGCAGCCGCTCGAGCACGGCCACCATCTCCTCGGGCCCGGCCACCCGGTGCCCGGCGGCGGTCTCGCCGTCACCGACCTTGATGCCGACGTCGCCGGGGCCCAGCCGGGCGAAACCGGTCTCGTCGGTGACGTCGTCACCGGCGAAGAGCACCACGTCCGCGCCCACCCGCTCGCGCAGCACGTCGATCGCCGCGCCCTTGCTCACCTGCAGCACGGCCAGATCGATGACGGCCTTGCCCTCGGTCGGTTCGATCCCGGGCCAGGAGGCGGGCCCGGAGCGGACCGCGTCGAGCACCCGGGCGCCGGTCGCCGGGTCGGCGTTGCGCACGTGCACCGCCACCCCGGCCGGCTTGTGCTCCAGCGCGACCCCGGCGGCGCCGTCGACCAGCCCGCGCAGCGCCACGGCCAGCTCGTCCTTGAGCGCCTGCTGCTCGTCGTCCAGGAGAGAGCCGCCGTCACCGCCGGAGAACTCGCCGCCGTGGCTGCCCACCATGCGCACCGGGGCGCCGAACCCGGACACGGCCGCCAGGTCCGCGAGCCCGCGCCCGGAGACCAGCGCCACCGTGGTGCCGGGCAGCCCGGTGAGCGCGTTGATCGCGCGGGTCGCCCCGGGCAGCGGCCGGGCCGCAGCCGGGTCGGACACGATCGGCGCGAGCACGCCGTCGAAATCGAGGGTCACGAGCAGCCGGGGTGCGGCCGCCAGTTCGGTGAGCGCGATGTCGAGCCCGGCGTCCAGCGGGTCAGTCACGGTCGGCGCCCACCGGCTCCGGCATGCCCAGCGCGCCGAGGAACGAGCGTGCCCAGCGGTCCACGTCGTTGGTCATCACCTGACGGCGCAGGGCCCGCATCCGCTTGCGCCCCTCCTCGGGGGAGATGGTGAGCGCCTCGTACAGCGTGTTCTTGACGCCGTCGGTGTCGTGCGGGTTGACCAGGAACGCCTGGGTCAGCTCGCCCGCTGCGCCGGCGAACTCCGAGAGCACCAGCGCGCCGCCGAGGTCGTGCCGGCACGCGACGTACTCCTTGGCGACCAGGTTCATCCCGTCGCGCAGCGGGGTCACCAGCATGACGTCGGCGGCCAGGAAGAACGCGGCCAGCTCGTCGCGGGGCAGTGACTGGTGCAGGTAGTGCACGGCGGGGTGCCCGACCCGGGCGAACTCCCCGTTGATCCGGCCGACGCTCTGCTCGATGTCGTTGCGCATCTTCTGGTAGTGCTCGACGCGTTCCCGGCTCGGGGTGGCCAGCTGCACCATGACGGTGTCGTCGGCGCTGACCCGGCCCTCCTCGAGCAGCTCGTGGAACGCCAGCAGCCGGACGTCGATGCCCTTGGTGTAGTCCAGCCGGTCGACGCCCAGGACGATCTTGTCGGGGTTGCCCAGGTCGGCCCGGACCTCGGCGGCGCGCTTGCGCACGGCGTCGCTGCGGGAGAGCTGGTCGAGCGCGGCGGAGTCGATGGAGATCGGGAACGCGCCGATCCGCACCGGCCGCCCGTCGACGGTGATCTCGTTCCGGTTGCTGCCCGCGCCGGCGCCGGCCAGCCGGGTGGCCAACCAGCGGAAGTTGCGCACGCCGCCGGGGGTGTGGAAACCGACGAGGTCGGCGCCGAGCAGCCCCTGGACGATCTCCCGGCGCCAGGGCAGCTGCATGAACAGCTCGGTCGGCGGGAACGGGATGTGCAGGAAGAAGCCGATCCGCAGGTCGGGACGCAGCGCGCGCAGCGCCGCCGGCAGCAGCTGCAGCTGGTAGTCCTGGATCCAGATCGTCGCGCCCTCGGCGGCGACCTCGGCGGTGGCCTCCGCGAAGCGCTGGTTGACCCGCACGTAGGCCTGCCACCAGTGCCGGTGGAACGCCGGTGGCGCGACGACGTCGTGGTAGAGCGGCCAGAGCGTGCCGTTGGAGAAGCCCTCGTAGTACTCCTCGACCTCCTGCGCGGACAGCCGGACCGGATGCAGCTGCAGGCCGTCCTCGACCAGCGGCTGCACGTCGGCGTCGGCGAGCCCGGGCCAGCCCACCCAGGCGCCCTCCCGGCTGCGCAGCATGGGCTCCAGCGCGGTCACCAGGCCGCCCGGGCTGCGCTTCCAGCGCTCGCTTCCGTCGGGCAGTTTCTCCAGGTCGACGGGCAACCGGTTGGCCACCACCACGAACTCGGCCTTGGGGGAATCGGTACTGCCGGCGGTCACTGGTCCTCCTCGCACCGCGGGCCGGAGACGCCCGCGAACCCGACGAATGAGCCTACTGCCGCTCGTCGTCCGGTGCGGGGTCAACGATCGCGGATCTGCGCCGCGGCCGGGTCACGAACTCGCCGAGTGCCACGCCCGCGGCGATCGCCAGGCCGATCGCCAGCGCGATCGTCACGGTCACCAGTCCTTCGGACAGGCCTTCGACCGCGAGCTGGTAGAAGCCGCGGTAGGCGGTCAGACCGGGCAGCAGCGGGGTGATACCGGCCAGCGTCACCACGAGCGAGGGCACCTCGCCGCGGCGACGCAGCAGGCCGGCCGCGAGCCCCACGATGGTGGCCGCCGCGGCCGTGGCGGCCACCGGGCCGACACCGGCGTACTGGGCGAGCGGCGCGTAGGTCCCGTAGCCGGCCGCCCCGGCGAGGCCGGCGACCGCCAGCGAGCGCAGCGGGGCGTACCCGGCGAGGGCGTAGGCGGCCGCGGCCGCCGCGCTGGCGGCGAGCGAGACCCCGAACCGGCCTGCCCCACCGGGCAGGTCGCCGGCCACCTCGAGCGCGACGCCGACCTGGAAGCCCAGCTTCAGGCCCAGGACGACGCCGGTGAGCAGGCCGGCCGACAGCAGGGCGATCTCCACGACCCGGCCGGCCGCGGTGACGTAGTAGCTGGAGATCGCGTCCTGCACCGTGCCGACCACGGACAGCCCGGACAGCAGCACGGTGATCCCGGCTGCGACGACGAGCGACGGCCGGGTGCCCGGCGGGAACAGGCCGGCGGCGAGCAGGGCGACGGTCGCCATGGTGGCCAGCAACCCGCCGACCACCTGCTGGAAGAACGCCGGCAGCCCCCACCGGTTGAGCAATCGCCCGGTCCGGTCGATCAGCGCGGTGACGATGAACGCAACGGTCGCCGTCAGCGGCCCGGCGCCGAGCAGCACGGCGATGGACCCGGCGAGCCCCGCCCAGCCCGCGGTGGCGACCCAGCGTGGGTACGGGTGCGGGGCTTCGGTGGCCGCGGACAGCTCCGTCGAGGCGGCACGCACGTCCAGCCGGCCGGCCTCCAGTTCGGCCACGATGCGGCTGACGGCGGCGAGCCGGGTGAGGTCCAGGGAGCGGTAGCGGATCAGGCGCATCGACGTCACCGGTGCCGCGGCCATGCCCCGGTGGCAGCACATCGTGATCGAGGTGAACGTGATGTCCACGTCGACCGCGGACAGGCCGCACGCCGAGGCCAGCCGCAGCATCGTGGCGGTGACCTCGTCGACGCTCTCCCCGCTGGACAGCAGCACCTCGCCGACCCGCATGCAGAGATCGAGCACCTGCTGTACACGGGCGTCGTCGGGCACCTCCGGCCCGACCATCAGCATCGGCAGCGTCGGCGGGCCGGCGGCGAGCAACCGGCGGGCGTCGCGGCGCAGCGCTCCGCGCAGCCGCCGGGTCATGCGTTCGGCGGGAGTGTCTCCGGTGGCCATGTCTCAGCCCGTTCCCCACGGCCGGTGGCCGGTCCGGGCGATCATGTCGGTGATCCGCGGGGCCATACCGGCCAGGGTAAGGGCGGCCGTTCGCACTACGATGCAGTGGATCGCGTTCGTTCGCGGGGCCCGCCGGTGTAGCTCAGTTGGTAGAGCAACCGCCTTGTAAGCGGTAGGTCGTCGGTTCGAGTCCGACCACCGGCTCCGTCTGAACAGCAGTTTTGGCTGGATGAGCCCGGTCCGTGAGCCGGACGTGGCATCAAACGTGGTGTGAGAGCTCTAGATCATGGCGTGGCACGCCGCTCCGCCGCCGGAGATGTCGCCCTGGACGTCCTCCGGCCAGGCCGGCTGCACGAGATTGACCGACGCGGTAAGCGTGATCTCGATTCCGACGCCCATGAGGAACAGGCCGGGGATGTAGCTCCGTTCGTAGGCGCCGCCCGCCAGCTCTTCGAGGAGGTCGCAGACGTCGCCATCGGCGGTGGTGAGCCGCAGGCCGGTGGTTCGTTGCAGCCGGGCGACCTCGATCAGGCCGAGTGAGCGCTGCGCGTATTCGGGGAAGACCCCGGCCAGGAACAGGGCGCCGTCGCCGATGCGCCGCCGGATGCCCGGCTGTTCCGGGACCGGCACGGTCCCGAGCAGGGCGGCCAGGCGTGGCAGGTCCAGCTCGTCCCACCGCTGCCGTCGCCTCGGCCTGATCGTCGTGGGCCTGGGCCGCCGGCTCGCGCGAGGTAACCTTCGTGCGCGACCGAACGTCACCGCTGCCACCGTTCACCCGACGGATCGTCCGCGCTCGGCGACTCGATGATCACGAAAAATGGGGGCATAGGTTTCCCGCTTTTCGATTCGTTAAACGTGGTCGTGGACCACGTCACAGAATCGGATAGTTTTCGCAGGTCAGCGGCTGCCGTCGATGCAATTCTGCGGGCTGCCTGTTACGTTCAGTCAACATGATCGCACCCGAGGCCGCGACCGCGGACCCGCCGAGTATCCCGCCCGAGGTGTCGGTCGCGCATCCGAGTGTCGACGACGGCGTCGACATGTGGCGCCTCGCCGCCGAGTCCCAGGTACTGGATGTGAACTCCCGGTACGCGTACCTGCTCTGGTGCCGGGACTTCGCCGCGACCTCCGTGATCGCGCGCCTGGACGGCGCCGCGGTCGGCTTCGTGACCGGCTACCGCCGGCCCGACGAGCCCGGCACGCTGGTGGTCTGGCAGGTCGCGGTGGATGCGGCGGCGCGTGGGCACGGGATCGCCGGGCGGATGCTGGACACCCTGTTCGACGGCGTCGACGGCGTCGACCACCTGGAAACCACGATCACTCCGGACAACGAATCGTCCGTGCGGCTGTTCACCTCGTTCGCCGGACGCCGCGAGGCCCACCTCACCCGGTCGGAGCTGTTCAGCGGCGACCAGTTGGGTGGCGGACACGAGCCCGAGTTTCTCTACAGAATCGGCCCGATAAAGCAAGGATGAGGCACGCCATGACCATCTTCGAGGATCTGGAGTCCGAGGTCCGGAGCTACTGCCGAAGCTGGCCGGTGGTGTTCGACACCGCCGTCGGCAGTCGACTGACCGACGTCGACGGCAACAGTTATCTGGACTTCTTCGCCGGCGCCGGCGCGCTCAACTACGGGCACAACCCGCCGGCGCTGAAGAAGCCGCTGATCGAGTACCTGCAGCGGGACGGGATCACCCACGGCCTGGACATGTACACCCGGGCCAAGGGGGAGTTCCTGAAGACCTTCCGCGAGAAGGTCCTGGCGCCGCGCGGGCTGGACTACAAGGTGCAGTTCCCCGGTCCGACCGGGGCGAACGCGGTGGAGTCCGCGTTGAAGCTGGCCCGGAAGATCTCCGGCAAGGAAGCAATGATCAACTTCACCAATGCGTTCCACGGCATGACGCTGGGTGCGCTGTCGGTGACCGGCAACTCGATGAAGCGTGGCGGCGCGGGGGTGCCGCTGGTGCACGCCACGCCGATGCCCTACGACAACTACTTCGACGGCAAGGTGCCGGATTTCCTGTGGTTCGAGCGGGTCCTTCAGGACCAGGGTTCGAGCCTGAACGAGCCGGCCGCGGTCATCGTGGAGACCGTGCAGGGCGAGGGCGGCATCAACCCGGCCCGTATCGAGTGGCTGCAGGGGCTGGCCGAGCTGTGCCGCCGGCACGACATCCTGCTGATCGTCGACGACGTGCAGATGGGCGTCGGGCGCACCGGCCCGTTCTTCTCCTTCGAGATCGCGGGCATCGAGCCGGACATCGTCTGCATCTCCAAGTCGATCTCCGGGTACGGGCTGCCCATGGCGTTGGTGCTGATCAAGCCGGAATACGACCAGTGGGGTCCCGGTGAGCACAACGGCACCTTCCGTGGCAACAACCCGGCGTTCGTGACCGCCACCGCGGCGCTGCGGGAGTACTGGTCCGACGATGCGCTGGAGCGCTCGACGCTGGCCAAGGGGGAGCGGGTCGAGGAGGCGTTCAACAAGATCGCCGCGGACACCCGTACCGCCGAGGTCACGGTGAAGGGTCGTGGGCTGGCTCGCGGCCTGCAGTTCGCCGACGCCGACCTGGCGGGCAAGGTCTGCGCCGCGGCGTTCGAGCGCAGGCTGCTGATGGAGACCTCCGGGCCCTCGAGCGAGGTCATGAAGGTCCTTCCGCCGCTGACCATCACCGACGACGAGCTGGAGGAGGGCCTGGCGGTCATCGCCGAGTCCGTCCGCAGCGTGACAGGGAGCTGAGAGAACCGATGATCGTCAGGACTCTCGACGAGATCACCGACACCGAGCGCGACGTCAAGACCCCGAACTGGCGCAGCAAGCGCATCGTGCTCGCGGGCGACGGCGTGGGCTTCTCGGTCCACGAGACCGTGCTCGAGGCCGGCACGGTGAACGACTTCTGGTACGCCAACCACATCGAGGCCGTCTTCATCACCGAAGGTGAGGGCGAGCTCTACGACAAGGACAACGACGTCACCTACCGGTTGGCGCCCGGCTCGATCTACGTGCTGAGCGGCAACGAGAAGCACCAGGTGCGTCCGAAGACGCAGATGCGTACCGTCTGCGTCTTCAACCCCCCGGTCACCGGGCGGGAGGTGCACGACGAGAACGGCGTGTACCCCTTGATCACCGAACCGACCGTCGCCACCACCACTGCGTCCGGAAAGGCAGAGACACAGAAGGAGGCATCCTGAGATGACAGCCGTCATCGGCAGCGAGACCCAGACGAACGACCGCTACTACACCCGGGTGTCCGACACGCCCGCGCTGATCGAGCGGGCCGAGCCGACGGTGTGGGGCGATCATGCCAGCGCGGGAATGCTCGGTGCGCAGGAGCTCGCCGCGCACGAGCGCGACGGCTTCGTCACGATCCCGCAGCTGCTGACGCCTGACGAGGTGGCCGGCTACGCCGCCGAGCTGGACCGGCTTGCGACCGACCCGACGGTGCGTGCGGACGACCGCACGGTGATCGAGAAGACCTCGAACGAGGTCCGCTCGATCTTCGAGGTGCACCGCATCAGCGAGGCGATCGGGAGGCTGGTCGCCGATGAGCGGGTGGCCGGCCGGGCCCGGCAGATCCTCGGCTCGGACGTCTACGTGCACCAGAGCCGGATCAACTACAAGCCGGGTTTCGGTGGAGGCGGTTTCTACTGGCACTCGGACTTCGAGACCTGGCACGCCGAGGACGGCATGCCGGTCCCGCGGGCGGTGAGCATCTCGATCTCGCTGACCGAGAACTACCCGCACAACGGGTGCCTGATGATCATGCCGGGCTCGCACAAGACGTTCGTCTCGTGCGTGGGGAAGACCCCTGAGGACAACTACAGGGAGTCGCTGAAGGAGCAGGAGATCGGCACGCCGGACCAGGACAGCCTCACGGCGCTGGCCAACCGGCACGGCATCTCCATGCTGACCGGCGCGGCCGGATCGGCGACGTTCTTCGACTCCAACTGCATGCACGGGTCGGGCAGCAACATCACGCCCTACCCGCGGTCGAACATCTTCATCGTGTTCAACAGCGTGGAGAACACGCTCGTCGAGCCGTACTACGCGCCCAAGCGGCGCCCTGAGTACATCGGCGCCCGGGATTTCACCCCGGTGTCCCGATGATCGCTTGACGCACTGACAGCGGCGGCCCCACCCGGATCCGGGTGGGGCCGCCGTCGTCGTCAGAGCGCCGGGTGGGAGCCGTCCAGCGGGAACAGCGGCGCCAGCTCGGGCCGCTTCGGCACGTAGCCGTCGCCGGTCTGCCGGCCCGACAGCCGTCCTCGGACATAGGGCATCACGTAGTCGCGCACCCAGCGCAGGTCCTCCTGCTGGCGGTGCCGCCACGGGGCGGGCTCGGCGGCGGGCCACGGCGTCCGCCAGTCCTCGGCGACGGGCTCGCCCAGCACCTCGAGCACCCGCAGCGCGACGCGCTCGTGCGCATCGGGCGTCAGATGCAGCCGGTCACGTCCCCACGCCCGCGGGTCGGCCAGTACGTCCATCGCCCACAGGTCCACGACCCGGCAGCCGTGCCGCTCCGCGCTGGCCCGCATCATCTCGTTGAAACAGGCCACCCGGCCGCGCAGCCGGCGCAGCAGCAGGTGCATGCGGCCGAGGTCGAACCCGGTGAAGATGAGCACCTCGGCGCCGGTCGCGACCAGCCGGCCCAGCGCCCGGTCGAAGCGGGCCGCCAGCTCGTCGGTGTCGCACTGGAACCGGATGATGTCGTTGCCGCCCGCGCAGAACGTGATGAGGTCGGGATCGAGCTGCTCGGCCACCGGGATCTGGTCCTCGACGACCTGGTCCAGGAGCTTGCCGCGGACCGCCAGGTTCGCATAGGAGAATCCGGGCCTGCCGACGGCGAGCCGCTCGGCCACCCGGTCCGCCCAACCGCGCGGCGACCCGTCGGGATGCCAATCGTCGAGGCCCTCGGTGAAGCTGTCGCCGACGGCGACGTAACTGGTCAAGGCATCCACAGCGACAGCCCCTTTCGTTCACGTCACTGTCACCCGTCGGACGGGCGATCATCGCTCCAGGATCACCTACCGCAGCCGGTATGCGCCAGTGGTGGTGATCTGATTGCAGTGATAGGGCACCCTTGCCTGTGTGACCGGGTCCGAGCCGCGCCCCGCGGGGCCGCCACCGACTGCAGAGCCGACGTTGCGCGAGATCCTGGGTGGACGCGGCGGCGCCGTGGACGCCTCGGTGCCGGTCGCCGCGTTCGTGGCGGCCTGGCTGCTCGCCGACGGGCTCACGGCGGCGCACGCGGTGGCCTGGGGCGCGGCGGCCGCGGTGCTGGCCGGCGTGGTGGTCGCGGGCGTCCGGCTCGCGGCCGGACGGCGGGTGGGGGCGGTGCTGTTCGGCCTGCTCGGGGTGGCGGTCGCGGCGCTGGTCGCGCTCCGCACCGGCCGCGCGGTGGACTTCTTCCTGGTCCAACTCGTGACCAATGCCGCCAGCGCGCTGGCCTGGGCGGTCTCCATCGTGGTGCGCTGGCCGCTGCTCGGGATCATCGTGGGCACCGCGCTGCGGCAGCGCACCCGGTGGCGCCGCGACCCCGACCTGCTCCGCGGCTACCAGCGCGCGAGCTGGGTGTGGGTGGGCCAGTACCTCGTCCGGCTCGCCGTGTTCCTGCCGCTGTACTTCGCCGACGCCGTGGTCGCGCTCGGGGTCGCCCGCCTCGTGCTGACCTGGCCGTTGATCGTCCTGTGTGTCGGGTTGTCCTGGCCGGCGCTGCGTACGGCGCTGCCGCCCGGGCATCCGGGCCTGCTGCACCCGCAAGGGGTTGGGGATACTCCGCAGGGCCGCTAACATCGCGCGTTCGACCACGAACGAGTGAGTGTGCTCACTTTGAGTGATCGATTGGTGCGATTCCTCGATCATCCACGTTCACACGGGTGAGATCTCGCCCCGATGCGACCGTGACCAGGAGACCATGCGGTACCAGCAGACGCCTCGCCAGCAGCCCCAGCGCCCGCAGTCCCCGAGCCCGCAGTCCCCGCGCTCCCAGCC
>NZ_JAAXLA010000032.1 GCF_012911935.1 Pseudonocardia acidicola | reverse complement strand
GGCCGGGGGCGCGGCGGGCGGCGCGGCGTTCGCCGCGGTGCCGTCGACTCCGGTGCCGTCGACCGGGAACCTGTTGCTCGCGGGCCGGTCGACCGGAACCCCGTGCACGCCGGTACCGCTGACGCCGGTGCCGTCGGCCGGCGTCCGGTAGGTCCCGGTCCCGGTGCCGTTGACCGGGGGCCTGGTGAAGCCGGTGCCGTCGACCGGGGCGCGGTAAGCGCCGGTGCCGTCGACCGGGGCGCGGTAAGCGCCGGTGCCGTCGACCGGGGCGCGGTAAGCGCCGGTGCCGTCGACCGGGGCGCGGTAAGCGCCGGTGCCATCGGCCGGGGCACGGTAAGCGCCGGTGCCGTTGACCGGGGGCCTGGTGAAGCCGGTGCCGTTGACTCCGGCCCCGTTCACCGGGGCACCGTTGACCGGCCTGCCGTTGACCGGCCTGCCGTTCGCCGGGGTGCCGTTCGCCGGGGTGCCGTTGACGGGCATGCCGTTCGCCGGGGCACCGTGCGCCGCGGCCGGGTACGCACCCGGCTGGTACGGGATCGCCCGGTACGGCACGGCGCGGCTCGGCAGATCCCGGAACGGCGCACGACCACCGGAGGGGGTGGAGCCGGCCGCGGCGGCCGCATCCGTGCGCTCGGCCGGTCGAGCCGGCGCCGGCGCGGGCGCGGGCGGCGTGGCAGCAGCGGCTTCCGAAGCAGCCGCCCCCGCGGCAGCGGCGGCGGCCTCCTGCTGCTCCTTGAGATGCTCCGGCAGCGACAGCGGCAGCACCGTGCGCGGTGGATAGGGCGAGCGCCCGCGCACCACGACGGTGTCCTTGAGCATCCAGCGCAGCTCGCCATCGAGCGTCGGGGCGTCCTGCGCGGGCCCGGTCGCGACGCCGTAGAGCATCCAGCGCGGGCCGTCCACCCCGATGAACACCGACGTCGCGCCGTTCGACTGGGCGTGCAGCTCCCGGCCCCACTCGCCGGTGAACAGCCGGACCCGGGCACCGCCCTCCCGCAGCGACGCCTCGATCTCCTTGGCGAGTTCGTCCCACAGGCCCGACGAGCGCGGCGCGGCGAGCGCGCTGACCGACAGGCGGCCCTGCGGCAGCATGATGTGCACCGCCTGCAGGCGGCCGTTGTTCGTCGGTTCGACGGTGACCGTGCCGTACTCGGGCACCGGCAGCCGGACGGCCCCGAAGTCGAGCCGGCCGGCGGCGTCACGACCCCCGGGGTCGGCATCGTCGCCGTCGTCGAGATCGTCCAGGTCGTCGATGTCGAACGGCCCGAATTCCGGAACGGGACGAATGGCGTCGCGCTGCACGGCGAGCGTGGCGCCCCCGTCGTCTCCGGCGTCGTCGGCGTCGTCGACGTCGTCGGCCTCGGCACGGTAACTGCGGGCCACTACGGCGACTCCCCCGAGTGCTCGGCGAGACGGTCGTGCCCGCCGGTGGACCCGTAACCGCCGGCCCCGCGTTCGGTCTCCGGCAGCTCTGCCACCTCGACGAATCGGGCCCGCTCCACCCGCTGGACGACCAGCTGGGCGATCCGGTCGCCGCGGCGCAGCCGCAGCGCGTGCCGGGGGTCGTGGTTGATCAGGCAGACGCGGATCTCGCCGCGGTACCCGGCGTCGATCGTCCCGGGGGTGTTCACGACCGAGAGCCCGGCGCGGGCGGCCAGCCCGGAGCGCGGGTGCACGAACCCGGCGAACCCGGGCGGCAGCGCGATCGCGACTCCGGTGCCGACGACGGCCCGCTCCCCCGGTTCCAGCGTGACGTCGCTGGTCGTGACGAGGTCGGCGCCCGCGTCGCCGGGGTGCGCGTAGACGGGGACGGGCACGTCCGGATCGAGCCGGGCGAGCAGCACGTCGACGGGGCGATCGACGAACGGCTCGGCAGGCGGCTCGTGCGGGGGAGCATCGACGGGGCCGGGCACGACTCCCAACGCTACCCTCGGTGCTCGTGAACCAGCACCAACCCACCACCCCGGCTGCGACGTCCGGCAGTCCTGAGTTCGATGAGCGGTTGTCCGTCCCGTGGTGGTGGTACCCGCCGGTGATCGGCGTAGGGGTGCTCCTGGGCGCCGAGGTGCACATGGGATATCCGGGACTGCGGTCCTGGATCGGCTATGCGATCGCCATCCCGGTGCTCGTGGCCGCGTTCGTCTGGCTGGGCCGCACCCGGGTGCGCGCCGCCGGCGGCGAACTGCAGGTGGGCAGCGCCCGGGTGCCGCTGCGGTTCGTGGGCCGCGCAGAGGTCGTCCCCAAGAAGGACAAGCAGATCGCGCTCGGCCCGGAACTGGACCCGAGCGCGTACCTGATGCACCGGGCCTGGGTCGGCCCGGTCGTCCGCGTCGAACTGCTCGACCCCGACGACCCCACGCCGTACTGGATCTTCAGCACCCGCGACCCGGAGGGGCTGCTCGCGGCGCTGCGCCGGTAGCCCGCGGGCCGGTGGAAACACAGCGGCGCCCGTGGCGCTCCAGCAGTGTGGAGCGCCACGAGCGCCGTTCGGGGTCAGCTCAGGCCGCGCAGTCGCGGCAGATGAACTGCGCCCCGTGAGTCTCGGCCAGTCGGCTGCGGTGATGCACCAGGAAGCAGCTGGCGCAGGTGAACTCGTCGGCCTGCTTCGGCAGCACCTTGACGGTCAGCTCCTCGCCCGACAGGTCGGCGCCGGGGAGCTCGAAGCTCTCCGCCGTGTCCGACTCGTCGACATCGACCACAGACGACTGCGCCTCGTTGCGACGCGCCTTCAACTCGTCGAGCGAGTCCTCCGCCAGGTCGTCGGCTTCATTGCGCCGCGGAGCGTCGTAGTCGGTCGCCATCGTTCCCACCCTCGCACTCAATGCAGTGTTATCGCACTCGTGTCGTCCGTCGTGCCGCTGGACAACGTCACAGCTCCGGGGTTTGTGCCCGGCATCCGAGTGACGCCGGTCTCAGCGCAGACCTGTTGTCGGGCCTCGACATGGAGTCGGACCCGTGACGTTTCGGACTACCCCCCGGGGCGCAGAGGGTAACCCAGCCCGTCCTGGCTCGCCGCGCGCCCTCGCAAACCCGATTGCAGGCCTGGACCAGGCGTGATCCACCCCTCGGACGGCGCGCGGCGCCGCGCCTCGCGGACCGGCGCACCGACCGACCACTAAAGTGCCGCTCGTGGCTGTGAGCTCCGTCCCCGAACCCGGCACGTCCCATCGCCATCCGGGGGCCGATCCGGCCGCCGTCGGCGCCTGGCTGGCAACCGAACTGGGCGATGACCGATGGCGACAGGCCACGCTCAGCCCCGTCGGGGCGGGCCGTTCCAACCTCACCTACCGGGTCGACAGCCCCGCCGGGGCGGTCGTGCTGCGCCGCCCGCCGGTGGGCGAGGTCGCGGCGACCGCACACGACATGGGCCGGGAGCAGCGGGTGATCTCCGCGCTGGGCCCGACCCCGGTGCCCGTGCCGACGGTGCTGGCGAGCTCCACGGGCGGGCCGCCGGTGGGCGCGCCGTGCTTCGTGATGGAGCTCGTGGACGGGATCGTTCCGTTGGGCGACCTGCCGGACGGCTGGGCCACGACCGAGGCCGAGCGGGCCCGGGTGGGGCAGGCCCTGGTCGACGTGCTGGTGGCGCTGCACGCCGTCGATCCGGCCGCGGTCGGGCTGGCCGACTTCGGCCGTCCCGAGGGCTTCATGGCCCGCCAGGTCCGGCGCTGGGGCAAGCAGTGGGATGCCGCCCGGGCCGACGGCGAGACCGGCACCGACGAGCAGACGGTGCGCGAGCTGACCCGGCTGTCCGACCGGCTGGGCGGCTCGGTCCCGGCCACCCAGCGCAACACCGTGGTGCACGGCGACTACCGCATCGACAACTGCGTGTTCGACCGCGACGACCCCGGCCGCATCCTCGCCGTCCTGGACTGGGAGATGTCGACGCTCGGCGACCCGATGGCCGACCTGGGCCTCATGCTCGTCTACTGGTACCAGGCCGACGAGAAGCCGGTGTGGCGCGCCGCGCAGCACCTGCCCAGCCCGACCCGGCTGGCCGGTTTCCCGCTGCGCGCCGAGGTGGCCGAGGCCTACGGGCGGCAGTCCGGGCTGGATCTGGAGCCGCTGCCCTGGTACGTGGCGTTCGGCGGGTTCAAGCTGGCCGTCGTGCTGGCCGGCATCCTGGCGCGGGTGCGGGCCGGGTCGGTGCCCGCGGAGATGGCGCACGGGATCGAGAACGCCGTCGCCCCGCTGGTGGCCCTCGGCCACCACGTGCTCGACCACGGGGTCGCCTGATGGGCCCGCGTGGGGTGCCCCGGCCCTACCAGCGTCGCCGGAGCCGGCCGATGATCGTCACGGTATCGGTGCTGTTCGTGATCTCCGTGGTGGTCTGGTCGGTGGTACTGGTCAACGCCGCGGGCCGTTCGGGCGCCGCGTCGTGCCCGCCTCCTCCCTCCGGGTCGGTCCCGGGTGAGGTACTGGCGTCCGACGCGCTGAACTCCGTCACGCCGGTGCCGCCGAACGCCGTGCGGGTGCGGGTGCTCAACGCCGGTGGGCAGCGCGGGCAGGCCAACCTGGTCGCCGCCCAGCTCGGCGACCTGGGGTTCGCCGAGGCCGCGACGCCGAGCAACGACCCGCTCTACCCCAACGGGAACCTGAACTGCCGGGGTCAGCTGCGCTTCGGCCAGGGCGGCGAGGGCGCGGCCGCGACCCTGGCCCTGGTCCTGCCGTGCACGGAACTGGTCCGTGACGACCGCGGGGACAACACCGTGGACGTCGCCGTCGGGACCGCGTTCGCCGACGTCAACCCGAGCAAGACGGTCCGCGACGTGCTCGACCAGCTCGCGA
Organism: Pseudonocardia acidicola; assembly: GCF_012911935.1. GTDB lineage: Bacteria > Actinomycetota > Actinomycetes > Mycobacteriales > Pseudonocardiaceae > Pseudonocardia > Pseudonocardia acidicola. The sequence goes on along the minus strand of NZ_JAAXLA010000032.1, from coordinate 67,902 downwards.
ACCCGGCCGCGGCCAACACCGACAACGGCCAGGCCGCACCCGCAGCCCCGGCGGTCGATCCGTCGACGCTGGACAACGCGCGCAACACGTCCTGCTGAGGCCCGCGCGTCAGATCCCGGCGGAGCCGAGTTCTCGGGCCAGCGCGGCGAGCCCGGCGGCGATACCGGGCGCCGCGACCAGGGTCACATCCGCGCCCAGCCCGTCGTCGGGGGCGACGGCGCCGGTCGGGCCGGGAACCCGCACCACGGCGCCGGCCTCCCGGGCGATGAGCCCGGCGGCGGCCCAGTCCCACCAGTTGAGCCCGTGCTCGAGGTACCCGTCGAGCCGACCGGCGGCCACCGAGCACACGTCGAGCGCCGACGATCCGGCCCGCCGGATGTCGCGGACCACCGGCAGCATCCCGGCGACCAGCCGGGCCTGCCGGGCCCGGCGCTCGGCGCCGTAGGCGAACCCGGTGCCGACCAGGGACTGGCCCAGGTCATCCGCGTCGGTCACCCGCAGCGGGCGTCCGTCGCAGGTCGCCCCGGCCCCGGCCGCCGCGGTCCAGACCCGCCCGGAGGCCGGTTCGACGACGGCCCCGGCCACCGATTCCCCGTCGCGCACCGCCGCCACCGACACCGCGTACCAGGGCAGGCCGTAGAGGTAGTTGACGGTGCCGTCGATGGGGTCGACCACCCAGCGGGCCTGCGCGGCCGGGTCCTCGACGCCGCCGCGTTCCTCACCGAACACCGGCTCGCCGGGGCGCAGCTCGGCCAGCCGGTCGCGCAGCAGCGCCTCGACGGCGGTGTCCGCGGCGGTGACCACGTCCGTCGGCGAGCTCTTCGTGCGCACCCCACCTGCGGCGTCGCGCGGCGACGGTAGTCCGCGGAGGTAGTCGGCGGCCTCGGTGGCGACCTGCTCGGCGATCCGGCGGAGGGTGGCGGGGTCGTCCCGGTCGGCGTCCATGGGGCCATCCGACCACACGCCCGACCAGCCCGATCGACGCATTCCTGCGTGAGGGCGGGAAAAAGTCAGCCGACCGATGATCGACTGTTCAACTACTTGTCGTGTGCGCATCCGCTGGTCGGCGCTGTGACGCCGCCGGGCGCATCACACCGGCGCGCGATAGACGCGACATGCGAACACGCGGAGCACACGCAGTTACAATGACGCGGTACCCCGCCCCGGAAGGGCCACCGACCAGGACGAAACAAGGTGACCGGCGCGGCGAGGTACCCGACACATCTCGAAGGTAGCCGGATCATTCCGCGTCCCGGTGAACCGCAGAGCGCAAGCAGCGAGAGGGCCTAGGTGGCAGCCGCAGACTCCGCAACCCGCACCGATTCGTCCGTCGACCCGACGACGAGCCCGGCGCCCGCACGCCGTACCCGCAGAGCTGCGGGCACGGCCGCCAAGACCGCGTCCAAGACGGCGCCGCGGTCCCGCGCGGGGGCGAAGTCCCCGGCGAAGAAGGCGGCCACGTCTGCCGCGGGCGCCGACGAGCAGACCGATCTCGACGACGTCGACCTCGAAGGCTCGCCGGAGGTCGGTGACCTCGAGGACGTCGACGTCGACCTCGACGACACCGAACTCGAGGGATCCGACGACGCTGACGACAGCGACGACGAGGACGAAGAGGACGACGACGAGCCGGAGACCAACACCGGCGCGAACCGCCGTGCGCCCACGACCCGGAGCTCGCAGCAGAAGCAGTCCGGCGACTTCGTCTGGGACGAGGAGGAGTCGGAGGCGCTGCGGCAGGCCCGCAAGGACGCCGAGCTCACCGCCTCGGCCGACTCGGTCCGCGCGTACCTCAAGCAGATCGGCAAGGTCGCGCTGCTCAACGCGGAGGAGGAGGTCGAGCTCGCCAAGCGCATCGAGGCCGGCCTCTACGCCGCCGAGCGGCTGCGCCGGGCCATCGACACCGGTGAGAAGGTCTCCCCGCAGCTGCGCCGGGATCTGCGCTGGATCGTCCGCGACGGCGAGCGCGCCAAGAACCACCTGCTGGAGGCCAACCTCCGCCTCGTGGTGTCGCTGGCCAAGCGCTACACCGGCCGCGGCATGGCATTCCTGGACCTGATCCAGGAGGGCAACCTGGGCCTGATCCGTGCGGTCGAGAAGTTCGACTACACCAAGGGCTACAAGTTCTCCACCTACGCGACGTGGTGGATCCGCCAGGCCATCACCCGCGCGATGGCCGACCAGGCCCGCACCATCCGGATCCCGGTGCACATGGTCGAGGTCATCAACAAGCTCGGCCGCATCCAGCGCGAGCTGCTCCAGGACCTGGGCCGCGAGCCCACCCCGGAGGAGCTGGCCAAGGAGATGGACATCACCCCGGAGAAGGTGCTGGAGATCCAGCAGTACGCCCGGGAGCCCATCTCGCTCGACCAGACCATCGGCGACGAGGGCGACTCGCAGCTCGGTGACTTCATCGAGGACTCCGAGGCCGTGGTGGCCGTCGACGCGGTCAGCTTCACCCTGCTGCAGGACCAGCTGCAGTCGGTGCTCGCGACGTTGTCCGAGCGCGAGGCGGGGGTCGTCCGGCTGCGCTTCGGCCTGACCGACGGTCAGCCCCGGACGCTGGACGAGATCGGCCAGGTCTACGGGGTCACCCGGGAGCGGATCCGGCAGATCGAGTCCAAGACCATGTCCAAGCTGCGGCACCCGTCGCGCTCGCAGGTGCTGCGCGACTACCTGGACTGAGACAGACCGAGATCAAGGCCTCTGACCCGGGAGATCCGGGTCAGAGGCCTTTTTCTTGCGGTGCGCGGCTCTCGGTCCGCTGTGCCGACACCACGCGCAGCCGCGGATGCGCCGAGGGACCTTCTGCCTCTCCTGGTGAACCCCAAGGGCCCTCCCTCCCCACAGCTGTCGCAGCGGAGAGTCGACGCGACAGCAGCCGGGGACGGCGGCCGAGCGTGGCGTGATCGCCCGGGCCGGCGCGGTCGGCCGGAGGGAGGATGAGGCGACGGTGAGTATCGCTCGACGCCTGGCCTTGTTGTTCCGGGTCAAGGCGAACAACGCTCTCGATGACGCGGAGGACCCGCGCGAGGTGCTGGACTACTCCTACCAACGCCAGAACGAGATGCTGGCGAAGGTGCGCCGGGGCTTGGCCGATGTAACGACCAGCCGTAAGCGGCTGGAGCTGCAGGCCGCCCAGTTGCAGCAGTCCGCCGAGCGACTGCAGGGCCAGGCGGCCGAGGCGGTGCGGACCGGCCAGGACGAGCTGGCCCGGGAGGCCCTGACCCGGCGGGCTGCGGCGCTGGCCCAGATCCGGGAGCTGCAACCGCAACGGGACGCGTTGAAGGCCGAGGAGGACAAGCTCGCCGTCGCCCAGCAACGCCTGCAGGCGAAGGTGGAGGCGTTCCGGACCCGCAAGGAGACCATCAAGGCCACCTACACCGCCGCCGAGGCGCAGACCCGCATCAGCGAAGCCGTCGCAGGGATCTCCGAGGAGATGGGTGACGTCGGCCTGGCGATGCAGCGTGCCGAGGACAGGACCGAGCAGATGCAGGCCCGCGCTCAAGCACTGAACGAGCTGCTGATCTCCGGCGCGTTGGACGACGCGTCGCTGCCGCTGGGGCGGCGCGACGACATCCAGGCCGCCCTCGACGCCGCCTCGGGACGAGGCATCGACGTCGACCACGAGCTCGCCCGGTTGAAGGCCTCGGCCAGCACCGCACCGGCCGCACTCGAGACGGGCGGTGACGGCAGCGCCGCGGGTGCCCCGGAGGAGCCGGGGAGACAGTCGTGATCATCCGCATCCTCGGCGAGGGCCAGTTCGAGGTGGCCGATTCCGGATCCGGCGAGCTCAACAGCCTGGACGACCGGCTCCTGGCCGCGTTCGAGTCCGGCGACAGCACGGTCTTCGGACCGACGCTGCGCGAGCTGCTGGCCACCGTGCGTCGGCTGGGCACCCCACTCACCGACAGCGAACTCGTCGCCTCCGAGCTCGTCCTGCCCGCCGCCGACAGCGACCTGGCCCAGGTTCGCGCCCTGCTCGGCGACGACGGGCCGATCCCGGGATGAGCCACGTCATGCGCTCGCGATTCCGCCCCGACCGCCAGCTCACCACCCGCATGCTGATCACCACGTTCCTGCTCGGTCTGGTGTACGTCGCGTTCATCGCGGCGCTGATCGCGCTGATCAAGTCGGTGGTGGTCGTGGTGCTCATCGCGGGCGGCCTGTTGCTGGCGCAGTTCTGGTTCTCCGATCGGATCGCCCTCTACGCGATGCAGGCGCGCATCGTCACCGCGGAGCAGGAACCACGCCTGCACGGGATCGTCGACCGGTTGTGCGCGACCGCGGACATGCCCAAGCCCCGGGTCGCGGTCGCCGACACCGGATTGCCCAACGCGTTCGCCACCGGCCGCAGCACCGACCGGGCCGTGCTGTGCGTGACCACCGGGCTGATGCGCAGGCTGGACACCGAGGAGCTGGAGGGCGTGCTCGCGCACGAGCTGTCCCACGTCGCACACCGCGATGTGGTCGTCATGACGGTCGCCTCCTTCCTCGGGGTCATCGCCGGCCTCATCGCTCGTTTCGCGTTCTACTCGACCGTGTTCGGCTCGGGGGACCGTCGTGGCCGCGACGGTCAGGAGGCGTTCCTGCTGATCCTGCTGGTGCTGGCGGTCTCCGCCGCGGTGTACGCGATCAGTTTCCTGCTCATCCGGGCGCTGTCGCGCTACCGGGAGCTGGCTGCTGATCGGGCCGGCGCCATCCTCACCGGCCACCCTTCCGCGCTCGCGTCGGCGCTGACCAAGGTGAGCGGTGACATCGCCGCGATCCCCACCCGCGACCTGCGGACGGCCGAGGCGTTCAACGCGTTCTTCTTCGCGCCCGCGCTGGGCCGCGGGGTGAGCCTGTCCAGCCTGATGTCGACCCACCCCACGCTGCAGCAACGGCTGGACCAGCTGGCCCGTCTGTCCACCGAGTTGGGCGAGGTGAGCTGAACGGTGGGATTCCTCGACACGCTGCTGGGCCGCACGAAACCCGTCGAGCCCAATCTCGACGTTCTCTTCGCGATCCCGTCGGCCGCCTACACGCTCCAGGCCGCACTCGACCTTGCTCCCACCGGGGTGGGTGCGGTCTGTTTCAAGCCCGCGGAGGGCGCGGCAGCGGCACAGTCGCAGAGCGACATCCGCGCGCTGCTGGACCTCGACCCGACGCTGGAGGTCTCGATCAGCCGCGACGAGTTCGGCTTCACCTGGGTCACCTGCGCACAATCTCCCGTGGACCTCGCGGCGCTGGTGACCGGCCTGCACGCGATCAACACCACCCTCGTGGACGCCGGCTTCGGCCCCTTCCTGCTGTGCACCGTCGTCGGGTTCCACACCTCCGCCGCCGAACGCCCGCGCCGGGTCGGGCTGGTGTACCTGTTCAAACGCGGTTCGGTCTACCCGTTCGCGCCCGCCGGTGCCCAGACTCGGGACACCGCGCTGGAGCTGCAGGTCCGCGCCGCCCTCGGCGGCGAGCTTCCGATCGAACCCGAACTGGGGCGATGGTTCCCGATCTGGGACGCCCCCGTGCCCTGAACCAGGCGGCGCGCCGCGTACGCCGGCGGCACCGAGGAACACCCGCGGGTGGCCGCGGACCGTGGTCTGGGCCAGGACGAGGACGAGGAGCAGCAAGGACAAGGGGCGGCAATGGACACACCGCGCGGTGCGATCGTCGTCGGCGTCGACGCGAGCTCGGAGGGCCGGCGGGCGCTGGACTGGGCTGCCGCGGCAGCAGTCCGCCGGAAGGCGCCGCTGCATCTGGTGCACGCGGTGTTCACCGGGTTCACCGAGTTCCCGCCGACGCCGGACGAATACCGGCAGCTGCGGGACAACGCCGAGCATCTGCTCGCTAGCGCGCAGACCCGGGCGGGGTGGGCCGGAGCCATCCCGATGAGCACCGAACTCGTCGAGCAGTCCGCGGCCGCGGCACTGATCGCGGCGAGCCGGCGGGCCGGCATGGTCGTCGTCGGCTCCCGGGGGCACGGCGCGGTGTTCGGGCTGCTGATCGGCTCGGTGACCCAGCACGTGAGCCAGCACGCCGAATGCCCCGTCGTCGTGGTGCGGGAACCCGCTGATCCCCAGCAGCGCCGCATCGTGGTCGGTGTCGACGGCTCTCCCGGAAGCAACGAGGCGATCGGCTTCGCCATCGAGACCGCCGCCCATGACGGCGCTCCGCTGGTCGCGCTGCACGGCTGGCGCGACCACAGCGTCGCGACGACCGGCACCGGATCCCCGGCCTGGTCGAAGACGCTCGACCGCATCGCGGCCGGGAATCGGCTGCTCGACGACGCGCTCGCGCAATGGGCGTCCGAGTATCCGGAGGTGGAGATCACCCGCGAGGCGATCCCCCTCCATCCGGCCCGGATGCTCGCGGACGCCTCCGAGCACGCGGCCCTGGTCGTGGTCGGTTCGCGCGGTCGCGGGGAGTTCACCGGGCTGCTGCTCGGCTCGGTGAGCCAGTCGATGCTGCACCACGCCCGCTGCCCGGTCGCCGTGGTGCGCTGACGACGCCGCGGCGGTGACCGGCACGGACATGCCGGGCCTGGCTGTCACCGGCCCAGGTCGGGCTCGCCGCAATGCTCGGCGATCACGGATCGCGCCGTGCGTTCCACCGCGACGGCGGCGTCCCAGCCCCCGTCGGTCGCAGTGATCGGCTCACCGACGGCCAGGTGGACGGCACCCCGGCGGATGATCGCACCGTGATCGGGCCACATCATCGCGCGGGTGCCCGAGATCGCGACCGGCACGACCGGGAGCCCCGCGCTCGCGGCGATCACGAATGCACCGGTGTGGAACGGGCGCAGGCCCGATACCGGCGAGAGGCTGCCCTCGGGGAACAGCACGAGCCGCTCGCCGCCGCGGGCGGCGTCGGCGAGGCGCTGGGTATCGGCCAGAGCCTGTTCCCGGACGGCCCGCTCGACGAACCGGGTGCCGATGCGCCGTAGCAGGAACCCGATCAGCGGCTTGGTCGCGAACACCTCGCCCGCCACGAACGTGTAGCGGCCGGGCAGGGCGGCGGCCATCGCGATGCCGTCGAGGTAGCTGGCGTGGTTGGCGACCACGACGCAGGCCGGAAGCTGCGCGAGGCGATCGGCACCGGTCGCGGTGATCCGGGTGCCGGTCAGCCGGGCCAGGCTGCGGGCCGCCCGCCGGGTGACGGTCTGGCGGGCGGCGAGGCCGGGAAGCAGCGCCATGGCGATCAGCGTCGGAAGGCCCACCGCTACCAGCAGCGACCAGCACCACGCGGCGAACGCCACGGTCGAGCCGATCCGGCCGACGCGGCGCAGCCGGGGCAGCACCGCCCGCGCGGCGAACCGGGCCAGCTGCCACCACACCGGGCGGTGGGAAGCCCCGAGTTCGCCCCGTTCGTAGCGTTCCCGGCTGGCCGCTCGCCGGATCTTGCCGCTGGAGGTCTTCGGGACCACCCCCGGCCCGACGAGCACGACGTCGTCCGCTGGTGTGCCGAGCAGGTCGACGGTGACCGCGATGATCCGGGCACGCATCGCGGCGAGCGCCGCGGCGTCGGTCTGGCGCGTCTCGGCCAGGACCACCAGGCGTTCGGTGCCCCCGGCCTGCCCGGGGGTGGCGAAGACCGCGACGCAGCCCTTGCGGACCCCCGGGATCTCGCCCACCGCGTGTTCGAGCTCGTCGGGGTGCAGGTTGCGGCCGGCCCGGATGATCAGATCCTTGACGCGGCCGGTGACGTACAGCTCGCCGCCGTCGAGGTACCCGAGATCACCCGTGTCGATCCAGCCGTGCCGGGTGAGCGCCCGGGTCGCCTGCGGGTTGCGGAAGTATCCGGCGGTGGCGGAGGGACCGCGGAACTCGATCCGGCCCTCGCGCCGGTCGCCCAGTTCGTTGGTGGCGGCGTCGACCACCCGGATCTCGTGGCCCGGGATCGGCCGGCCGCACGCCACGAACCGCAGCGGGTCCGGGTCGTCGTCCGCGGCCGGGGTGGCGCGCCCGGTGCGCAGGAACTCCTCCCGCGCCACCCGGTCCACGATCGGCTGGCGGCCGACCGGCGGGAAGGTGAGGCCGACGCAGGCCTCGGCGAGCCCGTAGACGGGCGCCAGCGCGCCGCGACGCAGCCCGTAGCGGCCGAACCGCTCGGCGAAGCGTGCGACGGTGGTCGCGTTCACCGGCTCGGCACCGTTGAACGCCATGCGCAACGAGCTGAGATCGAGTCCCTCCACCTCGGCGTCGCCGATCTTGCGCAGGCACAGCTCGTAGGCGAAGTTCGGCGCCGCGGACAGCGTGCCGCGGTGGGTGTGGACGGCCCACAGCCACCGCGACGGCCGGCTGAGGAAGGCCACCGGCGACATCACCGCCAGCGGCAGCCCGAAATACAGGCTGGACAGCCAGGCGCCGATCAGGCCCATGTCGTGGTAGAGGGGAAGCCAGCTGACGAAGACGTCGGACGCGCAGACCTGGGCGGCCTTGCCCATCGCCCTGATGTTGGCCAGCAGGTTGGCGTGGGTCAGCACGACGCCCTTGGGGTCCCCGGTGCTGCCCGAGGTGTACTGCAGCAGGGCGGTGTCGGCGGCGCTGCGGCGGACGACGCGCGTTTCGCCGTGGCCGCTCAGCTCGGCAGGGGTCAGGACGTGGCGCACCGACTCGACGTGACCGCGCAGCAGCCGGGCCGGCAGAGCCGCCTCGGGATCGGTGATGAGCAGGCGGGCGCGGGCGTTGTCGAGGATGCGTGCCTGACGGCGAAGGTGCTCCGCGAGCTGGGACGGCCGCGCCGGTGGGTAGATCGGCACCGGGACGCCCCCGGCCAGCAGTATTCCGGTGAAGCCGGCGAAGTAGTCGCGCCCGGTGGGGAGCATGACGGCGACCGCGTCGCCGGGACGCAGGTCGCGGGCGAGCAGCCCGGCGGCCACCGTGCCCGCATCGCGGCGCAGATCGCCGTAACTGACCGGTTCCTCGGTCTCGTCACCGAGCAGGCGTAGGTGGACCCGGTCGGGGTGGGTGCGGGCATGCCAGCACAGCGCCTCGGTGAGGGTCGCGATCTCGTCCGGGATCCGGTGGACGCGTTCGGGAACGTTGTGCCGCACCCGGGTCTGGCGCGGTTCCCGCCGCGGCGCCCGCCGTACGGCGGCGAGGACGTCGCGGGGCACCGTGGCGGTGGCCAGCACGCCACGCTCCAGGCTGACGCCGAACGTGTCCTCGATGCGGGCGAGAAGCTCGGCGACGGCGAGGCTGTCCAGCCCGAGATCCCGGTCCAGGGCGCTGTCGAGGGTTGCGGACGCGGCGCGTTCGAGGGTGTGGCGCTCGGCCACGAACTCCCGCAGGACGGCGAGCAGCAGGGCCTCGTCATCCGAGACCGCCGCGAGCTCGGTCCCCGCCATCTCGCTCCTCCAGGTGGTCGAGACGATCGGTCCGGCACCGGGCCGCGGTCACCCGCGCGCCCGGTCCGCCCTGACCTGCCGCACCGCCGCCGCGAACTGCACCCCCTGGAACAGCCCCTCCAGCCAGCCGATGAGCTGGGCCTGCGCGATGCGCAACTCGGCGTCGGACACCGCCGCACCGGTGTGCAGGGCCGGCGCGACGCGGGTGAACTCGGCCCGCAACACGGCGGGCAGGCACGCCTCCAGCTCAGCCACCGCACGGTCGTAGGTCGCGGTCAGCCGCTCACGACTGCGGGCGTCCAGCGGCATCGCGCGCGTCTCCTCGAGCAGTTGCTTGATCATGCTGCCCAGCCGCAGCAGCTTGGCGGGGTCGGGAAGCGCGGCCGGTTGCGCGCTGTCGAGGTCGGTACTGCTCATGACAGCGACGCTAGGAGCACCACTCCGCCCAGGAGCAGGAGGCGAAGGTCCCCCGTCGACGGGCCGAGCGCGCCCGCCCGGCAGCGGACGCCGACGGCCTGCGTCAGCCGTCGCCGCGATCCCACTCGACGACGAGGCGACCGCCGCCCAGCCCGACCGTGGTACCGAGCGCCGCACACGCAGAACGGAACAGCCGGGCGCTCCAGGCCGTCTCCACCGGATCGGCGAGGCGCGTATGGCAATGGTCGAGTGCCAGCGGGACCGCCTCCAGGCGCGTGGGCCGGCCCTCGTCCACCGTGACCAGGAACAGCAGCCCGAGGTCGTTCGACGCCTCGGGGTCGGTGACCGCGACACGGAGGAAGTCACCCAGGCTGTAGAGGATCCCGTCACCCACGCCGTGGACCGAATGGGCGGAACAGCCGGCCACCAGCCCGGCCCCCGCCTCGCGGAACGCCGCAGCAGCCCGCTGCACGTGTGGGACCGGTGCGGTCACGAAGCTCGGGCCCCAGCGCGGCGCCACCACGACCACATCCGCGCTGATCTCACCGACGATCTTGAGCAGCTCCGCGGGCGGCCCGTCGACCAGGTCGGCGAAGGCGACGCCCGGCCGGTGCGGCCCTGCCGCACCCTGCGCCGGCTCGTCGGTCACCGCGACGACACCCACGCTGACCCCGCCCCGTTCCAGCATCAGCGGCGACCACGCGGCCGCGCCGTCCGCTCCCGCCCCCACCCACGGGATCCCGGCGGCCTCGAGGTAGCGGAAGGTGTCGAGCAAGGCGTCGACACCGAAGTCGAGCATGTGCTTGCTGGCCAGCGTCACGCAGTCCACGCCCAGGTAGCTCAGCACCTCGGCGGCGGCGGGCGGCGCGCAGAACAGGAACGGCGCCTGCGCGTCGGACCTCGGTCTGCCGTGCCCGGAGATGGCACAACCCAGGCTCAGCAGCAGGAGGTCGGCCTCGCGGGCGATCGCGACGACCTCCTCGGCGATCAGAGCGGAGGGAGCCCGCGCCGCGAGCCGCTCCCCTGCCCTGCCACCCAGCACGGTCTCACCGGCCAACGCCAGTTTCATGGCACTGCCTTCATGACACAGCCGTACCGCGACACTGCCGCACCGCGGCCGCTCCCCGGGCGCTACCCGGCGACACGATCCGCGAACGGCATGCCGCTACCTCTCGCACGCCGGCGTTCACGCTGCGCCAGGACACGGACCGCGGAACAGGGGCGTTGGTCCCGGCTGGGCCTGAGAACGGCCTCGGGGCCCGGCGGGGTGGGAGGCAGACCTGGCGCAGGGGCCCCGCTTCGCGATCGGCCGTCCGGGGAAAGCGGGGACTTCCTCCCGGCCGCCCACGACGAAGGTCCCTACGCCCGCCGGGTGTCGGCGGGCAGCGTGGGGCACGAATCCCGACCTCTCCCCACAGGAGTCCGTCCGGTGAGCATGCCGTTGACCGGCGCCGTTGCCGGTTCCGCCCCCGAGGGCATCACCAACCCCCCGATCGACGAACTGCTCGACAGGGTGTCGTCGAAATACGCGCTCGCGATGTTCGCGGCCAAACGGGCGCGTCAGATCACCGACTACTACTCGCAGCTGGGCGAGGGCCTGCTCGAGTACGTCGGACCGCTCATCGAGCCCGGCCCGCGGGAGAAGCCGCTGTCGATCGCGATGCGCGAGATCCAGGGCGGCCTGCTCGACTACACCGCGGGCAGCTAGCCCGGCGGCCGACCCGGTCCTGCTACGTGTCGGTGCGGTGCGCGGCCGGCAGGGCGGATGTCAGGAGGCGTTGCCGCGCGAGACGCTCGACGAGCTCCGGGAGTGCGCCCTCGGGTGAACCGCTGAGATCGTGACGGCAGCCGAAGACGACCCGGCTGACGACGTGTGGCCGCAAACGGCCGTGGAATTCCGCGGTGAGGCGGCCGATGGCTCCGGCGACCGATATGTCGTGTGTCCGGCCGGATGGTGGGGCCAGCGTCATGGGTACCTTTCATGCAGACTGTCACCGAGTGACAGTGACGGCGATGTTCGGGTGCGCGGCTGCACTCGACTCCGCCGTCGGCGTACGGGGCTGCCCGCACTGCCGGAGTGGACTCGCAGCCGGCTTTGCGCCACCGTCGTGCACCGCCCGGTGAGGCGGTAGGGGCGAAGGTCCCGGCGACGCGGGCGTCCGGGGTCCGGACCGTGGCCGGAGCACTGACGACGACACGACCGCCGAGGAGACACTGGGGCGTGCTCATCGTCGTGGTGCTCGTCGTGCTCTTCGTCGTCGTGGGCGGACTCATCGCCTTCGGATGGATCAGCAGCGCCCGACGATCGGGCTAGTACCGTGCCGAGCCCGCCGGCACTAGCCGTCGACACGCTGGTAGTTGTTCTCCAGCTCGTCGAAGACGATGTGCGCGTCGCCGCCTCCGCGTTGCGCACGTACGACGAGGTCCTCGTCGAGCGTGCGCACCCGGTACTGCCATCCTTCGGGCAGTTGCAGGCGTTCCCCCAGCGTGGGCAGTTGCTCGAGGGTCAGGCTCGGATCGACATGCTGAGAACAGCTCTGCATGACATGGACGTTCCCCGTGGGAGCGACCAGTTCATACACCTGCTGCCCGCGGGCGAACACCCATTCCGTGGTCCGCCCGACCGTGAGCTGCGTGTAGGGCGGCCGCTCGCTGCCGAGGAACAGGTCCAGGTCGGGGACGTGGACCGTGGCCACGGTTCGCATGGGGATGTCCCCCACCGGGGTGACCTTGCCCTCGTCGAGAACCTCGGCCGTTGCGCTGTCCATCACAGCGCGGCGCGGACCGTTCATCCACACGGCGTCTCCATGGAACGCGACCTTGAGCACATCGGGGTCCAGGGCCCGGAATCGTGCGTCGAATTGCGTGTCCGACATGTCGTCAGGAAGACCGAGATTGTTGTAGCAGACGCCGATCGCCCCGGCCCCCTGCGCATCCTTGGTGAACACGACGATCTCGGCATGGTGCGTTCCACGGAGATCGTCCGATGTCAGACGGACGGTGCCCTGGCCGGTCGGCGTCGTCATCGCGTTGCCTCGTCTCCGGATCGATCGTGTCGGACGACGCTGACGCCGGACGTCTGGAGGTCCGGCGAGGCGAGAACCGTCCGTGATGTCCGCATCCCGTCTCGGGGCACCCTCGCCCACCGCGGCTCCGGGTACATCACCCCGACCGGATGAGCAGGTGGCGGATCCCGTGCGAACCTCGCACACTCCCCGATCCGGCGACGAGCGCCTCCCTCACGGGCGCGGCTCGTCGTGGAAGACCTGGCGCGCCCAGGTCGCGAAGGAGGTCCAGCCGATGCCGGGCAGCTCGCTGCGCAGGGCCGCGAGGTCGACCTGAAATCCCGGTCCGCGCAGGAACTCCCACATCGCCCGCATGTCGGGGTTGCCGATCGCGCTGATCGGGACCTCTTCGTGGCGGACCTCCCGGCCCAGCGCCGCGGTCAGCGCGGCCGCCATCTCGGTGGCGGTGGGCTCGTCGCCGGCCAGTTCGATCCGCCGGCCGGTGAACTCCGCGGGCGCCGCGAGCACCTGCGCAGCGACGCGTCCCAGATCAGGTCTGGCCAGCTGCTGCAGGCGCCGGTGCGGTGGCAGCGGTAGTGGGAGTACCCCGGCGCGGATCTGCTGCCCGCCGGCGAGGGCGTTGTCGAAGAAGTAGGTCGGCGCGATGATCGTGTACGGGATGGCGCCGGCGGCGAGTTCCCGCTCGATGATCGCCTCGCTCTCGAAGTGCGGCACACCGGTGCCCTGGTCGGCCGCGGCGACGGAGGCGAACACCAGGTGCCCCACGCGCGCCTCGCGGGCTGCGGCGAGGATCGCCCGGCCCTGCGCGACCTCGGCGTCGGGCCCGGACTCGAAGGGCGTGGTGAGCGCGAAGACCCCGGCGACCCCGTGCATGGCCGCGGCGAGCGCCTCCCGGTCGTCGAACGCGCCCGCGACGACCTGCACTCCGCGCCCGCCGATCCGTCGGGCGGAGGCCGAGCCGGGATCGCGGACCACCGCCCGCGCCGACATGCCGTCGGCCAGAACGGCGTTCAGGACCGCACCGCCCTGCCCGCCGGTCGCGCCCAGGACCAGCACGGGCGGCTCCCGGTTCACGATCTCTCCTGGTCAGCGCCGGGCGCGGGCGTGCTCCGGCCGGCGAGGAAGCATCCGACCGGGATGGCATCGGCCCGCCCGCGGCCCGGCCGGATCGGCGGAGGAGCCACCGGCGCGACCGCCGGACCACACATGGCCCAGCCCGGCGGCCGGCATTACTCCGGTACCCGGCCTCGTACCACCGCCGGCAGCAGTGCGGGTGGTGCCGGCGACCCGGCCGGATGGGTGCATGCGAAAAGCGGATCGTGCCCGCCGAATGACGCTCTGGTCCCGCACCCCTCCGTGTGATTACTTGTGTGAGCCCGATCACGCGGCCGCACTGGAGCGACTTCCCTCGCGGCTGCTCCACGCGAGCACAGGAGGGACCGAGTGGCCGGCAACTCCACCGAGTCGGGGCGATCCGTCACCAGCAAGATCACCTCGATCCTCATGACCTTCACCGAGGGCAGCGAGCACTCGCTGACCGAGATCGCCCGCCTCGCCGGGCTCCCCCTCTCCACCGCGCACCGGCTCACCTCGGAACTGGCGTCACGGCGCCTGCTCGAGCGCACCGAGGACGGGCTCTACCGCGCCGGGCTACCGCTGCGGATGATCGGCACCGGCGACCCCTGCCCGCCCAGCGTCGCCGAACGCGCGCCGTGCGTGCTGGAGGACCTCGCCGAGGCCACCCGCAGCCGGGCCCGGCTGGGCGTGCTGCACGAACTGGACGTGGCCTACATCGAGAAGCAGCCCGGGCACCGGCCCGTCTCGGGCTTCACTCCCGCGGCCGTCCTGCCCGCGCACCCCACCGCGCTCGGTCGCGCGCTACTCGCCTTCTCCCCCACCAGCACCGTCGAGATGACGATCATGCGGGGTCTGCGGCCCTACACCCCGCACACCGTGACCTCACCCGACCGCTTCCGGCGCGCGCTGGCGACCACCCGGCTGACCCGCGTCGCGGTCACCCGATGCGAGCCGAACACCGCCGAGGTCGCGATGCCCGTCTTCGGCCCGGGCGGCGAGGTCGTCGCGGCGCTCGAACTGGCGGTGCATGACCTCGGCACGGAGTTGCAGCCGGTGATGGTGGCGCTGTCCATCGCCGCCCGCAGCCTGTCGCGCGAGCTGGCGGGTCCGGCGCGACCGACCCCGACGGCGCCGCACCGATCGTCGCTCCAGCCGGTCGTGCCGCGCCGGCCCGCCGTGCTCGCCGCCAGGGACTGAAGCGGCAGGTCAGGTCCGGACGTAGTCGCCCGGCCCCTCGCCCAGTACCGGGTGCACCCGGCTCCCGATGGGTGGCGGCTCGCCCAGCGGCCCGGAGTGTTCGGCCGACCAGGCGGCCCAGTCCTCCCACCACGACCCGCCCCGCCGCGAGGCCGCGGCGTGCCACTGCGCGGCGCTCGCCGGGGTGTCCTCGGCCAGCAGGTGCCACACCTTCGGCCCCGGCGGGTTGACGATCCCGGCAATGTGCCCGCCGCTGCTCAGCACGAACCGCACCGGGCCGCTCAGCAGACCCGTCGTCTTGTAGGCCGACTCCCACGGGACGATGTGGTCGTTGATCGCGCTCACGACGTAGGTCGGCGACTTGATCACGCTCAGGTCGATCACCTTGCCGGCGATCTCCAGCGTGCCGTCGGCGAGCTTGTTCCGTATGTAGAAGTTCCGCAGGTAGAACGCGTGCATGGCAGCCGGCATCCGGGTGCTGTCGGCGTTCCAGGCGAGGATGTCGAACTTCGGCGGGTCCTGGCCCATCAGCCAGTTGGACACGACGTAGTTGAAGATCAGGTCGTTGGCGCGCAGCACGTCGAAGGTGCCCGCCATCGTCCTGCCCTCGAGCGTGCCCTCCTTGCGCATCTTCCTCTCGAGCCGGTCGACGGTGCGCTGGTCGGTGAAGGCGCCCAGCGCCCCGGGCTCGGCGTAGTCGAGCATCGTGTTGAGCAGCGTGAGGGCGCCGATCCGGCCGTCCCCGGCCTGCGTCAGGTAGGCCGCGGTGATCGCGGTCAGCGCGCCGCCGAGGCACAGCCCGACGATGTCGATCGTCTGGGCGCCGGTGATGTCGGAGATGACGTCGAGCGCCGTCTGCGGGCCGTACACCAGGTAGTCGTCCATCGTGGTGCCGGACATGTCCTTCGACGGGTTCTTGTAGCTGATCGCGAAGACGGTGC
This sequence comes from Pseudonocardia acidicola, assembly GCF_012911935.1. Lineage (GTDB taxonomy): Bacteria > Actinomycetota > Actinomycetes > Mycobacteriales > Pseudonocardiaceae > Pseudonocardia > Pseudonocardia acidicola. Next base: position 51,916 of record NZ_JAAXLA010000032.1, on the reverse strand, counting down.
GGCCGTGCTGGACCGCCCACTCGATGAAGCTGCGCCCCGGGGCCAGGTCCATCACGTAGTACTTGTTGATCCACGGTGGGCTGCACAGCAGCGGCGCGGCGTGCACCTTCTCCGTCTGCGGCTCGTACTGCAGCAGCTCCATGAGGTCGTTGCGGTACACGACCTTGGACGGCGTGACCGCCAGGTTGCGGCCCACCTCGAAGCCGCTGGTGTCGACCTGCCTGGGGCGGCCGTCGTTGTGCATCAGGTCGTCGACGAAGTGCTGGGCACCCCGGGCGAGGCTCACGCCCAGGGTGTCGAACGCGCGCTTGAGCGCAGCCGGGTTGGACGGCAGGAAGTTCGTCGGGGCGACGGCGTCGAGCAGCAGGTCCAGCGCCATCGCCGCCTTCCTCGCCGTGTCCGCCTCGAGCGCCGCCGACCCCACGACGTCACGGGCGAAGCGGCACGCGGCCAGGTAGGACAGCCGCATCGACCGGAAGACGGGGTTGCCCGTCCAGGCCGGGTCGCTGAACCGCCGATCCTTCGGGTCGACCGGGACCGGCAGCTCGACGTCGCGGCCCAACCACTGCGACGTCACCGCCACGGGGATCCGCGCCAGGTCCGTCGCGAGCTGGAGCGCGGCCCTGGCCAGCACCGTCGGGCTGGTGAGGCTGGACTGCAGGGCTCTGCCCAGTGCGGCGCCGAACCCGGCGGCGTCCAGGTCCTCGAACAGGGCTGACTCCGGTCCCAGCACGCCCGCTGCGCGCTCGGCGACCTCTCGGGGTGTTTCCGGCGACTCCTGGGCCATGCCCCCATCCTGACGCGCGATCGGCCGGCCGCGGCCGTCGTCCCGCTGGCCGGAAGCCCGGACCGTACGGGCCGGCGGCAGCCCACCGCCGATCGCGATCGGCGGGCCGCAGGGTCATCGGCCCGGTTTCCGTCGGCCCGGGCCGACGGGCTGGGAACGGTCCGTGTGCGTGGCGGTGTCGAGGTGCGACGATTCGGCGCGGGGCCGGTCGGGGGTCGCGGGGCCGCCACCCGAGGGCGGTCGTGGATGGTCGAGGGCCTGCTCGTGGGCCTGCTCGAAGGTGATGATCCGGTGGCCGCGGTTGTGCGAGAACCACAGCGCGCGGGCCCAGGTGTAGAGCGTCCCGAGCCGGTTGCCCCAACCGATCAGGTAGGCCACGTGGATGAAGGCCCATATCACGTATCCGACGAAGCCGGTGAACCTGAACCCGAACGCGTCGGCGACAGCGCTGCGGTGGCCGATCGTGGCCATCGACCCCTTGTCGAAATATCTGAAGGGCTCGATCTGCTGGTCGCCCGCCAGCCGGGTCTTGATCACCTTGCCGACGTACCTGCCCTCCTGCATCGCGGGCTGGGCGACCCCGGGCAGGTTGTTCAGCGACACCATGTCACCGATCGCGAAGACCTCCGGATGCCCGGCGAGCGTGCAGTCCGGGTTCACCGGGATCCGGCCCGCCCGGTCGGTCTCCACGCCCACCTGGCCGGCCAGTTGCGCGGCCAGCGGCGAGGCCTGCACCCCGGCCGCCCAGATCCGGGTGCGGGCCCTGATGACCTCCTCGCCGTCGGGTCCCTCGGCCGTCACCGACTCGTCGTCCATGTCCACCGCGAGGGTGTGGAGCCGGATCTCGACACCCATCTGCTCGAGCCGCCGTTGTGTGTACCGCTGCAGCTTCGGGTCGAACGGACCGAGCACGGCTCCGGCCCCCTCCAGCAGCAGGATCCGGGCCTCGGTGGTGTTCACCGATCGGTAGTCCTGGGGCAGCACCGTGTGCGCCAGCTCGGCCACCTGCCCGACGAGCTCGACACCGGTCGGGCCCGCCCCGATCACGACGAACGTCAGCCACTCCGCGCGCTCCTGCGGGTCGGTGGCGAGCTCGGCCATCTCGAAGGCCAGCAGGATCCGGTCGCGCAGGTGCCGCGCGTCCTCCACCGTCTTCATCCCCGGGGCGTACTGCGCGAACTCGTCGTGGCCGAAGTAGGAATGGGTGGCCCCGGTCGCCACGACGAGCGTGTCGTAGGGCAGCTCCAGCGCCCGACCGTCCGGCCCTCGGCGCGAACGACCTTGTTCGCCAGGTCGAGGTCGTGCACGTCGGCGAGCAGCGCCCGCGCGTTCTTCTGCTTCTTGATCACGCTGCGCAGGGCCGGGGCGATCAGCCCGGGCGGCAGGATGCCCGTCGCCACCTGGTAGAGCAACGGCTGGAACAGGTGGTGGTTCGTGCGGTCCACGACGGTGATGTCCACGTCGGCGCGCGCCAGCGCGCGGATGACGTTCAGACCGCCGAACCCACCGCCGACCACCACAACCCGGTGCCGCCGGTCCTCGGTCGTCATCTGGTGACCTCCTGCTCCGGGTCAACGGTCAGGGCCGAGTTCGCGGGCCGCCCATCGCGAAACGGCGCTGTGCGCCGGTGGGACGCGGTCGGGTCGCTGCAGGGCCGCGATCAGCTCTTGAGCTGCTGTTGCAGGGCGCCGAAGACGACCTCGGAGGTCTCGCGGACGAAGTTCGCGTGGGCGGTCGCGAGCGTGCTGACCCATTCCTGCCCGGTGTTCTTCGCCGCCTGCTCCTCCAGGTCGAGCATGTTCCTCAGCATGCGCTCGTAGCCCTCGAGCCAGGCCAGCCCGTTCTTCTTCGCCTGCTCGGCGACGCGTTCGCCGAGCTCTCGGACGCGCTGGGCGGCCGCTTCGATCTCCGCACTGACGTCGGGTGTGGTCATGCGAGTGACTCCTCGGGTCGGGTGCTCTGCTCCTCCGCGGTCGCGGCGGGCGTGCCGGTTGTGCTGCCTCTTCCCGCGCCGTACCTCTGGTCGGTTCCGGCCGACTCGAGGCCGAGTCAAGCACCGCCCACCGGCGGCACGGGCTCGCCCGCGCGGGTTTCCTGCTGAGTGGGAGTGGCCGCCCGGCCGTGGCCACGACCGCGCCGCCGCGGGCACCATGACCTCGTCCCCACCCGGTCGTCGCCGAGCGCGGCACCGGCGAGAAGGGCGCGGATGGCGGGCGGCGGCACGCAGTGGCGGGGACGGTCGGTGATCAGCACGGTCGTCTCGCTGCTCGACGCGTTCACCCCGCCACCCGGCGCTGTCGCTCGGGGACCTGGCCCGGATCACCGGTCTCCCGGTGTCGACGACCTACCGGCGGGCCTCGGAACCGGTGGCGTGGGGCCGCCCGGCGGCGCCGCGGGCGGCGGGCGCGCTCCCGTTGAGCGAGAGCCGTCCCCCGCTGCGCCACCGTCTTCGGGACGAGCGAGGAGGCCTTTCGTGGCGGGTGGAGCGATGCAGTCCGGGCGGTCGGGCTAGCGTCCACCGGAGTGCACGCGCCCGGCGGCCAGGTAGCCGCCGCCCATCGCCACGTCCTGCACGGCGAGTCCCGGCACCCGGTCGGCCAGGTGCGACCACGGCCGGTCGAAGCCGGTGAAGTCGCGCACGAACGGGGCGTGCAGCGCCAGCACGCCGGCGTTCACCGCGACCGCCCAGGCCGGTGCCCACTTGCCACCGCCGGCCGCCACCCAGCCGCCGCGCAGGTGCGCGAGGACGTTGTCCAGCGCGGCGCCGGACTGCAGGACATCGTGCACGGCGCAGAACAGGGCGTGATCGGCGACGGCCGGCAGCTCGGCGTCCTCCACCGCGGACTCGACGAGCACCACGTTGTCCCAGCCGTGTGCGGCCACCCGCTCGGCCGCCACCTCGAGCATGTCCCGCGAGGCGTCCACGCCGATGATCATGCCGCTGGGCCCGATCCGCTCGTGGAGCAGCGCGAAGCACAGGGCGGTGCCGCAGCCGACGTCGAGCACCACGTCGCCGCGTTCCAGCGGGAGAAGATCGACCAGGCGGCGGCGATACTGCGCGAAGGCGGCGGTACGGGAGTCGTAGATCGCGGCGTCGCGCCCGTAGGCGGACAGCATGGACCGGGTGGTCTGGGGCATGTGGCCCCTCTCGGTGGCGCGGGCTGCCCGGCAACGGCGGACAGCGGGCGAACGAGGTACGGACGCGCGCCGCAACGGCGACCGACTCGATGGGCACGGCACGACGGTGTGCCCGGCCATCGTTACGGGCTACGCCCCGGTACGGAAGCCCCGCAGCGCGTGTCCGCGGACAACGCGCGATGGAACTGCTCGAACCGGCGGCGCCACGGCCGTACGCGGCAGCACCGGAACGTGCGGCATGATCCCCGACGCACCGTCGTCACGCGATCCCGGGTAGTTGATACGGCACGCACTCGCTTCGTTACCCTGCGGAATCTCAACCCCGCGGAATTCGACCCGATGAGGACTTCATGGCGCTCGCAGTGGTCCTGGCCAGCATGCCCGACCTTCTACAGCGGACCTTGTCCGAACACGTCCCCGACTCGCAGGGGCGGTGCCGGGAATGCCGAGCACCATCGGGCCATTCGGCGGCCTGGCCGTGCGTCATGCGTCAGACGGCCGAAGAGGCGCAGGACATCCGGGCCGGCGGTCTTCCCGGCGCCCACCGCTCCCGCCGGTGAGCGGTCCGGCGTAGGCCCGCGACCACTGCGGCGTCCCTCTGGCGATGTCGGGACGGTTCGCCGAACCGTTTCCGCGGCGATTCGACGCCGAAACCTCGGTGATACCGCATAACGCGCCGGGCACCCGGCTGGTGCGGGGTCGCGAGCGAGGTGGAGGACGCAGACGTCCACGTGAATCACCCCGTTGTCCGCCCGCGACGGCCGACATCGAAGATCGACGAACCGATACTGCGAGCGATCTGATGCACCTGGTCGGCCTCGCGCAGCAGATCGAGAACGGCGTCGCCGTCGCTGATCCGCGACGCGATGCTGTTCAACGACGTGCTGACGGTCAGCAGTTGGTTCATCACGTCGGGGCTCAGCTCGCGCGCGATGCGATCGCGGTCGGCCTGCAGCAGCCGCAGCTCGTCGTTCAGCCGGGCCCGGGCCAGCTCCAGCGCCAAGCCGGCGTGACCGGCGAAGGCGTCCATCATCTCGACCTCGCCGGAGCTGAACGGGTCGCGCCTGTGAGTCCGGCAGACCAGCAGCACTCCGCGGACCTCGTCACCACCGAGAAGCGGAGCCGCCACGGCCGGCCCGACCGCGGGCGCGCGGACCGCCGTGTTCGACGTGCGCGGATCCGTGGACGCATCGACCACCAGCATGGTGCGCCCGGCCTCCACGGCCAGGCCCGCCACCGTGCGTGCCACCGGGATGACATGGCCCTCCCAGCCTTCCAGAAGGCTGCCCTCGGCCACCGCGAACTGCAGGGTGCCGGCCTGCTCGGTGGGCAGCAGCAGGGCAGCGGCGTCGCTCCCGCTGAGCCGGTAGGCCATCAGCACCAGGCGCTCCAGCACCTCGGACGGTTCACAGCCGCCCAGCAGATCGGTCGTCATCTGGGTGGAGGCCGCCTGCCAGGCCTGGCGGCGCTCGGTCTCGGCGAACAAGGTGGCGTTCTCGATCGCCACGCCCGCGGCCGAGGCCAGCGCCAGCACGAGTTGCTCGTCGTCGTCGTCGAACTCCCCACCCCCATGCTTCTCGGCCAGGTAGAGGTTGCCGAACACCTCCTCGCGGGCCCGGATGGGGACACCGAGGAACGACCGCATCGGCGGATGATGTTCGGGAAAACCCACCGACGCCGGATGATCCGCCAGACTGCGTAACCGCAACGGCCGCGGATCGTCGACCAGCAGGCCCAGCACGCCCTTACCCGCGGGCAACGGCCCGATCCGCTCGACCGTCCCGGCGTCCATCCCGGTGTGGATGAAACGGGTCAGCCGGCCCTGGCTCACCACACCGAGGGCGGCGTAGCGGGCATCGACCAGCTCACCGGCGGCGGTCACGATGTGGGTGAGAACCTCCTCGAGGTCAACCCCGCGCGCCACCTCGTGGTTGGCCCGCAACAGGCCGCGCAGCCGGCCCTGGGCGGCGAGCACCTCCTGGGCACGCTCGATGAGCTGCTCGAGCAACTGGTCCAGCTCGAGCCGGGCTGCCGCGAACGGGCGGTCGGCGGCACCCGCGCGCGGCCCCTGCAGTGATGCCCCGGTCGCATCCATCTGCATCGCCACCAGCCCCCCAGGCATATCGGCATCCGGGCGCAGTCAGGCCTGATCGCGGCAGTCCCTCAGCGTGGGGTCACGTTAAGGCGCCGCGCCCGGCATGAGGAAGCGTTCGGCTGCCGGATACTGCGAGACGCGCCGGGGCGCGGCCGTCGCGAAAGAGGACTTCGGGGCGGGTTCGACAGACCATCAGACCCCTTTCGAGCGCCGGAGCCGGGGTCGAGGCTCGGATGATGACCGAGCACGACAACGAGCGGGCACCGTCCGCCCCGCACACCCGCCTCGCGACCCCACCGCCGACCAGGAACGACGATCCACTGCTGAGCGAGATCATGACCACCCGGCTGGTGGCCATCGTCGCGACGGCACCGCTGTCGACGGCGATGCAGGTGATGGCCTTGGCGGGGGTGCGACACCTCCCCGTCATGGACGGGCACCGGTGCCTCGGATTCGTCATCGAGTCCGATGTGGTGCGCTGCCTCGCCCGCGATCCCGAACCGCGGACCAGCTTCCTACCGGTGCTCGTCGGCCACATCTACCGGCAGACGGACCCGCTGCCTGCCGGGATGCGCCGCTCCCACGCAGCCCGGCGGATGTTCGAGACCGGCCTGGACGCGGTGCTCGTGGCCGATCAGGGCCGCTTGCTCGGGATCGTGACCGCGACCGACCTGATCCGCTCGCTGGCCCGGCAGACACCGGAGGCCCGCGGGTAGCAGTACGGCCGATCGGCCCATCATCGGCCGGCGTGACGATTGGACACGAAACCCCGGGGTAACTTGGGGGAAACAATCCAGCCGGATCGCAGGTCCGAGGGTCCGGTTTCGGTGCGGAGGGCGGATGGACCGAGCGGGCTCGAGTGTGGCGCCGGGCCGGGAACACGTGATCACGCTCCCCGGCCGCGGGCAGACCCGTGTCTGGGACTCTCCCGGCCCGCCGGGCGCAGCCACCCTGGTACTGCTGCACGGGGTCACGCTGACCGCGGCCCTCAACTGGTCCGGCGTCATCCCCGCCCTGCGCCGGCGCTTCCGGGTGCTCACACTCGATCTGCCCGGACACGGCGACGGGCTCCCCGGCTCCCCCCCGTACCGGCTGGAGGACTGCGCCGATGACGTCGCCGGGATCGCGGCCGAGCTCGGCATCGACCGGCTGATCCCGGTCGGGTACTCCATGGGCGGGCTCGTCGCGCAGCTGATGTGGCGCCGGCACCGCGAGCTCACCGCCGGGCTGGTGCTGTGCTGCACCGCCCGCAACGTCTCGGGTTCACCGTGGGAGCGGTCCGCCGCGCTGATGCTGCCGGGCGTCACCGCCGCCGCGGCGTGGATCCCGGCCGTGCACACGCTGGGCGCCGACGTCGTCGGCGCCGGCCTGCTCGACCGGGGCACCGAACCGATGGCTCGGCACTGGGCCCTCGCGCAGATGCGGCGCACCCGGCTTCTCGACGCAATGGCCGCCGTGCAGGCGGTGTGCGGGTTCACCTCACACGAGTGGATCGGTTCGGTGGACGTCCCCACCTCGGTCGTCATCACCCGGCACGATCGGGTCGTGCCGCCGCGCCGGCAGTGGAAGCTGGCCGCCGCGGTGCCCGGCTGCGTCGTCCACGAGATCGACGGCGATCACGGAGTCTTCCTCGGTGCTCCGGCCCGATTCACCGCGGTGCTGCTCCGAGCGTGTGCAGCGGCCGCCGGCAAGGACGCACCATCCCGCAGCGCGTCCTCGGCATAGCGGGCGGGTCCCCGGCGGAGGCGGCGGCCGAACGGCCCGGCCGCGGGCGGCCACCACGAGGAAGGCGATGCGCCGTCCGCCACCGCCGCGCGCTCAGCCGTCCTTGCGTGCCGCGTTCGCCCGCCCGGCGCGGGTCGCCTCCTGTGCTGCGTCGGTCGCCTTCTGCGTTGCCTCCTGGACCGTGTCGGCCGTGTGCCGTGCGGCGCGGCCCATGGCGTCGAGCATCGGAGTGCCGACGGTGAGCAGCGCCTTGGTGAACTCGCGCTGTGCGGTGAGCGCCTCGCTGGCGGCGTCGAACCACACGTCGACCAGGTGATCCGGGCTCGGAACCTCGCCCCGGCCGGCGCCCATCCCCAGGACCGTCTGCACGGTCTCACCCCAGCTCCGCAGCGCGGTCGACATCGCCTCCTGGCCTGTCTTGGCGGCGGAGGTGAAGTGCTCCTGGGATGTCGTCGCGGTCATGACTGGACTCCCCACTGCAGGGTCGTGTGCTGTCGCGGGTCGGGCCGCTGCCGGATCGGGTCGGGATCACCGGCCCCGCCGACGCGGACCCTGCGACCGGCGCGCCGGAGACCTCGACGAAGCTGCAGGGATCTCGGCCACGTCCACCCGTACCCCAGACCGTACGGGCCGGCCGGTCTCGCACAAGCCCGGTGACGACACGTCACGAGAACGCAGCACGCTGTTGCTCCGCCCGCCGCGCGTTCGGGCCTGCGACGTGATCCGGCCGGGGTAGCCATCCGTCGCGACACCGCCGATCGGGCCTGCGGCCGGCGCGCTCGGATCCACGATACCGGCGTTCGGCGGCCGCCGTGCTCGTCCGGGCGGTGGTCGACAACCACCCGGACGAGCGGGCACGGCTGCTGCGCCCGCAACCGAGAGACCGGCGGACCGAGAGTAGGGGCGCCGGCCCGGGACCGGGGCGACGCGAACGTGAACGGCGGCGGTCGAGTCGACACCGGCGGGGCCACGTTCGGGACTGCCGGCCGGACGACCGCTCGGGGGCGGTGGCGGTCATCCGGCCGGCAGCGACACTCCCGTCGGAACCACCACGTTCCGGCGGGAGTCACGCCGGGGAGCGCACCCTGTGCAACGCACGGCCCACCTCCAGGTCACACCCGTTGTTGATCAAGGCGCCGAGCGGTTGCGGAGGGCCGCCCAGCGGCAGGGGCCCTGGCGCCGGATCCAAGCCCTTCCGCGGTGCACACACCCTGCGGACACACCTGGTCCCGCAACCGCTGCGCCGGCATCCGAGCAGGTGGACGGCCCGATTCCCACCGTCCGCCGGGCGCGGTCGCTACCGTGTCCAGGTGAGCTCACACAATGATTCGTCGCGCCCGGCGGAATCGCTCACCGTCACCGTCCGCGTCCGCGAGGACGGCATCTGCGTGGTGACGGTCGCCGGCGCGGTGGATCTGCTCACGGGCCCTCGGCTGCAGGCCGCGGTCAGGGAGGCCCTACTCGGCTCGTCGGCGGTGTCGGTGGTCGATCTGACCGACGTGTCGTTCTTCGGCTCGCACGGGGTGCAGGTGCTGGCCGAGGCCGTTCGCGTGGCTCACCGGCTGCGCGAACCGCTGCGCCTGGTGGTGGACGGCAACCGGCCGGTCATCCGGCCGATCCAGCTGACCGGGTTGGACCGGATGCTCGCGCTGTACCACTCCCTCGACGACGCCATCGCCGGGACCGGGCGGATTCCCCCGGGATCGGCATAGCGCCGAACGGAGTGCCTCCCACGACGACGGAGCGAGCGGCAACGGCGGCACCATGACACCGGGGCCCCGCAGCGCGATGCTGCGGGGCCCCCGGAATCGCCATTCACCAATAGTGGCGGCGAGGGCCGATTGCCCGGCCGACGCCGCCGGCAATGGCCAGAACAGCACCGACAACGAGCAGGATGATGCCCAAGGTCCACAGCAGGGAGATCTTCAGCAAGAACCCGAGAACGAGCAGCACAAGCCCAAGGATGATCATTCGGAACCCTTTCCGGAGGTCGACGGCGAGCACACAGTAGGTGTGTGCCCCGCCGGCTGCCGGATGAAGCACGACAACCGTCCGCGACCGCCCGGGGTCAGGTCCGGGCGGTCCGGGAAACGAGCCCTGATCGCCCGGCCGCCGACCGCCTCCCGGCGGCGCGGAACGGCGCCGTTCCGCAGCCGCCACATGCCCACTGACCTGGCCGGACACGCGACGGTTCCGGTCGCGGCAGGACCCCGGGCCACCGTGACCGAGCACATAGTTTGACATCGGCGTTACCGATTTCCGGGATCGCGATGCGTGCCGATGATCACTCCGTGCGCGTTACGGAATCGAGACCTTTCCCGGACCGTTACTCACCTGACGGGCCATATCCGCCGAATCACCGTCGGCGGGTGGCCTGCAGGCAGCCGGACGGCCAATCCGCGAAGCCGCGCGGGGCGTGATCGCAGAACCGGCCGAATCACGACGCCGAGCTGCACCTGACGGCACAACGATCCCGCTTCATCGAGCACCGAGGCCGCATTCTGCGATACCGCAGACGGCCCGGCCTGTCACGTCTGCCGCGTTCCAGGATCGTCAGCCGGGCGCGGGCCGGCGCCGTCTCCGGGCAGGAGCAGCCGGGCGGCCTGTCTGCCGGTGGTCAGGGCGGTTCTTCGAGCAGCGCCCAGGCGCGGGTCGCCAGGTGCAGATTCAGCCGGTTGTCCGCCTCGTTCACCCGCAGTCCGGTGATCTGACGGATGCGCTTGAGCCGATAACGCAGGGTGCTGCGGTGGACGAGCAACTGCTCTGCCGTCTCGTCGTAGTTGCCCCCGCTCTCCAGGTAGACGGCGAGAGTCCTGACCAGTTCCGTCTCGTGCTCGGCGTCGTAGTCCAGCAGCGTGCCGAGCCACTCGCGGACGAACGTGTCGACGTGCTGGTCGTCCTTCCCGGCGGTGAGGATGCGATAGACACCCAGGTCGTCCCAGACGGTGACACCGTCCGGGTTCCGGGATCTGCGGCGGACCTCCAGGGCGTGCAGGGCCTCCTCCCAGGAGCGGGACGCGTCGCCGGGCTGCTCGTAGCGGCCGCCGACGCCGATCGCCACCCTGGCCGAGCGCAGGTGCTTGCTCACGACGGCGTGCAGTTCCGGCCACGGGGCGGGGTCCACCAGGTGCAGCGGCCGCTGGGCGACGAGCACCACAGTCCGCGCGCGCGTGGTGAGCAGGCATTCCATGCCGAGCGTCGCGGCCGCCCGCTCGGCCGCCCGCACCAGGGCCTGGTCCGCGTCGCGGCCGTCCAGCGCCTGGATGACCACGACGCGGTGCGGGGTGTGCAGGTCGTGGCCCAGCGCCCGGGCTCGGGCAAGGGCACCTCTGCCCTCGTCCTTCGTCACCACCCCGCTGAGCAGGTCGTCGATCAGGTCACGACGCAGCCGCAGCTCCACCTCGGCCAGGTGCCGCTGGTGGGTCAGCTCGGTGCCGAGCGCCACCGCGGCGTGCTCCAGGGCCAGGATCTGGGCGGGCGTGGCCGTCCCGTCCGGGTCGATCAGGGCGATCACCCCGAGCACCTCGCTCCCGGGCTGGGCGAGCGCGACGATCCGGTCCTTCACCCGCACCGGGCGGCCCTCCTGCTGGGCGCGGCGCAGGCTCTCGGACCGGATCCGTCCCGGCGCCTTGGGATAGGGGGTGGGCTCCTCCGGGCCTGCCCACGCCCGCAGGTTCCCGAATGTGTCCTCGACCGCCACCGGCAGCCCGGTGAGCTGGTGTACCGCCCGGGCGAGACCCACCTCGCTGTCGGGGGCGGACACACCGCGGGTGAGGGCCTCGTGGATCCTCGTGCGCTCCTCCAACTCGGAGACGGCGCTGCCCAGCTTCTCGGTGAGCGAGCGGAGTTCCTCCGTCTGCTCCCGCTCCCGGCGACGCAGGCAGGCTGCGGCCAGCGCGGCGCCCGCCTGCTGCGCGAGGACCGTCACCAGCAGTTGCTCATCGGCCGACGGCTCCGCATCCGCGCAGACCACCAGATAGCCGCGCAGCCCGCTCATGCTGGCCAGCGGATACGCCCACCCCCACGATCGACCAGGCACGGTGACCCGGCCCCCGGACCCGGCCAGCATCTCGACCTGGGCGTCGAGTCCCGGGTCGGATGCATCCGAGGTCACCGACGACGCGACGAGCCGCCCGTCGCGTACCAGATAGCTCGCGTGGACCTCGACGCGTCCCAGTGAACCGACCGCGCTGATGGCGATCCGCAGGATCCCCTCGTCCCCGTGGTCCTCGGCCAGCACCATCGACAGGGCGAGGAGGCTGCGGAGCTGCGCCAGCTGTTCGCGGGCCGCAGCAGTGTCCGATGATCCGCTCGGATTAGTAGTGCTCATAGTCGCCGGGAAAGGGCCTTCTGGCCTACTTCTGGCCCGTCTTCATGACCCGACTATATGCCCTGCCGCATCGGCCCCGCGGTGGCCGGACCCGGCGTCGGGACCGAACGAGAACAGCGCACGGTCATCGACCAGGTACTATTTGCTGAGCAGATCGACCCACTCTCGGGACGCCATTTGGGCAAGCGTCGAAAGACGCCTCGCCGGGACGAACAACACAATCGTCGAAGGCGCGCCGAAATCGTCACGAGACGCTGAGGACGCAGTCATGACGTACCCCGCCAACGAGTCAGAGGCATCCGGCCCGGGACGGGCCGGCAGCACCGGGCCGCCGCCCGGCGGCCCGGTGGCGGCCGACCTGACGTTGTTCTGGGAGCGCGCCCCGGCCATGCTGGCCGTGGTGGACTACGACGGATACTTCCAACTGGTCAATCCCGCCTTGCGCGACGCACTCGGCTGGTCCGAGAACGAACTTCGCTCGGTGCCCTCCTGGGTGTTCCTCCATCCCGACGATCAGCACCGCGTGGTCGAGACCACCGAACGGAACCGCCGTGACGACTCCGTCGTGAGTTCCGATCAGGTGATACGGATATTGTGCCGGGACGGCAGTTACCGGTGGAGCCGCTGGAGCTTTCGCTCCGTCTCCAGCCGAGAGATCCACTACTGGGTCGGAAACACGATCGACGACGGCAGCAGACCGGACCCGGGGGCACCGGAACTCGTCGGGACCTGGGACTGGAACATCACCACAAATTCGCTCACCTGGTCCGAAGAGGTCTACCGGATGTTTGGCCTACCACCCGATACGCCGGTGGCATATCCGGATTTCCTCGCGTTCATTCATCCCGAGGACCGGGCCACCGTCGGCGCGGATATTCAGCGAAACCTGGCACCCGGCCAGGAATTCTCCGACGATTTCCGGGTCGTGCGTCCCGATGGACGGGTTCGCTGGGTGCGCTCCACCGGGCGGCTGCTCCCCGGCGAGGCCACCGGCTCCCGGCGCATGGTCGGCATCGCGGTCGACATCACCGAGCGCCGGGAGCGCGGGATGCTCTAGGAACCCCACATCCGGTTGCCCCGGTAGGGCCACCCGGCCGGGGTGGTTTGCCCTGCCAGGCCCGTGTCCTCGCCACTCAGAGGTTCTCAGACTCGCCGTGCCGCGCACCGCGGCATGTCAGGACCCCGACAAGAGAGCCGCCCTTGAGATGTTGCACGACCGCTCCCTGCCCTGCTCGACCCACCCCCCACTCCGCAGGGCCCGGACCCTGGCCCGACGCCTCCCCGGCCTGCTCCACGGCTTCCCCGAACTGATTCTCGGCTCTCCGCGTGAGACCCGGCGCGGCACGGAGGGATACGGCGGTGCCCCGCCGTCGGCCGCCGGCCGCCCGAGCAGATGGTTCGACGTCACCGTCCACCGGCCGACGGGCACCGTCGCGGTCCTGCGGGCCGCCGGCACCCTCGACTCGCACACCGCGCCGCTGCTGGAGGTCGCGGTCGAGGAGCAGGTGTCCACACCGACGCAGGTCGTCGTGGTGGACCTGCGCGACGTCGACTACTTCGGGGGCAGCGGTCTGCGCTGCCTCATGCGGATCCGCGCCCTCGCAGGCGACGCATGGTTGCGTGTGGTGTGCCATCGCCGGCCGGTGGGGCAGGCACTCACGGTGCTGGGCCTCGCCGACGCCCTGGACCTCTACCCCGACCTCGAGCTCGCCCTGGCGGGGCCGGACCACACCGCGCCCACCGGGCCGGTCCGGTTGAGCGGGCTCACCCGCGCGCAACCGCCCGCCACCGCGGAGTCCGCGGCCCTGCTGTCGAACCACGTCCACATCGCGGTCCTGCAGTACCTCGAGGCCGTGGCCGGCGCATTGAACCGCCGCGACGTGGCGGTGTCCGGGGTCGAGACGATCACCGCGTCCGAGGGCCTCTTCGGGGGACGCCTGGGTCTCGGCCGCAACCGGGTGGGCGCGGGTGACACGGACGAGGTCGTCGAACTGCGCTGGGACGAGATCGGGGGCTGGGAGGTCGCCCTGCGCCCGCACCGGGAACGGCCGCGGAAGACCTGGCGGTTCCTGGGCGAGCAGCTCGCGCCCTCCCCGCACCATGTTTCGGCGTTCACCGACGCACTGTTGCGCGGTGCCGACGTCGGGGTCCCCGAGTCCACCCAGTTCCGCTCGCCCGACGAGGACCTGCACGCGCTCGTCGCCCTGCTGGAGACCGCCACGGCGCGACCCGAACCGCTGTATCTGCAGCACGTGGGTTACCCGCCGCGCTGAGGGGCACCCGAACCCGACCCAGATGCGGCCGTGGCGCCCATCCGCCCCGTCTCGCGGCCTGGGGCTCCGAGGCCCGAGGAGACGGCGATGCCCCCAGCGGAAACCTCCAGCCCGTCCGGACCGGTGTGCCCTGCGGCCGGCATCCCGGGACTGGCGATGTACCCCCACGATCACATCTGCGCCTTCGTAGCACGCCCCGGAGAGGCCGACGATCTGATCGCCCTCTACCTGCGCGACGGCCTCGGTGCCGGTCAGCCCTGCCTGTACGTCGCCGCGCCCGCTCGGCGAAGCGCCGTCCTCGCCATGCTGGACGCCGTCGGCGCGGCCGTCCACCGGGACCCGCTGGAGATCGTCGACCTCGAATCGGTCTTCGCCCGGACCGGGACGTTCGACCTCGACGCGAGCTTCGAGTTCTGGGACGCCTGGGTCGGCGGGATCGCCGGTCGCACGAACCGGACCGCGCGGATCGCCGTCGACATGAGTGCGGCGCACCCCCCGATCGAGCCCTCGTTCGTCCGCCACCTGGTGAGCTACGAAACGCGCTTCACCACGTGGGTGAGGTTGCATCCGCTGGTCAGCCTGAGCGTCTACCACCTCGACGAGTTCGGCGTCGGCACGCTGCTGCCCCTGGTCAGGAGCCAGCCCACGGTGTGGCTCAGCGGCGTCGTGGTGGACAACCCGTATCACGTCGACCCGGTCGATCCCGTCGCCGTCGACCGGGGGAACACGACGGCGACCGCGGCTGTTGCGGATATCGGCAAGGATTTCCGACGAAGGGCATGAGATGGCGAGTGTCGAGCTGACCACCGAGAACTTCGACGAGATCGTCGGAGCGCCCGGGACCGTGCTGGTCGACTTCTGGGCGTCGTGGTGCGGGCCCTGCCGCAACTTCGCCCCCGTGTTCGAGGGCGCGTCGGACCGGCACGACGACATCACGTTCGGCAAGGTGGACACCGAGGCGCAGACCGCGTTGGCGCAGGCCTTCGGCATCTCGTCGATTCCGACCCTGATGGCGGTCCGCGACGGCGTCGTCCTCTACGCCGAGGCGGGTGCGCTGCCGGAGAAGGCTCTCGAGGACCTCATCAGCAAGGTGCGCGCGGTGGACATGGACGAGGTGCGCAAGGCCGTCGAGAAGCAGCAGCAGCAGTCGTGAACGGCGCCGCCCGGCGCGGCGGCTGCGGGAGGCCCCGGAGTTGCAGAATGCGACTCCGGGGCCTCTGCCGTGCCGGGTGATGTCCGGCGGCCGACGACGACGTGACAATCGACGAAGCGACAATCGGGGCGCCGTCACCGGCCAGGAGTTGAAAGCCCCGGGAAAAAGGGGCAGCCTCCTGGCACTGCTGTTCGTCGGCTGAGGAGTAGCCATGACGACTGTGCGGCCGGCCCCGATTACGGCGCGCCCCTACCCGGCCCGCCCGAACGCACCGGGAAGCCGATTCACCCGCATGCTGCGAACCACGGACCCGAAGGACATCGCGATCCTGTACCTGGTCACGTCGTTCGGATTCTTCATGGCCGGCGGCCTGATGGCGCTGCTGATGCGCGCCGAACTGGCGCGTCCGGGGCAGCAGTTCCTGTCCAACGAGCAGTACAACCAGCTGTTCACCATGCACGGCACGATCATGCTGCTGCTGTACGCGACGCCGATCCTGTTCGGCTTCGCGAACTACATCGTGCCGCTGCAGATCGGTGCCCCCGACGTCGCGTTCCCGCGGCTGAACGCCTTCTCCTACTGGCTGTTCCTGTTCGGCGGCCTCATCGTGCTCAGCGGGTTCCTCACCCCGGGGGGCGCGGCCGACTTCGGCTGGTTCGCCTACACCCCGCTGTCCGACGTTCGCTTCTCCCCCGGGCCCGGCTCGGACCTCTGGATCGCCGGGCTCATCGTCGCCGGTCTGGGCACGATCCTGGGCGGGGTCAACTTCATCACCACGATCGTCTGTCTGCGCGCGCCCGGCATGACGATGTTCCGAATGCCGATCTTCACGTGGAACATCTTCGTGACCGCGATCCTGATCCTGATCGCGTTCCCGGTGCTGACGGCGGGTCTGTTCGGGCTGCTGGCCGACCGGCACCTCGGCGCGCACGCCTTCGACCCGGCCAACGGCGGCGCGATCCTGTGGCAGCACCTGTTCTGGTTCTTCGGCCACCCCGAGGTCTACATCGTCGCGCTGCCCTTCTTCGGCATCGTCACCGAGGTCTTCCCGGTGTTCTCCCGCAAGCCGCTGTTCGGCTACAAGGGCATGGTGTTCGCGACGATCTCCATCGCCGCGCTGTCGGCCGCGGTCTGGGCCCACCACATGTTCGCCACCGGCGCGGTGCTGCTGGCCTTCTTCTCCCTCACCACCTTCCTGATCGCCATTCCGACGGGCATCAAGTTCGTCAACTGGATCGGCACCATGTGGCGCGGCAAGCTCACCTTCGAGACACCGATGCTGTTCTCGGTGGGCTTCCTGGTCACGTTCCTGCTCGGTGGTCTGACCGGCATCCTGCTGGCCTCGCCGCCGCTGGACTTCCACGTCTCCGACTCCTACTTCGTGGTCGCGCACTTCCACTACGTGCTGTTCGGCACGATCGTGTTCGCCACCTACGCCGGCATCTACTTCTGGTTCCCGAAGATGACCGGCCGGATGATGGACGAGACCCTCGGAAAGATCCACTTCTGGACCACGTTCATCGGCTTCCACCTGACGTTCCTGGTGCAGCACTGGCTGGGCGCCGAGGGCATGCCCCGCCGGTACGTGGACTACCTGCCCACCGACGGCTTCACCACGCTGAACACGATCTCCTCGATCGGCGCGTTCATCCTCGGCGCCTCGACGCTGCCGTTCATCTGGAACGTGTTCACGAGCTACCGCTACGGTCGCGTCGTGACGGTGGACGACCCGTGGGGGCACGGGAACTCGCTGGAGTGGGCCACGTCCTGCCCGCCGCCGCGGCACAACTTCACCGAGCTGCCCCGGATCCGGTCCGAGCGCCCGGCGTTCGACCTGCACTACCCGCACCTGGTCGAGCGGGCTCGCGCCGAGGCCCACGCCGGCACCCGCCGGCACGGCTCCGCGGCGCCGTCCGAGCGGGCCGCCCACGCCGTGGGCCGCGCGCAGATGCCCGACGACGACCCGCGGTCGCGTTAGGCGCGCCCGGTCACCCGTTCTTCGCCACGGTCAGCAGCACGACGGCGTCCTCCATCGCCTGCAGCGAGTGCCGGGCCGGCGGGATGATCAACAGATCGCCCTGCCGGCCCTCCCACGCCTCGTCGCCCGACACCAGGCGGACCCGCCCACGCAGCACGTGCACGGTGGCCTCGCCGGGACTCTCGTGCTCGTGCGGCGAGGTGTCGGCGGTGAGGGCGATGAGCGTCTGCCGCAGCACCTGCTCGTGCCCGCCGAACACGGTGTGGGCGCTGCGGCCGCTCGACGCCGCCGCGGCCTTGGCGGCCTGCTCGCGGGCCAGCGCATCCAGCGAGAGCTTTCGCATGGCGAGAGTGTGGCACCGGTGGACCGTCGACGGCTGAACCATGCACTCGGAACCGGCACCCCCTCCCCCGTGCTCGCTCTCATCCGGCCGACCGGTTCCGCGGCTGCACCCGCGCAGCTGCCCGGCATCGTCGGCGAGCCGGCCCCGCTGCTGGACTCCTACGGCTACATCGCCGTAGGGGCGCTGGTGCTGGTCGAGAGCTCGTCGAGGGACTGCGCCGGCGCTCGTTCTCGTCGCCCTGCCCACCCGGTGGTTGTGGCGGCGCAGCCGCGCCGGATCGCCCGGCTGACCCCCGCGGGCCGGTGGTCCCGCTCCCGCATCCCGGCTAGGTTGGTCAGGTAGCTGCGGTGCCCCCGTACGAAAGCGGACGGACCGAGCTTGTGCGTGAGATCGTCCAGCCCGCGGGTTGCGGCCCGGGACATGCAGCACGCAGCGGGCACGCCGCCGTTTCCCGGCCTGCCGCCGGGGTACTTCGGGTAGCCGCGTGCGGTGCTGCGCGCCGGTCGTGACCCCCTCCCGGACGGAGATGCCCATGGGCGTGCGCGAGTGGATCGAGTCCTGGCCCGTCTGCCGCCAGCTCACCGGTCCCGACCCGCTGGGCCGTGGCACGGCGGCCGAATCGCCCCGGTCGGCGACCGTGCGGGCGCGGATCGCCGAGGCCGACCAGCAGGCGAGCTCCGTGTGCCCGTACTGCGCCGTCGGCTGCGCTCAGCAGGTGTTCGTCTCCGACGGGGAGGTCATCCAGATCGAAGGCCACCCGGACTCCCCCATCTCCCGTGGTCACCTGTGCCCCAAGGGATCGGCGAGCAAGCAGTTGGTCACCGGCCCGCAGCGGGCGCAGAAGGTGCTCCACCGGGCGCCCTACGCCAGCGAGTGGAGCGAGCTCGACCTGACCGCCGCCGTGAGGATGGTGGCCGACCGGGTCCTCGACGCGCGGAACAAGGGCTGGCAGGAGACCGACGAGCAGGGCCTGCGGCTGCACCGGACCATGGGCATCGCCAGCCTCGGCGGCGCCACCCTGGACAACGAGGAGAACTACCTGATCAAGAAGTTGTTCACGGCGCTGGGAGCGCTGCAGATCGAGAACCAGGCCCGTATCTGACACTCCGCCACGGTTCCCGGTCTGGGAGCCTCCTTCGGTCGCGGCGGCGCCACCGACTACCAGCAGGACCTGATCAACTCCGACTGCATCGTGATCATGGGCTCGAACATGGCCGAGGCCCATCCGGTCGGCTTCCAGTGGGCGATGGAGGCCCGGACGCGGGGCACCCCGGTCTTCCACGTCGACCCCCGGTTCACCCGTACCAGCGCGGTCGCGACCGCGCACGTGCCGCTGCGCGCCGGCACCGACATCGCGTTCCTCGGCGGGGTGATCAACTACATTCTGACCAACGAGCTCGACTTCCGGGAGTACGTCCTCGCCTACACGAACGCCCCGTTCCTGATCCGCGAGGACTTCCAGGACACCGAGGACCTCGGCGGGCTGTTCAGCGGCTACGACCCGGAGACCGCGACCTACGACCCGACGACCTGGCACTACGAGGGTGCCGACCCCACCGCCCAGCCCGACCGGGACGAGCAGATCCGGGCCAAGCAGCATGCGACGGCCGACCGGCTCGGCTCGGGTGGCCCCACGCTCAGAGGCGGGGCCGGAGACATCGCCTCGGACCCGACCCTGCAGCACCCGCGCTGCGTCTACCAGATCCTCAAGCGGCATTTCGCCCGCTACACCCCGGAGATGGTCGAGCAGATCTGCGGCACCCCGCGCGAGCAGTTCCTGGACGTCTGCCGGGCGTGGACCGCGAACTCCGGGCGAGAGCGCACGGCGATGCTGGTCTACAGCCTGGGCTGGACCCAGCACAGCGTCGGCGTCCAGTACATCCGGGCCGGGTCGATCATCCAACTGCTCCTGGGCAACATCGGTCGCCCCGGCGGGGGCATCCTGGCCCTGCGCGGGCACGCCAGCATCCAGGGCTCGACGGACATCCCGACCCTGTTCAACCTGCTACCGGGTTACCTGCCGATGCCGGCCGCCGGAGCGCATCCCGACCTGGTGACCTACCTGCGGGATCTGTGCGGGGAGCGGCAGAAGGGATTCTGGTGCAACGCCGACGCCTACACGGTGTCGCTGCTCAAGGAGTACTTCGGCGACGCCGCGACGCCGGAGAACGGCTTCTGCTTCGACCACCTGCCGCGGATCAACGGCGACCACGGGACCTACCGCACCGCCCTGGACATGGTCGACGGGAAGGTCTTCGGCTACTTCCTGCTCGGTCAGAACCCGGCGGTCGGTTCGGCGCACGGCCGGCTGCAGCGGCTGGCGATGGCGAACCTGGACTGGCTGGTCGTCCGTGACCTCACCATGATCGAGAGCGCGACGTTCTGGAAGGACGCGCCGGAGGTGGAGTCCGGCGAGATCGTCACGCAGCTGTGCCGGACCGAGGTCTTCTTCTTCCCGGCCGCCGCACACACCGAGAAGGAAGGCACGTTCACCAACACCCAGCGGCTGCTGCAGTGGCGCGACAAAGCGGTGGAACCGATCGGTGACCAGCGCTCCGACCTGTGGTTCATGTACCACCTGGGCCGGCTGCTCAAGGAGCGGGTGGCCGGTTCGTCCGACCCGCGCGACCAGGCACTGCTCGACCTCGCCTGGGACTATGAGGTGACCGGCGACGGCGAGTGGCCCGAACCGTCCGCAGCCGACGTGCTGCGCCGGATCAGCGGTCAGGACCTCACCACCGGCCGGCCGCTCGACGACTATCTCGGGCTCAAGGCCGACGGCAGCACCTCGGCCGGATGTTGGATCTACAGCGGGGTCTACGCCGACGACGTCAACCAGGCGGCCCGCCGCAAACCACGCCAGGAGCAGCAGTTCTACGCGCCGGAGTGGGGCTGGGCCTGGCCGATGAACCGGCGCATCCTCTACAACCGGGCTTCGGCCGATCCGCAGGGCCGGCCCTGGAGCGATCGCAAGAAGCTCATCTGGTGGGACGAGGATCGGGGCGAGTGGACCGGCTACGACGTGCCCGACTTCGAGGTCACCAAACCGCCGGGGTACCGGCCGCCGCCGGGCGCGTTCGGGCCCCGAGCCCTGCACGGCGACGACGCATTCATCATGCAGGCCGACGGCAAGGGCTGGCTGTTCGCGCCCCGCGGCCTGGTCGACGGCCCGTTGCCGACGCACTACGAGCCGCATGAGTCGCCGATCCGCAACCCGCTCTATCCGCAGCAGGGCAACCCGACGCGGATCGTCTACGGCCGGCCCGACAACCCGTCCAACCCGTCCCCGCCGGAACCGCACAGCGACGTCTTCCCGTACGTGCTCACGGCGTCGCGGTTCACCGAACACCACACCGCCGGCGGCATGAGCCGGACGCTGCCCTACCTGTCGGAGCTGCAGCCGGAGCTCACCGTCGAGGTCTCTCCCGAGCTCGCCGCCGAGCGCGGGCTGACGCACCTGGGCTGGGCGCACATCGTCACGAGCCGGACCGCGGTGGAGGCCCGGGTCATGATCACCGACCGGCTGGCGCCGCTGCGGGTGGACGGCCGCGTCGTGCACCAGATCTGGATGCCCTGGCACTTCGGGCCCACCGGGTTGGTCCGCGGCGACGTCTTCAACGACCTGCTGGGGATGACTCTCGACCCGAACGTGTTCATCCAGGAGAGCAAGGTCAGCACCTGTGACATCCAGCCCGGCCGCCGCCCGCGCGGCCCCGCGCTGCTGTCCTACGTCGCCGCCTATCAGGAACGGGCCGGCATCTCCCCCCGGACGGGCACCCGCGTCGGCACCACGTCCGGCGTCACTCACATCGAACAGGGGGTACGACCGTGACGCGCACGAACAGCCTGTCCGGCCCGCTCGACGACGTCGCGGCCGACGCCGGGCACCTGCAGCACCCGCCCCGGATGGGGTTCTTCACCGACACGTCGGTCTGCATCGGCTGCAAGGCCTGCGAGGTGGCCTGCAAGGAGTGGAACCTCGTCCCCGAGGACGGTCTCGACCTGCTCGGGATGTCCTACGACAACTCCGGGATGCTCGGGGCGAACACCTGGCGGCACGTGGCGTTCGTCGAACAGCCCGTCCCGCTGAGCGGCCAGCGCACCGGGCTGGCCGGGCTGCCGACCGGCCCGTCGTCGGCGGCGGCCACGGCCGAAGTGGTGGCCGAGCGGCTGCGGCACGCCGAACGCGGCGGCGCGGAGCTGGGGACCACTCCGCTGCAGGTGCCGCAGGGTCCGCAGGACCTCGGCATGCCCGGGTTCTCCCCGCCCGGGGACGGTCACGGCGCCGAGAGCCGCACCGACTTCCGCTGGCTGATGGAGTCGGACGTGTGCAAGCACTGCACGCACGCCGGCTGCCTGGACGTGTGTCCCACCGGCGCGCTGTTCCGCACCGAGTTCGGCACCGTCGTCGTCCAGCAGGACATCTGCAACGGCTGCGGCTACTGCGTGTCGGGCTGCCCGTACGGCGTGATCGACCGCAGCCCGCTGGACGGCAAGGCACACAAGTGCACGCTGTGCTACGACCGGCTCAAGGACGGGCTCGAACCCGCCTGCGCGAAGGCCTGCCCCACCCAGTCCATCCAGTTCGGGGTGCTCGACGAGCTGCGCGAGCGCGCATCGGTGCGCGTCGAGCAGCTGCGCGAGGAGGGCGTCGAGGAGGCACGGCTCTACGGCGCCAGCCGCTACGACGGCGTCGGTGGCACCGGCGCGATGTTCCTCCTGCTCGACGACCCCGAGGTCTACGGCCTGCCGCCGGACCCGGTGGTCCCCACCCGCGACGCCGTCGCGATGTGGCGCAGCGCCGGGCTCGCGGCCGCCGCCTTCCTCACCGCCGCGGTCGGCGCGTTCCTGGGGAGCCGGCGATGAGCGGGCCCGGGACCGATCCGGCGGGGCTGGTGGTGCAGGGCCGCGACGGCCAGCGCCGCGACGGCCACCGCGAGCTGTCGATGGTGCCGCGCGCGGACTTCCGCTCCTACTACGGACGGCCGGTGCTCAAGACCCCGGTGTGGGAGTGGATGATCCCGGCGTACTTCTTCACCGGCGGGCTCGCCGCCGGGTCCGCGGTGCTCGCCGCCGGCGCGGACCTCACCGGCAGGCCCGCGCTGCGCCGTGGCACCCGCCTCGGGGCGCTGGGCGCGCTGCTCGCGAGCGTGGTGTTCCTGATCGCCGACCTCGGGCGGCCCGAGCGGTTCCACTACATGCTGCGGGTGGCCAAGCCGACCTCCCCGATGAGCGTCGGCACCTGGATCCTGACCGCCTTCGGCCCGGGCGCCGCGGCGGCGGCGATCGCCGAGCTGCTGCCGGCGCGCCGCCGGGCGACGCTGCTCGGCCGGTTGCTGCGCGCCCTGGCCCGGCCCGCGGGGCTGTCCTCGGCCGCCGCCGCCCCGGGCGTCTGCTCCTACACCGCCGTTCTGCTCTCGCACACCGCGGCGCCGGCCTGGCACGAGGCACAGCGCGAGCTGCCGTTCGTGTTCACCGGCTCCGCCGCGGCGAGTTCCGGAGGGCTCGGCATGGTGTGCGCCCCGGTGGCCGAGGCGGCCCCGGCGCGCTGGTTCGCCGCCGCCGGCGCGCTGGGTGAGCTGGCGGCGTCGACGGTGCTGGAGCAGCGGCTGAGCCCGGTCGTGCGCGAGGCGTACACGACGGGCCGGGCGCACCGGCTGCGCGGGTGGTCGGCGGGGCTGACCGCGGCCGGGCTGGTGGGCACCCTGCTCGCCGGGCACCGGAGCCGGACCGTCGCCGTGGCCTCAGGGGCGGCCCTGATGGCGGGCAGCGTGCTGCAACGGTTCGGCGTCTACGAGGCGGGGGTGGAGTCCACCAGGGACCCGCGCTACGTCGTCGTGCCGCAGCGGGCGCGTCTGGCCGAACAGCGGAGCGTGTCGTCGTCCTGACGATGCAACGTGCTGCAACCCTTGAGCTGCGCGCCGTCGCCCGCGTGAACTGATCCCGCTACGCAGCACCTGCGCGGCGCGGCGCGGCGGTGATCCCACGCCGACCACCGGAGGGGCCGCCCGAGGAAGGGGCGGGCGGCCCCTCCTGCCTGCGGTCACCTGAGCACTGCGGTGTCGAAGCGCGCCCAGCCGACCGCGTTGGGCACCGCGGACACGATCCCGGACACCGTCGCCGCGACACCCACCAGCCGGTCGCTGAAGCCCCACACCAGCGTGCCGGACACGTCCCGGGTGAGTTCTTGCAGCTCGACGAGGCGTGCGGCCCGGCCCGCCGGGTCCGGGCTGCGCAGCGCCGCGGCGAACAGGTCGTCGGCGTACCGGGAGCGGTAGCGCGTGTAGTTGCCGCTGCGGCCGCCGACGACCCGGGTACTCAGGTAGGTGGTCAGCGGCAACGCGCCGGAGCGCACGTGCCCGGCGACACCGCCGGCCAGCACGTCCGCGAAGTGCGTCTCCGCGGGCCCGACCCGCGGCACCACGGTCAGCCCCACCTCGGCCAGCTGCTCGGCGAGCAGCGCGGTCGCCGGGTCGAACGCGGGGTCGGCCGCGCTGGTGTCGAGCTCGAAGCGGAGCCCCTGGGCGCCCGCCTCACGGACCAGCGCGCGGGCGGCGTCGACGTCGCGGGTGCGCTGCGGGATGGCCGCCGCGTAGTGCTGCAGGCCCTTGCCGAACAGGTCGTTGCCCACCTCGCCGCGGCCGTTCAGCGCCACCCGTACCAGCGCCTCCCGGTCCACGCCGGCGAGCACCGCCCGCACCAGCCGAGGGTCGTCGAACGGCGGTCGGTCCCGCTTGAGCGCGACGGCCTGCATCCCGGAGCGCGGCGCCACCAGCAGCCGGGTCCGGTCGCTGCCCTCGACCTGCCGCGCGCTCACCGCGCTGAGGTCGTGGGCGTAGTGGACCTGCCCGGACAGCAGCGCGCCGAGCCGGGCGCTCTCCTCGGTGATCGGGACGAACTCGAGCTCGTCGAGCTGCGGGGCGCCGTTCCAGTGGCCGTCGAACCGGGCGAACACGGCGGGCCCGCCCGGGGTGAACGACGCGAACCGGAACGGCCCGGTGCCCACCGGCGCGGCGAAGCCGGTCGTCCCGGCCCGGACGATCTCGGTCGCGGGGGCGCCCCACGCGGTCGGGAACTCGAAGTTGGGCGCAGCCAGCACCAGTTCCAGCTCGCGCTCCCCCAGCGCCCCGCTGTGCGCCGGGTCCAGCCCGGCGAACAGCGGGGCCGCGATGAGTTTCTGCGCGACGATCCGCCGGTAGCTGTAGAGCACGTCCTCGGCGGTCAGCGGTGTGCCGTCGTGCCATCGGGCGGCGCGCAACCGGATCCGCCAGCGGGTCCCGGTGGCATCGGACTCCCAGGACTCGGCGAGCCGGGGGACGACGCTCATGTCGTCGGCGTAACCGGTCAGGGTGTCGAACAGCGCCTTGGCGCGGGCCTGGTCGACGAAGAGGTTGGCGGTGTGCGGGTCGAGCGATTCCCGGGCCCCGGCGGTGGAGAAGGCGGCGCGCAACCGGCCACCGGTGCCCCCGCCGCCCGCGCACCCGGCCAGCGGTGCGGCCGCTGCGGTCGCGACCGCGGCGGAGAGCAGGGTGCGGCGGCTGAGTCTCCCGGTCACGGCGACTCCTTCGGTTTGGTCGGGCCGGCAGGGACGTTATGTCCGATCCACCTCCGAACGCAAGAACATCTGATCAATCATGCAGGTATCGGCATCCGCGGCCGCCCGTTGTGACCACCACGGGAGATCAGGGTCCCGGCCGATGCGGAGGCGGGGGTGGTGGAAGTGAATCGATCCCCGGGGCGGGTCCGGGCCAGACGAGCAGGACGGGACAGGGTGCGTGGTCGACGACGAAGCGGGTCGGGGGCGCGAGGCTGCGCGGGCCGAGCCGGCCGCCGTGGCCGTCGCGGGCGCAGATGAGCAGGTCGGCGCCGTGAGCCGCCTGCACGACCTGGTGTTCGACGCGGCCGTGGCGGTGCAGGCGGGTGCTGGCGCGGGCGAGCCGGTGGGCTGCGGCGTCGAGCAGTTCGGCGGCGGCCGCCGCCGACAGCGCTTCCAGATCCCTGCTGGGGTCGTCGCGTGCACGGAGGCCACGGCCGAGCAGACCGGCGAACGCGCCGTGGACGACCTCGGCGGCCTCGTCGCCGGTGACGTGGAGCAGGACGACCTGCGCGTCGGCGGGGGCCCAGGTGGCGGCGGCGTCGACGCAGGCGGGCCACGTGCTCTCGGTCACCCAGACGATCACGGTCGCGGTCACGACGGTCAGCCTCCGGTTGCGGCGAGCATCGCCCACAGGGCCACGGTGGCGGCGATGAGCGTGCTGGGCACGGTGAGCAGCCCGAGCCGGGTGAACTCGCCCAGCGCCGGGTCGGTGTCGTGTTCGCGCAGGATGCGCCGCCACAGCAGCGTGGCCAGCGACCCGACGTAGGTCAGGTTCGGGCCCAGGTTGACCCCGATCAGGACCGCGAGCACCGGTCCGGGCCCGCCGGCGGCGACGAGGGGCAGCAGCGCCAGCACGGCGGGGAGATTGTTGATCAGGTTGGCCAGCAGCGCCGCGACCGCGGCCACCGACAGCAGCGCGGGCAGGCCGGCGCCCTGGGGCAGCAGATGCCCCAGGACGGCACCGAGCCCGTTGTCCACCACCGCCTTGACCACCACCCCCAGCGCGAGCACGAACAGGCAGAACAGCGGGCCGGCGGCGCCGGCGAGTTCGCGCACGGTGGTGCGCTTCTGCGACAGCGCGCGGGCCGCGAGCACCAGCGCGCCGCCCAGCGCGGCCCAGGCAGGGCTGGCCCCGGCGAACGAGGTCACGACGAACCCGGCGAGGGTGAACGCCAGCACGACGAGGGTGAACGCAGGCACCGCGGGCCGCCCGGACAACTCGGTCGCCTGGGCGCCGGCGGCCAGGTCGGCGGCGAAGAACCAGCGGAACGCCGCGTACTCGATCGCGATGGCGACCAGCCAGGGCAGCGCCATCAGCGCGGCGAACCGGGCGAAGGACACCCCGGCGGCGGTGAAGGCGAGCAGATTGGTCAGATTGGACACCGGCAGCAGCAGTGACGCCGAGTTGGCCAGGTGGGTGCAGGCGTACACGTACGGCTTGGCGCGCACGCCGACCCGGACGGCGGTGGCGAACACGACCGGGGTCAGCAGCACCACCGTGGCGTCCAGACTGAGCACGGCGGTGATCAGCGAGGCCACGACGAACACCCCGGCCAGCAGCCGCACCGGCCGTCCCCGGCCGGCCCGCGCCACGGCGTCCCCGGCGGCGGTGAACAGCCCCTCGTCGTCGCACAACCGGGCCAGCACCAGCAAGACGGCCAGGAACCCCACCACCGGCAGCAGGCGCGAGGTCTGTGCCCAGGCATCCGACGGCGAGACCGCACCGAACGCCACGAGCAGCACCGCCGCGGGCACCGCTGCCACCGCCTCGGGCCAGCCCCGCGGCCGCGCGACGGCGAACGCCAGGACCACCAGCAGCAGCCCGACGGACACGATCTCGGCGACGACGCTACTCAGGACAAGCTCCCACCACGCGGTGACGAACGGCCGTCCGCCCCAGGATGCGCCGGCGTCCGGCCACTCCGACGAGGGTGCACCCGATGAGGACGGGCGGCACGACGGGCCCCGACGCCGGGCGGGTTTCCGCAGGCCGGTGTGCCGGCACGAGCCGGCGCGGCGGATCAGGAGATGACGTCGGCAGCGCCACCCGCGCAGGTCCCCGGGAACCGGCAGCGGCGCCGACGGCAGCGAGCCCGCCCAGGCGCTGCGCAGCTACCCGAAGGCCGAGCTACCGGCCGAGGTGTTCGACACCGACCGGAGCCCGCGGCTCGTCCTCATCACCTGTGGCGGGCCCTTCGGCCACCTGACCCGGGAGTATGCGGACAACATCGTCGCCTACGCCGTCCCGGCCCCGCCGTCGGCCGAGAGGGCATGAACCGAGCGGGCAGGAACCGGACTATTCGGGGTGATCTACGTGTGCCCTTTCGCTGACCTGAATACCTGAGCAATCATCAGGGCATGCTCGATGCCGTCGGCTCCCCACGTCGGATCCGCTTCGACCGGACGGACTGGTTCCACATCGCCGGGATGGCCGGTTTCGTCCTCCTGCTCACCGTGACCGGCTGGCTGGTGCTCGTCGGAGTGGTGGCGCCGGGCCACTTCTCGCTGGGCGACCAGGGGACGTTCGGCGTCGGCATCGGCCTGACCGCCTACCTGCTCGGCATGCGGCACGCTTTCGACGCCGACCACATCGCCGCGATCGACAACACCACCCGCAAGCTCGTCGGCGAGGGGAAACGGGCCCGCGGCGTCGGGTTCTGGTTCTCCCTCGGACACTCCAGCGTCGTGTTCCTGCTGTGCCTGCTGCTCTCCCTGGGCATCCGCACGCTGGTCGGGGACCTGGGCGGCGACTCGTCCTCGGTGAAGCAGACCCTGGGGTTCGTCGGCACCCTCGTGGGCGGCGGGTTCCTCGTCCTGATCGGGCTGCTCAACCTGCTGGCGCTGATCGGGGTCACCCGGGTGTTCGCCCGGATGCGCACCGAGCCCCTCGACGACGACGAACTGGAGCGCCACCTCAACTCCCGCGGGTTCCTGGCCCGCATCCTGAACCGGGTGATGCGGGTCGTCGGCAAGCCGTGGCACATGTTCCCGGTCGGGTTCGTGTTCGGCCTCGGGTTCGACACCGCGAGCGAGGTGGCGCTGCTCGTGCTCGCCGGTGGCGCCGCCGCGTTCAACCTTCCCTGGTACGCGATCCTGGTGATCCCGGTGCTGTTCGCGGCCGGGATGAGCCTGTTCGACACCGCCGACGGCGTGTTCATGTCCGCGGCCTACGGCTGGGCGTTCCTCAAGCCCGTCCGCAAGGTCTTCTACAACCTGACGATCACGGCGCTGTCGGTGATGGTCGCGCTCGTCATCGGGATGATCGAACTGCTGCAGTTGCTCGGCGCCCAACTCGGCGTCGACAGCGGGCTCCTGGGCTTCGTGCAGTCGCTGAACCTCGAGTACGTCGGCTACGTCATCGTCGGACTGTTCGTCGCGACCTGGCTGGCCGCGCTGGCCGTGTGGCGCTTCGGGCGCATCGAGGAGCGCTGGTCCGCCGCCCCGGCCCCGGCCGGGGCGACGGCCTCGGCCGGGGACTAGCGGCTACTCGCCCTCCAGATCGCCCTCGGTCTCCAGGTAGGCCGCCCGTAGCGCGTCCAGCGTGGCCGGCTCGGGCGCCTCCCACATGCCGCGGTCGACGGCCTCCAGCAGGCGCTCGGCCATGCCGTGCAGCGCCCACGGGTTCGACTCGGCGAGGAACTTGCGGTTGTCCGGGTCGAGCACGTACTCCGCGGTGAGCCGCTCGTACATCCAGTCGGCGACCACGCCGGTCGTGGCGTCGTAGCCGAACAGGTAGTCGACCGTCGCGGCCATCTCGAACGCGCCCTTGTACCCGTGCCGGCGCATCGCCTCGATCCAGCGCGGGTTGACCACGCGGGCGCGGAACACCCGGGCGGTCTCCTCGGTGAGCGTCCGGGTGCGGACGGACTCCGGCCGCGTCGAGTCGCCGATGTAGGCCGCGGGTGCGCGCCCGGTGAGCGCGCGGACGGTCGCGACCATGCCGCCGTGATACTGGTAGTAGTCGTCGGAGTCGGCGATGTCGTGCTCGCGGGTGTCGGTGTTCTTGGCCGCGACGGCGATCCGCCGGTAGGCGGTCTCCATGTCCTCCCGCGCCGGCGCGCCGTCCAGGCCGCGGCCGTAGGCGTAGCCACCCCAGGTGGTGTAGACCTCGGCCAGGTCCGCGTCGTCGCGCCAGTTGCGGGAGTCCACGAGTTGCAGCAGACCCGCGCCGTAGGTGCCGGGCTTGGAGCCGAAGATCCGGGTGGTGGCCCGGCGGGGGTCGCCGTGCCGGGCCCGGTCGGCCGTGACGTGGGCGCGGACGAAGTTCTGCTCGGCGGGCTCGTCGAGGTTCGCCACCAACTGCACGGCGTCGTCCAGCAGGGCGAGCACGTGCGGGAACGCGTCGCGGAAGAACCCGGAGATGCGGACCGTGACGTCGATCCGGGGCCGGCCGAGCTCGGCGAGGTCGACCACCTCGAGCCGCACCACGCGCCGGGACATCTCGTCCCACACCGGGCGCACTCCGAGCAGCGCGAACACCTCGGCGACGTCGTCGCCGCAGGTGCGCATGGCGCTCGTGCCCCACACCGACAGCCCCACCGAGCGCGGCCAGTCACCGTGATCGGCCCGGTAGCGGGCGACCAGCGACTCGGCCATCGCCTGCCCGGTCTCCCAGGCCAGCCGCGACGGCACCGCCTTGGGGTCGACGGAGTAGAAGTTCCGCCCGGTCGGCAGCACGTTGATCAGCCCGCGCAGCGGCGACCCGGACGGCCCGGCCGGGATGAACCCCCCGTCCAGCGCGTGCAACACCCGGTCGATCTCGGCCGAGGTCCCCGCCAGCCGCGGCACCACCTCCTCGGCCGCGAACCGCAGAACCCGCTCCACCTCTCCCCCGCGAGTCGGCACTTCCGGTACCGCGAGTCGGCACTTTTCGGCGTCCGAGTCGGCGATCTCGGTCGAGCCCAGACGGGCCGCGACGATCGCCGGCGCGGCGTCCGGGTCCCACCCGGCAACGTCCATGTCCGCGACGAGCGCGTGCGCGAGCGCCTCCACCTCGTCGACACGGGCCTTGGTCTCCGAGCCGTCCTCGGTCAGCCCCAGCGCCTCGCGCAGCCCGGGCACGCTCTGCTCGCCGCCCCACATCTGCCGGGCGCGCAGCATGGCCAGCACCAGATCCACCCGCGCCTCGCCGGCGGGCGCGGCACCGAGCACGTGCAGACCGTCGCGGATCTGCACGTCCTTGATCTCGCACAGCCAGCCGTCGACGTGCAGCAGGAAGTCGTCGAACTCGGCCTCGTGCGGGCGCTCGGTGAGCCCGAGGTCGTGGTCGAGCTTGGCGGCCTGCATCAGCGTCCAGATCTGCTGGCGGATCGCGGGCAGCTTGGCCGGGTCCAGCGCGGAGATGGTGGAGTGCTCGTCGAGCAACTGCTCGAGCCGGGAGATGTCGCCGTAGCTCTCCGCCCGGGCCATCGGCGGGATGAGGTGGTCGACCAGCGTGGCGTGCGCGCGGCGCTTGGCCTGGGTGCCCTCGCCCGGGTCGTTGACCAGGAACGGGTAGATCAACGGCAGCTCACCGAGCGCGGCGTCGGTCCCGCAGGACGCGGACATCCCCAGCGTCTTGCCGGGCAGCCACTCCAGGTTGCCGTGCTTGCCGATGTGCACCACCGCGTCCGCACCGAACCCGCCGTCGTTCACCGGCGCGGCGAGCCAGCGGTAGGCGGCGAGATAGTGGTGCGACGGCGGCAGGTCCGGGTCGTGGTAGATCGCGATCGGGTTCTCGCCGAACCCGCGGGGCGG
Source organism: Pseudonocardia acidicola (assembly GCF_012911935.1). Lineage (GTDB taxonomy): Bacteria > Actinomycetota > Actinomycetes > Mycobacteriales > Pseudonocardiaceae > Pseudonocardia > Pseudonocardia acidicola. The sequence continues at coordinate 20,761 of NZ_JAAXLA010000032.1, read as the reverse complement.
CTGCACCATGAGCACGACGTTGCCGGCGCGCAGGGCGGCGATGACGATCTCGCCCTCCGGGTCGGCGCTGCGGTCGACGTAGAGCTCGCCGGGCGCGGCGCCCCAGTGTTCCTCGACGGCCCCCCGCAGGTCGGCGGGCAACGTCGCGAACCACTGCCGGTAGCGGCCCGCGGAGATCCGGACCGGGTTGCCCTCCAGCTGCTCCTCGGAGAGCCAGTCGGGGTCCTGCCCGCCCGCCGCGATGAGCGCGTGGATGAGTGCGTCGCCGTCCTGGGCATCCACGCCCGGCAGCTCGCCGATCTCATAGCCCGTCGCCTGCATCGCCCGGAGCAGGGCGACGGCGCTGGCCGGGGTGTCCAGGCCGACGGCGTTGCCGATGCGGGCGTGCTTGGTCGGGTACGCGGACAGCATCAGCACGACCCGCCGGTCGGCGGGCGGGATGTGCCGCAGCCGGGCGTGCCGGACGGCGATCCCGGCGACCCGGGCGGCCCGCTCCGGGTCGGGGACGTAGACCGACAGGCCGTCGGCGTCGATCTCCTTGAACGAGAACGGCACCGTGATCAGCCGGCCGTCGAACTCCGGGACCGCGACCTGGGTGGCGACGTCGAGAGGGGTGAGTCCGTCGTCGTTGCCCTCCCACTGCGCGCGGCTGCTGGTCAGGCACAGCCCTTGCAGGATCGGGACGTCGAGCGCGGCCAGCTCGGCGACGTCCCAGGCCTCGTCGTCGCCACCGGCGGACGCCGACGCGGGCCTGGTGCCCCCGGCGGCCAGCACGGTGACGACCATGGCGTCGGCCTCGCCCAGCCGTTCGAGCAGCTCCGGCGGGGCCTGGCGCAGCGACGCGCAGTACACCGGCAGCGGGCGACCGCCGGCGCCCTCGATCGCGCAGCAGAGCGCCTCGACGTAGGCGGTGTTGCCGGCGAGCTGCTGGGCGCGGTAGTACAGCACCGCCACCGTGGGCCCGTCCACCGCACGGGCGGCCCGTTCCAGGACCCCCCAGCTCGGCAGCTCGGCCGGCGGGGCGAATCCCTCGCCGGTGAGCAGGATCGTGTCGGAGAGGAACGCGTGCAGCGACGCGAGGTTGTCCGCGCCGCCCTGGGCCAGATAGGTGTGCGCCTCGGCGGCGACGCCCGCGGGGACCGTGGACAGCGCCATCATCTCCGCGTCCGGGGCCTGCTCCCCGCCCAGCGCGACCAGCGGGATCCCGGACGCCAGCAGCGCGTCGAGGCCGTCCTCCCAGTACCGGCGGCCGCCGAGCACCCGGACCACGACGACGTCGACGCCCTCGAGCAGGCCGGGCAGGTCCGCCATCGGGATCCGCGTGGGGTTGCCGAGCCGGTAGCCGGCGCCCGACGCGCGGGCCGACAGCAGGTCGGTGTCCGAGGTGGAGAGCAGCAGGATCACCGGGACGACCCCCGGCGCAGGGCTCGACGCACAGCAGCGCGCATGACCGACCTTCCTCGGGATCCTCGTCCCGGGTCGTGGTGGCGGGCGACGGGGTCGCTCGCAGGCGGGCGGGGCAGTGTCCTGGCTCCCGGATCGATGCTCGCCCCGGCCTTCCAGGCGCGTCACGCGCCCGTGGCCGTCGACGGGGTCCGCTCCCCGGTGACAGTGGCGGGACCGCGCCGGACTCGCACCGGCTTCCTGGCACCGCTCGCCGTGTGAACTTGTGGGCCCACCACTGTCCGCAACGCGCGGGCGGCCCGTCAAGCCCGGACCCCCTCGGAGTGATCATCGGCTCGCGGCGGGGGTGCGTGACGACGGCCACCTGCCGTCGGGCGGGGTCCACCGGGCCGGCCGGTGTTTACAGTGAGCCCGTGCCCGCCCCCGTCCGTGCCCGAGCCGACACGTGCCCCGGAGTCTTCGCCCCGCACGACGCCGCCGACGGCGCGTTGGCCCGGGTCCGGTTGCCCGGCGGCCTGGTGACGGACGTGCAGCTGCGCGTGCTCGCCGGGTGCGCCGACGAGCTGGGTGACGGCGCCGTGCACCTGACCTCGCGAGGGAACCTGCAGCTCAGAGGCTTGGACCGGGACGATCCGGCGCTGGCCGAGCGGTTGACCGCGGCCGGGTTGCTGCCGGCCCCCGGCCACGAACGGATGCGCAACATCCTCGCCTCGCCGCTGAGCGGCTACCGCGGCGGACGTGCCGATGTCCGGGGCCTCGCCCAGGCTCTCGACCGGGCGCTCTGTGCCCGCCCGGCGCTGGCCGGGTTGCCCGGCCGGTTCCTGTTCGCCCTCGACGACGGGCGCGGCGACGTCGCCGCCGAGGAGCCCGACCTGTGCTGGCGAGCGGTCGACGCGACCACCGGCACGCTGCTCGTCGCCGGTGCTCCCAGCGGCGTGCAGGTACCGGCCGCGGGCGCGGTCGACGTGCTGCTGGCCGCGGCCGAGGCGTTCCTCGCGCTGCGGGCCGCCGACGGTGATCCGGTGTGGCGGGTCCGCGAGCTGGCCGACGCGCCCGCCCGGATCACCGCCCGGCTGCCCGGTGGACACCGTGCCGCTCCGCGCGGCGCGGCCGACCGGGCGCCGTCCCCGGCGCGGCTGCCGGTGGGTCCCGTCGTGCAGGACGACGGCGGCCGCGCCGTCGGCGTCGCCCCGCTGCTCGGGGAGCTCGCCACCGCCCAGCTGCGGCTGCTCGCCGATCTCGCCCCGCGCGCCGTCGTCACCCCGTGGCGCACGATCCTGCTGCCCGACCTGCCGGGTCCCACCGCTGACGCGCTGCGCCGGCTGCGCGCGGCCGGCCTGGTCGTCGACGCGGACGCGCCCGCGCTCGGCGTCAGCGCGTGCGCGGGCCGGCCCGGCTGCGCCAAGGCGCTGGCCGACGTGCGTGCCGACACCCGGGCGGCGCTCGATGCGGGCCTGCCGGGCGGGCTGCGCGCCCATGTCGTCGGCTGCGCGCGCCGCTGCGGCGCGCCGAACGGCCCGCACACCGACGCCGTCGCCGAGACGGACGGGTACCGCGTCGACGGCACCTGGGTACCGGCCGACCGGCTGGTCGCAGCACTGAGGGGAAGCGCGTGAGCACGTACATCCGCGACGGCGCGGAGATCTACCGGCAGTCGTTCGCGACCATCCGGGCCGAGGCCGACCTGTCGGATCTACCCGCGGACGTCGCCTACGTCGCCGTGCGGATGATCCATGCCTGCGGGCAGGTCGACCTCGCCGCCGACATCGGCCACTCCCCCGGGGTGGCCGCGGCGGCGCGCGCGGCGTTGCGGGCGGGTGCCCCGATCCTGTGCGACGCGATGATGGTCGCCTCCGGTATCACCCGGGCCCGGCTGCCCCGCGACAACGAGGTGATCTGCACGCTGCGCGACCCGCGGGTGCCCGATCTGGCCGCCCAGCTGAGCAACACCCGCTCGGCGGCGGCGCTGGAGCTGTGGCGCGAGCACCTCGACGGCGCCGTGGTCGCCGTCGGCAACGCCCCGACCGCGCTGTTCCACCTGCTCGACATGATCGACGCCGGGGCGCCGCGGCCGGCCGCGATCCTGGGCATCCCGGTCGGGTTCATCGGCGCGGCGGAGTCGAAGCAGGCCCTCGCCGCACGAACCGACCTGGAGTACCTCGTCGTGCACGGCCGCCGCGGCGGCAGCGCGATCACCGCCGCCGCGGTCAACGCGCTGGCCAGCGAGCAGGAGTGAACAGCGCAGTGAGCACAGTGACGGGAACCCTGTACGGCGTCGGCCTGGGCCCCGGCGACCCGGAACTGACCACGATCAAAGCGGCCCGGCTGATCGGCGCCGCCGACGTCATCGCCTACCACTGCGCGCGGCACGGGCGCAGCATCGCCCGCCGGATCGCCGAACCGCACCTGCGCGGCGACCAGATCGAGGAGCCGCTGGTCTACCCGGTCACCACCGAGACCACCGACCACCCCGGCGGCTACCAGGGCGCGATCGACGAGTTCTACGCCGCGGCGGCGCAGCGGCTCGCCGCGCACCTCGACGCCGGCCGCGACGTCGTGCTGCTCGCCGAGGGCGACCCGCTGTTCTACGGCTCCTACATGCACATGCACAAGCGCCTCGCGCACCGCTACCGCACCGAGGTGGTGCCCGGGGTGACCTCGATCAGCGCGGCGTCGGCGGCGCTGGGCACGCCGCTGGTGGAGCGCGACGAGATCCTCACCGTGCTCCCCGGGACGCTGCCGCGCGAGGTGCTCGCCGAGCGGCTCGCCGGCACCGACTCCGCGGCGGTGATGAAGCTGGGCCGCACCTTCGGGAACGTCCGGGGCGCGTTCGCCGACGCCGGGCGCCTCGACGAGGCCTTCTACGTCGAGCGCGCGACGATGGACGGCCAGCGCACCGGCACGCTCGCCGACATCGACCCCGACTCGGTGCCCTACTTCGCGATCGCGCTGCTGCCCGGGCAGGTCGCCGCATCGGTCCCGGGGTCGGACGACCCGGTCGCCAAGTCGTCCGCGGACGACGCCGAGGCAGCGAGCACCGGGGCGCCGACCACCGGGACCGGCGAGGTCGTCGTCGTCGGTACCGGGCCGGCGGGCCGGGACTGGCTGACCCCGCAGGTCGCCGCCGCCCTGGCCGCCGCCGACGACCTGGTCGGCTACGGCCCGTACCTGGACCGGGTGCCGCCCAACCCGCGCCAGCGCCGGCACCCGTCGGACAACCGGGTCGAGGCGCAGCGCGCCGCGCACGCGCTCGACCTGGCCGCGGCCGGACGCTCGGTCGCCGTCGTCTCCGCGGGCGACCCGGGGGTGTTCGCGATGGCCGCCGCGGTGCTGGAGGTGGCCAGCGAGCCGAAGTACCTCGACGTCCCGGTCCGGGTGCTGCCCGGGCTCACCGCGGCCCAGGCCGTCGCCGCGTCGGTCGGCGCCCCGCTGGGCCACGACTACGCGATGATCTCGCTGTCCGACCGGCTCAAGCCGTGGCAGGTCGTGGCCGACCGGCTGGCCGCGGCGGCCCGCGCCGACCTGGCGATCGCGATCTACAACCCGCGTTCGAAGGCCCGGCCGTGGCAGGTCGGCGCGGCCCGGGACGTGCTGCTGGAGCACCGCTCGCCGGACACGCCGGTGGTGCTGGGCCGCGACGTCGGGGGCGCGGGCGAGCGGGTGCGGATCGTCCGGCTCGCCGACCTGGACCCCGAGGACGTCGACATGCGGACCCTGCTGATCATCGGGTCCTCGACGACCCGGGTGGTGCAGCGCGGCGACCGCACCGCGGTCTTCACTCCCCGCCACTACCGCCAACCCTCCTGACTGTCCGCGAGTCGGCAGTTTCGGGAGGGTGAGTCGCCCTTCTCTCCCGAAACTGCCGACTCACCCTCCAGTACCTGCCGACTCGCGGGTCAGGGGTGGCGGACGACCCAGTCGGCCGCTGCGGCGACCGTCGGCACGACGGTCACGCCCGCCGGCAGCGGCGGGCGGGACTGGATCACGACCGGGATGCCGAGCTCACGGGCGGCGACGAGCTTGGCGGCGGTCATGTCGCCGCCGCTGTCCTTGGTCACCAGCACGTCGATCCGGTGCTCGCGCAGCAGCGTCCGCTCGCCGTCCACGGTGAACGGGCCGCGATCGAGCAGCACGTGCATCCGTTGCGGCGCAGGTGGTTCGGGTGCGTCGACCGAGCGGACCAGGAACCACAGATCGAGGTCGGCGAACGACGCCAGGTCCTGCCGGCCGGTGGTGAGGAAGATCCGCTCGCCGAGCGAGGGCAGCAGCGCGGCGGCCTCGGGCAACGTGTCGGCCCACCGCCAGTCGTCCCCCGGCCCGGCCGTCCAGCCCGGACGCCGCAGCACCAGCAGCGCGACCCCGGCCCGCGCGGTCGCCGCCGCCGCGTTCGCGCTCATCCGGGCCGCGAACGGGTGGGTCGCGTCGACGACGGCGTCGACCGCCTTGTCACGCAGCCACCCGGCGAGCCCGTCGACGCCGCCGAACCCGCCGATGCGCACCTCACCCGGCGGCAGCGACGGCGTCCGCACCCGCCCGGCCAGCGAGGACGTCACATGCAGACCCGGCCGGTCGACCAGCACCGCGGCCAGCCGCCGCGCCTCCCGCGTCCCGCCGAGGATCAGCACCCGGCTCAGGACCGGCACCGCGTGTCGGAGTAGAGGTGGCTGTCCGGGAAGTGCTCGGCGGCCAGGGCCGGGCCGACGATCACCACCGCGGTGCGCTGGATGCCCGCCTCGTGCACCGCCCCGGCGATGTCGTCGAGGCGGCCGCGCAGCACGATCTCGTGCTCCCGGCTGGCATGCGCGACCACCGCCGCCGGGCAGTCCGGCCCGTAGTTCGGCACCAGCTCCTTCACCAGCTCGTCGATGCGGTGCACCGCCAGGTGCAGCACGAGCGTCCCACCGGCGGTGCCGAGCGCGCCCAGGCTCTCCCCCTGCGGCATCGGGGTGGCGCGGGCCGCGATCCGGGTGAGGGTCACGGTCTGCGCGACCGTCGGCACGGTCAGCTCGCGGCGCAACGCCGCCGCCGCCGCCGCGTAGGCCGGCACCCCGGGGCACACGTCGTAGGGCACGCCCGCGGCGTCGAGCCGGCGCATCTGCTCGGCCATCGCGCTGAACACCGACGGATCACCGGACGCCAGCCGGGCGACGTCGAGGCCGTGGGAGTGCGCCCGCACCATCTCCTCGACGATCTCGGCGAGTGTCAGCAACGCGGTGTCGATCTTCTGCGCGCCCGGCGGGCAGTACTCGAGCATCTCCGGCGGCACCAGGCTGCCCGCGTACAGACACACCGGCGAGGACGCGATGAGATCGCGCCCGCGGATCGTCAGCAGGTCGACCGCCCCCGGACCCGCACCGATGAAATGAACCGTCACTTCTCCACCGTCCAGATCGTCACCGGCATCGCCGGCCGCCACCCCGTGAACCCGCCCACCGGCGAGGCCCGCTGCACGGCCACCCGCACCAGCGAGCCACCCCACCGGGCATACCCCGCCGCGAGCACCGCCTCGGCCTCCAGCGTCACCGCGTTGGCCACCAGCCGCCCGCCCGCGGGCAACGCGTCCCAGCAGGCCTCGAGCACGCCCTCGCGGGTCACCCCGCCGCCGATGAAGATCGTGTCCGGGACCGGCAGCCCGGCCAGCGCGGCCGGCGCCCGGCCGGTGACGACCTGCAGCCCCGGCACGCCCAGCGCGTCGGCGTTGGCCGCGATGCCCGCGGCCCGGCCGGGATCCGACTCGATCGCCACCGCCCGGCACGACGGGTGCGCGCGCATCCACTCGATCGCGATGCTGCCCGCGCCGGCGCCCACGTCCCAGAGCAGCTGCCCCGGCCGCGGCGCCAGGTGCGCGAGCGTGACCGCGCGGACCTCCCGCTTGGTCAGCTGCCCGTCGTGGTCGTAGGCGTCGTCGGGCAGGCCGGGCACCTCGCCGAGCGAGCGGGTCCCGGGGGCGGCGCGGCACGCGACCGCGACGACGTTGAGCGGGTCGCCCGGCGGGTGCGGCCAATCGGCCGCGGTCCCCTCGAGGCGACGCTCCGCCGGCCCCCCGAGCTGCTCCAGCACGGTCAGCCGGCTCGGGCCGTAGCCGTCGACGGCCAGCAGCGACGCGATCTGCCTCGGCGAGTCCGCCCCACTGCTGAGCACCAGCACCCGGCGGCCCGGGGCCAGGACGCGGCGCAGCCGGGACGGCGGGCGGCCCACCACGCTGACCACCTCGACCCCGTCGAGCGCCCAGCCCAGCCGCGCGCACGCCAGCGACACCGACGACGGGTGCGGCAGCACCCGCAGCCGCTCCGGTCCGAGCATCCGGGCCAGCGTCGCGCCGAGCCCGAAGAACATCGGGTCCCCGCTGGCCAGCGCGCAGACCCGGCGTCCGGCGTGCCGCTCCACGATCCCCGGCAGCGCCGGTACCAGCGGCGACGGCCAGACGACCCGCTCACCACGGGCGTGCCCGGCGACCAGGTCGAGCTGGCGCCCGCTGCCCAGCAGCACGTCGGCGCCCGCGATCGCCTCCCGCGCGGCGGCGGACAGCCCGTCCCAGCCGTCGGCACCGATGCCGACCACCACCACCGGCGTACCGCGCTCGTCCATCCCCCACCTCTCGCCCGGCGAAGCCCCGGTGCACGCTAATCGCCCGAGCGCCGCTGCGGTGCCGCGATGAGACGTCCCACTCACCCGCCGGGGCGCGCCACCGGGACCGGCGGGTCGAACGCGCGGACCGGCGGCAGCGGGCCGTCGAACCGCTCGACCTCGACCACGGTGTGCTGCCCGGTGCAGCCCTGCGCCAGCGCCGAGGTGCCGACGTCGCGGGTGAGCACGTTCGGATTGCCGTGCACACACAGCGGCGCGTCCTGGCTCGCGTCGAGCGGGTCGTACCAGGCACCGGTGGGCAGCTGCACGACCCCGGCGCGCACGCCGTCGGTGACCCGGGCCGCGGCCAGGCACGCGCCGCGGGCGTTGACCAGCCGGACGACGTCGCCGTCGGCGATGCCGCGGGCCGCGGCGTCGCCGGGATGCAGCCGGCACACCTCCCGATCGCGGATCTTGTTCGCGGCGCTGTGCGCGCCGAAGTCGAACTGGGAGTGCAGCCGGGTCGCGGGCTGGTTGGCCACCAGCCGCAACGGGTACCGCGCGGTCGGGACGTCGGCCGGCGGCAGCCAGGCCGGATGCCCGGGGCAGTCGGGGTAGTCGAAGCCGGCGATGGTCGCGGAGAAGATCTCGATGCGGCCGCTCGGGGTGGGCAGCGCCGCCCCGTCCGGGTCGTCGCGGAAGGCGCGCAGGATCCCGCCGTCGTCGTCACCGACCGGCAGCCGCAGCTGTCCCGCGGCCCAGAACTCCTCGAAGTCCGGAGCCGGCGATCCCAGGTCCGCCAACGCCTTCTGGGTGCGGGAGTACAGGTGCGCCAGCCAGCCGCGCACGTCGCGGCCCTCGGTGAACGCCTCCTCGGCGCCCAGCCGGCGGGCGAGCGCGGTGAAGATCGCGTAGTCGTCGCGGGCCTGCCCGAACGGCTCGGCGAGCCGGTGCATGGCGATCATCAACGGATCGGTGCCCGCGGCGGCGATGTCCTCGCGCTCCAAGGTGGTGGTGGCGGGCAACACGATGTCGGCGTGCCGGGCGGTCGCGGTCCAGGCCGGCTCGTGCACGACGAACGTGTCGACCCGGCCGAGCGCGCGGCGCAGCCGGTCGAGGTCCTGGTGGTGGTGGAACGGGTTGCCCCCGACCCAGTAGAGCAACCGGGTGTCGGGGTAGGTGTGCCGGCGGCCGTCGTAGTCGAACTCAGCGCCCGGATTCAGCAGCATGTCCGCGATCCGGGCCACCGGGATGAACGCGCGCACCCCGTTGACGCCCTGGCGCAGGGTGGGCACCGGGACCGCGTTGCGGGCGCGGCCGTAGTGCGCGAGCGAGCCGAGGGCGTAGTTGTAGCCGCCGCCGGGCAGCCCGATCTGGCCGAGCATCGCGGCCAGCACCACACCCATCCAGACCGGCTGCTCGCCGTGCTCGGCCCGCTGCAGCGACTGCGCGACGGTGACCAGGGTGCGCCCGGACGCGATCCTCCGGGCCAGCGCGACGATCTCGGCGGCGTCCAGGCCGGTGATCCCCGCCGCCCACGCGGCGTCCTTGGCCACCCCGTCGGAGCGGCCCAGCAGGTAGCGCTCGAACGTCGGCCAGCCCACGCAGTACCGGTCCAGGAACGCCCGGTCGTGCCGTCCCTCGACGGCGAGGGTGTGCGCCAGCGCGAGCATCAGCGCGGTGTCGGTGCCGGGCACCAGCGGCAGCCACTGGGCGCCGATGTCCGGCGGCAGGTCGTCGCGCAACGGCCCGACCAGCACGAACCGGGTGCCGCGGGCGGCGGCTGCGCGCATCGCGCCGTGCTCGACATGCCGGCTGACCCCGCCGGCGCCGACCGCGGAGTTCTTCACCGCCATCCCGCCGAACGCCAGCACGGTGTCGGTGTGCGCCGCGACCTGCTCCCAGGTGATGTTGCGGCGCACCACCGCCTCGAACGGGCCGAGCACCCGCGGCAGGATCACCTCGGCGGCACCGGCGCTGTAGGTGTTCACCGAGTACGCGTAGCCGCCGATCGCGGCGTTGAGGAACCGGTGCAACTGGCCCTGCGCGTGGTGGAACCGCCCGGCGCTGGCCCAGCCGTAGGAGCCGCCGAACACCGCCGCCGGGCCGTGCTCGTCGCGCACCCGGGCGAGCTCGGCCGCCAGCCGGTCGAGCACCTCGTCCCAGCCGACCTCGACGAACCCGTCGCGGCCGCGCCGGTCGTCCGGGCCCGGGCCGCGCTCCAGCCAGCCCCGGCGCACCATCGGCGCCGCCACCCGGGCGGGATGCGCGACCGCCGCCGGCAGGTTGCCGAGCACCGGGGACGGGTCCGGATCATCCGGGTGCGGACGGACCGTCAGCGTTCCGTCGCGCCAGTGCCCGGAGAACGCGCCCCAGTGCGAGCTGTGCGGCAGGTCGGTCATCGGCGCTCCTCACGATGCGTCCGGGCGCCCCACGGTAACCGGCGGCACCCGCCGGGCCGCGGGATTTCGCCTCCGTGGACCCGCGCCGCACGGCCGCAGCTGCGACGATCACGCCATGAGCCGACCGTCCGTGATCGTGTTCGACGTCAACGAGACCCTGTCCGACCTCACACCGCTGGCCGACCGCTTCACCGACGTCGGCGCCCCGCGCCACCTGGCGCCGCTGTGGTTCGCCTCGGTGCTGCGCGACGGCATCGCGCTGGCCGCCCTCGGCGATTTCGCCACCTTCGCCACCCTCGGCCGCGAGGTCGGCCGGTCGCTGCTCACCACCGTCGAGCTCGTCGAGGATGTCGACGCGGCCGTCGAGCACGTGATGGAGGGTTTCCTCGCGCTGCCCGTGCACCCCGACATCCCCGACGGCGTGCGCACGCTGCGGGCGGCCGGCCTGCGCCTGGTGACCCTGAGCAACGGCGCCGGCGCGGTCGCGGAGCGGCTCCTCGGCGCCGCCGGCCTGCGCGCGGAGTTCGAGCACGTGCTCTCGGTCGAGGACGTCGGCATCTGGAAGCCGTCGGAGCGGGTCTACCGGCACGCGGCGACGACGTGCGGCACCGACCCGGCGGACATGGTGATGGTCGCGGTGCACCCGTGGGACCTGAACGGCGCCGCCCACGCCGGGATGCGCACGGCCTGGATCAACCGGTCCGGTGGGGTCTACCCCGGTTACCTCCCGTCGCCGACCTACACGGTGACCGGGCTGCCCGAGCTCGCCGCGGCGCTCGCCGGCTGACGCCGGCAGGGACGTGGCGCAGATCATCCGGGCGCGCCGGTTCCGCGCTCCACAACGGACACTGCGCGGTGGCAGGTTGAGCGCATGCCCGAGCCAGACCCCGAGCCGGCGGCCGGCGAGGACACCTTCGGGGCACGGGCGGCCCCGCCCGTGCCCGCGCTCCGCACCGAGGGCCTCGGGCTGCGGACCCGGCACGGCTGGGTCTTCACCGATGTCACCGTCGAGCTCCCCGCCGGCGGGCTGCTCAGCGTGCACGGACCGGCGGGCAGCGGCCGGTCGATGCTGTTACTGGCCCTGGCCGGGCGGGCCGCGACGACGGCCGGGCGGCTGACCGTCGACGGTGCCGAGCGGCCGGCCGCGATCCGGCGGCGGGTCGCGGTGGCCCGGATCGGCGGCGCGGTCGACCTCGAGCCCGGGCTGCGGGTGGCCGATCACATCCGCGAGCGGCGGCTGCTGACCGGCGCCCCCGTGACCGACCTCGACGAGGCCGTCGCGGTGCTCGGTCTGACGCTGCCGCGCACGGACCGCGTCGGCGATCTGCTCGCCGTCGACGCGGTGCTGTTCGCGGTCGCGCTGGCCACCATGGGCCGCCCGGCCCTGATCGTCGTCGACGACGTCGAGGCCGGGCTTCCGGCCGCCGACCGGGACCGGGTCATCGGGGCTCTGTTCCGGCTGACCGACAGCGGGATCGCGGTCGCGACGGCAGGGGTGGACCCCGTCGCGGCCGCGGACGCCGTCGTCGCCCTGGACGGGGCCGCCGCCGAGCTCGGGTCCGTCCACGGATGGCAGGAGAGGGGCTGAGCAGGTGCGGATCCTGGGGCTGGCGGTGCTGGAGCTGCGGCGTCTCCGCACCCCGCTGCAACGTGCCGCGCTGGTCTTCGCGGTGTGCGTGCCGCTGCTCTACGGGGCGCTCTACCTGTGGTCCAACTGGGACCCCTACAACCGGCTGAACACGATCCCGGTCGCGGTGGTGAACGCCGACCAGCCGGTCACCGCCGGCGGCAAGCAGGTGGACGCGGGCGGGCTGTTCGTCGCCGAGCTGCGCAAGGACCCGATCTTCGACTGGCGATTCGTCGACGCCGCCGAGGCCGACCGCGGCGTGCGCTCCGGCGACTACTACTTCGAGATCACGGTGCCTGCGGACTTCAGCGCGAAGCTCGCCAGTGGCGCGACCGGCACGCCGCAGCGGGCGTCGATGCAGATCGTGCTCGACGACGCCAACGGCTATGTCGTCGGGAAGATGGCCCAGACCGTCCAGTCCGAGCTGCAGAACAAGATCGATGCGGCGGCGGTGAGCGCCTACTTCCGGTCCGTGTTCGGCAACCTCGACCGGTTGCGCGCCGGCATCGCCGACGCGAGCACCGGGGCCGCGCAACTGCGCGACGGCGCCGGCCAGGCCGGGCAGGGCAGCGCCGCGCTTCTCACCGGGCTCACCCGGCTCTCGGCCGGCGCCGACCAGCTCGCGCCCGGGGCCCGCCAGGTCGCCGACGGCGTCGGGCAGCTCGCGGGCGTCGTCGTCCCGACGGCGAACCGGGTCGCCGACGCGATCCCGTCGGTGACTACCACCGCCGCGCAGGCCGCCGGCACCGCCGCCGACCTGACCTCGACGGCGGCGGCCGCAGCGGCGGCGGTCGGCGGGGACGCCGGCTCGGTGACCGCGGAGCTCGAACAGCTCGGCCGGGACCGGCCCGGCATCGCCACCGATCCCGCCTACCAGCGCGCGCTCGCCGCCGCCCGGACCGCGTCCAGCCGCACCGGCGAGGTCTCGGCGCAGGCCGCGCAGCTGCGCGACACCACGGCCACGGTGGCCCAGGGAGCGCAGGGCCTCGCCGCCGACGCCCCGCGGCTCGCCGCCTCGGTGCGCCGGGCCGCGACGGACGTCCAGCGGCTCTCCGACGGCGCCACCGCGGTCGCCGACGGGGCCGCCCGGCTGGACGGCGGCCTCGGCGGCGCGCTGGCCGGTGCACGCCGGCTGGACACCGGCGTCGGGCAGCTCGCCGACGGCGCCGGCCGGCTCGCCACCGGCCTTTCCGCGACCCCGGGCGAGCTGCCGGTGCTCGGCCCCGAAGCCGAGCAGAGCAACGCGGCCACGCTCGCGTCGCCGGTCGGCATCGGGGTGACCAACCTCAACCCGGCCGGCGTCTACGGCCGCGGCATCGCACCGCTGTTCTTCTCCATCGCGCTGTGGGTGTTCGGCATCGTCGCGTTCCTGCTGCTGACGCCGCTGTCCGCGCGGGCCAGGGCGAGCACGCTGGGCAACGTGCCGGTCGCGCTGGCCGGTTACCTGCCTCCGCTCGCCGGCGCGCTGGTCGCGGCCGGGCTGCTGTTCGCCGTGGTGGACGCCGGCCTCGGGCTCGACCCGGTGCAGGGCTGGGCCACGGTGGGGCTGCTCGCGCTGGGCGCGGCGACGTTCATGGCGATCGCACACCTGCTGCGGGTCTGGCTGGACGGCCTGGCCGGCGCCGTCATCCTCGTCCTGCTGGTCCTGCAGCTCACCACGTGCGGTGGCGTCTACCCGGTGCAGACCCTGCCGGCGCCGTTGCGGATGCTGCACCCGCTGCTGCCGATGAGCTACCTGGTCGACGGGCTGCGGGTGACGATCAGCGGCGGCAGCGGGGCGCACCTGCTGCGCGATGCGCTGGTGCTGCTGGGGTTCCTGCTCGTCACGTCGGGGCTCACCGTCGCCGGGGTCGCCCGCAAGCGGCGCTGGTCGCTCACCGAACTGAAACCGGGGTGGGCGCTGTGAACCGGCGCCGGGACCGCTGTCAGGGAGCCTGCAGGTGGTGGTAGTGCTTGGGACGCAACCGCATCGCATGCACGACGGTGCGCTTCTCGGTACCGCCGTCGACCACGATCTCGAGCAGGTCGCGGTTGGGCCCCAGGCCGATCAGCAGGGTGCGTTCACCCTGGACGACGGTGCGCAACGGCGCGGCGAGCACGCCGCGGATCTCCTCCTCGGAGATCCCGTGCTTGCGGGCGCCCCGGGAGATCTGCACGCCGCCAGGTTACGACGCCGGCGCGACCCGGCCCGGCGCCGGCGCACCGGGCTCCCGCAGCGCCGCCAACAGCTCGGCCTCGACCTCGGCGAACCGCGGCCAGGTCAGCATCCCCACCTCGCGGGGCCGCGGCAGGTCGACGGTGACCTCGTGCCGCACGGTGGCCGGCCGCGGGCCGAGCACCACCACCCGGTCGGAGAGGAACACCGCCTCCCGGATGTCGTGGGTGATCAGCAGGACGGTCCAGCCGAACCGGGCGCGGACGCCCTCCAGCCACTCCTGCATCCCGGTGCGGGTGAGCGAGTCCAGCGCGCCGAACGGCTCGTCGAGCAGCAGCACGTCACGGTCCTGCACCACGGTGCGCAGCAGGGCGGCCCGCTGCCGCATCCCGCCGGACAGCTCGTAGGGGTGCGCCCCCTCGAAGCCTGCCAGCCCGAACGCCGCGAACAGCGGGCGAGCCTTCTCCCGGGCCGCGCGCCGGCGCATCCCGGCGACCTCCAGGCCGAGGGTCGTGTTGTCCAGGATCGTGCGCCACGGGAACAGCAGATCCTTCTGCGGCATGTAGCCGAAGGTGGTGCCGTCGGCCGGGGCGCCGTCGACGAGCACCCGCCCGGCGTCGGGGACGACCAGCCCCGCGAGCACGTTGAAGATCGTGCTCTTGCCGCAGCCGCTGGGCCCGATGATCGAGACGAACTGGCCGGGGCCCGCGCGCAGCGACACGTCGGCGAGCACCGGCAGCTCGCCGTAGGCCTTGGCCAGGCCCTCCACCCGCACCTCACGCACGCCGGCGCTCCTTGCCGTGCCACGGGATCACGAGCCGCTGCACCAGGTAGGTCAGCCCGAACAGGGCGACGCTGATCACGGCCGCGACCACGACGGCGGCGAGCACCAGATCGGTGCGGAAGGAGTTCTTCTGCAGGTTCATGAAGATGCCCAGCCCGGCCGTCGCCCCGACGTACTCGGCGAAGATCGCCCCGGTGACGGCGTAGGTGATCCCGATGCGCAGCGCGGTGAAGAAGTACGGCAACGCGGCCGGCAGCCGCACGTAACGGAACTCCTTCAGCCGGCCACCGCCCATGCTGCGCAACAGGTTCGTGGCCTCCCGATCGGTGGAGGCGAAGCCCTCGATCAGACCGATCGCGATCGGGAAGAACGTCACCAGGGCGATCACGACGACCTTGGGCAGCAACCCGAAGCCGAACCAGATGATCAGCAGCGGGGCGATCGCGATGATCGGCAGCGTCTGCGAGCCGACGAGCAACGGCACCAGGGCGCGGCGCAGCCACGGCGAGAAGTCGACCGCGATCGCGAGCATCCACCCCAGCACCAGCGACACCGCGAAACCGACCGCCGTCACCTGCAACGTCGGCACCGTGTTCGCCCACAGCGCGTCCCGGAACGCCCATCCCTGCTCCCCCACCCGAAGCGGCGAGGGCAGCACCTGCGGTGCGACGTCGCGGTCGGTCACGTACCACTGCCACGCGGCCAGCAGCACGACCACGATGATCAACGGCGGGGCGACGCGGCCGAGCAGCCGGCGCCCCTGCGAACGCGGCGACCTCAGGATGACGCCGCCAGGTACTTGTCGGTGAACCAGGTGGAGAAGTCCGGCCGCGACGTCAGCGGCTTCCCGGCGGAGTCGACGAGCGTGCCGGTGTCGTACAGGAACCCGGAGAACCCGGACCACTGCTGCAGCGTCTGGGTGCCGACCTTGCCGCTTGCGTCCTTCAGGTAACCGGCCGCGAGCATCTGCTGGCTGCGGGAGACGAGCTCGGGGTTGGTGAACGCGCCCGGGTTGGCGGCCTCCAGGTCCTTCGCGCCGCGGGCCGGGTCGTCGGCGGCGAGCTGGTAGCCGCGCTGGGCCGCCTGGACGAACGCCGCGGCCTCCTTCGGGTGGGCGGCGAGCCACGGGGAGTTGCCGATGAGCAGGACGCTGTAGGCGTCCGGGAAGCCGTAGTCGGTGTACTTGAACGTCTTGAGCGGCTCGTTCTGCATCTGGGCCTCGATGCCCTCCCAGGCGACGAACGGCTCGGTGAAGTCGACCTGGCCCGCGTAGAGCGCCTGGTAGGCCGACGACCCGAGGATCACGGTCTTGAAGTCACCCTTGCCACCCGCATCCTTGATCACCGTCTGCATCTTGGGCTGCTCGCCGGGGTTGCCGAACCCGCCGTAGGTCTTGCCGTCGAGATCGGCGGGGCTGCGGATGTCGGACCGGTCCGCCTTCACCGCGATCTCGGTCCCCCAGTGCTGCAGGATCGCCATCACCGACGTGATGTCGGCACCGGCGGCCTTGGAGTAGCTGAACGAGTCCTGGAAGCTGATCCCGAACTCGGCCGCCCCGGAACCGACCAGCGTGTCCGGCGAGGTGCTGTTGTAGGGCAGGAACTCGACGTTCAGCCCGGCGTCGCGGAACCAGCCCTCCTGCTGGGCGACGAACAGGCCGGTGTGGTTGGTGTTCGGGGTCCAGTCCAGGGCGACCCGGATCGTCGCGGGGCCACCCGATCCCGCCGGGCCGCCGGTCCCCCCGGCACAACCGGTGAGCAGCAGGGCGAGGATCGCCAGCAGGCCGGCGATGCGGCCTGCCCGGGGTGGTGAGCTCATCAGGCCGTGCGCAGACACGAGGTCCTCCCTACGCCGGTGCTAACCGGGTCAGGTGCGAACGGTCGACGGCCGGTCCTGCCGCCCTCTCAGCCTCGGTACGTGAGTGCTCCCGCGGGTCGGGCCGACCTTACGCGCGCCGCGGTCGGTACGCCATCAGCGGTCCCGGGCGGGCGCCCGCGATCACGAGATGTCGGCGCGGCGGTGCCGGGCGATCCGCTGGGTGGCCGAGGTGGGCCCCTGGTCGAGGCGCTGACCGGGCCGTTCCGCATGCCGGGCCGGTCGGATGTCGGGGCGCTGCTCCGGCAGCCGCGACGGCCCGTCGGTCCCGGCCACCACCGAGGCCGCCATCTCGGCGATGTCCGTGCCGGCGTTGCGGGCCTGGCTGCGCAGGAACCGGGCCGCCTCCTCGACGTCGGTCCGGTAGCGCTCGGCGAGGATGCCGGTGGCCTGCTCGATGGGGGTCGCGGACTCGAGCTGTGCGGTCAGCCGGGCGGCGGCACCGGAGAGCTGCCGGAACGAGCGGGTGTCCATGAGCCGGGAGGCGAGGATGTCGATCAGCGGCCGGACGGCGTCGGCGTGCCCACCGGCGACCGGCTGGTAGAGCGAGCCGAGCAGCTGCATCCCGCCTGCGGGGCGGCCGTCGATCATCAGCGGCACCACGACGGAGCTGATCAGCCCGGTCTCGGCGGCCGCGGCGGCGAGTTCGGGCGGCCCGATGCGGGTGATGTCGAGCGTGACCACGACCCGGCCGGATCGGATCGCGCTCGGCAGCGGCCCGTTGCCGGTGCGGTGCTGCGCGTCGCCCAGCCGCGCGGCGCCGGTGTCGGAGGCGAACACGCCGTTCGACATCGGATCGGGCGGCTCCGCGACGACGATCACCGCGCCGGACACCCCCAGCGCCACCGGCAGCGCGGTGCAGACTCCGGCCAGCATGGCGCCGACGTCCAGATTCGCGGCCGGGGTGCGGCCGACCTGGAGGGCGAGGCCGACGAGCGCGGAGTCCGCCGAGTGCACAGCCACCGTCCTTCCCGGCGCGCGCGGGAAGGCTCGCGGCGCCGTCGTGTGTGGCGGAAGTCAACCACCGTCCGATCCGGACTCGACACGGACGATCACGATCTAGCCCGAACGGGGGCCGCTAAGATCCCGCCCCCGTCGTCCGGACGGTGGACACGCTCGCTACGGAAACGACACCATTCGGACACCACTGATCTCGTCGGCGATCTCCCGCGCCCGCTGCCAGGTCCCGGGGTCCACGGGCACGCCCTCGGCGAGGTTGCGTGCCCGCGTCGCCCGGGCCCGGTCCCCCGGCACCGTCACGCCCGCGTGACCCGGCGCCGCCGGCAACCCGCGCAACTCCCCGAGGAAGGCCTGCAGCGGGGCCGGGTCGCCTGCACCGAACGCGGCCGGATCGAGCGCGATCACCACGTCACCCTTGGTGCACGGATCGGTGGTGTCGAGCGTGCCCCGCACGTCACGGCCCAGCGCCGTCCCGGTCACCGTGGCCACCAGCGCCTCCAGCACCAGCGACAGCGCATAGCCCTTCGGGCCCCCGAACGGGCTGATCGCCCCGTCCAGCGCCGCGGTGGCGTCCGTGGTCGGGCGGCCCTCGGCGTCGACGACGGCGCCCTCGGGCAGCGCCACCCCCCGGGCCGCGTGGTCGAGTACCTTGCCCCGGGAGATCTGCCCGGTGGCCATGTCGAGCACGATCGGCTCGTCGCCGGTGGGGATCGCGGCGGCGAGCGGGTTGGTGCCCAGCATCGCGGGGGCCGCGCCCCACGGGTGCACGAGCGCCTCGCTCGTCGTGGTGGCCAGCCCGATCACCCCACGCCCGGCCATCCGCTCGACGTAGGGCGCGAGCATGCCCAGGTGCCCGGCGCCGCGGATCGCCGCGACCGCCACCCCCGTCTCCCCGACCCGGTCCAGCAGCGCGTCGACCGCACGGTGGGCGGTGGGCGGGCCCAACCCACCGCGGCCGTCGACGACGAGCACCGACGGCATCCGCCAGCTGAGCTCCGGCTGCGCGTCCGGCGTGATCAGCCCGGCCCGGACCCGGCCGACGAGCACGTCGAGGCGGCGCAGCCCGTGCGAGGCGTGCCCGCGCAGGTCGCCCTCCAGCAGCATGTCGGCCTGCTCGCGGGCGGCCGCCGGTGGCGTCCCGAGGCGCTCGAGCACGCCTGTGGTCAGCCGCCGGTGCTCCTCGGCGGGGACGCGGTGCACGGCACCTTCGACCACGGCTCGGCTCACGGGGTCTCCTCTCTGCCGCCGGGCCGCGCCGCCGACCGGCGCCGCCCCGGGAGCGCGTGCTCCCGGGGCAGCGTAGGCGGGCGCCCCTCAGGTGCCGGCGAGGAAGCCGAGGATCCGCTTGTTGACGTCGGTCGGCCGCTCCACCATCAGGAAGTGGCCGACGCCCTCGATCAGCTCCGCCTGCGACCCCGGTCCGCAGTGCCGTGGCACCTGATCAACCTGGCCCTGGTCCAAGCCGTGGCAGCCGTCCTGGGTGCCGTGCAGGTAGAGGGTCGGCTGCGTGAGGTCGTACCCCCAGGCAGCCCGCTGCTCGTCCATCCAGTCCGGGGATCCGAACCGGGTGGGATCGAACTGGCCCCAGTAGTAGGCGAGCGCGGCCTGCAGGTACTTCGGGTCGCGCACGCACTCCTTCATCCGCGGCAGCTCCTCGGACGCGTCGTAACCCGGGGACCAGTCCGCCCAGATGTGGTCGATGAACGCGAAGTCGTCCGCCGAGACGACGTCCTCGATCACGTGCTGCATCTGGAAGTACCAGAAGTAGAAGGAACGCTTGATCTGCTCGTACCGGCCCAGGTTCACGCCGAAGATGTCGAACGGCGGGATGTTCATGATCACGCACCGGCGCCAGCGGTCGGGCTCCTTGCCTGCGGCGCCCCAGGCAGCGACCGCGCCCCAGTCGTGGGCGATGAGGATCGCGTCGTCACCGCCGCCGAGCGCCTCGTGCAGCGCGATCTGGTCGGCGACCATCATGCTGGTGTGCATGTGGTGTCGGTCGGCCGGTAGCTCGGTCGGCGCGAACCCGCGGTTGAACGGGGCCACGGCGCGGTATCCGGCGTCCGCCAGCGCGGGCAGCAGGAAGCGGTAGGACCACGGCGAGTCCGGGAAGCCGTGGAAGCACAGCGCCAGCGGCCCCTCTCCCATCGCCAGGTACTCGAATCGCAGCTGGTTGGCCCTGACCGAACCCCGCTCGATCTCTGGCATGTCGGTGTCTCCTTCGTCTGCCTGCGGTTCGGGAGCGACGAAGGCATCCGCCCGGGCGGCATCGGCGTGCGGAGCAGCGGACCCCTCGGCCCGGCCGGGACGGACCGGACCACTCCACGATGGACCCGCTCAGGACGTCCCCATACCGCGAGTCGCGCTATTTTCCCCGCGAGTCGCCCCTTTCAGTACCGCGAGTCGCCCGTTTCGGGGGCGCAAGTCGCGAGGTCGTCGTCTGCGGCCTCAGAGCCTGGTCCCCTCGCGGCGACACCCTTCGCACGTGACCGGTCCCTGCGTAGGCGGGCCCGCAATGGTGACGGTCCGGACGCACGCCGGTGGAGCCGGGACGGTAGCGCTCGAGCTGCAGGGGTGCAGGGGGCGCCGTTCGCCGTGGCTGCGACCGGCCACCTCCGCTGCGGCGCGTGTGTGCGACCTCCCGAACCACCGGGGCGGCGGGCCCGGTGCTGACGCCTGACGACCACGAGCTCCTCGTCGTCCCTGACGGACATGAGGCCGTGCTCGCCGCGGGGGGAGCTCCTTGCACATCCCCGCGTCACGGGATTGCGCCGCACGCGGACCTCGTGGGTCTGCTGCCGCGGAGAAGTGCCCTCGCTCACCGAGGAGGGCGACTCGGCCGCGGTACTACCGCGACGCGCGCGGGCCGTCACCGCGACTCGCGGCCGGACATACCGCGACTCGCGCGCGGAGAAGCCGCGACTCGCGCTCCCGGAAGGGGCGACTCGCGGTACTGAAAAGGGCGACTCGCGGGGAGGGGTGGGTGG
>NZ_JAAXLA010000031.1 GCF_012911935.1 Pseudonocardia acidicola | reverse complement strand
GAGGTGCGGGTGCGGGACGGGTGGGCGACGAGTTCGGTGCCCGGGACCTTCCCGTCCACGAGCAGCTCGGTGCGCTCCTCGTCCAGCAGGTGATGGAGCAGGAACCCGGTGACCAGGGCCTTGGTCAGCCGGCGGACCTTGGCGTTCGGGCCGCCGGCGAGCAGCAGGTCGGTCCAGTGCGTCCCCTGCAGGAACGACGTGTGCTCGGCCTTGGGCAGGGTGCGTTGCCAGACCGGTCCACTCCCGGCTGCGGCCAGCGGTTCGGCGTGTCCGGCGGGCGGGGCGACGGTGTCCTTGCCGGCCACGATGTGCAGCGTCGGCGCGGTGATCGTGCGGGCGGCGTCGACGGCCGACGGGCGGGTCTGCGCGGGCGCCAGCGTCACGACCGCCGAGACCCGGGGGTGCGAGGCGGCGGCGAGGAGCGCGACGCCACCGCCGATGCCGTGCCCGGCGACCGCCATCCGCCGGGAATCCACGCTGATCCGGCCCTCGCCCAGCCGCACGCCGGCGCACACGTCCAGCGCGGTGCGCAGGTCGGCGGCGAACCGGGCGTGGCTGGGCAGCACCCCGCGGTGCCCGGCCGGGGCGGCGGTGACGATCCCCCACGACGCCAGGTGCCGCAGCAGGTCGGCATAGCGGGCCGGGGGCTGCAACCAGTCGTGCCCGAAGGCGACCGCGGGCAGCCCGAGCCCTTCGGCTGGCGCGAACACGATGCCGGGTACGCCGACGAGCCCGAGGTCTCCGCGGAGCACCTCATGAGGGCCGGGCCGGGAGAGCTCGGCGACCGCGTCCTTGACCGACTTCGTGGCGGAGGGCCTGGTCGACTGCCGCGTCGGGGTCACAGCGGAGCACCGTAGTCCTGCCGAATCGGACGCGCCTACTGTGGGCGCCATGTGTGGCATCGTCGGTTACGTCGGTCATCGCTCCGCTGTGGACGTCGTGCTGGGCGGTCTGCGCAGGCTCGAGTACCGCGGCTACGACTCGGCGGGTGTCGCGGTCCTCGACGGCCACGGCGGCCTGACCGTTGAGCGGAAGGCCGGGCCGCTGGCCAACCTGGAGGCCCGGCTCCAGGACGTGGCTGCGGCCGGCCCGGATGTGCTGGCCGGCACCGCCGGGATGGGGCACACCCGCTGGGCCACCCACGGCGCCCCGACCGACCGCAACGCGCACCCGCACCGCAGCACCGCGGGCGACGTCGCCGTGGTGCACAACGGGATCATCGAGAACTACCTGCCGCTGCGGGCCGAGCTGGAGGCCGCCGGCGTCGAGCTGACCAGCGACACCGACACCGAGACCGCCGCGCACCTGGTTGCGCTCGCCTACACCGGAGCCGACCAGGCCGGCGAGACCGAGGGCGACCTCGTCGCCAGCGTGCGGACCGTCGCCCGCCGGCTGCAGGGCGCGTTCACGCTCGTGGTCACGCACGCCGCGGAGCCGGACGTGATCGTCGCCGCCCGCCGGTCGTCGCCGCTGGTGCTGGGCCTGGGCGAGGGGGAGACGTTCCTGGCCTCCGACGTCGCCGCGTTCATCGAGTTCACCCGCGACGCCGTCGAGCTCGGTCAGGACCAGGTCGTCACGATCACCCGGGACGGTTACACGGTGACCGACTTCGCCGGCGAGCCGGTCGAGGCCGCGCCGTTCACCGTGACGTGGGACCTGGCCGCGGCCGAGAAGGGCGGCCACGACTACTTCATGCTCAAGGAGATCGAGGAACAGCCCACCGCGATCGCCGACACGCTGCGCGGGCACTTCGTCGACCACAAGATCGTGCTGGACGAGCAGCGGTTGTCCGATCAGGACCTGCGCGACGTCGACAAGGTCTTCGTCGTGGCCTGCGGGACGGCCTACCACTCCGGTCTGCTGGCCAAGTACGCGATCGAGCACTGGACCCGGCTGCCCGTCGAGGTCGAGGTGGCCAGCGAGTTCCGCTACCGCGACCCGGTGCTCGACCGCTCGACGCTGGTCGTCGCGATCTCCCAGTCGGGGGAGACCGCGGACACCCTCGAGGCGATCCGGCACGCGAAGGACCAGAAGGCCCGGGTGCTGGCGATCTGCAACACCAACGGCGCGCAGATCCCGCGTGAGTCCGACGCCGTCATCTACACCCATGCCGGCCCCGAGATCGGGGTCGCCGCGACCAAGACGTTCACCAGCCAGATCGCGGCGAACTACCTGGTCGGGCTGGCCCTCGCACAGGCCCGCGGCACCAAGTACCCCGACGAGGTGGCCCGCGAGTTCCACGAGCTCGAGGTCATGCCGGAGGCGGTCGCGCGCACGCTGGACCACCTGCAGGAGGCGCGCACGCTGGGTCGCGAGCTGGCCGGCTCCAAGGCGGTGCTGTTCCTCGGCCGCCACGTCGGCTTCCCGGTCGCCCTGGAGGGCGCGCTCAAGCTCAAGGAGCTGGCCTACATGCACGCCGAGGCGTTCGCGGCCGGCGAGCTCAAGCACGGCCCGATCGCGCTCGTCGAGGACGGTCTGCCGGTGATCGTGGTGATGCCCTCGCCGAAGGGTCGCGCGGTGCTGCACGCCAAGCTGCTGAGCAACATCCAGGAGATCCAGGCCCGTGGCGCGCACACCGTGGTCATCGCGGAGGAGGGCGACGACACGGTCCGCCCGTTCGCCGAGCGCCTGTTCGAGGTGCCGGCGGTGCCGACCCTGCTGCAGCCGCTGGTCTCCACCATCCCGTTGCAGGTCATCGCCGCGGAGATCGCCCGGGCGCGTGGTTATGACGTGGACAAGCCGCGTAACCTGGCGAAATCGGTCACAGTGGAATAGGTCGGGGCCACCGGTCACCGGGGTGTCATCGCACCTCCGGTGAGCCGACGTCCTCATCAGTGTCCCCATGAGGGGCCGGTTGCGGCTCCGGGTGAGGTGAGAGATGGGGACAAGTCAATGATGTCCAGGATGGGCCGGGCCGTGGCGGCCGCCGGTCTCGCGGTCACGCTGGTGTGGGGTCTCGCCGGCTGCGCGGGATCGGTGGACCGCGCCGACGTCGCTTCGTCGATCTCCGCGGAGCTGGGCAAGCAGGGCATGGTTGCGCAGGACGTGATCTGCCCCGAGGACCTGAAGGCCGAGGTCGGGAAGTCCGTCCGCTGCACGTTGCAGGTCGACGGCGTGGCGACGGCCGCGGTCGCCACCGTGACGTCGTTGCAGGGCGATCAGGCCCACTACGACATCGAGACCGACAAGCCGGTCGTCGGCAAGGCCGCGCTGCAGAAGCAGGTCGCCGACCAGCTCGGGCAGGCCGGCGTGACCACCGGCCCGGTGACCTGCCCGTCGGGCCTGAAGGCCGAGACCGGGGCGACGGTGCGCTGCGGGTTCGACGCCGACGGCCAGCCGGTGGACGCGGTGGCGAAGGTGACCTCGGTCGAGGGGACCGACGTCACGTTCGACATCAGCACCGAGGCCCGGCCGATCGCGAAGGCGCTGCTGGAGCAGAAGGTCGGCCAGCAGGTCGGCCAGCAGGCCGGCATCGCGATCGAGTCCACGCAGTGCACCGGGGACCTGCCGCCGACCGTCGGGGCGACGGTGGGCTGCACGGTCGCGGCGCAGGACGAGACGCTGAACCTCGACGTCGCGGTCACGGCCGTGAACGGCGGTCAGGTCGACTACTCCCTCCGGCCCAAGACCTGACCACGTGCCGCGGCGCCGTCATCCGGTGCGGCGGCGCCCGCGCCGCTAGCGTGGCGGCGTGAAGGGTGTGTGGACCGCGCGGCAGATACGTGACACCGAGCAGGAGCTGCTGAACCGCACGCCGGAGGGCGCGCTGATGCGCCGGGCCGCGTTCGGGGTGGCCGTGCACGTCCGGGAGTTGCTGGCCGAGCGCACCGGCGGGGTGTCGGGTCACCGGGTCGCGCTACTGGTGGGCGCGGGCAACAACGGCGGCGACGCGCTGTTCGCCGGTGCCGATCTGAGCCGCCGCGGCGCCGGAGTCACCGCGGTGCTGCTCGCCCCGGACCGGGCCCACCCCGACGGGCTCGCCGCGCTGCGCCGCGCCGGCGGGCGGGTGCTCGCCGCGTCGGAGACGGGCCGGGCCCGGGCCGCGGTCACGGGCGCCGATGCCGTCGTCGACGGCATCGTCGGCATCTCCGGGCGCGGCCCGCTGCGCGAACCCGCCGCGTCCCTCGTCGCCGCCGCGGACGAGGCGGGGGTGCCGATCGTCGCGGTCGATCTGCCCAGCGGCGTCGACCCGGACACCGGCGCGGTCGACGGCCCGGCCGTCGCCGCGGCCGCGACCGTCACCTTCGGGGCGCTCAAGCCGGTGCACGTGCTCGCCCCGTGGCGGTGCGGGCCGGTGCACCTGGTCGACATCGGGCTGGCGCCGCTGCTGCCACCGCCGCACGCCGAGGTCCTCGAGGTGCCCGACGTCGGCGGGCGCTGGCCGATCCCCGGCCCTGCCGACGACAAGTACACCCAGGGCGTGGGCGGGATCGCGGCCGGCTCGGCGATGTACCCGGGCGCCGGCGTGCTGGCCACCGGGGCCGCGGTGTTCGCCACCAGTGGCATGGTGCGCTACGCGGGCGGTGCGGCGGACCGCGTGCGCGCCCGCTGGCCGGAGGCCATCGTCACCGACACGATCGATGCGGCCGGCCAGACCCAGTCCTGGACGGTCGGCCCGGGCATCGGCACCGACGACGCCGCCCGTGACCTGCTGGCCGCGGTGATCGGGCGCGACGTGCCGCTGTGCGTCGACGCCGACGCCATCACGCTGCTGGGCAAACACGACGACCTGCGGGCGACAGTGCGGGGCCGGCCCGTGGTGATCACCCCGCACGATCGCGAGTTCGCCCGGGTGGCCGGGGAGGTGGGCGTCGACCGGATCGGCGCGGCCCGCCGGGCGGCCGCCGAGCTGGACGTCACCGTGCTGCTCAAGGGGCACTCGACGGTGATCGCCGATCGCGGGGGCCGCGTCCTGGTGCACCCGTCGCGGGACTCCTGGCCGGCCACGGCCGGGTCCGGTGACGTGCTGTCCGGGATCATCGGCAAGCTGCTCGCCTCCGGGCTGGAGCCGTGGTGGGCGGCGGGTTGCGCGGCCCACGTGCACGGGTTGGCCGCGTCGCTCGCGGCGCGGGGTGCACCCGCCCCGGCGTCGGCGCTGCAGGCGGCGATCCCGGACGCGATCCGGACCGTGCGGGGCGTGTCCGCCGGTGCGGCGCTGGTCGTGGGGTGAGGCAGGCTGTCGGTGCCGGATGCGATGATGCCGGGGTGGTTGAGCAGTCCGGAACGACCGTGCCGGCCGGGGCCGTGAGCCCGCTGGCGGAGGCGGTCGTCGATCTCTCCGCAATTCGCCACAACGTGGCGCTGCTGTCCGGCGCGGCGGCCGCGTCCGGGGCGCAGACCATGGCCGTGGTGAAGGCCGAGGGGTACGGCCACGGCGCGGTACCGGTGGCCCGCGCGGCCCTCGCCGCGGGCGCGTCCTGGCTGGGCGTCTGCACCCTCGACGAGGCGATGGAGCTGCGCGCGGCCGGCATCACCGCGCCGCTGCTGTCCTGGCTGCACCTGTCCGGGCAGGACTTCGCCCCCGCCGTCGCCGCGGACGTCGACCTCTCGGTGGCCTCGCCGGCACATCTCGCCGCAGTGCTCGACGGGGCCCGGCGGGCGGGCCGGCCCGCTCGGCTGCACTTGAAGATCGACACCGGGTTGAGCCGCAACGGCGTCCAGCCCCGCGAGTGGCCCGACTTCGTCGACGAGGCCGCCAAGGCCGTCGCCGACGGCCTCGCCGAGGTCGTCGGTGTGTGGTCGCACCTGGCCCACGCCGACGCCCCGCACCATCCGACCCTCGACCGGCAGGCCGCCCGGCTGAACGCGGCCTGGCAGGTCGCCCGCGACCGAGGGCTGCACCCGCTGCGGCACCTGGCCAACTCCGCGGCCACCCTGACCCGCCCCGACCTGCACTTCGAGCTCGTCCGGCCGGGCATCGCCGTCTACGGGCTCGACCCGCTGGACCGGCCCGCCGCGGAGAGCCCGCTGCGCCCGGCGATGACGCTGCGCGCCCGGGTGGTGCTGGTGAAGCGGGTCCCGGCCGGGGAGGGCGTGTCCTACGGTCACGAGTGGACGACGCCGGCCGAGACGACGCTCGCGGTGGTCCCGCTCGGCTACGCCGACGGGGTGCCGCGCAGGCTGAACTTCCGCGGCCGGATGCGGGTGTGGTTGGCCGGGAAGTCGCGGCCGGTCGTCGGCCGGGTGTGCATGGACCAGATCGTGGTCGACTGCGGTCAGGACGACGGCGTCCGAGAGGGGGACGTGGCGGTGCTGTTCGGTTCGGGGGAGCGCGGTGAGCCGACCGCGCAGGATTGGGCGGACGAGCTCGGGACCATCCACTACGAGGTCGCGACGGGGGTGCACGGACGTCGTGTGCCCCGGACGTTCGTGAACGGTGCGGACGAGGCCGACGGCGGCGCAGCGTGGTGAGACGCAGAGTCTGGCAGGCCCTCGGCGTCGCGGGCGGCGTGGCCGGGGCCGCGGGTGCCGCCGTCGGCGTCGGAGTGGCCGCCCGCAAGCAGTCCCGGATCGCGGCCGACCGGCGCCGGCTGGCCGCGCAGCTGACCTCCGGTGCCGCCGAGCCGTGGGCGCTGCCCCCGGGGGAGCCGTCCTCGGTCACCGCCGACGACGGGGTGCGGCTGTCCTGCGAGGAGATCGAATCGGCCACCGGGCGCGCCGCGCTGACCGTCGTGCTCGTGCACGGCTTCGCCCTCGACCGCCGGACCTGGCAGTTTCAGCGCCGGGTCCTGTCCGAGCTGGCCGACCCCACGGTCCGGCTGGTGCTCTACGACCAGCGCAGCCACGGCCGCTCCGAGCGCGCGCCCCGGGAGAGCTGCACGCTCGATCAGCTCGGCCGCGATCTCGACGCGGTGATCCGCGCGCTGGCCCCGGAGGGCCCGCTGGTGCTCATCGGCCACTCCATGGGCGGCATGACGCTGATGGCGCTGGCCGAACAGCGCCCGGAGCTGTTCACCCAGCGGGTCGCCGGGGTGGCGCTGGTCTCCACCTCGGCCGGGGAGATGGCGAGCCAGGGACTGCCGGGCACCCTGCTGTCCCGGCACAACCCGCTGACCCGCGGCGTCGGGCTGCTGGCCCGGGTGCAGCCCAAGCTGGTCGAGGGGGTGCGCCGCGCCGCCGGCGACCTGATCTGGGCGGTCACCCGCAGCTTCGCCTACGGCGACCGCCCGGTCGATCACTCGCTCGTCGACCTCGTCGACACGATGATCAGCAGCAACGCCGTGGACGCGCTCACCGACTTCGTCGACACCCTCGGCAGCCACGACCGGCTCGCCGCGCTGCCCGCGCTGGCCGGGTGCGAGGTGCTGGTGGCCGCGGGTGACGCGGACCGGGTGATCCCGTTCAGGCACAGCGAGACCATCGCCGCCGAGCTGCCCGGCGCGGAACTGCTGCGCTTGTCC
The DNA here is from genome assembly GCF_012911935.1 of Pseudonocardia acidicola. Lineage (GTDB taxonomy): Bacteria > Actinomycetota > Actinomycetes > Mycobacteriales > Pseudonocardiaceae > Pseudonocardia > Pseudonocardia acidicola. The sequence continues at coordinate 68,240 of NZ_JAAXLA010000031.1, read as the reverse complement.
GGGGTCGGGCACCTGCCGATGCTGGAGCAGCCCGCCGTGATCGACGAGGCGTTGGCCGAGTTGATCGGGCGCAGCATGAAGCCGGCCCGGTCCGGGCGTGGGGTGCGCCGGTTGCGGAGGCGGGCGTGACGGGCACCCTCGTGTGGGACAGCGAGATCGAACTCCCGGAGCCCGCCGACACCGAGGGCCTCGGGGCCGCGCTCGCCGCCGAGCTGCGGGCCGGTGATCTGGTCGTGCTGTCCGGCCCGCTCGGCGCGGGCAAGACGGTGCTGGTCCGCGGGATTGCCCGCGGGCTCGGCGTCGCGGGGCCGGTCACGTCGCCGACGTTCGTGATCGCCCGCGAGCACCGGCCGCTTCCGGACGGGGCCGGGGTGCCGCTGGTGCATGTCGACGCCTACCGGCTGGGGGCGGGCGGGGTGGACGTCGCGGCCGAGCTCGACGACCTCGACCTGGACACCGACCTGGCCGAGGCGGTCGTGGTCGTGGAGTGGGGCGAGGGCGTGGCCGAGCGGCTCGCCGCCCGGCACATCCTGGTGCGGCTGCACCGGCGGCCCGACGACGTGCGGGTGGCCGACGTGCACCGGGTGCACGCCGGCGCCGGAGCCGCCACCGAGCCGGCGCCGTGATCGAGGCGGTCATCTTCGACTGGGGCGGCACCCTGACGCCGTGGAAGACGATGGACTTCCACGCCGGGTGGCGGGCCTACACCGAGGTCCTGCACGCCGCTGACGCCGAGCGGGCCGCGACCGTCGCGCTCGCCCTGGCCGACGCGGACATGGCCCGCTGGGCGGCGGTGCGTGACGGGCACCGGGCGTTCACCCTCGCCGAGGTCCTCGCCGACGCGGCCGCGGAGCACCACGTCGAGGCGCTCGAGGCCTACCGCGCGTTCTGGGTGCAGGCCACCCACACCGACCCCGAGGCCGGCCCGATGCTCGGCGCCCTGCGCGAGCGGGGGCTGCGGCTCGGCGTGCTGTCCTCGACGGCGTGGCCGGGCGAGTGGCACGAGGAGTGGCTGCGCCGCGACGGGGTCCTCGAGTACTTCGACGGCTACGTCTGGAGCAGCGACCTGCCGTTCACCAAGCCGCACGCGTCGGCGTTCCGGGCGGCGATGGACGCGGTCGGGATCGACGACCCGGCGCGCTGCGTGTACGTCGGCGACCGGCCCTACGACGACATCAGCGGCGCCAAGGCGGCCGGCATGCGGGCGGTGCTGGTGCCGCACAGCGACATCCCGGCCGCCCAGCAGGTCCCGGTCGACGTCGAACCCGACGCGGTGATCCAGCGGCTGGCCGACCTGCCGGAGGCGATCGCGGGCTGGTGAGCTCGCGCACTCCCGACGGGGGGCCCGGCAACCGGCCGACCGGCGCTCGTAGGCTCGGGGGCGTGCTCGTGCTGGCTCTGGACACTGCGACGCCCGCGGTCACCGCGGGCGTCGTCGAGCTGACCGCCGATCCGACGGCCCCGCCCGCGGTGCGCGCGGCCCGGATCGCCCATGACGCCCGCAAGCACGGGGAGCTGCTGATGCCCGGCGTGCTGGCGGCCTGCGCCGAGGCGGGGATCGCGCTCACCGAGGTCGACGCGATCGTCACCGGCACCGGGCCGGGCCCGTTCACCGGGCTGCGGGTCGGGATGGTCACCGCCGCCGCGCTCGGCGACGCGCTCGACGTGCCGGTGCACGGGGTGTGCTCGCTGGACGCGATCGCCGTCGAGGCTGCAGCGGGGTCACCGACCGGCAACCTGCTGGTGCTCACCGACGCCCGCCGCCGCGAGGTCTACTGGGCCGCGTACGACCGCGAGGCCCGGCGGCTCACCGGGCCGCACGTGGAGACCCCGGCGGCGCTGGTCGCGCGGTTGCCCGAGCTGGCCGTCGTGGCCGCTGCGGGCGGGGCCGCCGAACAGCACGCCGACCTGCTCGGGCTGCCGGTGCTCGCCCCGGCCGCGCCCTCGCCCGCGGGGCTGGTCGCCGTGGCCGCGGACGCGCTGCGCTCCGGGGCCGCGCCCGAGCCGGTGGCGCCGCTCTACCTGCGCCGCCCGGACGCCGTGGAACCGGGACGGCGCAAGCGGGTGAGCACCCCGTGAGGCCCGGTGCCGACCGCCTGGTGACGATCGGCCCGCTGTACCGCTCGGACGCCGACCGGTGCGCCGAGCTGGAGAAGCTGCTCTTCCCCGGCGACGACCCGTGGAGCGCCCGCGCGTTCCGCGACGAGATCAGTGCGGGGCACCACTACCTCGCCGCCCGCGACGGCGACAAGCTCGCCGGGTACGCAGGGCTCGCGTTCGTGGCCGGCCCACCGCAGGCCGAGGCCGAGATCCACACGATCGGCGTCGACCCCGCGTACCAGCGCTGCGGCATCGGCCGCGCGCTGCTGCGCGGGCTGCTCGAGCCGGCCGACGCGGTCGCGGCCACGGTGTTCCTCGAGGTGCGCACCGACAACGAGGCCGCGCAGGCCCTCTACGAGGCCGCCGGTTTCACCGTCGTCGGCCTGCGCAAGCGCTACTACCGGCCCAGCGGGGCCGACGCCTACACGATGCGAAGGGACCCGAAGCAGTGAGCGGCCTCGTACTGGGCATCGAGACCTCGTGCGACGAGACCGGGGTCGGCCTCGTCCGGATCGACGAGGCGGGGGCGTCGACGCTGCTGGCGAACGAGATCGCCTCCAGCGTCGACGAGCACGCCCGCTTCGGTGGCGTCGTCCCCGAGGTCGCCTCCCGGGCGCACCTGCAGGCGATGGTCCCGGCGGTGCACCGTGCGATGGCCACGGCGGGCGTGCGGCCGCGCGACGTCGACGCCGTCGCCGTCACCGCCGGCCCGGGGCTGGCCGGCGCGCTGCTGATCGGGGTGGCCGCGGCGAAGGCGTACGCCGCCGCGTGGGACGTCCCGCTCTACGGGGTCAACCACCTCGCCGCGCACGTCGCCGTCGACACGCTGCAGCACGGTCCGCTGCCGCCCGCGCTGGCGCTGCTGGTCTCCGGCGGGCACTCCAGCCTGCTCGACGTGCCCGACCTGGCCGGCCCGGTCACGCCGCTCGGCGCCACGATCGACGACGCGGCCGGTGAGGCCTTCGACAAGGTCGCCCGGCTGCTCGGGCTGCCGTTCCCCGGCGGCCCGCACATCGACCGGGTCGCCCGCGACGGCGACGGCACCGCGATCGCGTTCCCGCGCGGGCTCACCGGGCCCCGGGACGCCCCGTTCGACTTCTCCTTCTCCGGGCTCAAGACCGCGGTCGCCCGGCACGTCGAGGCGCTCGAACGCGCCGGCACCCCGATCCCGGTGGCCGACGTCGCGGCCAGCTTCCAGGAGGCCGTGGTCGACGTGCTCACCGCGAAGGCCGTCCGGGCCGCGCGGGAGCGCGGGATGGAGACCCTGCTGCTCGGCGGCGGGGTCGCCGCGAACTCGCGGCTGCGCGAGCTCGCCCAGTCCCGCTGCGACGCCGCCGGGCTGACGCTGCGGGTGCCGCGGCCCGGGCTGTGCACGGACAACGGCGCGATGGTCGCCGCGCTCGGCGCGCACCTGCTCGCCGTGGGCGCGAAGCCCTCGCCCCTGGACCTCCCCGCCGACTCGTCGCTTCCCGTCACCGACGTCCTGGTCGGCTAGCGTCAACCGCTGACGTAGGACAGCAGGCGCACCTCGTCGTCGGTGAGGCGCAGGGTCAGCATCGGCAGCAGGTCGGCGAGTTGCTCGGGGGTGCGGGCGCTGGCGATCGGGGCCGCCACCGTCGGCTGCGCCGCCAGCCAGGCCAGCGCCACCGCCGCGACGGGGACCCCGTGCCCGGCCGCGATCTCGTCCAGGACCGCGAGCACGCGGATGCCGCGGTCGTCGAGGTAGGCCCGCGCGCCCTCGGCCCGCACGCTGTCCACATCGGCGCCGCCAGTCCGGTACTTCCCGGTCAGGAAGCCCTTGGCCAGCGCGTAGTAGGGCACGCAGGCCAGCCCCTCGCTCTCCAGCACCGGGGCGAGCGCGGTCTCGAACTCGGCCCGCTCGACGAGGTTGTAGTGCGGCTGCAACGCCACATAGGACGCGAGCGAGTCGCGCGCGGAGATCTCCAGCGCGGACCGCAGCCGCTCGGCGGTGAAGTTCGAGGCCCCGATCGCGCGCACCTTGCCCTCGCGCACCAGCGCGTCGAACGCGTCGAGGGTCTCCTCCTGGGCGGTGGCGGGGTCGTCGCGGTGGGCGTAGTACAGGTCGATCCGGTCGGTGCGCAGCCGGCGCAGCGAGCCCTCGACGGCGGACTTGATGTTCGCCGCGGACAGCCCCGGCTGCTCCGGCCACGAACCGACCTTGGTCGCGATCACCAGGTCGTCGCGGTTGCCGCGCTCGGCCATCCAGTCGCCGATGATCGTCTCGGACTCGCCGCCGGAGTTGCCGGGCGCGCGCCACATGTAGGAGTCGGCGGTGTCGATGAAGTTGCCGCCCGCCGCGACGTAGCCGTCCAGCACCGCGCGGGAGGTCTCGGCGTCGGCGGTCCAGCCGAACACGTTGGCACCCAGACAGAATGCGGAGACGTCCAGGTCGCTCGATCCGATCTTCGCCATGGACCCAGACCCTACGACCCCGTCCGCCCGTACGGCGGCCGCAGGCCGGGCCGGATCGGCGACCGCGGAGGCGCCGCGACGCGTCGCCGACCAGCGTTGAGCCGTTGGCACTCTCATGGGTAGAGTGCCAGAGCACAGTTTCGATCGGGATGCCCCGGCACCCGCGACGGCGGGGCCCTGGTCGGGCTGTCAGTTGCCAACAGTGACGAGCAGGTATGAAAACCCCAGGAAGGGGAGGTCATCCAGTGGCGAACATCCAGCCGCTCGAGGACAAGATCGTCGTCCAGGCCAACGAGGCGGAGACGACCACCGCCTCCGGCATCGTCATCCCGGACACCGCGAAGGAGAAGCCCCAGGAGGGGAAGGTCCTCGCGGTGGGCCCGGGCCGGTACACCGAGCAGGGCGCCCGGATTCCGCTGGACGTCAAGGTCGGCGACGTCGTCATCTACTCGAAGTACGGCGGCACCGAGGTCAAGTACAACGGCGAGGAGTACCTGATCCTCTCCGCTCGCGACGTTCTCGCCGTCGTCAACTGACACCACCCGGCTGACTCAGCCACCTCCGCGCCGCCCCGGCCGTCCGTCGACCCACGGGCAGCCGGGGCGTCGTCGTGTGGCGGGCCCCGAACGAACACATTCGAGAGAGGCACAGATGCCGAAGCAGATCAGCTTCGACGAGCAGACGCGCCGGTCGCTGGAGCGCGGGGTGAACCGGCTCGCGGACGCGGTCAAGGTCACCCTCGGCCCGCGCGGCCGGCACGTCGTGCTGGAGAAGAAGTTCGGCGGACCGACGGTGACGAACGACGGTGTCACCATCGCCCGCGAGATCGAACTGCCCGACCACTTCGAGAACCTCGGCGCCCAGCTCGCCAAGACGGCCGCCACCAAGACCAACGACGTGGCCGGCGACGGCACCACCACCGCGACCGTGCTCGCCCAGGCGCTGGTGCGCGAGGGCCTGCGCAACGTGGCCGCCGGCGCGAACCCGACCGAGCTGGGCCGGGGCATCGCCGTGGCCGCGGACAAGGTCTCCGAGCTGCTCAAGGAGAAGGCCACCCCGGTCAACGGCTCCGAGCACATCGCCCAGGTCGGCACGATCGCCTCCCGCGAGGAGGCCATCGGCCAGCTGATCGCCCAGGCGCTCGAGGCGGTCGGCACCGACGGCGTCGTCACCGTCGAGGAGGGCTCCACGCTCGCCACCGAGCTGGAGGTCACCGAGGGCCTGCAGTTCGACAAGGGCTACCTGTCGCCCTACTTCGTCACCGACCCGGAGTCGATGGAGGCCGTCCTCGAGGACGCCTACATCCTGCTGCACCGCGAGAAGATCAGCGCCATCGCCGATCTGCTCCCGCTGCTGGAGAAGGTCGTGGAGAGCGGCCGGCCGCTGCTCATCGTGGCCGAGGACATCGAGGGCGAGGCGCTGTCCACCCTCGTCGTCAACTCGATCCGCAAGACGCTGAAGGTGTGCGCGGTCAAGTCGCCGTTCTTCGGCGACCGGCGCAAGGCGTTCATGGAGGACCTGGCGATCGCCACCGGCGGTCAGGTCGTCAACCCCGAGGTCGGGCTGAAGCTCAGCGAGGTCGGGCTCGAGGTGCTGGGCCGGGCCCGCCGCGCGGTCGTCACCAAGGACACCACCACCCTGGTCGAGGGCGGGGGCAGCAAGGAGGCCATCGACGCTCGCATCGCGCAGCTGCGCGCCGAGATCGAGGCCACCGACTCCGACTGGGACCGGGAGAAGCTGCAGGAGCGGCTGGCCAAGCTGTCCGGCGGCGTCGCGGTGGTCAAGGTCGGCGCGGCCACCGAGACCGAGCTCAAGGAGCGCAAGCACCGCATCGAGGATGCGGTGGCGGCGACCAAGGCCGCGGTCGAGGAGGGCATCGTGCCCGGTGGCGGGTCCGCCCTGGTGCACGCGGCCGCCGCGCTGGAGGACGGCCTCGGCACGACCGGCGACGAGGCGCTCGGTGTGGCCATCGTACGCCGCGCGCTGTCCGCGCCGCTGTACTGGATCGCCTCCAACGGCGGCCTGGAGGGCTCGGTCGTGATCGCCAAGGTGGCCGAGCAGCCGTGGGGACACGGCTTCAACGCGGCCACCCTGACCTACTCGGACCTGTTCGCCGACGGGGTCATCGACCCGGTCAAGGTGACCCGGTCCGCGGTGGTCAACGCCGCGTCGATCGCGCGCATGGTGCTCACCACCGAGGCCGCGGTCGTCGACAAGCCCGAGCCGCCGGCGCCGGCCCCCGCGGGTGCCGGCCACGGCCACGGGCACGGGCACTGACCGGACGCGGCTAGGCCGGTTCCGCACGCGAGCGGGCGGGCCGGTTTCCCTGATCACCAGGGAGACCGGCTCGCCCTTCGTCGTTTGGGGATCGGTCCGGCGAGCCTCAGACCGCCCGGTGCGCCGGCTGGGTGGCGACCTTGAGCGTGCGGTCGCGGCCCCGGATGATGTCGTCGCGCTCGTGCTCGGAGAGCCCACCCCACACGCCGTAGGGCTCCTGCACCGTCAGCGCGTGCCGCCGGCACTGCTCGAGCACCGGGCACGTCTGGCACACCGCCTTCGCCTTCGCCTCGCGGTTCGCGCGGGCGGGACCGCGCTCCCCCTCGGGGTGGAAGAAGAACGCGCTGTCCATGCCGCGGCAGGCGCCCTGCATCTGCCAGTCCCAGATATCCGTGACCGGAACCGGGAGCCTCCGGATGTCCGCCACGTTCATCACCCCGCCCTGTGTAGGCCTTCTCCAACGAGCCCGAGGTACCCCACCGTAGAACCGCGCCAAACCTTGTTCAAGAAAACTGTTCGAGAACATCCGCGCACGCGTGGCGGCTTGCCTGAACAACGTCTGGCGCGGACCATCGGGGAATGCATCCGGAACCGTTGCCGGCCTCCGCTGCGGACCCCCGGCCGTTCGCAGCGGAGGCCGCGCACGATCCCGACGAGCACCCGGGCAAAGGCGCCATGAACGGCAGCGACGGTGGGGTCGAGCCGGACGGCAGGGTCGGCACGGGCGACGTCGACGACGGACCCCGGCTGACCGTCGCCGCGCTGGCCCGTCGCCTCGGCGTCGCCCCGGCCACGCTGCGTACCTGGAACCGCCGCTACGGCATCGGGCCGTCCGATCACGAGTCCGGGCGGCACCGCAGGTATTCGGCCGACGACGTCGCCCGGTTCGAACTGATGCAGCACGCGTTGGTGCGCGGGGCGTCCCCGGCCGAGGCGGCCCGCTACGCGATCTCGGCCCGGCTGCCGCGCCCGCACGCCGGCCCGTCCGACCGGCTCCGCGTGCTCCCCGAGGAACCGGCCGGCGCCCCGGCCGAACCGGATCCGGGCGTCCCGGTCCTGCTGGCCGACGACGCGTCCGCGGACGACCCGGAGGTGGTGTCGCGGGTGCGGGTCGGGGGCCGGGTGCTGCGGCTGCCCGGAGCCGGCCGCCGGGCCCGCGGCGTCGGGCGGGCCGCGCTGGCGATGGACGCGGCCGCGGTCCGGCGGCTGCTCGTCGAGGCGATCGAGGCCGACGGGCTCGCGGCCACCTGGGATCAGGTCGCCCGGCCCGTACTGAATGCGGTGGCCGGCCGATGGGAGTCCACCGGGGCCGGCGTGGAGATCGAGCACCTGATCAGCGAGTCCGTGATGAGCGTCTACGGCGCGTGGGCGCTGGCCGCCCCGGCCCCGGAGGCGGTGCGTCCGGTCGTGCTGGCCGGCATGCCCACGGAGTGGCACAACCTCCCGCTGACGGTGCTGGCCGCCGTCCTGGCCGAGCAGCGGGTGCCGTGCCGCCCGCTGGGGCCGAACCTGCCCGTGGACGCGCTGGCCGCCGCGGTTCGCCGGACCGCGCCGGCGGCGGTCGTGCTGTGGTCGCAGCTTCCCGACTCCGCCGATCCAGAGCTTTTCCGGGCCCTGCCCCGGACCCGGCCACGGTTCCGGATGTTCGCGGCGGGCCCCGGCTGGGACGACGTCGAGCTGCCCGCGCGGATCACCCGGTTGACCTCGCTGGCGAATGCCACCTCGGTTCTCGGCGCCGCGATCTTGCCCTGACTAATCTGGCCGGGTGACCCTCTCCACCGGGTGGCCACCCGGCACCGTCACCCACGCGGGCCGGCCCGAGGTGCGGGATGCCGCGTTCGGCGCGCGGCCGGGCGGCCCGGTCCGGGTGCGGCCGGATGCCGGCCCGCACGAGCGATGGCTGGCCGCCGTCGCGCTGGGCGGCCAGGGTCGCTACGCCGCGGCGGCCGCGATCCTGCAGGCGCTGGTCGCCGGCCCGTCCGTGCCGGCCGGCACGGCGGCGCACGCGGCCGTCACCCTCGCCGCGCACCGCCGTCAACTCGGCGGGCACGCCGCCGCGCGCCGCTGGGACGCGCTCGGGCTGCGGCTGGCATGTGCCGCGCTGGCCGCCGAGCCGGTCCCGGCGGGCGCTCCGGATCCGGACGGGACGGACGCCGCCGCCGCGCGGGCCGACGCACTCATCGGGCTGGCCGCCGACGCCATCGGCGCCGCGGACGTCGCGCTGGCCGGGCGGTTGCTGGAGCGGGCGGACAGCGCGGCGCGGGAGCACCCGTCGTGGCGGCCGGCCGTGCGCGCCGGGTGGGTGGGGGCCGAGCTGGCCCTGCTGCGCGGCGAGCCCGCCGCGGCGCTGGCGCCGGCCGAGCGGGCCCTCCGGCTCGCGGCCGAGGCGGGCGCGGCCCGGCACCTGCTCAAGTCGCGCATCGTCGCCGCGGTGGTGCGGGCCGCGGCCGATCCGCCGGCCGCCGCCGCGATGCTGGACGAACTCGACGGGCTCGCCGCCGACGCCACCCGATTCGGGCAGCTGCCGCTGCGCTGGCCCGCGGAGCTCGCCGCGGCCGATCTTGCGGAGCGCGTGCCCGCCCCGCCGCTCACCGGCCCGGGACGACCGCCGGGCGTGACGGAGACTGCTTGTCCAGTAAACGATCGTGGGTCTGAAAAGTCCCGTACGGCGCCGAATGACACGCTGAGCGACGCGCCACGGCGCCGACACGCCGCGGCGGCGACGCTGAGCGTCATTTACCGCAACAGCGACCCGATCGGCAGGCGCCTGATGGGGGAGTCGGCGTGGGTTCCCGAGTGGCCCGGGGTAATGTAATTACTCCATTCGGAGGCTCGTCACCCACATGACGAGTGCCACTCGGCGAAACGCTCTCGAATGGAGGGCACAAACACGCCCTGATCGTGTCAAGGTGAGCCTGTCACCCGCCGATGCGGAGGGTGATACATCACCCGGCTGCAGGAAGCTGCAGGAAGGAATCGTCGTGACGACGGTACTCATCTGCGACGATCGTCGCAGCGTCCGCGAAGGTCTGACCCGCGTGATGTCCGCGGTGCCGGGGGTGCACCGGATCGATTGCGTCGCCCATGGGGACGAGTTGCTGGCCCGGTTCTCCCGGCAGCCGGTCGACGTCGTCCTGGTCGGCACCCAGCGCGCGGTGCCCACCGGGGTGGAGGCCACCCGACGTCTCGTCGCGGCCCACCCTCAGGCAAACGTCATCGTCTTCGGGGCCCCCGACGACGCGGGCAGCATTGCCGCGGCCATTGCGGGAGGCGCCCGCGGTTACCTGCGCTGGGACGCCTCGCGCCCGGAACTGGTGGCTGCGCTCGCGCACACGCTCGCCAGCACCGCCGTGCCGACCCCGCGGGCGCCCGCGGACCCCGGCGTACAGCTCACCGAGCGTGAGCTGCAGGTGCTGCGCGGCATGAGCCAGGGCAAGAGCAACGGTCAGATCGGCCGCGAGCTCTACCTGTCCGAGGACACCGTCAAGACCCACGCCCGGCGGCTGTTCCGCAAGCTCGGCGTGCGCGACCGCGCCCAGGCGGTCGCCCACGGTTTCCGCCGCGGCCTGGTGTCCTGACCGCAGGACCACACACCACCACACGCGGTTCTCAGCAGTACCCCGGACGGGGGTCCGGGTTCATCGGGGGTGGCGTGGCTGTCGCAGCACAGCCACGCGACCGATCCCGACAGTGGGTGCGGGAGGGGGTCGCTGGGCCTCGACGACGGCCCAGCGCAACCTTTGCCGGCCCTGTGCGTCACCTCCTGTGAGGAGCGGGTCCTTCTGTGCCGAGCGCCCTTCGCTACGGTGTTCCGCATTGAGGGCACGATTCGACACGCTCTGTGGTCGGCCTCACGAACGGATGATGACCAACATGCTGCGTAACGCCCGGACAACTCTGTGCGATGAGTGAGACGACAGACGTTCTCGACGAGCTGGTGGCATCTGCGATGGCGGGTGACCGCCGAGCGGTCGAACGTGTGCTGGCCATCATCCGGCCGCTCGTCGTGCGCTACTGCCGTGCGCGGCTCGGTCGGGTGGACCGATCGTCCGTGTCAGCGGACGACGTCGCGCAGGAGGTGTGTTTGGCCGTGTTGACGGCCTTGCCCGGCTACCGGGTCCAGGGGCGGCCCTTCCTCGCGTTCGTCTACGGCATCGCGTCTCACAAGGTGATCGACGCGCATCGGGCTGCGACCCGCAACCGGTCCGAACCGGTCGCCGAGGTCCCGGACTCGGTGGAGTCCGCCGACGGGCCCGAACAGCGCGCGCTCCGTGTCGAACTCTCCGGCCGGATGGGCCGGCTGCTCGACCAACTCCCCGACAAGCAGCGGGAGATCCTCGTGCTGCGCGTCATCGTGGGGCTGTCCGCCGAGGAGACCGCGGAGGCGGTCGGTTCGACGCCCGGCGCGGTCCGGGTGGCTCAGCACCGGGCGCTCGCCCGGCTCCGCAAGTCCATGCCCGAGGAGGAGGTGGTCTGAGTGCGTGATGGACACAGGCGTGACTCTGCCGGGAACCCCTTCGGGAACTGGGACGAGCCTCGCACCAACGGCAACAACGGCTCGCACCCCGCCGGCATGCGGGCCCGCCCGGTTCCGGTCGACCAGTCGGTCGAGGAACCCATCGACCTGGTCGCGGTACAGGCGGACGACGAGCTGATCAGTGCGCTGGCGGCCGGCATGGCCGTCTCCGCACCCGGCATCGACGGCTACGACGACGACGACCGCGTGGTCGCGATGCTCGCCGCGTGGAAGGCCGAGGTCGACGCCGAGCCGATCCCCGAGCTCGTCGACACCGACACCGCGGTCGCCACCGTCACCGCGGCCGCCCGCCCCGCAGGCCGGCGTGCCCGGCACCTGGTGCCGCTGGCGGGCGCCGCTGCGCTGATCGTGCTCGCGTTCGCCGGCGTGTCCGTCGGCGCCCACAGCGCGCAGCCGGGCGACACCCTGTGGGGGGTGTCGAAGGTGCTGTACAGCCAGCGGGCGCAGTCCGTCGAGGCGGCGGCCACGGTGCAGACCAGGCTGGATGCGGTGCGCAACGCGCTGGCGGCGGGCAAGACCCAGGAGGCGGCGCAGGAACTGGCCGCCGCAGCCCCGCTGCTGACCGTGGTCCGGCCCGAGGACGGCGCCCCGCAGCTCGAGCAGCAGCAGCAGTTCCTCGCCGCAAAGCTGTCGGAGACCCCGCCGAACACGCCTGCGGACCCCAACGCCCCGCTCAAGAGCGGGACGCCTGCGCCCGGTACCACCACGGCGGGTCCGACGCCGGGTTCGACGTCGCCGGAGTCCACGTCGCCGAGCAGCTCGCCGAGCACGCCGTCCACGCCGCTACCGGTCGTGCCGCCCCCGTCGTCCACCACGCCGGCTGCGCCCTCGGAGAGCACGACCCCGCCGAAGCCGACCACCGAGGGCACGCCGGACCCGACGTCCCCGTCCGGGCAGGGCGTGCAGCCGAGTTCGGGTACCGCCACGCACTCCACCGCGATGCCCAGGCACCACGGCAGGATGTCCTCGGCCGCCGCGACCAGCTGAGCGCACACGAAACGGCCCCCGGAACCCCGCTCGAGGCGGGAGACCCGGGGGCCGTTGCGGTCGTGCGGTCGGGCCGGCGAGGTGGCTCAGCCGTCGGACAGGACGGCGTCGGCGTACCCGCGGCAGTACTCCCAGGTCACGTAGTTCGCGGGGTCGGGATCGAAGGCCGGCTCGTGCGGGCGCATCTGGCCCTCCTCCAGCAGTTGCTGCAGGCTGGCGCGCAGCAGGCTCCACTCGTGGAAGTGCTGCTCGCCGCAGTCGCCGCAGTCGACCACGATGCCGCGTACCCCGCGCCCCTCCAACAGGGCCTGGTAGACGGCGAGATCCGCGAGATCGGCCACCACCTCGTCGCGCTCCTGCTCGCTCAGCGCGTCCGGCTCCTCGCCCTCGGGCACGTCGAGCGACAGGGCCGGATCATGGGGATCTCCGGCGAACGGGTCTGGCGGCAGTGCGTCCGATGACACGCGGTACACGGTACTCCGCCGGACGGGCGTCTTCCCGATTGGCCGCTGTCCGAGCTCGCGGTTTCGTGATCCGGGCGACGCGGCGCCGTCCGGCGAGTGTGGGCGGTGCCTCGTCCGCGCGGCGGCGCTGCGGCGTCGGGCCCCGATACGATGGTCGCAGGCGGCATGCCGCGCCGCCGGACCTGCTCGGATCGGTGAGGGGCTGAAGGCCAGCATGACCAGCGAGACCGCCGGACTACCGCCGAAGTTCGCCATGCTGGGCCTGACGTTCGACGACGTGCTGCTGTTGCCGGCGGAGTCGGACGTGGTGCCGAGCGCAGCGGACACCGGTACCCAGCTGAGCCGGCGCGTCCGGCTGCAGGTGCCACTCGTGTCGTCGCCGATGGACACCGTCACCGAGGCCCGGATGGCCATCGCGATGGCGCGTGCCGGCGGCCTCGGGGTGCTGCACCGCAACTTGTCCCCGGAGGAGCAGGCCGCGCAGGTCGAGGTCGTGAAGCGCTCCGAGGCGGGCATGGTGACCGACCCGGTGACCTGCTCCCCGGACGCCACGCTGGCCGAGGTCGACGCGCTCTGCGCGAAGTACCGGATCTCCGGGGTGCCGGTCGCGGACGCCGACGGGCGCCTGGTCGGGATCATCACGAACCGGGACATGCGCTTCGAGGTCGACCACAACCGGCCGGTGCACGAGGTCATGACGAAGACCCCGCTGGTCACCGCGCGGGTCGGGGTCACGGCGGAGGCCGCGCTCGGGCTGCTGCGCCGGCACAAGCTGGAGAAGCTGCCGATCATCGACGGCGACGGCATCCTGCGCGGCCTGATCACGATCAAGGACTTCAACAAGACCGAGAAGTACCCGCTGGCCACCAAGGACCCGGACGGCCGGCTCGTCGTGGCCGCGGCGGTCGGGGTCGGCGAGGACGCCTACGCCCGGGCGATGGGCCTGGTCGAGGCGGGTGTCGACGTGCTGATGGTCGACACCGCGCACGGGCACTCCCGCCGGGTGCTGGAGACGGTCGCCAAGCTGCGCGCCGAGGTCGGCGAATCGGTGGACGTCGTCGGCGGCAACGTGGCCACCCGGGCCGGCGCGCAGGCGCTGGTCGATGCGGGCGCGGACGCGGTGAAGGTCGGGGTCGGGCCGGGCTCGATCTGTACGACGCGGGTGGTCGCCGGGGTCGGCGCGCCGCAGATCACCGCGATCCACGAGGCGGCGCAGGCGTGCGCCGCGGCCGGCGTCCCGGTGATCGGTGACGGCGGCATCCAGTACTCCGGTGACATCTCCAAGGCGATCGCGGCCGGGGCGAGCTCGGTGATGCTGGGCAGCCTGCTGGCCGGCACCGCGGAGTCCCCGGGCGAGCTGATCTTCGTCGGGGGCAAGCAGTACAAGACCTACCGCGGGATGGGGTCGCTCGGGGCGATGCGGTCGCGGGGTGGCGGCAAGTCCTACTCCAAGGACCGCTACGCCCAGGACGACGTGCTCAGCGAGGACAAGCTGGTCCCCGAGGGCATCGAGGGGCGGATCCCGTTCCGCGGCCCGCTCGCCCAGGTCGTGCACCAGCTCGTCGGGGGTCTGCGCTCCGGGATGGGCTACGCGGGCGCCCAGACCATCCCCGAGCTGCAACGGGCCCAGCTCGTGCGGATCACCGCCGCGGGGCTGAAGGAGAGCCACCCGCACGACATCACGATGACCGTCGAGGCGCCCAACTACGCCGCACGCTGAGCGCGAACTTCCAGCATCTACGCTGTCATCCCGTGCGTGACCTCGTGGAGATCGGGATGGGCCGGACCGCCCGCCGCAGCTACGACCTGCATCAGGTCGAGATCGTGCCGTCGCGGCGGACGCGGAGTTCGAAGGAGGTCTCGACCGCCTGGCAGCTCGACGCCTACCGGTTCGAGATCCCACTCGTGACCCATCCGACGGACGCGATCGTCTCGCCGGCCAGCGCGGTGCGGATCGGCCAGCTCGGCGGGCTGGGCGTGCTCAACGCCGAAGGGCTGTGGGCCCGGCACGCCGACGCCGAGGGTGCGTTGCAGCGGGTGCTCGAGGCGGCGACCGAGGGGGAGGACCCGGCGGACGCCGTGCGCACCCTGCAGGAGCTGCACGCCGCCCCGATCCAGCCCGACCTGCTCGCCGAGGCGCTGCGGACGGTCCGGGAGGCCGGCGTCACCGTGGCCGCCCGGGTCAGCCCGCAGCGTGCCCGCGAGCTCACCCCGACGCTGCTCGCCGCCGGTGTGGAGATCCTGTTCGTGCAGGGCACGATCATCTCGGCCGAGCACGTGTCCGCCGGGGAGCCGCTCAACCTCAAGGACTTCATCGCAGGGCTCGACGTCCCGGTGGTGGCCGGCGGGGTGGGCGACTACCGCACCGCGATCCACCTGATGCGCACCGGCGCCGCCGGCGTGATCGTCGGGTACGGGCAGTCGTCGGCCACGACGACCGACTCGGTGCTCGGCATCGGGGTGCCGATGGCCACCGCGATCATCGACGCCGCCGCCGCCCGCCGGGACTACCTCGACGAGACCGGCGGCCGGTACGTGCACGTGATCGCCGACGGCGGCATGGACGGCTCCGGTGACATGGCCAAGGCGATCGCCTGCGGCGCCGACGCGGTGATGCTGGGCGAGCAGTTGGCCGACGCGGCCGAGTCGCCGGGCGGTGGGCTGTACTGGACCTCGGCGGCGGCGCACCCGTCGCTGCCCCGGTCGGAGGTCACCGGGTTCGCGCGGAGCGAGCGGGACGTGAAGACCGTGCTCTACGGCCCCTCCGACAGCCCCTACGGCACCGTCGACCTGTTCGGGGCACTGCGCCGGGCGATGGCGAAGACGGGGTACTCCGACCTCAAGGAGTTCCAGCGGGTGGGGCTGACCGTCCGCGGCTGACCCGGCCCCGGCCTGGCTGCCGCCCGACGCCGAACTCCGCGATGTGGCGGTCGGGACGAGCAGTCGCATGCCGTGACGCAGCGTTCGGCCGGCCGGGACCGGGGGCGAGCAGGCCCTGAGCCGCAGGGGCGGCTCAGGGCCTGCTCGGCGCTTCGGCCTGCGGGGACGGTCCCCGCAGGTGGTTCGGATCAGGTGCTGCTGGTGGTCGTCGGCGCCGGCGCGCCGGACGGTGCTGCGCCCCGACCCGGTGCGCGCATGTCGTCGATGCGGGTGGCGGTCACCGTGTCGCCGTTGCGGGTCCCGCTCACCCGCACGTTGCTGCCCACGGGGAACTGCTGCGCGGTGGCCGGGGCCTTCGCGGTGCCGAACGCCGTCTGTGGCGTGAGGTCCACCGTGAACTGGGTGCCCTTCGGGTTCACCACGGTCCAGGTCGATCCGTTCTCGGCGGTGACACGGCCGAAGATTCCTTGGCCGCCGCGGTGGCCCGGGGCCGGCTGCGACGCCGAGCTCGGGGCCGCGGCGGTGGCCGAGCTGCCGGAACAGCCGGCGGAGAGCAACACGACCGCGGTGGCGGCGAGCACGGCGGCCCCGGACCGCACGGCCGCGCGCCGGGTGGGGGTGGACAGGGTCGACTTCACGAACATCTCCTGCTGGTGTCGGAGTGCGCCCGGTCCCCCCGGTCCGGCCGCGTCTGGCGCGATGACTCTTGCCTGCGTAGCTGTGCCTGCACTGAGCGGATGCTGAGAGAACCCGGCATCCCCGACGGGGGCGAGATCACGCCCCGGGGCGGCCGGTTCCGCGCCGCGGACCAGTAAATTGGCAGACGTGCAGCCGCCCACCGTCCTCGTCGTCGACTACGGGGCGCAGTACGCCCAGCTCATCGCCCGCCGGGTGCGTGAGGCGCAGGTCTACTCCGAGATCGTGCCCGCCGACACCCCGGTGGCCGACATCGTCGCCCGCAAGCCCGCCGCGCTGATCCTCTCCGGCGGGCCCGCCAGCGTGTACGCCGACGGCGCGCCCCGCGTCGACCCGGAACTGTTCACATCCGGGATCCCGGTGCTGGGCCTGTGCTACGGGTTCCAGGCCATGGCGCTCGCGCTCGGCGGCGAGGTGGCCCCCGACGGCACCCGCGAGTACGGGCGCACCGAACTGATCGTCGGCGAGGACGCCGGCACCCTGCACGAGGGGCTGCCGTCCCGGCATCCGGTGTGGATGAGCCACGGCGACAGCGTCGTGAGCGCCCCGGAGGGCTTCACCGTCACCGCCGCGTCGGACCGGGTCGGGGTGGCCGCGTTCGAGGATCTCGAGCGGCGGCTGGCCGGCGTGCAGTACCACCCCGAGGTCGGGCACTCCCCGCACGGCCAGGAGGTGCTGCGCCGGTTCCTGCACGAGGTCGCGGGCATCACCCCGGGCTGGACCACCGCGTCGATCATCGACGACACCGTGGCCGCGATCCGGGAGCAGGTCGGTGACGGTCACGCGGTGTGCGGGCTGTCCGGCGGCGTCGACTCCGCGGTCGCCGCGGCGCTCGTCCAGCGGGCCATCGGCGACCGGTTGACCTGCGTGTTCGTCGACCACGGGCTGCTGCGGGCCGGCGAGCGGGCCCAGGTCGAGCGCGATTTCGTGGCCGCGACCGGAGCCAAGCTGCACACCGTCGACGCTCGCGACCGGTTCCTCGACGCGCTGGCCGGGGTGACCGACCCGGAGCAGAAGCGCAAGATCATCGGCCGCGAGTTCATCCGGGTGTTCGAGGCCGCGACGGCCGAGGTCGCGGAGGCCGAGCACGTCGGCTTCCTGGTGCAGGGCACCCTCTACCCTGACGTCGTGGAGTCCGGCGGCGGCTCCGGCACCGCGACGATCAAGAGCCACCACAACGTCGGGGGGCTGCCCGACGACCTCGAGTTCGACCTCGTCGAGCCGCTGCGCGCGCTGTTCAAGGACGAGGTGCGCCGGGTCGGGACCGAGCTCGGGCTGCCCGAGACGATCGTGGCGCGCCAACCGTTCCCCGGGCCCGGGCTGGGTATCCGGATCATCGGTGAGGTCACCGCCGACCGGCTGGAGACGCTGCGCGCCGCCGACGCGATCGCCCGCGAGGAACTCACCGCCGCCGGGCTGGACCGCTCGATCTGGCAGTGCCCGGTCGTGCTGCTGGCCGACGTGCGCAGCGTCGGCGTGCAGGGCGACGGCCGCACCTACGGCCACCCGGTCGTGCTGCGTCCGGTGTCGAGCGAGGACGCGATGACCGCGGACTGGACCCGGCTGCCCTACGACGTGCTCGAGCGCATCTCCACCCGGATCACCAACGAGGTGGCCGAGGTGAACCGGGTCGTGCTGGACGTGACCAGCAAGCCGCCGGGCACCATCGAGTGGGAGTAGGGGCTGCGCCGCACGACCCTGCATGATGTTGCGGTGAGCACCCCGACGGCGATCGCGCCGGAGATCCCCGGCCGGCTGGCCGACGCCCTGCGCACCGGCCGGTTCGCCGTCACCGCCGAGATCGGCCCGCCGCGCGGCGCGGACACGACCCCGCTCCGGCGCGCGGCCGGGGTGCTGCGCGGATGGGTGGACGCGGTCAACGTGACCGACAACCAGGGCGCCACCGTCCGGGTGTCCAGCTTCGCGGGCAGCCTGATCGCGCTCGCCGAGGGTGTCGAACCGGTCATGCAGATGACCTGCCGGGACCGCAACCGGATCGCGTTGCAGTCCGATCTGCTCGCCGCCGGCGCGATGGGCATCCCGAACCTCGTGCTGATGACCGGCGACCGCCCGGAGCAGGGCGACCACGCCGACGCGACGCCCGTGTTCGACCTCGACTCGAACGGGCTGATGACCACCGCCCGCACCCTGCGCGACGAGGGCCGGCTGCTCTCCGGGCGTGCGATCGATCCGCCGCCGCAGTTCCTGCTCGGCGCCGTGGACAACCCCGTCGGCACGCCGGACCGGCTCGCGCAGAAGGTCGCCGGCGGCGCCGAGTTCATCCAGACCCAGTTCGTCTTCGATGTCGACGCGTTCGGCGGGTGGATGGCCCAGGTCCGCGACCGCGGCCTCGACGAGCGTTGCGGCATCCTCGCCGGGGTGGGACCCATCCGGTCGCTGCGGGCGCTGGAATTCATGGCCGGCATCCCCGGGGTGGTCATCCCGGAGACGCTCGAGCGGCGGTTGCGCGGCGTCCAGGCCGACCGGGTCGCCGCGGAGGGCATGCGGGCCTGCGTCGAGACCGTGCAGGCGCTGCGCGAGATGCCCGGCGTCGCCGGGGTGCACGTCATGGTGGTGGGCGACGAGCGCGGTGTCCCGGAGATCCTCGACGCCGCGGGGCTCACCCGCGCCGAGCATCCCGCCTGAACCGGACCAGGGAAGGCACGGGGCCCGTCGCGTGCCCCGTGCCTCCCTGTGGTCGCCCGTCCCCCTCGGTGCGCCGACCCCCCGTCGACGGCACCGCCCGGGCGACCCCGCCGCCGCTGGTGCTCCCCACCACCACCGGCGGCCCGCCGCGCCGCGACGATCGGTGTCAGCGGTCCTGGCGGTTGCGCAGGCTGCCGACCAGCAGCAGCACCCCGAACACCACCGCGCCGCCGGCGAGCAGCCAGCGCGGGTCGAACATGGTCATCGCGGGCATCCGGCCGACGAACGCGGAGCCGGCCACGGCGAGGCTGAACAGCCCGACGAGCAGGGTCAGCGGGTCGGGCATCCGGCGCCGGGCCGGGCGTTCGGTCGTTCCCGTCGGACCGGTCACGGTCCGTTCCCCGAACTCAGCCACGTCGCACCTCCACACTCCCCATGCCCGCCTCGATGTCGAGCACGACCGGCCGGCCGGACAGGACGCTGTCGGTGCCGGGGTCGTTCTCGATGTTCACCGTCGCCCCGGGCCCGCCACTGTGCCGGCTGCCGTAGTCCACGCTGCCCAGCCCGGCCGATCCGTGCAGGGTCAGATCGGCGGTCTGCGGTATCCACACCACGATGCGGCCCATCCCCACCGACAGCTGCGTGCGCACCGGACCGGCCGCTGCGGCGTCGGTGCCGGGCGGGGCATTCAGGTCCAGATTGCGCAGGTCGAGGTAGATCGAACCCACACCGCGCCGGTACTGCGGGGCCACCGCTGTCGTGGCGGTCGGGGCGGCCTGCAGCTCACCGACCCCGCCGCCCCAGTCGCTGCGCAGGGCCGACGCCGGGATCGACACCGCGGCCCAGGTCAGCACGCACATGAGCAGCGCGATCGGGATCAGCCCGCGACCGCCGCGGGTGAAGGACCCGACCACCAGACCGGTCCCGAGAACGGCCAGGACGGTCCCGAGCATCGCAGGCACCGCGGTGACGCCGTAGCCGAGCAGGAGCAGGCTGCCGGCGACGCCGCCGGTGAGCAGGGCCAGCGCGAGCGTCACCATGGTCACCCGGGACCGGCGCGGGGCCGGCGGGGTGGGCGGCGGTGCTGGGGGCGACGGCTCGGGCAGGTCCCAGGCGAACGGGGCGGCGCCCAGCGGGTCCCACGCGGGTGGGGTGGCCCGGACCTGCTCGGTCGGCTGCTCTGCGAGCTGCTCCGAGACCGGCCCGGCCGCGTTGTCCGCGGCAGCGGACCCGGCCGCAGCGGGCCCGGCGGGGGTGCCGGCCGCTCGCGCGACGGGCGCGGTGGGTTGCTCGGCCGGGCCGCCGCCCGCCGCTGCGTTCCCCGGGCCCGCGATTCCGCGCTGGCCCCGGCTGCGGTGCAGCAGGAACAGCAGGAAGGCCACCGCCAGGCCCGGCAGGATGATCCCGCTTCGGTGGCCGAAGAACGTGCCGCTGCCGATGATCGCGGCGCCCACCAGGCCGAGCAGCAGAACGGGGTTGGGCGAACGGCGGGTGCCGGGGGCACCGCCACCGCCGGCCCCGGCGCCGTCGGTCGGGTCGTCCTGGTGGGCGCCCGGCAGCAGCACCCAGCCCGCGATGTAGAGCGCGGCCCCGATCCCGTAGAAGGCGGCCACCACGAAACCGATCCGGACCAGCACCGGGTCGATGTCGTACCGCCGAGCGATGGCCGCGGCGACGCCGGCCACCATCCGGTCGTGCCGGGGGCGCGCCGGGCGTGTCTCCCACATCTCGCGCAGTGTCGTCTGCACGTCCGTCCCGTTCATGGGCACCAGCCTGTCGGCCGCGGATCACGGAGACCATCAGGGAAGCCCCTGATCCGCCCCCGAGGTCGGCCCCGATGGCAGGGCTTCCCGTCCGTGTGACGATGGGGGCGTGAGCTCACCCGTCGCCGGCCCGGGCGCCCAGGTCCCGACGACCCGGGAGCCGCTGGCCCGTCGCCGGTCCGGACGGCTGGTCGCCGGGGTCGCCGGCGGCGTCGCCGACCACCTCGGCGTCGACGTGCTGTGGGTGCGCTCGGCGTTCGTCATCCTGGCCGCGGCCAACGGGGCCGGCGTGCTGGCCTACGGGCTGCTGTGGGTGTTCGTCCGGCAGGAGAGCGCCGACGTCGCCCGCTCGGTGCCGCGCAGCGAGCGCCAGCAGGCGCTGGGCCTGGCCGCGCTCGGGCTCGGCGTCGGGCTGGCCGCGGCCGCACTGGGCAACGCGGTGATCGGCTGGATCGTCGGGCCGCTCGGGGTCGCCGCGGTGGGCGCCGCCGTGGTCTGGCGGGAGGCCGACGAGTCGCAGCGTCGTCGCTGGGCCGCCGGCGCCCGCTCCGGGGTCACCGGGGTGGCCGGGGGTGGGCGGGCCGCGCTGCTGCGCGTGGTGGCCGGCGCGCTGTTCGTCACCGCCGGGATCGTGGTCTTCCTGCTCGGCAACCTGAACCTGGGCCAGATCCAGTTCGGCGTGCTGTCGGTGCTGGCCACCCTGGTCGGTGTCGCGGTGCTGACGGTGCCGTGGTGGCTGCGGCTGGTGCGCGATCTCGGCGAGGAGCGCCGGGAGCGGATCGTCGCGGCCGAGCGGGCCGAGATCGCCGCGCATCTGCACGACTCGGTGCTGCAGACCCTCGCGTTGATCCAGCGGCAGTCCGACCAGCCCCGTGAGGTGCTGCGGCTCGCCCGCGGCCAGGAACGCGAGCTGCGGCACTGGCTCTACGGCCCGACCGGCTACGGCCGCTCCGGCGGCGCGTCCCGCGACCCGGCGCTGGACGCCGGGCTGACCGAGGCGCTGACCGCGGCCGCCGCCGAGGTCGAGGACACCTACGCGCTCACCGTCAGCCCGGTGCTCGTCGGCTGCGACCGCCCGCTCGACGACGGGCTGCGTGCGCTGGTGCTCGCCGCCCGCGAGGCGATGGTGAACGCGGCCAAGCACGCCGGGGTGAGCGAGATCAGCGTGTACGTGGAGGTCGAGCCGGACGAGGTGCACGTGTTCGTCCGCGACCGCGGGGTCGGGTTCGACCCCGATGCGGTCCCGGACGACCGGCACGGCCTGGCCGACTCGATCCGCGGCAGGATGGAGCGGCACGGCGGCGCGGCCCGGCTGCGCAGCACGGCGGGGGAGGGCACCGAGGTGCACCTGTCGATGCGCACCGAGCCGGCCGCCCGGGACCGGGCCGAGGGCCCGGAGCCCGCAGCGAGGACGGACAGCGCGCAACACCCGGCCGCGGACCGAGGGCCCGGAGACGATCGAGAAGGGGCCGCGTCATGACCGATCCGGAGGCCGGCACCGGGACCGAGCCGGGGATGATCCGGGTCTTCCTCGTCGACGACCACGGGTTGTTCCGCTCGGGAGTGCGCGCCGAACTCGACCGCGGCGTCCCGGACGTCACCGTGGTCGGCGAGGCCGGCTCGGTCGACGAGGCGGTGGCCGCGATCCGGCACCTGCGCCCCGACGTCGTGCTGCTCGACGTGCACATGCCCGACGGTGGCGGCGCCGAGGTGCTGCGCCAGATCCGCCCGGAGCTGCCCGATGTGGTCTTCCTGGCGCTGAGCGTGTCCGACGCCGCCGAGGACGTGATCGCCGTGATCCGGGCCGGGGCCCGCGGCTACGTCACCAAGACGATCTCCGGGCGGGACCTGGCCGACGCGGTCCGCCGGGTGCACGCCGGCGACGCGGTGTTCTCCCCCCGGTTGGCCGGGTTCGTGCTCGACGCGTTCTCCGACCGTCCCGGCGCCGCCCCTCCCGGCGACCCCGAGCTCGACCTGCTGACCCGCCGGGAGCGCGACGTGCTGCGCCTGCTGGCCCGCGGCTACGCGTACAAGGAGATCGCCGGAGAGCTGTTCATCTCGGTGAAGACGGTCGAGACGCACGTGTCGAGCGTGCTGCGCAAGACGCAGCTGTCGAACCGCTACGAGCTGTCGCGCTGGGCGTCGGACCGCCGCCTGGTCTGACGACGGACGCCGGTGGCAGGGCGGGCCCGGCTCAGCCGAGCAGGCCGCCGACGGTCCGGGTGAGCCCGCCGGCCGCGCCGCCGACCGTGGTGCCCGTGCCCTGGGCCACGTCACCGACGCCGTCGGTGACGGTGGTCAGCACCGGCTCCGGGGCGGGGGCGCTGCGCGGCGAGGCCGCCGGGGCCGCCGAGGTCGGCGGGGCCAGCAGGCCGGTGACCGGCTTGGTGACCGGCGCGGCCAGCTTCTGCACGGTGTCCACCCCGGCGTCCATGGTGTTGCCGAGGTTGTTGCCGGTCTCGCCGACGGTGTCGCCCAGGGAGCTGACCGTCCGCTGCAGTGGCGGCGGGGAGGCCTGGGCGACGCCCTGCGCGACGTCGTTCACCGCGCCGGCGACGTTGGAGACGATGCCCGGGCCGCTCGGCGCCGGGGCGCTGCCGCCGGAACTGCTCGGGGCGGTGCCGGCGCCGGGGGAGCTGACGGGCGCGGAGGGCGCGGAGGGCGCAGACCCCGCGCCGGGCGAACCCGCGACAGGCGTGACGGTCGCCCCGGGGACGATGCCCGGGACGCCGGCTGCCGGTGCCGTCGCCGCGCCGGCGGGGAGCGCGCTGGGGAAGGCGACGGCCATCCAGTTGACGGGCGCGGCGGTGCCGCTGTCCAGGGCGTGGGCGCCACCGACCGTGGTCGAGCCGGGCAGTGCGGCGGCACCGGGGCCGTTCGTCCCCGGGTAGCTCCCGTCGAGTGCTTCCTGCGCGCTGGAACTGCCGGAGGAGGCGTCGGTCAGCACGGCCGCGCCGAGCACGGAGCCGGCGGCCAGCAACGTGCCGGCTGCGGCTGCGACCCGCCGGGTGGTCACCGAGCGCCGCGGAGCGGCCTCCTCCTCGCCGGTGAGCCGGCCGGTGCGGGGCTGCACCGGGCGGTCCAGGGCGTGCGGGGCGCGACCCTCGCGGCGGAGCAGGCTGCCGACCGAGATGACCGTGCGGGGCGCGGGGAGGTCGTCATCGGGAGCGGGCCGGGGAGCCGGAACGTTGCGGCTCAACAGCTCGGCGACGGTGACGATGCCCGCCGACGCGGTACCACCACGATGCACGATCGGGACCACGGCTCGACATCCTCCCTCGGGGTCAGGTGACCCAAAAATGTCTACCGGAACCCGATTCGTTCACCAAGTGTCATTCATCCGCTCGTCGACGGTCACCCGTTCAGCGTATTTCCGTTCGTCGAAGCTCATCGACCGCTAACCGACGGAGACGACCTGGAAGGCTTCGGCGAGCCGTCCCTCGGGAAATCCGAACTTCCTGGCCCAATAGGTGTGCCAGGGGCGCAGCCGCGCGTCCAGGTCTCCCAGCTGGGCGGTCTGCGAGACGTGCGCGCGCAGCGCGGCGAGCTTGCGGTCGAAGGTGTCGGTGATGTCGACCGCGTGGTTCACCCGTTCGTCCGGTGCGGCCATGAGCCACATCTCGTGCACGGTCCACGCGTCGAGACCGTCGGCGGCCAGCAGCTCCGGATGCGCGAACGGGTTGCGGGCGTCGGGGTAGACCGCGGCCAGCGCCGCCTCGCCGGTCGCGCGATGGTCGGGGTGCGAGGCCCCGATCCGGCGCCACCAGATCTCCGGGGACTGGGTGAGCACCCGCTGCGGGCGGAACCTGCGGATCTCCCGGCTGATGTCGCGGCGCAGCTCGATGCTCGGGACCAGCCGCCCATCGGGGTGGCCGAGGAACGTGACGTCCTCGACGCCGAGCTCGGCCGCCGCGGTGCGCTGCTCGGCCTCCCGCAGCGGCCCCATCTGCGCGCGCGGGGTGTCGTCGAAGCCGCCGGCGTCGCCGGAGGTGCAGATGCAGTAGGCGACCTGGATGCCGGCCTTCACCCAGCCGGCGACGGTCCCGGCCGCCCCGAAGTCGACGTCGTCGGGATGGGCGGTGACGACCAGGGCGCGCTCGACGTCGTCACGCAGGCGCGGTGGGGGTGCAGCGGTGGACACCGCCGCACCCTACGACCGGACCGGGCGCCGCGCGTGATCAGCGGCGCCGTCACCGGCCGTCGTCAGGGCTGGCTGCGGTAGCGCGCCCGGGTCGAGTTCAGCGCCTGGTAGCCGACCAGCCCGCCGCCGGCGCCCAGCAGCATCCCGAGGATGTCGGTGCCCACCCCGCTGCTCGCGGTCAGCAGCAGGCCCAGCGCGGCCACCGCCGTGGAGCCGCCGGCCACCATCCAGCGGCTCTTGACGTAGTCCGCGATCGGTTCACCCGCCGCCCCGCGCTGCTTGGCCGCCGAGTTCAGCATGGCCAGGTATCCGACGTGGCCCAGCGCGGCCAGCAGGCCGATCAGCGCCACCACTGCCGCGACGATCCCGACTACGGTGCCCATGGCCACAGAGTGCCACGGGTGGGGCCTGCCGCGCCGTAAGCGCAGCTGAAGATCAGTGCCCGCCGAGCCGGCCGCGACCCAGTCGGAGCAGCAGCATGCCCAGTACGCGGCCCTCGGCGCCCAGCGGGCGGAACCGGGCGAGCACGGCCATCTCGCGGTTGTAGACGATGCGCGGCCCGCCCGCGGCCATCCGGGCGGCGCCGATGCGCTTGGACACCTCGGTCCGCCGCTGGATCAGCCGCAGGATGTCGGCGTCCAGCTGGTCGATCTCCCTGCGGAGCTCGTCGATCTCGGCCGCGGTCGGCAGGGTGCCGGCCGACTCGGTGCCGGGGCCGGCCTCGGGGGTCTGCTCACTGGTCACGGACATGATCTCCTCCTGTGCCCGGTTCGCTCGTGCCCGTGACGCGGAAACGCCCCGGGTCCGTCGGACTCCGGGGCGTTCGTGGTGGGTGCGTCAGGCGACCACGGGAACCGGAATCCGGTACCCGTAGAAAAATCGCCGGCGCTGCGTTGGCACGCCATGAGTGTGCCACACCGCCGTCGGGAATCGCATCGTCGGGCTGCGCCGGTACCGTGTTCGTCACGATGAGTGCGTTGTTCGAACTCCCCTCCCACAACCCGGTGCGTCCCGCCTCCGCTCGCGGTGCGGCACTGCTGGACGGACTGAACCCGCAGCAGCGGGAGGCCGTGGTCCACTCCGGCTCGCCGTTGCTGATCATGGCCGGTGCGGGCTCGGGGAAGACCCGCGTGCTCACCCACCGGATCGCCTACCTGCTCGCCGAGCGGAACGTGCATCCCGGCGAGATCATGTCCATCACCTTCACGAACAAGGCCGCGGCCGAGATGAAGGACCGGGTCGACGCGCTGGTCGGCCGGCGGGCGAACGCGATGTGGGTCTCGACGTTCCACTCGATGTGCGTCCGGATCCTGCGCCGGGAGGCCAAGCACCTCGGGGTGCGCTCGGCCTTCTCGGTCTACGACGCCGACGACACCCGGCGCCTGGTCGGCCTGGTCGCGCGCGATCTGGAGCTCGACCCGAAGCGCTACCCGGCCCGTGGGCTGGCCGCGCAGATCTCGAACCTGAAGAACGAGCTGCTCACCGCCGAGGACGCGGCCGCGCGGGCGGGCAACGACTTCGAACGCAAGGTGGCCGAGGTCTACGCCAGCTACCAGTCCCGGCTGCGGCAGGCCAACGCGTTCGACTTCGACGACCTGATCATGGAGACGGTGTCGCTGCTGCAGCGGCTGCCCGCGGTCGCCGAGTACTACCGGCGGCGGTTCCGCCACGTCCTGGTCGACGAGTACCAGGACACCAACCATGCGCAGTACGTGCTGGTCCGCGAGCTGGTCGCGCCCGCCGTCGGGGGAGCCGCGCCCGCGCAGCTGTGCGTGGTCGGCGACTCCGACCAGTCGATCTACGCGTTCCGCGGCGCGAGCATCCGCAACATCATCGAGTTCGAGCAGGACTTCCCGGACGCGCGGACCATCCTGCTCGAGCAGAACTACCGCTCCACCCAGACGATCCTGTCCGCGGCCAACGCGGTGATCGCGCGCAACCCCGACCGCCGCGACAAGCGGCTGTGGTCGGAGGAGGGCGACGGCGAGAAGCTGGTCGGCTTCGTCGCCGACAACGAGCACGACGAGGCCGCGTTCGTCGCCGGAGAGATCGACCGGCTGGTCGACACCGGCGAGGTCCGCAACTCCGACATCGCCGTGTTCTACCGCACCAACGCCCAGTCGCGGGTCTTCGAGGACGTGTTCCTGCGGGTCGGGCTGCCGTACAAGGTCGTCGGCGGGGTCCGGTTCTACGAGCGTCGGGAGATCCGCGACGCGCTGGCCTACCTACGGGTGCTGTCCAACCCGGAGGACACGGTCAGCCTGCGCCGGATCCTCAACGTGCCCAAGCGGGGCATCGGCGACCGCGCGGAGTCGCTGGTGGCCGAGTTCGCCGAGCGGGAACGGATCTCCTTCGCCGCGGCGCTGCGGATCGCGGCCGAGCAGCCGCAGCGGGTGCCCGCACTGGCCACCCGCTCGCAGCGCAACATCGCCGCGTTCGTCCGGCTGCTGGACGAGCTGGGCGAGCTGGTGGAGCGCGGCGAGGAGACCGCGGAGATCCTCGAGTCGGTGTACGCCCGCACCGGCTACACCGCCGAGCTCGAGGCGAGCGACGACCCGCAGGACGGCTCCCGGCTGGAGAACCTGGCCGAGCTCGTCACCGTCGCCCGGGAGTTCGCCGGCGACGCGGCGGTGGCAGACCTCGAGGAGGTCGACGAGGACGTGGCGGCCGGGGCCCCGGCGCCCGGCTCGCTGGCGGCGTTCCTGGAGCGGGTGGCGCTGGTCGCCGACGCCGACTCCATCCCGGACAACGACGAGGGCATGGTCACCCTGATGACCCTGCACACGGCCAAGGGCCTGGAGTTTCCGGTCGTGTTCGTCACCGGCTGGGAGGACGGGGTGTTCCCGCACCTGCGGGCGCTGGGCGACCCGGCCGAGCTGGCCGAGGAGCGCCGGCTGGCCTACGTCGGCATCACCCGGGCGATGCGGCGGCTGTACCTGTCCCGGGCGATCGTGCGCTCGGCGTTCGGGCAACCCAGCACCAATCCCGCGTCGCGGTTCCTCGACGAGGTGCCCGCCGAGCTCGTCGACTGGCGGCGCTCGGAGCCGGAGCGCTCGGCGCCGGTCGGCCGGTTCGGCTTCGGCCGCCGCACGACCGGTGCGGGTCGCGGCGACCGCGGCGACTGGAAGGTCCCCGAGCGCACCCTGTCCGCGACGATCAGCCTCGAGGTCGGCGACCGGGTCAACCACGACAAGTACGGCCTCGGCACGGTCGTCGCGGCCGACGGCGTCGGCCAGCGGGCCACGGTGACCATCGATTTCGGCAGTGCCGGCACGGTGCGGTTGATGCTGATCGGCGGGGTCCCGCTGCAGAAGCTGTAACCGCCCGCGGCGTCAGTCGCCCGGCCCGTTGCCCGCCCCGGCCGTATCGATCTTGATTCCGTGCGCGGCCAGCCAGGGCAGCGGATTGATCTTGGTGCCGTCGGGGGCCCAGATCTCGAAGTGCAGGTGCGGGCCGGTGGACTGGCCGCGGTTGCCCATCTCGGCGATCTCCTGGCCCGCCTTGACCTTCTGGCCGACGGTGACCAGGGATCGGTTGATGTGCCCGTAGACGCTGTGCGTGCCGTCCGGGTGCTTGAGCACCACCCACATGCCGAAGCCGCTGGCCGGCCCCGACTCCTCGACCACACCGTCGGTCACCGCGTAGATCGGGGTGCCGATGGCGTTGGCCAGGTCGATGCCGTAGTGGAAGACCCCCCACCGGCCGCCGAAGCCCGACGTGAAACGTCCCACGGTGGGCAGCACGTAGGCGGCGCCGCCGACCAGGGCGGCCTCCGGCGCGCCGCCGGCGAGTGCCTGCTGCAGCACCGAGGCCTTCTTGGCCAGCTGCGCCCCGATGTCCACGGCCTTGGTGAGGTTCTGCACGTCGACCTCGGACTGCGGATCGAGAGCGGCAGGGGCGAGCGAGTCGGGTGCGAGCTGGTCGCCGCCGATCGCGGGCAGCGCGGTGGGCCCTGCGGACGAGGCGTTGACGACGTCGGTGACCGGCACCATCGCGTTCGCGGCGAGCTTGGCGTACGCGTCCTGGACCGGGTTGGGCGCGTGCAGGGACACCAGCGACTGGCCTGCCGCCACCATCGCGCCGGTGGCGACGGCGGCGACCGTCGCACGTCCGCGCAGTGACGCGGAGGGTGGCGCCGGGAGCCGGTATGTCCCCCGGACGTCGAGTACGCCGGTCGGCGCACCGTGGTCGGGGACCGGTTCGGCGCTGCTCGGGGAGCGGTGGCGCGCCAAGACCTGCCCTTCTCGACAGCGATGTGGCGGTCCGCGGCACCCGTGCGGCGGTGGTGGGTGGGGAACCCGCAGAGCCGATCGGGGTCGGTCCTGCTACCCGCCGTGACCGGTTTGTGACACGGACCGCGCGAACGTAGCGGGGTTCGCGGCCGGCAGGCAAATCCGGCGGCGGCGTGTCGATGCACAGACTCGATCCGGGTCCTACGCCGGGGACGATTCCTCACGCAGCGTGTCCGGAACCCGGCTGAGGTGCTGATACCGGTGCCCGAGCGGGTGCTCTCCGGCCTGCGTCCGGGCGAGCGCGGTGGCTACCCAGTGCACCGAACGCGGGTCGATCGGCAGCGAGAGGTGACCCACATCACGCAGCTCGAGTTCCTCGATGTGCAGGTCCGGATGGATCAGCCGAGCATTCCCCTGGGGCAGGATCATCTGGTCCATCCGGCTCCAGACCACCAAGAACCGCGTGCTGCAGTCGGGTGCCGGTTCGGCCAGCTCGGCCAGCACGTCGGAGCCCGGCCGCAGCTGACGGGCCAGCGGGGTCGGCATCAGGTACGCCGTCGCGGTCCCGGTGTGCGGGCTACCGAGCGTGACCAGGGTGTCCACCGTGGCCGACCCGTCCAGCCGCTGCACGTAGTAGCGGGCGATCATGCCCCCCAGCGAGTGGCCGACGATGTGCACCTTCTCCGCGCCGGTCAGCTCGCGCAGGCGTTCGACGTGGGTGCGCAACTCGTGGGCGGCGGTCCGCAGGTCGCCGGTGAGGATGCTGTAGTTGACCGCGTGCACGACACCGAAGCCGCGCCGGCGCAGTGCCCGCCGGAAGACGGTGAACACCGACCGGTTGTCCATGATGCCGTGCACCAGCAGGATCGGCGTGCCGGCGGCCTGCACGTCGGCCACGACGAGGCTGCGCTGCACGGGAGGTAGCGCGTCGGTCCGGTAGACGGCCCGGTCCTCGATCGTCTCGCGGATCAGGCCCAGCGGGTAGGAGGCGACGTGGGCGGCCAGCCAGGCACCCTCGACGGTCAGCCCGCGCACCCCGGCCGGCGCGCCGAACGTGCGCAGTGCGTAACCGGTGGCGCGCCCGAGTTCGCTGGCAAGCGCCTGCGCCCCGCCGGCCGCCGCGGCCAGGCGGGTCAGCCCGGAGCGGACCAGCGCCATGAACGGAAGGTAAGCCACATTCGGCGGACTCGCCCGCTCCGCGTTCCCGATCCGTTACTTTTCGCAGGTCCAGGCGGTGGTCGGTCGTGAAGATCACCCTTTCGGCCGCGGGATCGGCCGGGGTGCGGAGGTGCGCGGTGGGCGAGCGGTTGCGGGTGGTTCTCGTCACCCCGGGCGACGCGGAGAGCGACACCCGCGCCGCGATGGCGCTCGCCCGCACGCTGCGCGACGGCGGGATGGAGGTCGTACTCACCGCGGCCGGCCCGACACCCGACCAGATCGTGCGGACCGCGCTGCAGGAGGACGCCGGTGCCATCGGCTTCCCCGAAGGCGCCCCTGACGCCGCGTCCGCGGTGCGGCGGCTGCTCGCCGAGCGGGACGCCGCGGACGTCGCGGTGGTCGTCGCCGGTGCGGACGCGGGCCCGGGGATCCTCGACGAGTTGCGCGCCGCAGTGGCGCGCGCCACTGCCCCGTGACGGGGCGTCGCACCGAAGCGTGATTGGTGTCACCGGGGCAGGTCAGAGCATGTGCGAGCGGCGTCGCTAGGGTCCATCGTCGGTAGCACGGTCAGCCCTGCGGGCGGCGCCGGAGCCGGGTGCGGATCTCGCACGGCAACCCGCCCGCTGGTTCAGCGAAGTGGGCAGGAGATCCGAGTGGACCTGTACGAGTACCAGGCGAAGGACCTCTTCGCCGCACACGGAGTCCCGGTGCTTCCGGGCAAGACGGTCGAGACGGCGGACGCCGCCGCCGCGGCCGCCGCCGAGCTGGGCACCGCCGTCGTGGTGAAGGCTCAGGTCAAGACCGGTGGCCGCGGTAAGGCCGGCGGCGTCAAGCTGGCCAACAACCCCGACGAGGCCAGGGAGAAGGCCGAGGCCATCCTCGGGCTGGACATCAAGGGGCACACCGTGCACCGGGTGCTGGTCACCGAGGCCAGCGACATCGCCGAGGAGTACTACTTCTCGTTCCTGCTCGACCGGTCGAACCGGACCTTCCTCGCGATGGCCTCGGCCGAGGGCGGCATGGAGATCGAGCAGCTGGCCGTCGAGCGCCCCGAGGCGCTGGCGAAGGTGCCGGTCGACCCGATCGCCGGTGTCGACAAGGCGAAGGCCGCCGAGATCGTCGCCCAGGCGAAGATCCCGGCCGCGGTGGCCGACGAGGCCGCCGACGTGATCGTGAAGCTGTGGGAGACCTTCGTGGCCGAGGACGCCACGCTGGTCGAGGTCAACCCGCTGGTGCGCGACCCCCAGGACAAGATCATCGCCCTGGACGGCAAGGTCACGCTGGACGACAACGCCGGCTTCCGGCACCCGGGGCACGCCGACCTGGTCGACCAGCGCACCGAGGACCCGCTCGAGGCCAAGGCCAAGGCCAAGCACCTCAACTACGTCAAGCTCGACGGTGAGGTCGGGATCATCGGCAACGGCGCGGGCCTGGTCATGTCGACGCTGGACGTCGTCGCCTACGCGGGCGAGAAGCACGGCGGGGTCAAGCCGGCCAACTTCCTCGACATCGGCGGCGGCGCGTCGGCCGAGGTCATGGCGGCCGGCCTGGACGTCATCCTGGGCGACCCGGACGTCAAGAGCGTGTTCGTCAACGTGTTCGGCGGCATCACCGCGTGCGACGCGGTGGCCAACGGCATCGTCGAGGCGCTGAAGATCCTGGGCGACGGCGCGACCAAGCCGCTGGTGGTCCGGCTCGACGGCAACAACGTCGAGGAGGGCCGCCGGATCCTGAACGAGGCGAACCACCCGCTGGTCACCCAGGTGGACACGATGGACAACGCGGCCGACAAGGCCGCCGAGCTGGCCGCGGCAGGAGCCTGAGCATGTCGATCTTCCTCAACGAGAACAGCAAGGTCATCGTCCAGGGCATCACCGGCGGTGAGGGCACCAAGCACACCGCCAAGATGCTCGCGGCCGGGACGAACATCGTCGGCGGCGTGAACGCGCGCAAGGCCGGCCAGACCGTGACCATCGGTGGCAAGGACCTCACGGTGTTCGGCACCGTCGAGGAGGCCATGAAGGAGACCGGCGCCGACGTCAGCGTCGTCTTCGTGCCGCCGAAGTTCGCCAAGGACGCCGTGATCGAGGCCATCGACGCCGAGATCGGGCTGGCCGTCGTCATCACCGAGGGCATCCCGGTGCACGACTCCGCCTACTTCTGGGCGCACGCGGTCGCCAAGGGCAACAAGACGCGCATCATCGGCCCGAACTGCCCCGGCATCATCAGCCCCGGCAAGTCGAACGCCGGCATCATCCCGGCCGACATCGCCGGCCCCGGCAAGATCGGTCTGGTGTCGAAGTCGGGCACGCTGACCTACCAGATGATGTACGAGCTGCGTGAGATCGGCTTCTCCACCGCGATCGGCATCGGCGGTGACCCCGTCATCGGCACCACGCACATCGACGCGCTGGAGGCCTTCGAGGCCGACCCGGAGACCGCGGCGATCGTGATGATCGGCGAGATCGGCGGCGACGCCGAGGAGCGGGCCGCGGACTTCATCAAGGCCAACGTGACCAAGCCGGTCGTCGGCTACGTGGCCGGGTTCACCGCGCCGGAGGGCAAGACGATGGGCCACGCCGGTGCCATCGTGTCCGGCTCGGCCGGCACCGCGCAGGCCAAGAAGGAGGCCCTCGAGGCCGCCGGGGTCAAGGTCGGCAAGACGCCGAGCGAGACCGCGGAGCTCATGCGCGAGATCATCAGGAGTCTCTGAGCTGCGGTAACACGCGAGTAGGACAGCGACGCGCGGGGTGTGCGGCGGCCGGGGAACCGGCGGCCGCCCCCCGCGCGTTTCGTGTGTGCGGGCTCCGCGGGCCCGTCCGGCCGGCGCTGCGTCGGCCGCAGCCAGTTCAGTCCGATGGGTTAGCGTTCCCCGCGCCCGGCTAACCCGTCCGACGCCACATTCCCGTGGTGACGAGGGAGTACTCGATGACTCAACCCGCCGAGACACAGGCCGACAAGGCCGCCGCCGAGAAGGCCGCCGAGAAGGCCGCACCCGAGCCCCGGCTGGGTCCCGGCCCGGCCCGGCTGCTCGTGCTCGCCGGCGGCGGGCTCGCCCTGGTGATCTACCTGCTCAGCTTCTTCGACCCGGCCATCGTGGGTTCGCTGATCAGCGTCCTGCTGCTGGCCGGTGGTCTGCTCGGCGGCGCGGTGCTGCTCCCGAAGGCGGGCCGGCTGCTGTTGCCGGGAGCGGTGGCCGGTCTGCTCGGCTTCCTGCTCCTGCTCCAGGGCATCGCCGCCGGGGCCGGGACCGTCTCCGCGGTGACGGTCGTCATCCTCGTCCTGGGGTTCCTGGAGGCCGGCGCGCTGGTCGGGGCGTTGCTGTTCGACGCGGGCGTGCTCAAGCAGCCGGCACCGCGACCGGCCGGTGCGCCGAAGGGCTTCGGCGCCCAGCAGCCCTACGGCTACGGCCAGCAGCCCGGCTACGGCCGGCAGGGGGGCTACGGCCAGCAGCCGGGGTTCGGCGGCCAGCAGCCCTACGGTTACGGCCAGCAGCCCGGCTACGGCGCGCAGCAGCCGGGGTACGGCCAGCAGCAGCCCGGGTACGGGGCGCAGGGCGGCTTCGGCGGTTACGCCCCGCAGGGCGGCTACGGCTTCAGTCAGCCGTCGGGGGCGGGTGCGCCCGGACAGGGCGCCGAGTCCGGGCAGCCGGGTGCCGCGAAGCCGCCCGCGGCCGCTGAGCAGGCCGACGCCCCGTGGTACGGCAACGTGGCTTCCAACGCCGTGCCCACGCAGACCCTGGCCGCCGGCGGCCCGCCCCCGGCGGACGGTGCACCCGGTGGCCCGGGAACCCCGCCGGCCGGGCAGCCGAACCCGTACGGCGTATCGCAGGGCGACGCCGGGGCGGAGCCCGGGCGGCCCAAGGAGAGCGAGCAGACCCGGATCATCTCCCAGCAGAGGGGGGACGACCGCTCCGCGTGACACCGCGGCGGGTGAGAACGAGCCGCTGCGGCGTGCCTGCCCCGCCCCGGCGCCCCGCTTTGCGACGCTGACGGGGTGAGCCGCGCCCTCTCCGCTCCAGACCGGTCGGCCGACCCCGAGCACACCCCGGCGTCCGCCGTCGACCACGACCCCGCCACGGGCACGTCCGTCGAAGGCCTGGACCGGCTGCGGGTGTTGCTGGCCGGGGCGATGGGCACCGTGCTGGTCAGTTACGCGATGCTCGTCCCGGCCGCAGTCCTGGTGGTGCTCACCGCGGGTGGCGGGATGTCCGTGGACGGCGCGTTCGCCGCGGCGATCCCGCTGTGGCTGGCCGCCCACCAGATCCCGCTGATGCTGGAGGGGCAGCCGCTGAGCGTGCTGCCGATGCTGCCGACCATCGCGCTGTTCGCCGTCGTCATGACGGGCGCGGGCTGGTCGGTGCGCCGGTTGGGCGGGCGGCTGCGGACCGACGCCGGGGCGGTGCTGGCCACCCAGGCCGGGGCGCACGCCGCGGTCGCGGTGCTCGGCAGCGCGCTGCTGCCGCGGGCCGCGGCGGTGGTCGCGGCGCCGTGGGCGGCGATGGTCGGCGCGGGCCTGGTCGCGGGCGCGGCGACCGGGGCGGGCCTGCTGCGGACCTGCGGGCTGCCGGCCGAGTGGCGGGTGCGGGTGCCGGCCTGGGGGTGGGCCGGCCTGCGCGGAACGCTGGTCGGGACCATCGGGCTGCTCCTTGTCGGCGGGCTGCTGCTGCTCGCCGGGCTGGTGCTGCACGCCGTCGCGGTGCACCAGGCGTACCAGCAGCTCGCGGCCGGGTTCGGTGCCGCGCTGGGCGTCACGCTGCTCGCCCTGGCCTATCTGCCCAACGCCGTGACCGCCGGGCTGTGCTGGGCGCTGGGCCCGGGGGTGGCCGTCGGGGCCGCCGCGGCGTCACCGTTCGGGGTCTCGCCCGGCCCGTCGCTGTCCTTCCCGCTGCTGGCCGCGCTGCCCGGGGGGAAGCCGCCGTCCTGGGCGATCGCGGTGTTCCTGCTGCCGCTGGCCGTCGGTGTCCTGGTCGGCGTGACGTGCCGGCGCGCGCTGGGTCCCGGTGCGGCCGCGGTGTCGCGGCTGCGGGCGGCCGCCGTGGCGACCGGGCTGGCGGCGGTCGCGGTCGGGCTCCTCGCGGTGCTGGCGGGCGGCCGGCTCGCCGCCGGGCCCTTCGATCCCGTCCGGCTCCCGGTGCAGCTGGTCGTCCCGGCGGTGCTGCTGTGGATCGGCGGCCCGGCGCTGCTGATCGCCGCGTTCCAGCGGTCGGGCGACGGTGTGCCGGTCCCGGCCGCGGAGGAGGTCTACGAGGAGCAGCCCTACGAGCCCTATGACGATGCTCACGGGTACGAGGAGGGCTACGAGCAGGGCTACGAGCAGGTCTACGAGCAGGGCTACCCGGAGGACTACGCGGAGGCCGCAGAGGACGAGCAGGCCGAGGACCGGACCGCCGAGGACGACCGCCGCGACGACGTCGACGACGGGTACGAGCAGGACGTCGCCGAGGAGCGGGCCGCCGGCGAGGACGACCCGGACGCCGGCCAGGACTCCCGGTTGCGCGCCGAGGCCGAGCCCGGCTCCGGACCGGACTCCCGGCCCGGCCCGGACCACGGGTCCGAGCCCGACGAGGAGCCGGACCCCGAGGGTGAGACGGAGGACCGCGGCCGCGCCGCCGGGGGGCGCCCGGAGCCGGCGGAGGAGCCCGAGCCCCGGCCGCGCACGGTTGCCGAGCTGGTCGCGCTGCGGGCCCGTCAGGCCGCCGCTGCGGAGCGGACCGCCGAGCAGGGTGAGCCCGAGGCCGCCGGCGGCGCCCCCTCCGGCGACCCCCGCTGACCGGAGCACCCGGTGGGCCTCGAAGGGGACGGCCCCCATGCTGTGACGCAGGACGCGGCCTACCCTGGAGGTATCACCAGCTGAACAAGGAGCGTGCTTGCCTGCGTTGTCGAGCAGTCCCCACCGGGTCGAGCTCCCCGTTCCGTGCCGCGTGGTGGTCCTCGTCTCCGGCTCGGGCACGCTGCTGCAGGCACTGCTGGACGCCGCCGCGGAGCCCGGCTACCCCGCCGATGTGGTCGCGGTCGGAGCCGACCGCACCGGCATCGAGGGCCTGGCGCGGGCGGAGCGTGCGGGCGTCCCCGCGTTCGTCGTGCGCACGGCCGATCATCCGGACCGTGCCACCTGGGACGCCGCCCTCACCGCCGCCGTCGTCGGGCACCGCCCGGATCTGGTGGTCAGCGCGGGCTTCATGAAGATCCTGGGCCCGGGCTTCCTGGCCGGGACCGGCTGCCCGGTGATCAACACGCATCCGGCGCTGCTGCCCGCCTTTCCCGGGGCGCACCCGGTGCGCGACGCGCTGGCGCACGGGGTGAAGGTCACCGGCGCGTCGGTGCATCTGGTCGACGCGGGCGTCGACACCGGGCCCATCCTGGCGCAGGAGGCCGTCCGGGTGTGGCCCGGCGACACCGAGGCCGAGCTGCACGAACGTATCAAGATCGAAGAGCGGCGGTTGCTCGTGGGCACCGTCGATGCGCTGGCCCGCAGGGGTGCCGGCGTGAGTGGACGAGAGGTGGACATCCCGTGAGCAGCGAGTGCAGGCCGGTACGCCGGGCGCTGATCAGCGTCTACGACAAGGCCGGGCTGCTGGACCTGGCGACCGGGCTGCACGCGCTCGGTGTCGAGATCGTCTCCACCGGGTCGACCGCGCAGCGGATCGCCGACGCGGGCGTGCCGGTCACCCCGGTCGAGGAGCTGACGGGCTTCCCGGAGTGCCTGGACGGCCGGGTCAAGACCCTGCACCCGCGGGTGCACGCCGGTCTGCTCGCCGACACCCGCAAGCCCGAGCACCTGAGCCAGCTCGAGCACCTCGGCATCGCGCCGTTCGACATGCTGGTGTCGAACCTCTACCCGTTCACCGAGACCGTCGCCTCGGGCGCGAGCCCCGCCGAGTGCGTCGAGCAGATCGACATCGGCGGCCCTGCGATGGTCCGGGCGTCGGCCAAGAATCACGACAGCGTCGCCGTCGTCGTCGACCCGGTGCACTACGAGTGGGTGCTCGAGCAGATCAAGTCCGGCGGCTTCACCCTCGCCGACCGGCGCCGGCTCGCGGCCGAGGCGTTCCGGCACACCGCGACCTACGACGTCGCCGTCGCCTCCTGGATGGGCGACGTGCTGGCGGCCGGGGCGAACGGGCCGTTCCCGGAGTGGTTCGGCGGGACCTGGCAGCGGCAGGCCACCCTGCGCTACGGGGAGAACCCGCACCAGGCCGCGGCGCTCTACACCAGCGGGTCGGGTGGCCTGGCGAACGCCGAGCAGTTGCACGGCAAGGAGATGTCCTACAACAACTACGTCGACGCCGACGCCGCCTGGCGCGCCGCGCACGACCACGGCGACGTCGCGACCGTCGCGGTGATCAAGCACGCGAACCCGTGCGGGATCGCGATCAGCGCCGCGGGGGACATCGCCGAGGCGCACCGCAAGGCGCACGCGACCGACCCGCTCAGCGCGTTCGGCGGGGTGATCGCGGCCAACCGCGAGGTCACCGAGGCGATGGCCGAGCAGGTCGCCGACATCTTCACCGAGGTGGTGCTCGCGCCGTCCTACGCGCCCGGCGCGCTGGAGATCCTCACCCGCAAGAAGAACGTCCGGCTGCTGCGGCTGCCGGGCGAGGTGGTGCGCGGCGGGGCCGAGATGCGGCCGATCGGCGGCGGGGTGCTGCTGCAGCAGCGCGACGCGATCGACGCCGCGGGCGACGACCCGGTGACGTGGACGCTGGCGACCGGCGAGCCCGTCTCCGACGACGTGCTGGCCGATCTCGCGTTCGCGTGGCGGGCCTGCCGCTCGGTGAAGTCCAACGCGATCCTGCTCGCCAGCGACGGTGCCGCCGTCGGGGTCGGCATGGGCCAGGTCAACCGGGTGGACGCGGCGCGGCTCGCGGTCGCCCGGGCCGGCGACCGGGCCCGCGGTTCGGTGGCCGCCTCGGATGCGTTCTTCCCGTTCCCCGACGGGCTCGAGGTGCTGCTGGCGGCCGGCGTGCGTGCCGTCGTCCAGCCCGGTGGGTCGGTCCGCGACGCCGAGGTGACGGCGGCGGCCGCCGCCGCGGGCATCCCGCTGTACCTGACGGGCACGCGGCACTTCGCGCACTGAGCGCGGCGGTCCCCGGCGCGCTCCGTCGCCGGGGACCGGGCCTCATGCCCCCGCCGCCGGACCCGGACGTAGTCCACGTCCGGCGTGGCGGGGAGCGGCGCCGCGGGCCGGGAGAGCTGCCGATCGTGATCGCCGAGGTGGTCCTGTGCACCCGTCCGGTCGTTGCGCAGGTGCCCGTGGTCCCGGCGGCGATCCGGATCATCGCGCGCCCGCCCGCTCGGGCTGGGCGTGCCGCGCGGTGTCCTCGACGGCGCTCCGCCAGGGGCTCGGTGCGGTGCCCTGCCCGCCGCCCTGGAACAGCCTGCGGTAGAGCCCGCCGGCGGCGAGCAGCTGCGCGTGGGTGCCGTGCTCGATCACCGTGCCGCGGTCGAGTACGGCGATCCGGTCGGCCATCGGTGCCAGCGCCAGGTCGTGGGTGATCACGATGGTGGTCCGGCCCCGCGCGAGCGAGCGCAGTGCCGGTGCGAGAGCGGCGACCGAGGCGGCGTCGAGCCCGGTCGTCGGCTCGTCGAGGACCAGCACCGGCGCACCGCGCAGCACGGCGCGCGCGAACGCGATGCGCTGCCGCTGACCACCGGACAGTTGCGGGCCGCGGTGCCCCAGCGGGGTGAGGTACCCCTGGGGCAGCCGGCAGATGAACTCGTCGGCGCCGACGGCGCGGGCGGCGGCCCGGATCGCCGCCGGCGGGGCCCCCGGGCTGCCGTAGGCGATGTTGTCGGCGACCGTCCCGTCGAGCACTGCGGTCTCCTGCGGCAGCAGGGTCACGCTGGTGCGCAGCGCCGCCAGGCTGATGTCGCGCAGGTCGGCGCCGTCGAGGGTGATCCGCCCGGCGTGCGGGTCGTAGAAGCGCAGCAGCAGCCGCGCCAGCGTCGACTTGCCCGCCCCGCTCGGACCCGTGACCAGCAGCAGCCGCCCGGGCTCGGCGCG
This sequence comes from Pseudonocardia acidicola, assembly GCF_012911935.1. Classification (GTDB taxonomy): domain Bacteria; phylum Actinomycetota; class Actinomycetes; order Mycobacteriales; family Pseudonocardiaceae; genus Pseudonocardia; species Pseudonocardia acidicola. Next base: position 28,920 of record NZ_JAAXLA010000031.1, on the reverse strand, counting down.
CAGCGAGACACCGCGCAGGCTGGGCCCCTCGGCGCCCGGATAACCGAAGACCACCCGGTCGAACTCGACCAGCCCGGACCTGGCCGGCCCGGTGAGCGCCGCCGGGTGGTCGGCCACCGCGGGCACCGCGTCGAGGATCTCGGAGAGCCGGTCGCCGGCGGCCCGTGCCGCCGTCACGCTGAGCATCAGGTCGCCGAGCCGGTGCAGCGGCCCGTAGAGGAATCCGAGGTAGGTGGCGAAGCCGACCAGCCCGCCGATCGTGAGCCGGTGCGCCGAGATCTCCCAGGCCCCGACCCCGAGCACGGCGAGAATGCCGATCGTCTCGAACAGGTCGGTGAGCGGCGCGTAGAGGGCGGCCAAGCGGGTCTGGGCCAACCGGGCGTGCAGCCAGCGCCGGCCTTCGAGGTGCAACCGGTCGGCCTCCCGGCGCTCGGTGCCGTAGGCCTGGATCAGCGCGACGTTGGCGATGCCCTCCTCGACGACGGTGCTGATCGTGCCGTTGGTCTCCCGTTCGCTCTGCGAGAGCGTGCGGATGCGTGCGGAGAACCGGCGGGTCGCGATGAGCAGCAGGGGGAGCAGCACCAGGATGGCCAGCGCGAGGTCCCAGCGGATGAAGAAGGCGGCCCCGGCGAAGAACAGCACCGTGGTCACCGAGGCGAGCACCTGCACGACCCCCGACGAGACCAGTTCCTCGATCACCTCGATGTCGCCGGTGAGCCGGGACACGAGGTCGCCGAGCGGGTGGTGCGCGAAGAAGTCCGGGCTGAGCCGCTGCAGGTGCCCGAAGGCCTGGTCACGGAGCCGGAGCAGGAAGTTCTCCGCCGCCCGGGCCGTCAGGTAGGACCCGGCGAACGTGGCCACCCCGCCGGCCACGGCGGTCGCCAGCCACAGCGCGGCCGGGCCCCAGTAGGCGTTCAGGCTGCCGTCGGAGACGGCGCCGTCGACGATGTCGGAGAACATCCGGACGGCCACGGTGTCGGCCGCCGCGGCCAGGACGAGCAGCAGGGTCGCTGCGGCGAGGGTGGCCCGGTCCGGCCGGGCCAGCGGCCAGAACCGGCGCAGGACCAGGGTGGCCGCACGGGTGGTGCCGACGATCGGGCCGGACCGCCCGGCCGGCGTGAGCGTCACCGGAGCCGTCCCGTCGGGGTGGTCATCTGGATCGTCCTTCTGTTTCCGTACGATTTCCACAGCGCAGGTGTCGGCCCCGGCTGGGCGCCGGCATTTCTCTCTCATTCCTGAGAGCGTGGAGAATTGATCTCGGGAGTGCTCGGAATCATCGTCGCGGCAGGAGGCCGGGGCCCGCTCGGTAGCGGACCCCGGCCGTCTCCCGTGCCCCAGGCGATGCCGTCAGGCGGGAAAGTGCCTGATCAGCGACGGTCCTTGCGCTTGTCGCAGCGCTTGTCGTCGCGCTTCGGCTCGACGGGGCGGCGGGGCGGGAGCGGACGGAACTTCGACATCTCTTTTATCTCCTTCGAGGTTGCTGCCGACCGTTTGGATCGGCCTGCAAGAAGAAAACTAGGGACGATAAATATGTATCCGCTGTCCGCGACGTGTCCTTGTTGTAGGAGGGCTACGCGGTGTCTCGGCGACCGCGATGACCGCGCCGCCGGCCAGTTCCACGGAGACCATCGGATACGGCTGAACGGCGGGGTGTCCCGGCTCGGGATTCGACGCCGGGTGAGCCAGCGGCCACTGCGCGCATGGGAGTCGGCCGCAGGTCCGCCCGGCCGGTCCCGTCATTCGGGAGCGACTTGAGGGGGTCCCCGCCGAGCCCTATAGTCCGAACATCAGTTCGAATGCGCCGACTTCCCCGCGGCGGTCCCGACGTGCGCCGGGAGGCATGAGCGGTGGTCGAGGCGGCGAGCCGGCTGGAGATGGCCCGGGGGCTGCTCCGCCGCATGGAGAACCGGTCGGAGACCGTGCGGCCGGTGGCGTCCCCGGGCGCCGACGGGCGGTTGCTCCCGGTGGCCGGGCCGCTCGCCCGGCTGCTGCCTGCCGGTGGGCTGCGGCGCGGCTCGACGGTGTCGGTCTCGGCGGGGCCCGGGGCCACCTCGCTGCTGTTCGCCCTGCTCGCCGAAGCCTCGGCCGGCGGGGCCTGGGCGGGGGTGGTCGGCCGGCCCGGGCTGGGCCTGGTGGCCGCGGCCGAGGCCGGGATCCGGCTCGAACGGCTGGCCCTGGTGCCGCGCCCGGGCCGCGACCTGGTGGCGGTCACCGCGGCGCTGCTCGACGGGCTCGACCTGGTCGCCGTGGCCGGGGTGGAACGGGCGGGGGTGTCCGCCGCGGACCGGCAGCGGTTGATGGCCCGGGCCCGTCAGCGTGGGGCGGTGCTGCTGGCCCTGGGGCCGTGGTCCGGGGCGGACGTCGAACTGGGCTGCACGCGTACGCAGTGGCAGGGCCTGGTCGGTGGTGGCGGCGGGCGGTTGTGCTCCCGCCGGGTCCGGGTGCGGCTGCGTGGCCGAGGGATCGCCCCGGCCGGGCGCAGCACGGGGATGCTGCTGCCCGCGCCCGGCGGTGGCCCCGGCGCGGGCGGGCCCGGCGTGATCGGCTCGGGCGGGGGAACCGTCGGTGACGTCGGCGCGGAACCGGCCGAGCGCCCGGCCCGGCCGTCGGGGGTCGCGGCCCGGACGGCGATGTGAGCGGGCCGCAGCAGCCGGGGAGTGCTGCGGCGGAGCCCGGGCCCGCCCGGGTGCTCGCCGTGTGGTCCCCGGACTGGCCGGTGACGGCGGCCGCGCTGGCCGAGCACGTGCCGGCGCACCGGCCGGCGGCCGTGGTCGCGGCCAACCGGGTGCTGGCCTGCTCGGCGACGGCGCGCGCCCAGGGGGTGCGCCGCGGGTTGCGCCGTCGGGAGGCGCAGGCCCGTTGCCCCGACCTGGCGGTACTCGCCCGCGACGCCGACCGCGACGCGCGGCTGTTCGAGCCGGTGGTGTCCGCGGTGGAGGAGCTGGCTCCGGGCGTCGAGGTGGTGCGGCCCGGCCTGGTGGCGTTGGCGGCCCAGGGGCCGGTGGGGTACTTCGGCGGGGAGTTGCAGGCCGCGGAACGGCTGGCCGACCAGGTGGCGGCGCGCACCGGCGTGGAGTGTCAGATCGGGCTGGCCGACGGGCTGTTCGCCGCCGTGCTGGCGGCCCGGCGCGCGGTGAGCGTCCCGCCCGGCGCCACCCCCGAGTTCCTGGCGCCGCTGGGGGTCGACGAGCTCGACCGTGAGCCGGAGGTCGACCGGTCCGAGCTGGTCAGCCTGCTGCGCCAGCTCGGGCTGCGCAGCCTCGGTGCGTTCGGTGCGCTGGAGGCGGCCGACGTCGCGTCCCGGTTCGGCGCCGACGCGGTGCTGGCCCACCGGCTGGCCCGCGGGCTGGATCCGCGGCCGCCGGTGCGGCGGCACCCGCCCGAGGAACTGGCCGTCGAGATCGAGCTCGACCCGCCGGTCGACCGGGTCGACGCCGCCGCGTTCGCCGCCCGCGGGCTGGCCGAGCGGTTGCACCGGGTGCTCGCCGGGCACGGGCTGTCCTGCACCCGGCTGGGGGTCGCGGCGTGGACGGCGGAGGGGGAGGAGCTGCTGCGGATCTGGCGTTGCGCCGAGCCGCTGACGCCGTCCGGCACGGTCGACCGGGTCCGCTGGCAGCTCGACGCCTGGCTCACCCGGGGCGGGTCCGGCGCGGTGGTCCGGCTGCGGCTGACCCCGGAGGAGACGGTCACCGCAGGGGCGCTGCAACTGGGGTTGTGGGGCGAGGTCGGGGAGGCCGGCGAGCGGGCCGGCCGCGCACTGGTGCGGGTGCAGGCGCTGCTCGGGCCGGACGCGGTGGTCACCGCGGTGCTGGCCGGCGGGCGGGATCCGGGGGAGCGGGTGCTCCTGGTGCCCTGGGGGGACGACCGCGGCGCCGTCGCCTCCGCGGCGGCCCCGGCCGGGATGCCGCCGTCGGTGCCGTCCGGGCTCTCGGCGGGGCCGTCCGGCCCGGCCGTGGCGCCCGAAACGGTCTCTCCGGCGCCGGGCTTCGTGCCGGATCCCGGCCGGACGCCCACGCCCGGCCCGGCCGGGAGCGCCACCCCGGAACCGGGAGCCGCACCCTCCGGCTCGACGATCACGCCGGGCGCCGCCCGGCGCGGGCCGGCCACCCGGCGCAGCCGCCCGGTCCGCGGTGCCCGCGCGGCGATCCGGGATCCGGTGCCGGTCTGGCCGGGCCGGCTTCCCGCGCCGTCCCCCGCGATCGTGCCGCCGGAGCCGCTGCGCGCCGAGTTGCTCGACGTCGCCGGGCTGCCGGTGGTGCCCATCGCCTGCGACCTGCTCGGTGCGCCCCCGTACCGGATCGCCGTGGACGGCGGGCCGTTCGTGACGGTGGTGGGCTGGGCCGGCCCGTGGCCGCTCCGGCAACGGTGGTGGGTGCCGGGCACCGGCGGCGGCGCGCGGCTGCAGGTGCTGCTCGACGACGGCGTCGCGTTCCTGCTGCTCGGCCGGACCGGGGGGTGGTGGGTGATGGGGATCTACGACTGATGTCTCCCTCCCGGCCTGTGGACAGATCCACCGTGTTCGAACATGTGTTCGACTATGGTTCGATCCGTGGGCTTCAACAATCCGGATGTCAGCTGGTCGGAGCTGGAGGCGGTGCTCTCCGGCCGGGCGCGCGACGGTGCGAGCCTGACCGGCGGCCCGGAGGCCGACGGCGGTGACGGGCCGGCCTGGTCGCGCAAGCGCGAGCCCTATCGGGCCCCCGACCTGCCTGGCCCGCCCGTCCGGACGCCCTACGCCGAGCTGCACTGTCACTCCAATTTCAGCTTCCTCGACGGCGCCGGCCATCCCGAGGAACTGGTCGAACAGGCGGCCCGGCTCGGTCTGGAGGCGATCGCGCTCACCGACCACGACGGCATGTACGGGGTGGTCCGGTTCGCCGAGGCGGCCGCCGAGCTCGGCGTGAAGACGATCTTCGGCGCGGAGCTGAGCCTCGGGCTGACCGCTCCGCAGAACGGGGTGCCCGATCCGGAGGGCAGCCACCTGCTGCTGCTGGCCCGCGATCCCGCGGGCTACCGGGCGCTGTGCCGCACGATCAGCACCGCCCAGCTGCGCGGGCAGGAGAAGGGCCGTCCGGTCTACGACCTCGACGAGATCGTCGGCGACACCGCGGGCCACGTGCTGGCGCTCACCGGCTGCCGCAAGGGCGCCGTCCAGCAGGCGCTGCGCCGTGGCGGGCCCGACGCCGCCGCGCTCGCGCTGCGCGACCTGGTCGACCGGTTCGGCCGCGACCACGTGGCCGTCGAGCTCACCCACCATGCGCTGCCCACCGACACCGAGCGCAACGACGCGCTCGCCGCGCTGGCCGCCGGGATGGGTCTCCCGACGGTGGCCACCACGGCCGCGCACTACGCCACTGCGGACCGCTACCCGCTGGCCACCGCGCTGGCCGCGGTCCGGGCCCGGCGCAGCCTCGACGAGGCCGACGGCTGGCTGCCCCCGGCCGGCACGGCACACCTGCGCAGCGGCGCGGAGATGGCCGCCCGGTTCGACGCGCGCTACCCGGGCGCGGTGGCCCGGGCCGCCGCGTTCGGCGCCGAGTGCGCGTTCACGATCGACCTGGTGGCCCCCGACCTGCCGCCCTTCGACGTGCCGGCGGGACACACCGAGGCCAGCTGGCTGCGCGAGCTCACCTACCGGGGGGTGGCGCGGCGCTACGGCAGCCACGCCGAGTGTCCCGAGGCCGTCGAGACCGTGGAACGCGAGCTGGCGATCATCGAGGCCAAGAACTTCCCCGGCTACTTCCTGATCGTGCACGACATCGTCGAGTTCTGTCGCAAGGCCGACATCCTGTGCCAGGGCCGGGGTTCGGCGGCGAACTCGGCGGTCTGCTACGCGCTGGGCATCACGCAGGTCGACGCGGTCGGCAACGGATTGCTGTTCGAACGGTTCCTGTCCCCGGCCCGCGACGGCTATCCCGACATCGACCTGGACATCGAGTCGGGCCGCCGCGAGGAGGCCATCCAGTACGTCTACGGCCGGTACGGCCGCGGCTGCGCCGCCCAGGTGGCCAACGTGATCACCTACCGGCCGCGCTCGGCGGTGCGGGACATGGCGAAGGCGATGGGGTACTCACCAGGACAGCAGGACGCCTGGAGCAAGCAGATCGAGCGCTGGCACGGGCTCAGCGGCGACGGGTCCGGGAACGCGCCGGCCGGGATGCCCGCGCCGGTGCTGGCCCTGGCCGATCAGCTGCTCGGCTTCCCCCGCCACCTCGGCATCCACTCCGGCGGGATGGTGATCTGCGACCGGCCGGTCTGCGAGGTCGTCCCGGTGGAGTGGGCCCGGATGGAGAACCGCACCGTCGTGCAGTGGGACAAGGACGACTGCGCGGCCGCCGGGCTGGTCAAGTTCGACTTGCTCGGGCTGGGCATGCTCACCGCGCTGCACAAGATGATCGACCTGGTCGCCGAGCACCATGACCGGGTGATCGAGCTGCACGAGCTGCAGCCGATCGACGACGCGGTCTACGCCATGTTGCGGCGGGCCGATTCGGTCGGGGTGTTCCAGGTGGAGTCCCGGGCCCAGATGGCCACGCTGCCCCGGCTCAAGCCGCGGGTGTTCTACGACCTCGTGGTGGAGGTCGCGCTGATCCGTCCCGGCCCCATCCAGGGCGGGTCGGTGCATCCCTACATCCGGCGGCGCAACGGCCTCGAGGAGTGGCGGCACGACCATCCGCTGCTCAAGGGCGCGCTCGACAAGACCCTCGGGGTCCCGCTGTTCCAGGAGCAGCTCATGCAGGTGGCCGTCGACGTCGCGGGGTTCTCCGCCGCCGACGCCGACGAGCTGCGCCGGGCCATGGGGTCCAAGCGCTCGACGCAGAAGATGGAGCGGCTGCGCGGCCGCTTCTTCGACGGTATGGCGGCCAACGGGATCACCGGGGAGGTCGCCGACGGGATCTTCACCAAGATGCTGGCCTTCGCCAACTTCGGCTTCCCGGAGAGTCACTCGATCAGCTTCGCGTCGCTGGTCTACTACAGCGCCTGGTTCAAGCACCACTACCCGGCGGCGTTCTGCGCGGCGCTGCTGAACTCCCAGCCGATGGGCTTCTACTCCCCGCAGTCGCTGGTGGCCGACGCCCGCCGGCACGGGGTGCTGGTGCGCGGCCCGGACGTCAACCTCGGCGGTGCGGGGGCGATCCTGCAGCCCGACCCGCGCAGTGCGGGTGGCCGCTCGATCCGGCTGGGCCTGGCCGAGGTGCGCACGGTGGGCGAGGAGCTGGCCGCGGAGATCGAGTCCGAGCGCGGCCGCGGCGGCCCCTACCGGGACCTGGCGGACCTGGCTCACCGGGTGCGGCTGACCGGGCCGCAGGCCGAGGCGCTGGCCACCGCGGGGGCGTTCGGTTGCTTCGGGGTGGACCGCCGCTCGGCGTTGTGGGCGGCCGGTGTGGTGGCGGCGGTGCGGCCGGACCATCTGCCCGGCACGGCGGTCGGGTTGGACGCGCCGGCCCTGCCGGGGATGACCGACGCGGAGCTGACCGTGGCCGATGTCTGGGCCACCGGGGTCTCCCCGGACAGCCACCCCATCCAGCACTTGCGCGCCCGGCTCGACGAGCTCGGCGCGGTGCGGATCGACGGCCTGGACGAGGTGGGGCGGCGAGCCGGGGCGGGCGGCCCGGCCCGGGTGCTGGTCGGTGGCCTGGTCACCCACCGCCAGCGGCCGGCCACCGCGGGCGGGGTCACGTTCCTCAACCTGGAGGACGAGAGCGGGATGCTCAACGTCACCTGCTCGGAGGGGCTGTGGGCGCGCTACCGGGCGGTGGCGACCGGCAGTTCGGCGCTGCTGGTCCGCGGCCGGTTGGAGCGCAGTCCGGAGGGCGTGCTCAACCTCGTCGCCGACCGGCTGCAGCGCCTCACGCTGGCCGTGCCGGTGCGGTCGCGCGACTTCCGCTGATCGGCGCCGCGCGTGGAGGCCTCGCCGCGAACTGCGGCGAGGCCTCCGGATGCGTGCGACGTCAGCGCTGCAGCGGGTTGCCCAGCGGCATGGGCTTGCCGCCCAGGTCCTGGCCCATTCCGTCGGCCAGGATGTAGGCGAACACGGCGCAGAACAGGAACGTCGTGATGCCGGCGATCGGGAACAGGCCCGTGTTGCCCGAGGCCACGCCGATGAAGGCGAGGGCGAAGGTGATGTCGACGAGCACGAAGCCCGCGGTGAACGTCAGCGGCAGCCGCAGGGTGATCACGGTGAGCAGCACGAAGACGATCAGGAACGACAGCAGGTAGGTCCGCTGGGTGCTCGCGACGGCCGCCGGGCTCGTCAGGCCCCACCAGCCGCTCGTGGCCGCGATCAGCAGCAGGCCGAAGCTGAGCCAGAAGGCCGAGAAGACCCCGAAGATCGCGGAGACCGGGCTCGCCCCCAGCCGTGCGGCCCAGACCGAGGCGACCAGCAGGAACAAGCCGGCCGACAACGACACGATCGGCACCATGCCGCCGGCCAGGGTCGCGGTGTCGAGGTAACCGATGAACCACAGGCCCAGCGTGATGCCTGCGGGCAGGAAGGTGATCAGACCCAGCAGCGCGGGATTCCCCTGCGGCACCGCGGCCACGTCTTCGGACAGGCCGGGTGCCTGCTGGACGTCGCTCTCCACACTCATGTGCTGAACTCCTCGTCGAGTCGAGCGGTCATCCCGGCTGCTACGCCGGTCGGGTGGAATTGTGCGCCCTCTCACACCGATTGCGGACCTCTCCGATCGGCTGGATCTTGGCCCCTGCCCACATCGTGACAAGCTCGTGACGTGCGTGTTGTGAAAGCCGACGATCTGGACGACCAGGATGAATTCGCCGATCTCGACCTGTCGGACCTGTCAGCCGGGCCGGTCGTCTGGACGCGGCGGCGGTTCGTCCGGTGCCGGTTCGTCGAGGCCGACCTGCACGGGCTCACCACCGAGGGCTGCACGTTCGACGAGTGCGACTTCACCGGCGCCGACCTGGGCGAGTCGACCCATCGCGGCACGGCGCTGCGCACCTGCACCGTGCGGCGGGCGACGCTCGTCGGCGCGGCGTTCCGCGGTTGCTCGCTGCTGGGCACGACGCTGACCGACAGCCGGCTGCGCCCGGTGGTGCTCAGCGACTGCGACCTCACGCTCGTCGCGCTCGGGCGGGCGGACCTGCGCGAGACCGACCTGTCCGGGCTGCGGCTGCGCGAGGCCAACCTCGTCGAGGCCGACCTGCGGGGCTGCGACCTGCGCGGCAGCGACCTGACCGGCGCCCGCATGCGCGGTGCCCGGTTGGAGGGCGCCGACCTGCGCGGCGTCCGCATCGACGCCGACGGTCTGGTGCAGGCTGGCCTGACCGATGCGACCGTCGACCCGGAGACCGCGCTGCGGTTCGCCGCCGCGCACGGCTTGCGCATCGGCTGACCTGCGCCGTGGCCGGGAGCGAGCCCGCGGGCTCCCGGGCGGTTCTGGGACAATGGGGGCCGTGACTGCGACGGTGATGGACGGCAAGGCCACCCTCAACGACATGCTGGCCGAGCTGGCCGTGCGGGTGGAGAAGTTGACGGCGGCCGGGGTGACCCCGGGGCTGGGGACAGTACTGGTCGGCGACGATCCCGGATCACACTCCTACGTCCGCGCCAAGCACCGCGACTGCGCGAAGGTCGGCATCACTTCGATCCAGCGCGAGCTGCCGGCCGACGCCTCGCAGGCCGATGTCGAGCGGGTCATCGACGAGCTCAACGCCGACCCGGCCGTCACCGGCTACATCGTGCAGCTGCCGCTGCCCAGGGGACTCGACACGGGGGCCCTGCTGGAGCGTGTCGACCCGGACAAGGACGCCGACGGCCTGCACCCGGTGAACCTGGGCCGGCTGGTGCTCGGGGAGCCCGGGCCGCTGCCGTGCACGCCGCGCGGCATCGTCGAGCTGTGCCGGCGCTACGGCGTCGAGCTGGACGGCGCGCGGGTGACCGTGGTGGGCCGCGGGGTGACGGTGGGCCGTCCGCTCGGGCTGCTGCTCACCCGGCGAAGTGAGAACTCCACGGTGACCCTGACCCACACCGGCACGAAGGACCTCGCCGAGGAGGTCCGCCGGGCCGACATCGTGGTCGCCGCCGCCGGGGTGCGGAACCTGATCACGCCCGACATGGTGCGGCCCGGTGCGACCGTGCTGGACGTGGGCGTCACCCGCACCGACCGCGGGCTGGTCGGCGACGTGAGCCCCGAGGTGGCCGAGGTGGCCGGGATGCTGGCGCCGATGCCGGGCGGGGTCGGCCCGATGACGCGGGCGATGCTGCTGACCAACGTGGTGGAGGCGGCCGAACGGAGCCTGCCGGAGTGAGCATCGATTCCGAACGGAGCCTGCCGGAGTGACCGCGCCGGGAAAGCGCGATCTCCGCCACCAATTGTCCGTGCACGGGCCGCTGATCCTGGTACTGCTGATCGCCGCGCTGGGCCTGTACCGGGTCCTGATCGAGCACTGGCGTGAGGGGTCGGCGCTGCTCGGCGGGTCGTTGCTGGTGGCGGCGGCGATGCGGATGGTGCTGCCCCAGGAGCGGGTCGGCCTGCTGGCCATCCGCAGCCGGGTGATCGACGTCCTCTGTTACGGCGCCTTCGGCCTGGCTGTGGTGGCGCTCGCGGCCACCATCACCCGGGGGTCGCTCACCGTCGGGCCCTGATTGACGTCGGTGTCAGGTCTGATCTGGGGTATCCTCCCGCAACCCCGCTCCGACCACGCGAGGACGGCATGGCCCCGACGGACAGCGCGAAGCCGCCGGGCCCGGCGGCCGGCTCCGGCACGGGGGTGCGTGCCCGGCGGACCCGGGCCCTGCTGCTGGCCTCGGCCCGCGAGGTCTTCGAACGTGACGGCTACGTCAACGCCCGGGTCGCCGACATCGCCGCCCTTGCCGGTGTCTCGCACGGCACGTTCTACACCTACTTCTCCTCGCGCCGGGAGGTCTTCCGCGCGGTGCTCTCCGAGGTCCGGGCCGACCTCAACGACGCACTGGCCGTCCCGCTGGGCGACGCCGGCGGCAGGCCCGACGCCGCGACCGACTTCGTGCGCCGGGTGGAGCTGTCGAACCGGGCGTTCATCCAGGCCTACCGGCGCAACCGGCGGATGATGGCGCTCTACGAGCAGGCGGCGACGATCGATCCCGAGGTGCGTGCGTTCCGGGTGGAGGACCGCCGGGCCCACGTCGACCGGATCGCGCGCAGCATCCGCCGGCTGCAGGCCGCCGGGCTGGTCGATCGCAGCCTCGACCCGCGTACCGCCGCCGCCGCGCTGGCCTCCATGGTCAGCAACTTCTGCTTCCACTGGCTGGCGATGGGCGAGCCGTTCGACGACGAGCTGGGCACGACGACCCTGACCCGCCTCTGGGTCCGCTCCCTCGGCCTGCCGGCCTGACGGCAGTGTTCAGGTCGCGTACCACCGGGTCAGTCCGCCGGTGGTGGCGGCGGCGCGCCGCCGCGGCGCGGGGCGCAGGCCCCGGCGGTGGTGAGGCGGGTGATGTCGGCGGCGTCGAGGCCGAGGCCGGCGAGCACCTCCTCGGTGTGCTCGCCGAGGCGCGGCCCGGGGCGGACCTCCCCGTGCCCGGAGGCGGAGAACCCGACGGCGGCCCGCGCCAGCCGCAGCATCCCCTCGGTGGGGTGCTCGACCTGCTCGAACAGTTCCGCGGCGACGATGTGCGCATCGTCGAAGACCTCGGGCAGCGAGTTCACCGGCATCACCGGGATGCCGGCCTGCTCCAGCGCCGTCCGCCACTGCTCGGTGGTTCGGGTGGCGAGCTCGGTGGCGACCAGTTCGTAGAGCTCGTCGATGTGGTCGGTGCGCGCGGTGATCGTGGCGTTGCGCGGGTCGTCGGCCAGCTCGGGACGGCCGATCAGCCCGAAGAACGACCGCCAGTGCTGGTCGGTATAGATCATCGTGCTGAGGTGGCCGTCGGCGGTGCGGTAGGGCCGGCGGTGCGGCGACGAGGTGCGCGCGTAGCCGGTGGGCCCGGCGGGCGGGTCGTAGACGTAGCCACCCTGCTGGTCGAGCATCGTGAAGCCGACCAGGGTCTCGAGCATCGGCACCTCGACGGCCTGCCCGACGCCGGTCGCCGCCCGGTGGTAGAGCGCGGCGTTGATCGCGCCGAGGGCCATCAGCGCGGCGACCTTGTCCGCGACGACGGTGCGCACGTACTCCGGCGGCCCGGTCGAGCCCTGCGCGGCGGCCAGCCCAGAGGCGGCCTGGATGACGTCGTCATAGGCGGGTTGGCCGTGGTACGGCCCGGCCGAGGAGAAGCCGTAGAGCGCGCAGTACACGACGGCCGGGTTGATCGCCGCGATGTCGGCGTAGCTGATCGCCAGCTTCTTCTCCGCCGCCGGCCGCACGTTGTGCACGAACACGTCGTGCTCGGCGGCGAGCCGGCCGAGCAGGTCGCGGCCCTCGGGGTGGGCGAGGTCGAGCACGATGCTGCGCTTGCCACGGTTGGCGTTGAGGAAGATCGGGCCCATCCCGGTGCCGCGCCGGTCGCCGACGTAGCGCACGAGGTCGCCGGCCGGGGGCTCGACCTTGAGCACCTCAGCGCCCATCTGGGCCATCAACAACGTGCAGTACGGACCCATGAAGGTGCTGGTCACATCCAGGACGCGGACACCGGCGAGCGGACCTCCGGGCATGGCTTCGTCGCCTCCTGGGTGGTGGATCCAGCCGGGCGAGAGTACCTGACATCCGTGTCATGTCGAGGGCGTCGACAGCGTGCGGATGGCGTTGTGGATCAGCTCGGGGCGACCTAGGTTGACATCGATGTCGAGCCCTGTGGAGGTCGCGATGGACGCCGAGACCCAGCGCTTGCCGGCCCTGCGGCCCGAGCAGCTCGACGCCGAGCAGCGGGCCGTCTACGACGCGCTGACCACCGGTGCCCGCGGGCGCAACGCCGGCGGCATCGAGATCGCCGCCGACGGCAGCCTGGCCGGCCCCTTCAACGCGATGCTGCACGCCCCGCAGGTCGGGGGCGTGCTGCAGCAGGTCGGTGCGGCGCTGCGCTACTCCGGTGTGCTGCCCGGCCGGGCCCGGGAGCTGGCCGTCCTGCTGGTCGCCGCGCACCACCGCAGCGCCTACGAGTGGTACGCGCATGCCGTCATCGCCGACCGTCTGGGGATCGAGGCCGAGCTGGTGGACGCGATCCGCACCGGCGCCGAGCCGCGCCCCGTCGACTCGGTCGAACGGGCGGTCGTCGCGGCGACCCGCGAGCTGCTCGACACCGGCGACCTCACCGACGCGTCCTGGGCCGCCGTCCGCGCCGTCCTCGACGAGGCCGCCGTCGTCGAGCTGGTGACCCTCGTCGGCTACTACGGCCTGCTCGCCCTGCAGCTGCGGGTCTTCCGCGTGTCACCGCCTCCGGCGGCTCGTGCGCGGAAATAGTCGCCGGAACAGCGTTATCCGCGCACGGGCGCGAAGCGCCCAATCACGGCGTTGAAGGTCGGGCTCGGGCGCATGACCTCGTCGGTCTTCGCCCGGTCGACGTAGTAGTAGCCGCCCAGCTCGACCGGCCGGCCCTGCACGCCGTTCAGCTCGCCGAGGATCGTCTCCTCGTCGGCCGCCAGCCGCTCCGCCAGCGGGGCGAAGATCTTCGCCAGCTCCGCGTCGTCGGTCTGCGCGGCCAGCGCCTGGGCCCAGTACAGCGCCAGGTAGAAGTGGCTGCCCCGGTTGTCCAGCTCACCGGCCCGACGCGACGGGGACTTGCCGTTCTCCAGCAGCTTCCCGGTGGCGTCGTCGAGCGCCTTGCCCAGCACCGCCGCCCGCGGGTTCCCGGTCTTGTCCGCGAGGAACTCCAGCGAGACGGCCAGTGCGAGGAACTCACCGAGGGAGTCCCAGCGCAGGTGGTTCTCCTTGACCAGCTGCTGGACGTGCTTGGGCGCCGATCCGCCGGCCCCGGTCTCGTACAGGCCGCCGCCGTTCATCAGCGGGACGATCGAGAGCATCTTCGCGCTGGTGCCCAGCTCGAGGATCGGGAACAGGTCGGTGAGGTAGTCGCGCAGCACGTTCCCGGTGACCGAGATCGTGTTCTCGCCGCGCTTGGCCCGCTCCAGGGTGTACCGGGTGGCCTCGGCGACCGGCAGGATCTCGATGGTCAGGCCGTCGGTGTCCTCTTCGGCGAGGTACTCGCGGACCTTCTCGAGCACCTCGGCGTCGTGCCCGCGGGTCTCGTCGAGCCAGAACACCGCGGGCCAGCCGGTGGCACGGGCGCGGGAGACGGCCAGCTGCACCCAGTTCCGGATCGGGGCGTCCTTGGTCTGGCAGGCGCGCCAGATGTCGCCCTCGGCGACCTCGTGCGACAGCAGCACGGTGCCCGCGGCGTCGACGACCCGGACGGTGCCGGGCGCGGCGATCTCGAAGGTCTTGTCGTGGCTGCCGTACTCCTCGGCCTTCTGCGCCATCAGGCCGACGTTCGGGACGGTGCCCATCGTCGCCGGGTCGAACGCGCCGTGCTCGCGGCAGAACGCGACCGTCTCGGCGTAGAGCGGGGCGTAGGACGAGTCCGGGATGACGAACTTGGTGTCCTGCTGCTCGCCCGCGGCGTTCCACATCTGACCGGACGCCCGGATCGCGGCCGGCATCGACGCGTCGATGATCACGTCGCTGGGCACGTGCAGGTTGGTGATGCCGCGGTCGGAATCGACCATCGCCAGCGACGGGCCGCTGTCGTAGGTCGCGGTGACGGCCTTCTCGATCGCCTCGCGCTTCTCCACGGGCAGCTTCTCCAGCGCGGTGAGCACGCTGGCCAGGCCGTCGTTCGGGTCGGCGCCCACGGAGGCGAGGTCGTCGCCGTACTGCGCGAACACGTCGGCGAAGTACTGCTTCACGGCGTGCCCGAACAAGATCGGGTCGGACACCTTCATCATCGTCGCCTTCAGGTGCACCGAGAACAGCACGCCCTGGGCCTTGGCGTCGGCGATCTGCTCGGCGAGGAACGCGTCGAGGGCAGCCCGGCGCATGACCGCGGCGTCGACGATCTCCCCGGCCAGCACCGGCAGCGACGGCTTGAGCACGGTCACCGTGCCGTCGGCGGCCACGTGCTCGATCCGCAGCTCGGCGTCCTGGTCGAGGGTGACCGAGGTCTCCGAGTGCCGGAAGTCCCCGTCGCTCATCGTGGCGACGTGCGAGGCGGACTCGTGGGACCACTTGCCCATCGAGTGCGGGTGCTTGCGGGCGAAGCCCTTCACCGAGGCGGGCGCGCGTCGGTCGGAGTTGCCCTCGCGCAGCACCGGGTTCACCGCGCTGCCCTTGACCGCGTCATAGGCGGCGCGCGCGGCCTTCTCCTCGTCGGTCCGCGGGTTCTCCGGGTAGTCCGGGATGTCGTAGCCGGCGCCCTGCAGTTCCGCGATCGCGGCCTTGAGCTGCGGGATCGAGGCGCTGATGTTGGGCAGCTTGATGATGTTGGCCTCGGGTGTCTTCGCCAGCTCACCGAGCTCGGCCAGCGAGTCGGGCACGCGCTGGGCGTCGGTCAGCCGGTCCGGGAACTGCGCGAGGATGCGGGCGGCGAGCGAGATGTCGCGCGTCTCGACGTCGACCCCGGCCGTGCCGGCGAACGCCTCGATGACCGGCAGGAGTGAGTGCGTCGCCAGCGCCGGCGCCTCATCGGTGTAGGTGTAGATGACCTTCATCGTTGCTTCGGCCCTGCCTGTGACTCGTGGTCGGAACTGGACGGCGGAGCGCAATGCGCCCTGGCCGACACGCTAGCCCTTGCCGGTGCCGGGGCGCGTCCGGTGTCCGTCTTGTACGGGGCGACGCGGTGTCGGGTCCGGTGATCTCTCGGTTGTTTCACCCGGGGGAGAGGCGCTCGCTGGGCTACGGTGAAGATCCCGTCGCCCCGCTGGAGTGCACGCATGGCCAAGATCAAGGTCCCGAATCTGGAAGCGTCCACGTTCAAGGGATGGACCTTCGTGCTGGTGGCCGGAGTGGTCCTCGCGCTGCTCGCACTGCTCGACCGTGGCACCTTCGGGGCCACGGCGACCGGTTCGACGGGCTGCGTGATGACCGTCGCCGCCGCCCAGCTCAACGTCCGGCCCACGCCGGGTACGGAGTCCGCACCGGTGGACACCCTCAAGCAGGGCGACCAGGTCGACGCCCAGCGGGTCGTCACCAACGGGTTCCGTCAGCTGGCCGGCACCGGCCGCTGGGCCCTCGACCAGAGCCTCGTCCCCCGGGCCGGCAGCAGCTGCTGACCCCCGGTACGCGGACCCGAACGAGTCTGGGGGAACCTGCGGAGGTGTTCACGGTCAGCTCGGTCAACGTCAACGGGATCAGGGCCGCCGGGCCCAAGGGGTTCATCGCCTGGCTGGCGGCGACCGACGCCGACGTGGTGTGCCTGCAGGAGGTCCGGGCCCGCCCCGAGGAGCTGCCCGCCGACCTGCTCGACGCGGTGGTCCGGGACGGCTGGCACCTGACCTGCACGCCGTGCCAGACCGCGCGGGGCCGCAACGGCGTCGGCGTGCTCACCCGGGTCGCTCCGGACGCGGTGCGGATCGGCTTCGGCGCCGCGGAGGCGGCCGAGTTCACCGGGTCCGGGCGCTACCTCGAGGTGGACCTGCAGATCGGCACCGACGCGCTGACCGTCGCCTCGCTGTACCTGCCCAACGGCACCGCCGACACCCCCAAGCAGGACGAGAAGGATCGGTTCCTCGCCGCCTTCGCGCCCTATCTCGCCGAGCGCCGGGAGAAGGCGGCCGCCGAGGACCGCGAGGTGCTGGTGTGCGGGGACTGGAACATCGGGCACACCGAGCTCGACATCCGGAACTGGAAGGCCAACCGCAAGAACTCGGGGTTCCTGCCCCACGAGCGGGAATGGCTGGGCGAGGTGTTCTCCCCGCGGATCGGCTACGTCGACGTCGTCCGTGCACTGCATCCCGGTGTCGACGGCCCGTACTCGTGGTGGTCCTACCGCGGTCGCGCCTTCGACAACGACGCCGGCTGGCGCATCGACTACCACGTCGCCACGCCCGGGCTGGCCGCCCGCGCCGAGAGTGCCGTCGTGGAACGTGCGCCGAGCCATGGTGAACGCTGGTCCGATCACGCGCCGGTGACGGTGCGCTACCGGATGGCACCGTCATGATCCCGAGCAGGATCGTCGGCGGCCGTTACGTCGTGCTCGGTGAGGTCGGTCGCGGCCGGATGGGCGTGGTCTGGCGGGCCGAGGACCGGGTCACCGGGCGGCAGGTCGCGGTCAAGGAGCTGCGGCTGCCCGAAGGGCTGACCCCGCCGCAACGCGCGCAGTTCCGCAAACGCCTGCTGCGGGAGGCGCGCGCCGCGACCCGGCTCGGCGCTCCGGGCATCGTGGCCGTGCACGACATCGTCACCGACAACGACGTCGACCACGTCGTGATGGAGCTGGTCGGGGCCCTGTCGCTGACCGAGACGGTCGCGGCCGAGGGCCCGCTGGACGAGCCCGCGGCGGCCCGGCTCGGCCAGGCGGTCCTGGCGGCGCTGCTCCGGGCCCACGACGGCGGCGTCGTGCACGACGACGTGCAGCCCGGCACCGTGCTGCTGGGCGCGGACGGCCGGATCGCCCTGACCGACTTCGGCATCGTCCGTGCCGTGGAGGACCTGAAGCTCATCACCACCCTGGTCGGAGCACCCGGGTACCGGGCCCCGGAGCGGCTGGCCGGTGCCCCGGCGGCGCCCGCCGCGGACCTGTGGGCGCTCGGCGCAACGCTGTTCTACGCGGTTGCGGGCGTCGGGCCGTTCGAGCGCGCGACCAACGCGGAGACCGCGCATGCCGTCGGCCACGACGACCTGCCGCCGATCCCGTGCCGCGGCCCGCTCGCGGACGTGATCACCGGCCTGCTGGTGCGGTCGCCGCAGCACCGGCTGACCGGTGAGCAGGCCGGTGCGCTGCTGGACGCCGCGGTCGCCGGGGCGCCCACCGAACCCTCCGCGGCACCGCCGGGGTCCTGGCCGCGGCGCGGGCTGCTGTCGTGGTGGCCGTGGGCGCGTCCTCGCCCACCCGGGTGAGCTGGGACCGGATTCGTGCAGGCCCGGGCCCGGCCGGGTGTGGTCGAATGCGCCGGTGACCAGGTCGACCGAGGGGACCGCCCCGCACCGCAATGTGCAGCTCGTGATCGCCGCCCTCACTGAGCGCGGTGCCGACCCGGCCAGCGTGGCCGGTCTGCGGGTGCTGCCGGACGCCGTGGCCACCGCGGCGGCGGCCGCGGCGGCGCTCGGGGTCGAGGTCGGCCAGATCGCCAACTCGCTGGTCTTCGACGCCGACGGGGCGCCGCTGCTGGTGCTCACCTCGGGTGCCCACCGGGTGGACACGGCGAAGGTCGCGGCGCTGGTCGGCGCGCAGCGGGTGCGGCGGGCGAGCGCGGAGTTCGTGTACGCGGCCACCGGGCAGCGGATCGGCGGGGTGGCCCCGGTCGGGCATCCGGCGCCGCTGCGCGCCCTTGTCGACCGGGCGCTCGAGGGCTACCCGCAGGTCTGGGCGGCCGGCGGGATCCCGCACGCGGTGTTCCCGACGACGTTCGCCGAGCTGGTCGCCGTCACCGGCGGGGAGCCGGCCGAGGTGGCCTGAGCCGGCCGGCGATCCCGGCGGTCAGCCGCCGGCCGCCGACCGCAGCCGCGTCCACAGGAAGCCGGTGGCGTCCAGCGGGCCGTCCGTCGTGCCGGTGCTGTCCCGCCCGGCTCCCGGCCAGGCGTGCGGCGCGCCGTCGATCACGTCGCGGGTGACGGTGTGGCCGTCGGCGCAGGTCCAGGCGCTGACGGTGGCCGGTGCGGCCGCGGTGACGACCGGGTCGGCCGGGCAGCCGGCCGCGGCCAGGAACGGCGCCAGCGTCGCGTCCAGGGCGGGGAAGCCCCGCCGGGGGTCGCCGGTGACAGGGACCCGCTCGTCCGCGGTGCCCTGCACCGCGGCGAGGGTGATCGCCGGCGGATCCGGGCAGCTGACGACCAGCGCGCCGGCCACCGGTCCGATCCCGGCCAGGTCGCCGGGGTGCCCGCACGCCCACGCATAGGACATCATCGCTCCGTTGGAGAAACCGACCGCGTACACCCGGCGGCCGTCGACGGCGTCCGCGGTGATCAACTGTCCGCGCAGTTCGTGCAGGTAGCCGACGTCGTCGACCCCCCGGTTGCGGGCCTGGCCGCAGCATTTCCCGGCGTTCCAGGTGCCGGCGACGCCGTCGGGATGGGCGACGACGAAGCCCTCCCGCGTGGCCAGCGCGTCGAAGCGGAGGTCCTTGCGGGCCCCGGCCGCGCTACCGCCCGCGCCGTGGAGCACGACGACCAGCGGCGCGCCCGGCCCGGCCGATGCCGGGTGATGGACGGTGGCCGTGCGCTCGCCGTCCGCTGTCGGGGTGCGGACCGTGCGGGTGATCGGATCGCTCGGCGCCGTGGCCTCGGGGGCGGGCGTCGCGGTGCAGCCGGCGAGCAGTGCCGCGCCCGCCAGCAGCCGGATGGTGATGGCAGCCACACTGATCACTGGGGCGCGCATGGCCCGAGTGGACACCGGCCGTCGGGGTCTGTCGAGCCGTGACCTGCGGGACCAACCCGGTCGTGACACGGCGGACCCGGCCCCGTTTCGCGCGGCGTCCACGCGTTGAGACCGTGTTGGTCGACCCTGCCCGGGCGGCGACCTAGTGTGATCCCATGACCGACGCTCTCCCCGATCCCGTCTGGGCCGATACCCCGCCTTCCGAGGCGGCGATGCGGCGGGCGTTGCGGCGCGTGCGGGACGGGGCCGTGCTGGACGTGACCGAGGCGGCCGTGCTGCTGGCCGCCCGCGGGGAACACCTCGACGAGCTTCTCGCCGCAGCGTCCCGGGTGCGTGACGCGGGCCTGGTGGCCGAGGGCCGCCCGGGCGTCGTCACGTACTCGCGCAAGGTGTTCATCCCGCTGACCCGGCTGTGCCGGGACCGCTGCCACTACTGCACCTTCGCGACCGTCCCGCACAAGCTGCCCGCGGCGTTCCTGGAGCGCGACGAGGTGCTCGAGATCGCCCGGGCGGGTGCGGCGGCCGGCTGCAAGGAGGCGCTGTTCACCCTCGGCGACCGGCCCGAGGACCGCTGGCCGGCGGCGCGGGAGTGGCTGGACGAGCGCGGTTACGACTCGACGCTGGACTACGTCCGGGCCTGCGCGATCGCGGTGCTGGAGGAGACCGGCCTGCTGCCGCACCTCAACCCGGGCGTGCTCAGCTGGGAGGAGCTCACGCGGCTCAAGCCCGTCGCGCCGAGCATGGGGATGATGCTGGAGACCACCGCGACCCGGCTCTGGTCCGAGCCCGGCGGCCCGCACCACGGCAGCCCGGACAAGGAGCCCGCCGTCCGGTTGCGCGCCCTCACCGACGCCGGCCGGGTCGGCGTCCCGTTCACCACCGGCATCCTCATCGGGATCGGCGAGACCCGGACCGAGCGCGCGGAGTCGATCTTCGCGATCCGCTCGGCGGCGCGCGCGGCGGGGCACGTCCAGGAAGTCATCGTGCAGAACTTCCGGGCCAAACCGGACACCGCGATGCGCAACGACCCGGACGCAGACCTCGAGGACCTGGCCGCCACGATCGCGGTGACCCGGATCGTCCTGGGCCCGAAGATGCGTGTGCAGGCCCCGCCGAACCTCGTCGGTGAGGAGTTCGCGCTGATGCTGCGCGCCGGCATCGACGACTGGGGCGGCGTCTCGCCGGTGACCGCGGACCACGTCAACCCGGAGCGGCCGTGGCCGGCGATCGACGAGCTGGCCGCGCAGTCCGCCGCCGCCGGGTTCACCCTGCGCGAGCGGCTGACGGCGTACCCGAAGTACGTGCTGGCCGGGTCGCCGTGGATCGACACCCGGCTGCACGCGCACGTCGCGGCGCTGGCGGACCCGCAGACCGGGCTCGCGAACGAGGACGCGGTCGTCGAGGGCCGGCCGTGGCAGGAGCCCGACGGCGGATTCGCCTCCACCGGCCGGGTCGACCTGAACTCCTCGATCGACACGACCGGGCGCACCGCGGACCGGCGCGGGGACTTCGACTCGGTGTACGGCGACTGGGACGAGCTGCGCTCCGAGCTGGCCGCGCAGCAGCAGACGGCCCCGCAGCGGCTCGCCTCCGACGTCCGGGCCGGGCTGGCGCTGGCCGCGTCGGCCCCGGCGGCGTTGCTCGACCCGGCGAACGAGGCCGCGGCGATGGCCGTGCTGACCTGCGAGGGCGCCGCGCTGGAGGAGCTGTGCCGGCTCGCCGACGCGGTGCGCACCGACGTCGTCGGCGACGACGTCACCTACGTGATCAACCGCAACATCAACTTCTCGAACGTCTGCTACGTCGGGTGCCGGTTCTGCGCCTTCGCCCAGCGCGAGCGCGACGCCGACGCGTTCCGGCTCTCCCTCGACGAGGTCGCGTCCCGGGCCGTGGAGGCGGCGCGCGACGGAGCCACCGAGGTCTGCATGCAGGGCGGCATCGACCCGCAGCTGCCGGTGAGCTTCTACGCCGACCTGGTGCGCGCGGTGAAGGCCGCAGTGCCCGGCATGCACGTGCACGCGTTCTCGCCCATGGAGATCGTGTCCGCCTCGGCGAAGGCGGGGGTGTCGATCGAGGAATGGCTGACCGAGCTGCGCGACGCCGGGCTCGGCTCCATCCCCGGCACCGCGGCGGAGATCCTCGACGACGAGGTCCGCTGGGTGCTGACCAAGGGCAAGCTGCCGGCGTCGCAGTGGATCGAGGTCGTCTCGACCGCGCACAAGCTCGGCATCCCGTCGTCGTCGACGATGATGTACGGCCACGTCGACGAGCCGCGGCACTGGCTCGGCCACCTGCGCACGCTGGCCTCGATCCAGGACGAGACCGGCGGGTTCACCGAGTTCGTGCCGCTGCCGTTCGTGCACCACAACGCGCCGATCTACCTGGCCGGGATCGCCCGCCCGGGCCCCACCGAGCGGGACAACCGCGCGGTGCACGCGTTCGCCCGGCTCGCCCTGCACGGCCGGATCGACCACGTCCAGTGCTCATGGGTCAAGCTCGGTGACGAACTGGCCGCGCGGATCCTGCAGGGCGGTGCCGACGACATGGGCGGCACGCTCATGGAGGAGACGATCAGCCGGATGGCCGGTTCGGAGAACGGCTCGGCGCGCACGGTGTCCGAACTGGAGACGATCGCGATCGCAGCCGGGCGCCCGGTGCGCCAGCGCAGCACCACCTACCGCGACCCGGTGTCCCGCCTCGTCCCGGCAGAGGGCGCGGCGCCCCGGCTGCTGCCCCTCACCCCGGCCTGACCTCCGCCCCTCCGTGGCGTGGGTACGGCGTGGGTACGGCGTGGGTACGGCGTGGGTACGGCGTGGGTACGGCGTGGGTACGGCGTGGGGTATGGCGCGGTCAGCTCGGTGGAACCAGGCGATCCGGCCCGACCCGGGGAGGTCGCCGAGCGCGCGGACGTCCTCGACGAGGCGCTCGACGAGCTCGTCGCGGGTACCGGGCCACGGGGCGGAACCCGGCTCCCTGGGTGTCGCGGGCTTGAACTGCACCAGCGGCGAATCTCGCGGCGGCCGGTACGGCGCCGAAGATCGACGCCTCGACAGCGATCCCACTCAGCTTCTGCGACAGCGTTGCGCAGGTTGTGGCGACAGCACGGTGCCGGTCCGCCCCGTGGCGCGGCCCCTCGCTGTCGTAACCGATGTCCGGACCCGACACCGCCTACCCCGATGATCGACCGGCGCGATGCCATCGGCGGTCGATCACGCCCCGGAAGATCGTCATTGCCCTCGATCGTCGCGGTGAGCGTGCAGCCGGCCGGCGTAGGGAGCCGTACCGTGGACGCATGGGCGTTCTCGGTGAGCTGTTCCCCGGGCCGAAGATCCGTGACGAGGCCGGAGAGTCCGGCGACGGCGAGCAGTGGCGGCTCGGGCCCATCGACCTCGACAACGGCGTGGTGCAGGTGCACCGGGCGCCGGACGCGGCGAGTGCCGACGAGACCCCGGCGGGGCCCGCGCGGGAGGACTGATCGTCGAACGGGAGCGACGAGCCGCGGCGGCCCGCTCCGCCATGGCGGTCATGGACTCCGCCGGCGGCATCCGCTCGACGAGCCCCGGTGCCGCGGCCGTCAGCACGCCAGGCCGCTGAGCTGGGGGAGTGTGGCACGGCCGGAGCGCACCGGATGGCCGGCGACGCCCTGTGAGCAGGGCCGCCGCCCGTGCCCGGGAACTCGTTCGACGAGGCTGGGAGAATGGGCCCATGACCGGGACCGACGCCACCGAGGCCCGCCTGTCGGGGCCGAGTATCGAGCCAGCCCGCCGCTTGCGGGTGCTCTCCGGAATCCAGCCGACCGCGGACTCGTTCCACCTCGGCAACTACCTCGGCGCGATCCGGCAATGGGTGGCCCTGCAGGACGACCACGACGCGTTCTACTTCATTCCGGACCTGCACGCGATCACCGTCGAGCACGATCCGAAGACGCTCGCGGCGCGCACCCGCAACGCCGCCGCCCAGCTGCTCGCGCTCGGCCTGGACCCGGACCGGTGCACGGTGTTCGTCCAGTCGCACGTGCCCGAGCACGCCCAGCTGGCGTGGGTGCTGGGTTGCCTGACCGGGTTCGGTGAGGCCAGCCGGATGACCCAGTTCAAGGACAAGTCCTCCAAGCAGGGCACCGACCGCGCCACTGTCGGCCTGTTCACCTACCCGGTCCTGCAGGCCGCGGACATCCTGCTCTACCAGGCCGACCGGGTCCCCGTCGGCGAGGACCAGCGCCAGCACCTCGAGCTGACCCGCGACCTCGCGCAGCGGTTCAACTCCCGGTTCGGGAAGACCTTCGTCGTCCCCGAGCCGTACATCCCGGCGGGCGCCGCGAAGATCCAGGACCTGCAGGAGCCGTCGGCGAAGATGAGCAAGTCGGCGTCCAGCCCCGCGGGGATCGTGGAGCTGCTCGACGACCCGAAGGTCTCGGCCAAGAAGATCCGCTCCGCGGTCACCGACACCGAACGCGAGATCCGCTACGACGTCGAGGCCAAGCCCGGCATCTCCAACCTGCTCACCATCTACTCGGCGCTGAGCGGGAAGAAGATCTCCGAGCTGGAGGCCGAGTACGCAGGCCGGGGCTACGGCGATCTGAAGAAGGATCTGGCCGAGGTGGTGAGCGATTTCGTCTCCCCGCTGCGCCGGCGGGTGCGCGACTATCTGGACGACCCGGCCGAACTCGATCGGGTACTTGCCCGCGGTGCCACCCGTGCGGGTGAGGTTGCCGGTTCGACGCTGAAGGCCGTTCACGAGAGGATCGGGTTCCTGCCGCCGACGACATGAGGTGACACCCCATGGCTGCTCCGACGACCGCGGTCGAGGCCCCCGCGCGGGACGGGGCCGAGCCGGCCGAGAACAAGTCCAAGCTCGAGCAGCTACGGGACCGCTACTCCTGGTTGGACCATGTCGTCCGGGCCGGCCAGCGCTACACCGAGAGCCACGGCGACCACTACGCGGCGGCGATCACCTACTTCAGCGTGCTGTCGTTGGTGCCGCTGCTGATGATCGCGTTCGCGGTGGCCGGGTTCGTGCTGCAGTCGCGCCCCGAGCTGGTCACCGAGTTGCAGCACGCCATCACCGGTGCGGTGCCCGGTGAACTGGGCACGACCCTGAACGGCATCATCGAGACGGCCATCAGCCAGGCGGGTGCGGTCGGCGCGTTCGGTCTGCTCGGTGCGCTGTACTCGGGGATCGGCTGGATGAGCAATCTGCGGGAAGCACTGTCCGAGCAGTGGGGTCAGCGCAGCGAGCCGCCGAACGCGGTGAAGAAGCTGATCTTCGACCTGCTCGCGCTCATCGGCCTGGGGCTTGCGCTCGTGGTGTCGTTCGGGATCACCGCGATCGGCAGCGGGCTCGGCGCGACGGTCCTGCGGCTCGTCGGACTGGCCGACCAGGGCTGGGCCCGGGCGATGCTCGCGCTGTTCGGTCTCCTGCTGGGCATCGCCGCGAACTGGCTGGTCTTCCTGTGGGTCATCGCCCGGCTGCCCCGCGAGCCGGTGACGCTGCGCAGCGCGGCCAAGGCCGCCCTGCTGGGTGCGGTCGGCTTCGAGATCCTCAAGCAGGTCATGACGTTCTACCTGGGCGCGGTGACGAAGTCGCCGGCCGGCGCGGCGTTCGGTTCGATCCTCGGTCTGTTGATCTTCGCGTTCTTCGCGTCCCGGTTCCTGCTGTTCGTGACGGCGTGGGCGGCGACGGCGAAGGAGAACGAGCAGGAGGAGCCGGCCCCGGTTCCGGGGCCGGCGATGATCTGCCCGGAGGTGACGGTGCACTCCGGCCCGGGTGCGGGCGCGGCGGTCGGGCTGGTCGGCGCCGGCGTCCTGACCGGGGTCCTGGGCGTGCGGCTGTGGGGTGGCCGCAAGCAGTCGTAGGCGCCGCCGCCGGACGCTCCGCGGCCTCAGCTCCGCGCCCGCCGCTGGATGAGCGCCACGAGCCCGCCGGCCACGGCCAGCGCCACCATCCCGGCGAGCAACCCGTCGGCGACCGAGACGACCGGGGCGCCCCCGGTCACCAGGAGTGGTTGCTGCACCACCACAGCCGCCGGGGGCGTGGTCGGCGCGGCACCGAAGGACCGGGGTGCGGGGTCCACCAGCATGCCGACGCGCGGCGCGCTGACCGGCAGCGCGAACCCGTAGTCGAGCAGCGCCGCGGCCTGCTTCCACATCGCCACCGGTCGTTGCTCTCCGCGCACCATCGCCACCACCAGCCGCCGCCCACCTCGCTGGGCCGCGCCGACGAACGTGTGCCGCGCCGCGTCGGTGTAGCCGGTCTTGCCGCCGATGGCGCCGGGGTAGCTCCGCAGCAGCGGATTGTCGCTGGAGATCCGGAATCCGGGACGCCCGGGATAGCCGGGGAAGTCCGCCTGCCGGGTGCCGATGAGCTCGGTGAACGTCGGGTCCCGCAGCGCGGCCCGGAAGAACAGCGCCAGGTCGTAGGCGGAGCAGGACGTGCCCGGACCGTCAAGCCCGGACGGCGTGGCCGGGCGGGTGTCGAGCGCGCCGAGCCGGGCCGCCGTCTCGCTCATCGCGGCCAGCGTCGTCGGCACCCCGCCGAGTGCGCGGGCCAGCGCGTTCGCGGTGTCGTTGCCGGAGTTGAGCAGCAGCCCCGTCAGCAGTTGCCGAACGGTGTAGCTGCCGCCGGGTCCGATGCCCGCCTTGCTGCCGTCGATGCGGGTGTCCTCCGCGGTGGCGGCGACGGGGGTGTCCAGGCCGAGCCGCTGCAGCACCACCAGGGTGGTCAGGATCTTGAGGGTCGACGCCGGCCGTTGCCGCCCGTGCGGGTCGTGCGCGGCCAGCACGGCCCCGGTGTCCGGATCGGCGACCACCCACCCGGCCGCGGTCACGGCCGGGGGCGGCGGTGCGCCGGGGGGCAGGACGTCCCCGCAGGCCCCGAGCAGCGGCCCACCGACCGGATCCGGCGGTACGGGCAGCGGCGGCGGGGGTACGGCCCCGGGCACGACCTCCTCCCGCGCGGCCGGCGGAGGTGGTGCCGCCTGCCCGGGACAGGAGGGTGCCGCGGCGGCGGTGCCGGGGCCGGCCGCGGCCAGCGCCAGCAGCACGAGCGCCGCGGTCGTCACCGCACGCCGGAGCAGACCTCGCGGGCCGGACACGCTGTCGAAATTACGCCGCCGACCGCTCCCTGGGGACCCCTCAGACGCGGGCGCCCTCGGCGTGCCGCTTGATCGCCTCCAGGGTCTGCCGCATGCCGTCGACCATCATCTGTTCGCGGTCCTTGCCGAGCAGCCCGGTCGCGACCAGCGCGCGCACCAGGACGTTGGGCGGGGTGGTGCGGTCGCGCCACTGGGTGAGCTTGGTGCCGTCACCGTCCGGCTCCAGCCGCCAGCCCCAGGTCATCCCGTTCTCCGCGACGGTGAAGGAGAACCGCTCCGGCCGGTCGCACTCCACGACGCGGCAGTGCGTCCGCCACCGGATGAAGCCGTGCGCGTTCGACCCCACGAACCGCGCGCCGGCCGCCGGGCCGGTCGCGCCCCCGGTCCACTTCCCGCCGGTGTTCTCCGGGCTCCACTCGCCCATCCGCGTGATGTCGGTGACCAGATTCCACACGGTCTCCGGCGGCACCCCGATGGTCACGCTCGCCTCGTCCACGCCGATCTCCCTTGCTGTCGCGTGCTGTCGAGCGCATCCTGCCTGCGCGCCATCCGCGTTCGGTGACCGGGTGATCACTCAGCGGAGCCGGGTACACGCCGGCGGGCCCTGCGGACCGGCACGCTGCCGGCACCGGCGGTGGTGTCGCGATGATTGCGACCAGCCGCGGCGATCGGCCTGGACTACGAAGGGGCGAGGGTGACTGATCTCGACTGGCCGGCGTTGCGGGCGGCCGCGGTCTCGGCGGCCGGGTCGGCGTACGCGCCGTACTCGCGGCTGCAAGTGGGAGCGGCCGCGGTGTGTGATGACGGGCGCGTGGTGTCCGGCTGCAACGTGGAGAACGCGTCCTACGGGCTCGGGCTGTGCGCCGAGTGCACGATGGCGGGCCAGCTGCGGCTCAGCGGCGGCGGCCGGTTCGTCGCCGTCGCCTGCCGCTCCGGGACCGGCGAGCTGCTCATGCCGTGCGGACGCTGCCGGCAGATCCTCTACGAGTTCGGTGGCCCCGGCTGCCTGCTGGACACCCCGCGCGGGATCCTCCCGCTCTCCGACGTCCTCCCGGACGCCTTCGGGCCCGAAGACCTCCCGTGAGCGGATAACGCCGTTCCGGCGACCATTGCCGCGCACGACGCGGACGAAGGAGGACGCATGGCCCCGAGCGCCGTCGAGGTGATCACCGCCAAGCGGGACGGCGGCCGGCTGACCGACGAGCAGATCGACTGGGTGCTCGCCGCCTACGCCCGCGGCG
This sequence comes from Pseudonocardia acidicola, assembly GCF_012911935.1. Taxonomy (GTDB): domain Bacteria; phylum Actinomycetota; class Actinomycetes; order Mycobacteriales; family Pseudonocardiaceae; genus Pseudonocardia; species Pseudonocardia acidicola. Next base: position 1,184 of record NZ_JAAXLA010000031.1, on the reverse strand, counting down.
ACGTCGCCGACGAGCAGATGGCGGCGCTCGCGATGGCGATCCTGCTCAACGGCATGGACACCGCTGAGATCGCCCGGTGGACCCAGGCGATGATCGACTCCGGCGAGACGTTGTCGCTGCCCGACGTCGGCCGCCCACTGGTCGACAAGCACTCCACCGGCGGCGTCGGCGACAAGATCACGCTGCCGCTGGCGCCCCTGGTGGCCGCATGCGGGGCGGCGGTGCCGCAGCTGTCCGGGCGCGGGCTCGGGTACACCGGCGGGACGCTGGACAAGCTGGAGTCCATCCCGGGCTGGCGCGCCGCACTGTCGGTGGAGGAGATCGCCGCACAGCTCGCCGACGTGGGGGCGGCCATCTGCGCGACCACGCCGACCCTCGCGCCGGCCGACCGCAAGCTCTACGCGCTGCGCGACGTCACCGGCACCGTGGAGTCGATCCCGCTCATCGCTAGCTCGATCATGAGCAAGAAGATCGCCGAGGGCACCGACGGACTGGTGCTGGACGTCAAGGCCGGCTCCGGCGCGTTCATGAAGACGCGCGACCGGGCCGCGGAACTGGCCCGCACGATGGTCGAGATCGGCGCCGCGCACGGGCTGGCGACGACGGCACTGCTCACCGACATGTCCGTGCCGCTCGGGCGCGCGGTGGGCAACGCGCTGGAGGTCGCGGAGGCGGTCGAGGTGCTGCGCGGGGGCGGCCCGGCCGACGTCGTGGAACTGACCGTCGCGCTCGCCCGGGAGATGCTGGCGCTGGCCGGGCTCTCCGAGGTGGACCCGGCCGGGGTGCTGGCGTCGGGAGCGGCGTATCCGGTGTGGGAGCGGATGATCGCCGCTCAGGGTGGCGACCCGTCCGCGCCACTACCGGTGGCGAAGCACGTCGAGCCGGTGCCCGCCGAGCGCTCCGGGGTGCTGATGCGGTGCGACGCGCTGGCGGTCGGCATCGCGGCGTGGCGGCTCGGGGCCGGCCGGGCCCGTAAGGAGGACGCGGTGCAGGCCGCGGCGGGCGTGCGGCTGCTGGTCGGCGTCGGCGAGGCCGTGACGGCAGGTCAGCCACTGCTGGAACTGCACACCGACATCCCCGACGCGATCCCGGGAGCCCGCGCCGCCCTCGTGGACGCCCTGCGGGTGGACGACCCCGACGGCCTCCCGGCCGCCCGCCCCCCGCTCATCCTGACCGCGTCAGGG
>NZ_JAAXLA010000030.1 GCF_012911935.1 Pseudonocardia acidicola | reverse complement strand
CCCCTGCACGCCGTCCGGCCCCACCCCTGACCCGATGCCATCGGGGTGGCTCTGCTGGCGATGAGTGCCAGCGGAACCACCCTGATGCGGCGCCGTGCAGCACGCGGTGCGATCAGTGGGCGTGGTCCGGGGCCGAACTGCTGACCAGGGTCGGCGTGTCGGCAGCACTGGCAATAGGGTTCACGAGTGGATCGCGAGGAGAACCCGACCCAGACGATCAGCCCCCGTCCCGTCGACCCCAACCCGCCGGAGCGGGCGACGGTCGACCAACTGCTCGGGGGGGCCCACCACGACCCGCACGGCGTGCTCGGGGCGCACCCGCACCCGGACGGCACCGTGGTCCGCACGCTGCGCCCGCACGCCGACGAGGTTCACGTGCTGCTCGGCGGCGACCCGCAGAAGGCGCACCCGTTGGTCAAGGTGCACGACGCGGGTCTGTGGTCCGGCGTCGTCCCCGGCCCGCCCGGTGACTACAAGCTCGCGGTGCGCTACGCCGACCGCACCGACGTCGTCGACGACCCGTACCGCTGGCTGCCGACACTCGGCGAGGTCGACCTGCACCTCATCGGCGAGGGCCGCCACGAGCGGCTGTGGGATGTCCTCGGCGCCCACGTGCGCCACTACGACACCGCGTCCGGCCCGGTCACCGGCACCAGCTTCGCCGTGTGGGCCCCGACCGCACAGGGCGTGCGGGTCACCGGCGACTTCGACGGATGGGCCGGCTGGGCCCACCCGATGCGCGCGCTGGGCAGCTCCGGGGTGTGGGAGATCTTCGTCCCGGGGGTCGAGCCGGGCACCCGCTACAAGTTCCGCATCCTCGGCAAGGACGGCCGCTGGCGCGACAAGGCCGACCCGCTGGCCTTCGCCACCGAGATCCCGCCGGCCACCGCGTCGGTCGTCGACGCGTCGTCCTACGAGTGGGGCGACGCCGAGTGGATGACCGCCCGCGCGCAGCGCCAGCCGCACGCCGAGCCGATGAGCGTCTACGAGATGCACCTCGGCTCGTGGCGGCAGGGGCTGAACTACCGCGAACTGGCCCATGAACTCGTCGAGTACCTCGACGAGACCGGCTTCACCCACGTCGAGTTGCTGCCGGTGGCCGAGCACCCCTTCGGCGGTTCCTGGGGTTACCAGGTCACCTCCTACTACGCCCCGACCGCGCGGTTCGGCAGCCCCGACGACTTCCGGTACTTCGTCGACACCCTGCACCAGGCCGGCTACGGCGTGATCATCGACTGGGTGCCCGCGCACTTCCCGCGTGACGAGTGGGCACTGGCCCGCTTCGACGGCACCCCGCTCTACGAGCACGCCGACCCGCGCCGCGGCGAGCAGCCCGACTGGGGCACGCTCGTGTTCGACTTCGGCCGCCGGGAGGTACGCAACTTCCTCGTCGCCAACGCCCTGTACTGGCTCGAGGAGTTCCACGTCGACGGGCTGCGCGTCGACGCCGTCGCCTCGATGCTCTACCTCGACTACTCCCGCCCCGAGGGCCAGTGGCTGCCCAACATCCACGGCGGCCGGGAGAACCTCGACGCCGTCGCATTCCTGCAGGAGATGAACGCGACCGTCTACCGGCACCACCCCGGGGTCATGACCATCGCCGAGGAGTCCACGGCCTGGCCCGGCGTCACCCGGCCCACGCACCTCGGCGGTCTCGGCTTCGGGTTCAAGTGGAACATGGGCTGGATGCACGACACGCTCGCCTATGTCGGGCGCGATCCGATCCACCGCAGCTACCACCACAGCCAGATGACGTTCTCGCTGATGTACGCGTTCAGCGAGAACTACGTGCTGCCGCTCAGCCACGACGAGGTCGTACACGGCAAGGGTTCGCTGTGGACCCGGATGCCCGGTGACAACTGGAACAAGGCCGCGGGCGTGCGCGCGCTGCTGGCGTTCATGTGGGCACACCCGGGCAAGCAGCTGCTGTTCATGGGCGGGGAGTTCGGGCAGGTCCGGGAGTGGTCCGAGCAGCGGTCGCTGGACTGGGAGCTGCTCGAGGACCCGTTGCACGGCGGGCTGCGCCGGCTCGTCGGCGACCTCAACCGCGCCTACCGCGACAACTCGGCGCTGTGGACCCGGGACACCACCCCGGAAGGCTTCTCCTGGATCGACGCCAACGACGCGTCGGGCAACGTGCTGAGTTTCCTGCGCCAGGGCGTCGACGCCGAGGGGAAGCCGACCGTGCTCGCCTGCATCGCGAACTTCGCCGGGACCCCGCGTGAGGACTACCGCGTCGGGCTGCCCTTCGCCGGGCGCTGGCGGGAGGTGCTCAACACCGACGCCGAGATCTACGGCGGCTCCGGCGTGGGCAACCTCGGCGTGGTCGAGGCGGAGCAGACGATGTGGCACGGCCGCCCCGCGTCGGCGGTGCTGCGCCTGCCACCGTCGGGCGTGCTGTGGCTGGCCCCGGACGACACCGGCGGACCGGTGCGGCGACGCGCAGCCGAGCACGCTCAGCCGGCGGTGGCCGACGCCCCCGCGCGGGGACCGGCATCGGAACCGTCCGGGGGGACCCCGGCCCCGGCGCGGTCCGGCCCGGCCGCCGACAGCAGCGCCGCCCAGTAGGTCAGCAGGATCCCGCAGTACAACGAGAGCGGGAGCGCGGACGCCGTGCCGTCCGCGCCGTACCACAGCGGCGGCCACTCCATCCCGATCAGCGACAGGCTCAGCAACAGAGTGGCCGCCGGCCATCGGCCGCGCGCGAGCAGCACCAGCACGCCGGGCATCAGCATCATCAGGTAGTTGTGCCAGGTCAGCGGGGACGCCAGCAGCGCGGCGGCGGCCAACGCCCAGAGCGCGGGGTCCGGCGCGCCGTCAGCGGTGGGCCTGCGGACCCACCAGGCCGTGCCGAGCAGCAGTGCCGCCGCCACGAGCAGCCCCACCACGCGGCCGCCCGGCACCTCGACCAGCGGACGCCCCCAGTCGTTGACCGACGTCAGCCGGACGACGGTGGCGGGCAGCGAGGCGTTGTCGAAGTAGGTCTCCAGCGGTTTGCCGAGGACCAGCCGCAGCCACTCGCCGAACGACGCGGGCCCGGCCGCCGCCACCCCGGCGGCGGTCCCCACCACCCCGGTCACCACCGCGGAGCGCAGCGTCGGCCACCGCCGGCGCAGCGCCGGTAGCAGCAGGACCGGCGCCAGCGACGGCTTGATCGCGATCGTCAGGCCGAGCGCCACCCCCTCCAGCGACGGGTGCCCCCGCCGGCCCGCGATCCAGGACCCGGCCAGGCCTGCGGTCAGCAGGCCGTAGATCTGGCCCAGGCCCAGCGTGCCGAGCACCGGCGAGGACAGCAGCACCGCGACGGTGGCCGCCAACGGCGCTCCGCCGCGCAACCGCAGCTCGGACGCGACCGCCGCCATGCTGGCCACCACCAACGCGACCGTCACCAGCACGAAGAGCCGGTAGGCCGGGAGGAAGCCGAGCAGACCGAGCGGGGCGAGCAGGAACGTCAGCAGCGGCGGGTTGAGGTTCGGGTAGGTGGCCGCGGTGCGGTAGATGTCGGTGCCGTTCGCCATCGCCACCGCGGACTCCCAGAAGGAGTCGAAGTCCGAGTGGATGCGCACCTCCGGGGAGGTGATCCGGTCGAGGGCGAAGCTCCCGCCGCGCACGTAGAGCCATCCCGCGGTGGCCAGCGCCGTCGCCGCGACCAGCAGGATCAGGAGTCCGCGAACGCCGATCGGGCCCGGGTTCACGGCCGGGGGACTAGAGCCGCTGCGGATGGTCCACCGCATTCGACGTGCGGGCCGGCTCCGCACGGCGCTCGGGCTCCGCGGGCCGCTCGGGCTCCGCGGGGCGGCCGGGCTCCGCGGGGCGGCCGGGCTCCGCGGGGCGGCCGGGCTCCGCGACCGGGGGGCGGGCTCCGGGCCGGGCGGCGACGGCCGCCAGCAGCAGCGCGGCCCAGTAGCCCAGCAGAATCACGCAGTACAGCGACCGGCCGACCGGCGACCACGGGGCCTCCGGCGGCCACAGCGTCGCCCATGACACCGGGATCACCGGCAGCGCGAGCAGCACCGCCACCAGCGCGCGGCGGTCCCGCCCACCCAGGGCGATCAGCACCAGCACGCCCGGCCACAGCAACAGCAGGTAGTTGTGCCAGGCGATGGGCGCGAGCAGCAGGCCCGACGCCACGACCGCCCACGGCGCGGTTCCGGCCGGTTCCACGCCGGCGCCGCGGCGGGTCCGCGTCGCGCACCACGCGAGGGTGCCCAGCACCACGATCACGCCCAGCACCGAGCCGACGACCGACGGCAACCCCAGCCGGACGGCGAGCCCGGGCAGCGCGGCGTTGTCGACGACGTCGGGCACCGGCTCGGCCAGCGCGATCCGCAGCCACTCCAGGCCGCTGGCGGGCCCCGCGACGAGCACCCCGAGCAGGCTGGCCAGCACCGCCGCGGCGATCCCGGCCCGAAACGGGGGCCAGCGCCGCTGCGCGAGCGGCAGCAGCAGCAGGGGGGCCAGCGAGGGCTTGAGCGCGACCGTGACGCCGTAGAGCACCGCGGCCAGCACCGGCCGCCCGCGCCGCTCGGCGATCCACCCGGCGGCCAGCCCGACGAGCAGCAGCCCGTAGATCTGGCCGAGCACGAGCGTGCCGTGCAGCGGCGACGAGGCCAGCAGCGCGAGTGTCGCGACCGCCGTCCAGCCGCGGGACAGCCGCAGCTCCCGGGCCACGGCGAGCACCGCGGCGACGATCATCAGCAGGGTGAGCAGCGCGAACAGCCGGTAGGCCGGTAGCGAACCGAGGAACGCCAAGGGCGTCATCAGCACCGTGAGCAGCGGGGGGTTGAGGTTGAGCAGCTTCGCCGGGGTCTTGTAGATGTCGGCGCCCTGGGTGAGCGCGACGGCCGAGTGCCAGAAGGTGTCGAAGTCGACGTGGAGGTCGGTCATGTTCGTCGACGGCAGCAGCGTCACCAGCGCGTCGGGGTGGGCGCAGGTCAGCCCGATCGTGACGCCGAGCGCAGCCAGCACGACCAGCCCGGCGGCCAGTTGCGGCATCGCCACCCGGCGACGCACCGGGCGCCCGGCATCCGGGTGCGGCACGGCAGGAGTTGGCGACGCATCCGACACGATTCCCGACCGTAGCCCGCCCGGCCCAGACACTGTCGAACCCCTCCCCCTGCGAGGCTCCGCCGGTCAGAATGGCGATCGTGCGCGCCGCCGCGGGGACAGGGCCGCGCGGCGCGCTCACCGCGCTGCTCACGGCCCTGCTGGTGCTGCTCGGCGGATGCACGCAGGCGCTGCCCGGACAGCCGGCGGCCACCTCCGCGGCTGCGCCGCAACCGGGTGATCCGCCGCTGTCCGCCCGCTCGACCGACGACATCGTCACGCTGACCATCGCCGCGCTGCAGGACTACTGGCGCACGGCGTTCCCGGCCCGCTTCGGCAGGCCGTGGACCGACATCCGCACGTTCACCCCGGTGCGTCCCGGCGACCCGGCCGCCACGGCCCCACCGTGCGTCCGCCGGGCCGCCGACCTCGCCGACCAGGCGGTCTACTGCCCCGCCGCCGACGCCGTCGTCTGGGACGCCGAGGGCCTGCTGCCCTCGCTGCGGGACCGGTTCGGCCCGCCCGGCGTCGTCGTGGTGCTCGCGCACGAGATCGGCCATGCCGTGCAGACCCGGCTCGGTGTCGACGACGCGCAGCGCCGGGATCCGGCCCGGCACCCGACGATCCTGCTGGAGACGATGGCCGACTGCTACGCGGGCGCGGCGCTGCGCCACCTCGTCGACGACACGGCGGCGGGCACGTCGACCCTGCCGGTGCGGCCGGCCGGACGGGACTCCGCGCTGCTCGCGCTCGTCGACTTCCGGGACCCGCCAGGCACCCGGTCCGCGGACCGCAGCGCGCACGGCAACGCGTTCGACCGGGTGTCGGCGTTCCAGGACGGCTACGCCGACGGACCCACCCGGTGCGCCGCGATGGCCCTGGACAACCGCGAGTTCACCCAGCGCCGGTTCGGCTCGGCCGCCGACCGGGCCCGCGGCGGGAACCTGCCACCGGACCGGCTGCTTCGTGCCGTGGGCGGTGACGCCCGCACCTGGTTCGGCGACGTCGTCAGGCAGCGCGTCCCCGGCTGGCGGGCGCCGGAACTGCTGACCGGCCCCGCCCGGACGGCCTGCGACCCGGCCGCGCTCGGCGCGCAGGGACCGGCCGGGTTCTGCGCCGCCGACGGCGCGGTGCTCGCCGACCGTGCCCGGCTGTCCCCGCTGCAGCAGCAGTTCGGCGACTTCGCCGGGGCCACCCTGATCGCGAGCCGGTACGGGCTGGCCGCGCAGCGCGCGCTCGGCTCGCCGACCGAGGGCCCGGTGGCCGGGCGCGGCGCGGTGTGCCTGGCCGGGGCCTACACCGGCCGGCTCATCGACCCGACCGGCTCCTTCGGGCTCTCCCCCGGCGACCTCGACGAGGCGGTCGAGGTGCTGCTGGCCACGGACTGGGCGTCCCGCGATGCCCGGGGGCAGGCCGACCCGGCCGAGTTCGGCTACGAACGGGTACAGCGCTTCCGCGCCGGGCTGCTCGGGGGCGCCGCCGCGTGCGGGTGACTCAGAAGAGCACCCGGGCCAGCGCGCGGCGGGCCGCGGTGACCCGCGGGTCGTCCGGCGGGAACAGCTCGAACAGCCCGACGAGGTGCTCGCGGGCGCGGTCCCGGTCGTCCCCGGAGGTCCGGCCGGCGAGGGACACCAGCCGGTTGAACGCGTCCTCCGCCCGGTCGCCCGCCACCTCGGCGTCGGCGGCGGCGAGCTGCGCGTCGAGGTCGCCGGGGTCGGCGTCCGCGCGGGCGATCGCCGTCGGGTCGACGTTCTCCGCGCGGGCCATGAACCGGACCTGCGACAGTGCCGCGGCAGCCTGCTCGTTGGCCGGCTCGGCGTCAAGGATCTGCTGGTAGGCGGCCTCGGCCGCGGCGTAGTCGCCGCGCTCCAGGGCGTCCTCGGCGGCGGTGAAGCGCGGGTCCTCGGGCTCCTCGGCCTCCTCGCCGCCGTTGCCGGCCCGCTGCTCGGCCTCGCGGATGGCCGGCATCCGGTCGCGCAGCGCGTCGAGCAGCGAGGAGATCCACTGCTTGACCTGCGGCTCGGGCAGCGCGCCGTTGAACGCATCGACCGGCTGGCCACCGACGACCGCCACCACCATCGGGATGGACTGCACGCCGAAGGCCTGGGCGATCCGCTGGTTGGCGTCGATGTCGACCTTGGCCAGCACCCAGGCGCCGTTGCCGGCTTCGGCGAGCCGCTCGAGAACCGGGGAGAGCTGCTTGCACGGCTGGCACCAGGTGGCCCAGAGATCGACGATCACGGGGACCTGCATCGAGCGTTCGAGCACGTCGGCCTGGAAGGTCTGCTCGGTGACGTCGATGACCCACCGGCTGCTGCTGTCGGTGGACGCGCCGCCGGTGGACTGCGGTCGGGCAGCCGCCTCGGAGCGGGCCTTGAGCGCGGAGAGATCAACGGCGCCGGCCATCGCGGACGACAGCGCGGCCGTCTGGGCTGCCTGACGAGGATCGGGTCGGGACACGCCCTTCATCCTGGCACGATCGAGCACCGGCTGACGGACTCCCCCGGCGCCGAATCCGCGGATCGCCCGGAGATCCGTACGAGATCCGGGCCGAGATCAGCGCCGGGTCGGAGGATGGCGCCGAAGAGGCCGAGAGTCAGGAAGCCGACCCCCACCCAGCCGAGGACGATGCCGGCGATCGCCAACCCGTCGCCGCCCTCCCCGGTCGGCCGGATCCGGCCGCGGGCGATGTAGCCGAGCACGAGCGCCGGGGCGCTGCCCAGCCGGGACGACCAGAGGATGCCGGGCACCAGGGAGACGACGGCCAGGCCGTTGGTCGGCCGCGGCGGGGCCCGGCCCGGCAGTCCGGGTGGGTGGGCGCTGTAGCCGGGGCCGCGGCGCCCGGCGACGGGACGCGGGCGCTCGGCCCTTCCGCGCCGGCGGGCGACCCGCCTCGTCCTCCGGGACCGGGTACGACGCCTGCACCGGTGGGGGCCAGTTGCGGGGCTGGTACGGGTCCTTCGTCATCGCACTGCGCTCCTGACCGGAAGTCGTCCCGTCTGCATGATCGACTCCCGGGTTCCTTTCGCTACCGCGACGACGGTGCGTTCACGCAGACGGGCGGTCCACCAGCGGGCGCAGCCCCATCGGGTTGTTCAGCAGCAACCCGTCACCGGCCAGGATCGCCGAGACCAGCGGCGCGACGAGCGCAGTGAGCTGCTCGGCCCGCTCGTCACCCAGCATCGCCCACGGGACGTCGGCCAGCGCGTCGGTGCGTGCCTCGACATCACGACGCAGCTCCTCGCCGGCCGGCGTCAGCCCGCCGCCGGCATCGAGGAGGCCCCGGTCGGCCAAGCGGCCGGCGGCGGCCTCCCATTCCTGCTCCGACCAGCCGCGGCGCTCCCGCAGCCAGGTGGCGTCCAGCCCCGTCCCGGCGGCGAAGGCGACGAGGGTCTCGGCCGGGTCGAGGCCCGCCGTCAGCAGCGCGGCGACGTGCCCGTCGCCGCGCTGCTCGCGCAGGATGGTCTGGGCGTGCCACAGGACCAGGTGCGGTGCGTCCGGCCAGTCCAGGGCGGCGTTGGCCGCGGCCAGCGCCCGGCCTGCGGTCGGCGCGGCCAGCGCGGCCTCCCGGGCGAGCGCGGCCGCCTCCGCCACCTCCGCCGAGGCCAGGATGTCGGCGCCGAGCAGCCGGTGCAGTGCGGCATCGACAGCCTCGAGCCGGGTGGCCAGGAATCGCTCAGGGGCGGCCACCTTCCACGCGGCCGGCAGCGCGCGAGCGACCAGGCCCGGGTGGAAGTTGTAGAACAGCGCCGCGACAAGCTCCGGAGGGGCCTCACCGAGCGGCGCCCCGCGCAGCGCGAAGTAACTCATCCAGTAGCCCTTGGTGCCCAGCTCGTCGCACGCCGCCCTGGATTCCGGCGCGAAATAGCTCACCGCATGCACGGGCTCCAGGGCCCGCCACATCCGCCGTGCCCGGTGTTCCTGCTGACCGCTCATCGCGCACCTCACATCCGGCTCGCCGGGCCGGGGCCGGCCCGGCGTCGGCACCAACCGCTCTCGCAAACAGTAGGACGCCCAACTAACGCGGGCCAGCGTCTCGCTACCCGACCACTCAGCGTGTAGCGCGCGTCGCGCCGGCCGCGGCGTAGTCGATCACCGATCTGGCGGAGCACCACAGGTCGGACTTGCTCGTTAAAGACATGAGAGCAACGTCGCACCTGAACCGGCGTCACTCTGCGTACATGACCGACAGGCCGCGCAGCGCGGCCACCCCCAACCGGAGGACCCTGCATGAGCACGGAGAACACCGTCGCCGACCGCCTCGTCGATGACGCCCGCAAGAAGACCGCGAAGCAGGAGAGCCCGACGCTCGGCAAGGCGGGGCTGATCGTCGGCATCATCGCGGTGATCGCCAGCCCGGTTTCGATCGCGGGCTGGATCCTGGGCCTGGCCGCCCTCGTGCTGGGCGCGGTGTCCGTGCGCCGCCCGATGTCGGCCAAGCAGGCCCAGATCGCCATGGTGCTCGGCTTCGCGGCCCTCGTGGTGGCGACCTTCTTCTTCACCCGCAACCTCGCCGGGATGTGACCTGACGGCGGCCTGAGGCCGTCGCAGCATCGGCCGCGGCCGGTGCGGCCCGGATGCGAGACCGGACCGCACCGGCCGTCGTCGTCCCGGGGCTGTGCCCCGAGACGACGGGTCAGTCGTCGCCGGCCGCCACCAGCACGTCGGCCAGCTCGACGGGCCTGGTCAGCATGGGGAAGTGCCCACCCGGCAACTCGACGACGTCGGCGCCGATGCCGGCGGCCGCCCGCCGGGACCACCCCGGGTCGACCACCTGGTCCTCGGTGCAGACCACCGAGACGGTCCGAACCGCCGGCCACGCGGTCAGCGGCGTGACCTCGCAACCGATCTGCCACGCCTGGCGCCGAAGCCGCCCGACCGCGGCGTCCACCGCGTCGGCCGGCAGCTCCTTCTCGACGCCGCGGTAGAGCCCGGACACGGCGGCCGCCGCCGGCCAGGACGTCGTTCCGTCCTCGTGCCGCTCCTGTCCGGCCCCGAACCCCGGCGCCATGATCGACCGGTCGGCGCGCCTCTGATCGTCGTAGGACATCCCCGGCCGGGGCACCAGGGCCGCGACGAGCACGAGCGCCCGCACCCGCTCGGGGCCGAGCCGCTGCGCCACCACCGGCACGGTGAGCCCACCCAGCGAATGCCCGACCAGCACCAACTGCTTCGCGTCGGGCAGCGTGTCGGCCGCGGCGAGCACCGCATCGGCGTAGGCATCCGCCCCGAGGCCCGGCCGGTCGGCCGGCAGGTCCACCCCGACGACCGGATACCCGCGGCCGGCGAGCTCGGCCTGCACGGCCGCCCAGCACGATGCGTCGTGCCAGGCCCCGTGCACCAGCACGAACCCCGTCATCGACCCTCACCCAGGGCGCGCTCGACGCGCTCCACCTTGGCCTGCAGCTGCCCGGTGTGCCCCGGACGGATATCGGCCTTGAGGACCAGGCTCACCCGGGGCGCCCGGGCCTGCACGGCTTCCACCGCCCGTTTCACCACGTCCATGGCCTCGTCCCAGGTCTCGGCCTCGATCGTGGTGAACATCGACGTGGTCTCGTTGGGCAGCCCGGATTCCCGCACCACCCGCACCGCCTCCGCGACCACGTCGCCGACACTGTCCGAACCGCCCCCGGAGGGCGCCACACTGAACGCAACGAGCATGGCGGTCAGCCTGCCCCACCCCGCGCCACCGACGCGAGCAGGACACACACGGCGGGACCGGGCGCGCCGCTTCGGCGCACGTCACGGGGCCCGCCGGGACCGCACTGCTAGCGTCCGTCTCATGGCGACCCGCGACCCGCTGCCGTTCGACCCGATCTCCCGGGCGGCCGAGTTGTGGGCGGAGCGGATCGGCCCCAGCGGCACGATGGCAGCCGTCACCAGCGTGATGCGTGTGCAGCAGATCCTGCTGTCCGCCGTCGACGGCGCGCTGCGCCCGCACGGGCTCACCTTCGCCCGGTACGAGGCGCTGGTCCTGCTCAACTTCTCGCGCCGGGGCCGGCTGCCCATGCGGGTGATGGGCGAGCGTCTGCAACTGCACCCGACGAGCGTCACCAACATCGTCGACCGGCTGCAGGCCGACGGCCTCGTCCGGCGCGTGCCGCACCCGACGGACCGGCGGGCGACCCTGGTGGAGATCACCGAGGACGGCGTCACGCTGCTGGAGGACGCCACGAAGTCGGTGACCGACGTGGACTTCGGCTTGCACGGGCTCACTCCGGCACAGCAGGCCCAGCTCACCGAGCTGCTCGGCAAGGTGCGCCGGGCGGCGGGCGACTTCGACTGAGCCCGCTCCACCGACGGCGGCCCGGCCCGCCCGAGCCGCCATCCCCCGCCCACCGGTCACCGTGCGTCCCGCCCGTCGGCGCGCCGCCCGGGCCCGGGCGGCGCGCTCGGGCCCGACCCGGCGCCGGTCCCGCGGCGGTGGCCCGAGCCGCCGCCTCCCGGCCAGCGGCGCATCGTCCGTCCCCGCTCCGACCGGCGGGCCGCCCGCCGTCCCGACCTCTGCGCCGTGCGCCGCCCGGCGCAGTAACCCGCGACCCCGGCACCCGCCGAGCCCGCGACGACCCACACCGAACACGTCAGCGGATCCACCGTCCGCCCCCCAACCGTCTCTGTTGACGCAGTGTTGCGTCAACACCGTTGACACTAGGAGGCGCCACCGACAACATGGCGGCATGAGCACCGACGGGGGCATCGGAAGCGGGGCCGCGCTTCGCGCCGCGCGCCGAGAGAAGGGCTGGTCACAGGCCGATGCCGCGCGCGAGCTGGCCGAGCTCGGCCGATCCCGCGGAGCGCCGACGGCCGCCCCGGCCAGCCTGAAGACCCAACTGTCCCGGTGGGAGAACGGGCATGCGGTCCCGGAACCGCTCTACCGCCGGCTGCTCACCGAGCTCTACGGCCGCACGGAGTTCGGCCTCGAGCCCCCCGCCCCCGTCGAGGCGCAGCCGGCCGGCACGGCCGACCGGCTGCGGGCCCTGCTGGCCGAGGCCGAGGCGGTGGACGACGACGCCTTGGCCCTGATCCGCGACCAACTCACGGCTACCCGCCGGCTCGACGCCCGGCTGGGCGCCGCCGGCACCGCCGGCACGGTGAACGCGCAGGTCGAGCAACTGGAGCGGCTGCTACTGCACACCGTGTCGCCCGCACGACGGCAGACGGTCGCCGCGGTACTGGCCGACGCCGCACTGCTCGCCGGCTGGCAGGCCCTGGACCAGGACCGGGCGTGTGCGGCGTGGGCCGGGCACACCCGGGCCCGGAGCGCCGCCGCGGAGGCCGGGACGCCCGAGCTACTGGCGCAGTCACTTGCCGGGCAGGCCGCCGTGCTGGTCGAACTGGGCCGGCCGGAGGCGGCCGCCGAGCTGCTCGCAGACTCCGCGCCACCCGGCGCGGCGGCGGCGTGGACGGCGGCCGCACTCGGGGGCGCCCGCGCGGCGGCGGGCGATCTGGACGGCTCCCGGCGCGCGTTCGACGCCGCGGAGCGCGCGGTACGCACCCGCCCGGTCCCGGACGTCGTCCGACCCGGCCTCGCGCTGGACTACGACGGGGTGCACCGCTGGCGCAGTACCGCTCTGGCCGGCCTCGGCGACCTGGATGCGCTCGACCGGCTGCGCGGCGCGGTCACCGGGGAAACCCACCCCGTCCGGGAGCGCGCCGCGATGCAGGCCGAGTTGGCGATCACGCTGGTCGCGGCGGGCGGGGCGGAGGAGGGGGCCGACCATGCTCGGTCCGCCCGGCTGCTGGCCGCGCGCATCGGGTCGCACCGGGTGACCAACCGGCTCGACCGGTCAGCACCCACCCACGACCGGATCACCCGGGGCTGATCGCCGTGAGCAGCTCATCGGCCGCGCGGTACGGGTCGAGCTCCCCTGCCACGACACGCTTGGCCAGCGCGGGAAGCGTCGCCGCGCCGCTGACATCGCCCAGGCGGGACCGCACCTGCTCGAGCGTGATGGCCTGGATCTCCGACTCGGCACGCCGCAACCGGCGGCGTTCGCGCTCGCCGGTGCGGTCGATCCAGTCGCGATGCCCGTCGAGGGCCGCCACGACGTCGTCCACACCCTCGGCCCGGGCGGCGACGGTCTTGAGGATCGGCGGCGTCCAGGTCGCAGCGTCCCCCGCCGTCCGGTCACCGAGCGAGATCATGTACTTGAGGTCCCGCACGGTCTGGTCGGCGCCGTCCCGGTCGGCCTTGTTGACGACGAAGATGTCGGCGATCTCGAGGATGCCGGCCTTGGCCGCCTGCACGCCGTCGCCCATGCCCGGGGCCAGCAGCACGATCGTGGTGTCGGCCAGCGACACCACGTCGACCTCGGACTGGCCGACCCCGACGGTCTCGATGAGCACCACGTCGCAGCCGGCCGCGTCGAGCACGCGCAGTGCCTGTGGGGTCGACCAGGCCAGCCCGCCGAGGTGCCCGCGGGTCGCCATCGAGCGGATGAAGACACCGTCGTCGGTCGCGTGCTCCTGCATGCGCACCCGGTCACCGAGCAGCGCGCCACCGGAGAACGGCGAGGAGGGGTCGACGGCCAGCACCCCGACCCGCTTGCCCTGCCGGCGCAGCGCCGTGACCAGGGCCGAGGTCGAGGTCGACTTACCGACGCCCGGCGAACCGGTCAGCCCGACGACGTGGGCCCTGCCGGTGTGCGGGGCGAGCGCCGCCGCGACGTCGCGCAGCTGGGGGCTGGCGTTCTCGACCAGCGAGATCAGCCGCGCGACGGCGCGGGGCTCACCGCGCCGGGCCCGGGCGACCAGGTCGCCCGGGTCGAGCTGCGGTGCCATGGCGAATCGTCCTGCCGGCCGGTCAGTTGGCGGGGACCCGGAGCACCAGGGCGTCGCCCTGGCCACCGCCACCGCACAGCGCCGCCGCACCCACGCCGCCGCCGCGACGGCGCAGCTCGAGGGCCAGGTGCAGCGCGATCCGGGCGCCGGACATGCCGATCGGGTGCCCCAGGGCGATCGCGCCGCCGTTGACGTTGACCTTGTCCTCGTCGATACCCAGCTTGCGGGTGGAGACCACGCCGACGGCGGCGAACGCCTCGTTGATCTCGACCAGGTCCAGGTCGGCCGGGGAGATGCCCTCCTTGCGGCAGGCCACCTCGATCGCGTTGGCCGGCTGCTCGTGCAGGCTGGCGTCCGGACCGGCGACGACGCCGTGGGCGCCGATCTCGGCCAGCCAGCTCAGCCCGAGCTCCTCGGCCTTGGCCTTGCTCATGACGACGACGGCGGCCGCGCCGTCGGAGATCTGCGACGACGAACCGGCGGTGATGGTCCCGTCAGAGGAGAAGGCGGGGCGCAGCTTGCCCAGGCTCTCGGTGGTGGTGTCGCCGCGGACGCCCTCGTCGGTGTCGAACAGCACCGGGTCGCCCTTACGCTGTGGGATCTCGACCGGGACGATCTCCTCGGCGAACACGCCGTTCTTCGCCGCGGCGGCCGCGCGCTGGTGCGAGCGGGCCGAGAACGCGTCCTGGTCCTCGCGGGTGAGCTCGTAGCGGGAGTTGTACTTCTCGGTCGACGCACCCATCGCGACCTGGTCGAACGCACAGAACAGACCGTCGTAGGACATGTGGTCCTGCATGCTCACGTCACCGAACTTGAAGCCCTCGCGCGACTTGGCGAGCAGGTGCGGGGCCTGGGTCATCGACTCCTGGCCACCGGCGACGACGACGTCGAACTCGCCGGCCCGGATCAGCTGGTCGGCCAGCGCGATGGCGTCGATGCCCGACAGACAGACCTTGTTGATGGTCAGCGCGGGAACGTTCATCGGGATGCCGGCGGCGACCGCGGCCTGGCGGGCGGGGATCTGGCCGGCCCCGGCGGTCAGCACCTGCCCCATGATGACGTACTGCACCTGCTCGGGGGCGACACCGGCGCGCTCCAGCGCAGCCTTGATGGCGACCCCGCCCAGCTGGGCACCGGAGAGGCCCTTGAGCGAACCGAGCAAACGACCCATCGGGGTGCGAGCGCCTGCGACGATGACGGATCCGGACACGGCAACCTCCTGCGACTGCGGCGGCGAGGGATCACAGGACGATACCTGCGGACGCAGCCAACCATCTCCGGCCGCGACCCGATCAGTCGCGTGACACGACGCACAGGCCGCCGGGAAGCCGCCCGCCGGTTACATTCCCGCGCATGGGAGCCACTGAGGAAACACTGCACGCACAGGTCATCGGGGTGGACCACATCGGGATCGCCGTCGCGGACCTCGACGAGGCCATCGCCTGGTACGCCGACACGTTCGGCCTCGTCGCCACGCACGAGGAGACGAACGAGGAGCAGGGGGTGCGGGAGGCCATGCTCTCCGCTCCCGGCGACACGGGGGCCGCCATTCAACTGCTGGCGCCGCTGCGTCCGGACTCCCCGATCGGGAAGTTCCTCGACCGCAACGGTCCGGGCATCCAGCAGATGGCCTACCGGGTGGGCGACATCGACGCCATCAGCGCGGCATTGCGCGACAAGGGCGTCCGCCTGCTCTACGAGCAGGCCCGCCGGGGCACGGCCGGGTCGCGCATCAACTTCCTGCACCCGAAGGACGCCGGCGGCGTTCTCGTCGAGCTGGTCGAGCCGGCGGCTGACGGCGCACACTGATCCACCTGCGAGCAGGACCACCCGAAGGTGGGCAGTAGCGGTGGCATAGGTCACGATGACAGGAAGACTGTCGTCGCCTACCTGCATTCCCGGGTACCATACTGATCGGTAACATTTGGTATCCCAAGCAGGACCATCACGACTCAGCCAGCGGAGGCCAGCCGTGCAGGAGATCCTCGACGCCATTCTCGCCGAGCAGTACGAGGCGGTTGGGGCGCTTCCCGTCCCGGATCATTACCAGGGCGTCACCGTGCACGCCGATGAGGCGAACATGTTCGAGGGTCTGGCCTCGCGCGACAAAGACCCGCGCAAGAGCCTGCACCTCGACGAGGTGGCGACCCCGGAGCTCGGCCCGGGCGAGGCGCTGGTCGCGGTCATGGCCAGCGCGATCAACTACAACACGGTGTGGACCTCGATCTTCGAGCCGCTGTCCACCTTCGGGTTCCTCAAGCGCTACGGCCGGATGTCGCCGCTGACCAAGCGGCACGACCTGCCCTACCACGTGGTCGGTTCCGACCTGGCCGGTGTCGTGGTCCGCACCGGCCCCGGAGTGAACGCCTGGAAGCCCGGCGACCGCGTCGTCGCGCACTGCCTGTCCGTCGAGCTGGAGAGTCCCGACGGGCACAGCGACACGATGATGGACCCGGAGCAGCGCATCTGGGGCTTCGAGACCAACTTCGGCGGCCTCGCCGAGCTGGCGCTGGTCAAGTCCAACCAGCTGATGCCCAAGCCCGAGCACCTGAGCTGGGAGGAGGCGGCCAGCCCTGGGCTGGTCAACTCCACGGCCTACCGTCAGCTGGTCTCGCGCAACGGCGCGGGCATGAAGCAGGGCGACACCGTGCTGATCTGGGGCGCGTCCGGCGGCCTCGGCTCGTACGCCACCCAGTTCGCGCTCAACGGCGGCGCCACCCCGGTCTGCGTGGTCTCCTCGCCGGAGAAGGCGGAGATCTGCCGCAAGATGGGCGCCGAGCTGGTCATCGACCGCAACGCCGAGGGCTACAAGTTCTGGCGCGACGAGCACACCCAGGACCCCAAGGAGTGGAAGCGCTTCGGGGCCAAGATCCGCGAGCTGACCGGCGGCGACGACCCGGACATCGTCTTCGAGCACCCGGGGCGCGAGACCTTCGGCGCCAGTGTCTATGTCACCCGTAAGGGCGGCACCATCGTCACCTGCGCCTCCACCTCCGGCTACGAGCACCAGTACGACAACCGCTACCTGTGGATGAACCTCAAGCGGATCGTCGGCTCGCACTTCGCGAACTACCGCGAGGCCTGGGAGGCCAACCGGCTGATCTCCAAGGGCCTCATCCACCCGACCCTGTCGCGGGTCTACCCGCTGGCCGAGACCGGGCAGGCTGCCCTGGACGTCCACACCAACGCCCATCAGGGCAAGGTCGGCGTGCTCTGCCTGGCCCCGCAGGAGGGCCTGGGCGTGGTCGACACCGAGAAGCGCGAGAAGCACCTCGAGGCGATCAACCGTTTCCGAGGGGTCTGACGAATGGGTGGCGGGCGGCGGCGAGCACCATCGCCGCCCGCCGCTCAGCCCAGCCCGGCCACGTCCGGCCGGCCACGAACCTTGCGCGACTGGGTGACGGTGACCACCACGGATCGTGAACATACCAACCGTTCGGGGCCATCCCGGTACGGTGACGCCATGGCCGGGAATCTGGACACGTCCTCGCCCGACGCCGGTTTCGCGATCGCCCGACGGGGCTACGACCAGGCTCAGGTCGACACCCACCTCAGTCGCCTCGATGCCGAGATCCGCATCCTCGCCGCGGACCGTGACGCCGCCGTGAGCCAGGCCGCCCAGCTGAACCGCGAGCTCGACGACGCCCGGGCCCGGGCCGAGGGCCTGCGGCTCCAGGTCCGCAAGCTGGCCAGTCCCCCGCAGAACGTCCAGGGGATGAGCGAGCGCATGCGGACGATGCTGCGGCTGGCCGAGGACGAGGTCGCCGAGATGCGCAGCCGCGCCGACGACGAGGTCAAGCAGCGGCTGGCCGAGGCCGAGCGGCAGGCGGCGGAGATCACCGCCGCCGCCCGCGCCGAGGCCGACCGGACCACCGCGCAGGCCGAGGCCCGGCGGGCGCAGGTCGCCGCCGAGTGCGAGGCGGCCGAACAGGAGATGGCGCGACGCCGCGCCGAGGCCGACGCCGAGCTGAGCCGCGCCGCCGCGGAGGCCCAGCAGGAGCGCGACCGGCTCGCAGCCGAGTCCGCGGCCAAGTGCGCGCTGGTGGAAGAGGACTTCACCATCGCGATGGACGCGCGCCGGTCGGAGGCGCTGGCGGAGCTGGAGGCCCAGCGGGCCGAGGCCCGCCGCCGGACCGCGCAGACCCTGGCGGACGCGCAGGAGCAGGCGCAGCGCGAGGTCGCCGAGGCCGAGCGGACGGCACGACGCATGATCGCCGAGGCCGAGCAGCGGGTGGCGGAACTCGACTCGCTGCGGGCTCGGATCCTCGAGCAGCTCGGCACGACCCGGGCCGTGCTGGACCGCACGATCGGCGGGCTTCTCGACACCCAGGCCACGGTGACCGCCCCGGGTCCCGCGCATGCTGCGCCCGGCCCCGTCACCGATGCGGACGCACGGGCGCAGCTGCCGGCGAACCCGGCCGGCCCGGAGGATGCCACGGTCGCCGGCCAGGTGCAGAACCCGCCGGCGGGGGCCGCGCCGGTCCAGACCGGGACGTCGCCGGCGCAGGCCGGGGCCGCCGCGCCCGAGACGGCCGCGCCGGAGAACACCGCGCCGGAGAACACCGCGCCCGAGAGCTCTCCCGGGGGGAAGGCTGCCCCCGCAGCCACGACCGAGACCGAGGATGCAGCTGCTGATGAGAAGCCGGGCGAGGACGGCCCGGGAAACAGCGCCCCGCGCCCCAGCCCGGTCAAGCGGTCCCGGCAGCGCAACCGCCGCCGCACCTCCCCCGCCGGCCGGCGCTGACGCGCCACGGCCCTCGGCGCCGGTACCGATCGGGCGCCCGGCCGCCCTGCAGCCCGGCCCGGACGAGCACGGTGGCCCTTGCACGGCCGGCACGCACTACCAGCGCCGCCTCTCCGGCCGGCGCCGATGCCGCGCGTTCCAGCACGGCAGGTGCCAATGCCGGCGCTCCTCCACCGACCCGTAGTCCCCGGCCGGCCAGGTCACCACGTGCGGGGTCCCCGCGGGGATGAGCTGGTCACAGCCGGGGCAGCGGTAGTCCTTCACCGACGAGGCGCCGGGCACCTGACGGACCTGCCACTCGCCGTCCGGACCGCTCTCGGTGCGGCTGAGCACGGCCGACCGCAGCGGTACGTGCTCAGCGCGCGTCCCTTTCGATCGGCCCCGCCGCGAACCCTCCGACGACCGCGCCTGTGATCGGCGTGAGTGGTTCGAGCGGGGCATCAGACAGGTCGGATGATCACGACGTCAGGACGGCGCCACTCAGCGCGCGGCGTAGTCGCGGAAGCCGTGCCCGGTCTTGCGACCCAGCCGGCCCGCCGTCACCAGGTGCTCGAGCAGCGGCGCGGGCGCGAACCCGGCCTCCCGGAACTCCTGGTACAGCGAGCGCTCGATGGCCAGCGACACGTCGAGACCGACGACGTCGAGCAGCTCGAACGGCCCCATGGGCAGCGCGCACCCGGTCTTCATCGCGGCGTCGATGTCGTCGGAGGTCGCGTAGTGCGCCTCGAGCATCTTCACCGCGTCGTTGAGGTACGGGAACAGCAGCGCGTTGACGATGAACCCGGCCCGGTCCCCGCAGGACACCGGCACCTTGCCCAGCCGCTCGCACAGCGCGAGCCCGGTGGCCGCGACCTCGGGCGAGGTCGTGATCGTCGAGACGACCTCCACCAGCTTCATCACCGGCGCCGGGTTGAAGAAGTGCAGGCCCAGCACGTCGGCCGGCCGCGAGGTCGCCGCGGCGCACTCCACCACGGGCAGCGACGACGTCGTGGTGGCCAGGATGGCACCGGGCTTGCAGATCTCGTCGAGCGCGGCGAACACGGCGCGTTTGATGTCGAGTTCCTCGGCGATGGCCTCGATGACCAGGTCGACGTCGGCGAAGTCCTCGAGCCGGGTGGTGCCGGTGATCCGGGACATCGTGGCGTCGCGGTCGGACTCGGAGATCCGGCCGCGGACCACGGCCTTCTCCAGCGACTTGCGGATACCGGCGATGGAGCCCTCGACCTTGCTGTCGCTGCGACCGCGCACGATGACATCAAGCCCGGCCTTGGCCAGCACCTCGACGATGCCGCTGGCCATCGTCCCGGTGCCGACGACACCGACGCGCTGCACGTCGCGCACGGGCACGTCGTCGGGCACGGTCCCGTTCGGGGTGAACGCGTCGGGCACCACCTTCGACGAGTGCGGCTTCTCGTAGGTGTAGAAGCCGCGCCCGCTCTTGCGGCCCAGCAGCCCGGCAGTGATCATCTGCTTGAGGATCGGCGTCGGCGCGTGCAGCTGGTTGCGCGACTGCCGGTACATCGTGTTGAGGATCTCGTAGGCGGTGTCGAGCCCGATCAGGTCGAGCAGTGCCAGCGGACCCATGGGGTAGCCACACCCGTAGCGCATCGCGGCGTCGAGGTCCTCGCGGCTGGCGTAGTGCGACTCGTACATGCCCGCGGCGTGGTTGAGGTAGCCGAACAGCAGCGCGTTCGCGATGAACCCGGCGCGGTCACCGATGACCACCGGCACCTTGTCCAGCGTCGCGGCGAAGGCCTTGAGATCGTCGATCACATCGGGCTCGGTGACGACGGTGCGCACCAGCTCGACGAGCTTCTGCACCGGCGCCGGGTTGAAGAAGTGCATCCCGACGACCTTGCCGGGCCGCGCGGTGCGCACGGACAACTCGGTGACCGAGAGCGACGAGGTGTTCGACGCCAGGATGACCTCGGGCCGGACGACCTTGTCGAGCTCGGCGAACACGGCGGCCTTGAGGTCCAGGCTCTCCGGGACGGCCTCGATGACGAGGTCGGCGTCGGCCATGTCGGCCAGCGACGTCGTCGTGGTGATCCGGCCGAGCAGCTCGGCGGCGGCCTCCTCGGTCAGCTTCCCCCGCTCGATGGCCCGCCGCGTCGACGTCTCGAGGTGGGAACGGCCCCGGGCCACGGCCTCCTCGTCCACCTCGGCCGCGATCACCTGCAGGCCGTTGCGCGCGAACACCTCCACGATGCCGGCGCCCATCGTGCCCAGGCCGACCACGCCGACCGTCCGGAACTCCCGTGCCACGCGCATACCTCCCGCTACCCCGAGGGACAAGTTCGCAACCGATACTCCCATCCCTGGCCGCTCGGTATCCCACGCATGTCACCGGGAACACCCTTCCCAGACGGGTGGCCGGGTGGATGCGGGTCGGCTCAGAACAACCGCAGGTCGTCGGATTCCACGCCGCGCAGCGCGTTGTAGTCGACGACGACGCAGCGGATCCCGCGGTCCTCGGCCAGCGTCCGGGCCTGCGGCTTGATCTGCTGCGCGGCGAACACCCCGGTGACCGGGCGCAGCAGCGGGTCGCGATCCATCAGCTCGAGGTAGCGGGTCAGCTGCTCGACGCCGTCGATCTCGCCGCGGCGCTTGACCTCGACGGCGACGCTGCGGCCCTCGGCGTCGCGGCAGAGCAGGTCGACCGGGCCGATCGCGGTCATGTACTCACGGCGGACCAGCGTGTAGCCCTCGCCGAGGACGGTGGGGTGCGCGGCCAGCAACTCCTGCAGGTGCGCCTCGACGCCGTCCTTCACCAGCCCCGGGTCGACCCCGAGGGTGTGGCTGGAGTCGTGCAGCACCTCGTCGATGGTGATCACCAGCGACTCGTCGGCCTTGTTGCGCACCGTCCACACGCCGGGCTGTTCCTCGAGCCAGCACGGCGGGCTCATCCAGTTCAGCGGTTTGTAGGCGCGGTCGTCGGCGTGCACGCTGACCGATCCGTCGGCCTTCACGAGCAGCAGCCGGGGCGCCATCGGCAGATGTGCGGTGAGGCGTCCGACGTAGTCCACCTGGCAGCGGGCGATGACGAGGCGCACGCTCGCAGAGCTTAGGGGGCAGCTGCGACAGGACCGGTGTTGCGGGCCGCCAGCGCGGCGCCCGCGGCCGCGAGCGCGGCACGCAACTGCGGCGGGTCGAGCGCCTCGACCTGCCCACCCAGAGCGGTGAGTTGTCCCGCCGCGACCACGATGCTCTCCACCTCCAGGATCAGCTCCCGCCAGCCCTCGTCGTCGGCCGGTCCGGCCAGCGCGATCGCCCGGATCGCAGCATCGTCGTCGGTGATGTGCGGCAGTGTCCGCAACCCGGCCGGTCCGACGCGCAGCCGCACCTTCTCGCGCAGCAGCGAGCCGGCGAACCGGGTGGCGGCGTCGGCCCACCATGCGGTGAGCACGAAGCGCGGCGGCCGCACGAAGCCCTCCCCGGTCGGCTCGGCGGCGAGGATCCGGGAGACCCGGTAGGTGCGGATCGTCATAGGCTCGCCAGCCACCCCGGCCACGAGGTACCAGACCCCTGCCTTGAGCACGAGCCCGAGCGGTTCGAGGACCCGCTCGACCGACCCGTCGCCGCGCCGGTAGTCGACACGCAGCCGGCGCTGCTCCCACACCGCCTCGGCCACCTCCGTGAGCCGGCCGGTCTGTTGCGCGGACTGGAACCAGCCCGGCGCATCGAGGTGGAACCGCTCGCCGACGGCCCGCGCGTGCTCGCGCAGGGCCGCCGGGAGGGTGGCGAGCAGCTTGGCCTGCCCGGCACTGAGCGCCGAGCCCATCCCCAGGTCGGCGAGCACCTGCGGCGCACCGATCGCCAGGATCGCGGCCGCTTCGCGCGAGGTCAGGCCGTCGAGGCGGGTGTGCCAGCCGTCGAGCAGCCGGATCCCGCCGCCGCGACCGGACTCCGTCCACAGCGGCACTCCGGCGGCCTGCAGCGCGGCGACGTCGCGGTAGATCGTCCGCTCGGAGACCTCCAGCTCGCCGGCGAGCTGGGCCGCCGTGGCCGCGCGGCGGCGTTGCAGGGTGAACAGCAGGGCCACCAGCCGGGACGCGCGCACCCCGCGATCGTGCCCTCCGTGACACGTCCCGGGAATACGTCGCCTTTGTACGATCTTGGTCGTTGATCGACAGCGGGGGCGCCGGGTGACGGACCTCGGTTACAGCATCGACGAGCTGCGACGGGGTGCGGGCGAGCACGCGACGCGGGTGAGGCCGCGGGGACTCCCGCCGGGGCATACACCAACGACCACGCGGAAGTGTTCGACGCCGACGTCTCCAACCACCGAGGGCCGGCTGCTGGCGATCCGCCTCGCCGCAGGATCGGCCGAGCCCACGCTCACCGACAGCCCGGAACCCTGGCTCCCGAAACCGCCGACTCACCCTCCCGAAACTGCCGACTCGCGGGTGGGGTCAGGCCTGGGTGTGGACGTAGGTGCCGGGGGCGTCGGCCAGCGGCGGGTGCTCCCGGTCCCCCGGCCCGTCCGGGGCTGCCTTCTTCGGTCCGGATCGCTCGCCGATCCACCCCGCCCAGTGCTCCCACCAGGTGCCGGCGTGCTCGGTCGCGCGCTTCCGCCATGCCTCGGGGTCCGTCCCCGGCTCGGGGCCGGTCCAGTACTTCGACTTCTTGTTGCCCGGCGGGCAGACCAAGGTCTGGATGTGTCCGGTGTTGGTCAGCACGAACGTCGAGGTCCCGCCGAGCAGGGCAGCCGAGGCGTAGCACCCGTTCCACGGCGTCAGGTGGTCGCTGGTGCCCCCGGTGACGTACGTGTCGACGGTGACCTGCTTGAGGTCGATCGGCGCCCCGAGCACGGTGAGCGCGCCCCGCTTGGTCAGCGTGTTCTTCTCGAAGATCTCCAGGAACTGGCGGTGCAGCCCGCTCGGCAGGTTCGTCGTGTCGGCGTTCCAGGCGAGGATGTCGAACGGCGGTGGGTCGGTGCCGAGCAGGTAGTTGTTGACCCAGTAGTTCCAGACCAGGTCGTTCGGGCGCATCCAGGTGAACACCGACGCCAGCGACCGGCCGTCGAGGACACCCGCTGAACGCGATCGCCAGTCCGCCAGCCGCAGCAGCGGTCCGGCCGACATCATCCCGATGGGCGCGGGCGCCGACCAGTCGAGCAGCGTCACCCCGAAACTCGCCGAGCGCACCCGTTCGTTCCCGGTCGCGGCAAGGTGGTTGAGCACTGTCGCAGTGGTGATGCCGCCCGCGCACAAGCCGAACAGGTTGACCTGCTCGGAGCGGGTGATCGCGGCGACGGCGTCGAGCGCGGACAGGATCGCGCGCCCGTAGGTGTCGAGATCCCAGTCGCGGTGGTCCTTGACCGGGTTGCGCCAGGAGATCGCGAACACCTGCTGGCCCTTCGACACCGCGTACTCGATGAGCGAGCGACCCGGCGCGAGGTCCATGAAGTAGTACTTGTTGATCTGCGGCGGCACCACGACGACCGGGACCTTGCGGACCTGCGCGGTCTGCGGCCGGTACTGCAGCAGTTCGAGGACGTCGTCGCGGTACACCACCGCACCCGGGGTGGCGGCGAGGTCGCGGCCGACGACGAATCTCCCGCGGTCCACCTGGCGGGGCAGCCCGCCGTTGTGCCGCAGGTCCGAGAACAGGTTGCCGATGCCGCGACGAAGGCTGCCGCCGCCGGTCTCCAGCGCCCGCTTCAGCGCGGCCGGGTTGCCGAACAGGGTGTTCGTCGGGGCCAGCGCCGAGGCCAGCACGGTGGCCAGGAACCTGGCGCGCTCGCGGTCGCGCCAGTCGGGCAGATCGGCATCGGCGACGGCCTCGTCGATGGCCGCGCAGGTGGCCAGGTAGGCCTGCATCAGCCGGTGGTAACCGGGGTTCTCGGTCCAGGTCGGGTCGGAGAAGCGGCGATCACCGCGGGCGGGTTCGACCTCGGACTGGCCCACCGCGACCTTGCCGAGCTCGGCGGCCAGCCGGGTTGCGGCGCCCGCCACCGCCGGGACACTGCCGGCGACCCGGACGGCGGCCTCGACCAGCCCCCGGATGCCCCCGCTCAGCACAGCCGATGGATCGGGCTTCGGGTCCGGCATCAGCGCGGCCACCCGGTGCAGGCCGGGGCGCGAACCAGGGTCGGGAGCATCGGGCCGCACAGTCACCATGTGATGTACCTCACTCCTCGCGTTCGGTGGAGTCAAGCCGCCCACCCGGCACCGTGTGCGCTGCGAAAACGCTCGGCGGCCGCCAGGTGTGGCCGACCGGGGGCGACGGTGCAGGCGGACGCGTGCCGCCGGGTTCGTGGCGGCCGCAGTGCGCGCCGCGCGACGCACAGGCAACGGTGGGGCCGGGAGGCCACGCAGGGACCCGGCGGGTGGAGATCACCTCCTGCCCGGTGATCGGGATCCGCGACTCCGCGCCCTTCGCCTGGCCACCCGGATCGCGCGACTCGTGCACGGAATTCCGCCGACTCGCACGTCGAGATGGGGCGACTCGCGGGTGAGGTGGTTCACGTTCGGGCGGCTGGGGCTTCCCGTCGCGGGCACGGCACTGTGTCGGGGTGGAGACGCTCAGCAGCCGCCAGGTGTACGCCAATCGGTGGATGACCGTGCGGGAGGACGCGATTCGCCGGCCCGACGGCAGCAACGGCGTCTACGGCGTGGTCGACAAGCCGACCTATGCGCTGGTCATCCCGCGCGACGGCGACCGCCTGCATCTGGTGGAACAGTTCCGCTACCCCGTGGGCCGGCGGCGATGGGAGTTCCCGGCCGGCACCGCGCCCGACCGCGCGGAGGTCGACCCGGCCGAGCTGGCCGCCCGGGAACTGGTGGAGGAGACGGGGCTGGTGGCCGGCCGGATGGATCTGCTCGGCGAGCTGGAGGTGGCGCCGGGCATGTCGAGCCAGCGCGGCATGGTCTTCCTGGCCACGGAGCTGACCGCGGGCCCGGCCCGGCGCGAGCACACCGAGCAGGACATGCGGGCGCGCTGGTTCGGCACGGCCGAGTTCGAAACGATGATCAGGAACGGGGAGATCACCGACGCGCAGAGCGTGGCCGCGTACACGTTGCTGCTGCTCCACGACCGCGGCTGACCGCCACAACAACCGACGACAAACAAGCAGGCTTGCTTGTTTGTTTGTGGCCGGGCACACTGCCACCCCGTGGTCACCCGCCAGCAGGAGCGCAGCGAGCTCACGCGCGCCCGGCTCATGGAGGCCACCGTCGCGAGCCTGGCCGAGCACGGCTGGAGCGGGACGACCACCACCGCGGTCGCGCACCGCGCCGGGGTGTCCCGCGGGGCGCAGCTGCACCACTACCCCACCCGCGCCGCGCTCGTCGTCGCCGCCGTGCAACATCTCGGCGCCGCCCGGATCGCCGAGATCCGCGAGCAGGCGGCCGCGCTGCCCACCGGCGCGGGACGCACCGTGGCCGTGCTGGACATGCTGGCCCGGCTCTACACCGGGCCGCTGTTCCACGCCGCGCTCGAGCTGTGGGTGGCCGCCCGCACCGATCCGGAGCTGCACGCGGAGGTCATGCCGCTCGAGGCGGCCATCGGGCGCGAGTCGCACCGGCTGACCGTCGAGCTGCTCGGCGCCGACGAGACGCGCCCGGGCGTGCGCGAGGCCGTCCAGCAGACCCTCGACCTGATCCGCGGCCTGGGCCTGGCCGACCTGCTCACCGACGACGGCCCGCGCCGCCGGGCCCTGCTCGCCGACTGGGCCCGCCACCTCGACGAAAGGCTCCGCGCAGGATGACGCCTGACCCCTGGGACACCCCCGAGCGCCGCGAGCTGCGCGCGACCGTCCGCCGGTTCACCGAGACCGAGATCGTGCCTCACCTGGACGGCTGGGAGCGGGCCGGCGAGCTCCCCCGCGAGCTGCACGCCCGGGCCGCGAGGCTGGGGTTGCTGGGTGTCGCGTTCGCCGAGGAGGTGGGCGGCGCCGGCGGCGGCCTGCTCGACTCCATCGTGGTGACCGAGGAACTGATCCAGGCCGGCGGCTCGGGCGGGGTCGTGGCCGGGCTGCTCACGCACGGCATCGCGCTGCCGCACATCGTCGCCGCCGGTGACCCGTCGCAGATCGACCGCTTCGTGCGGCCCACGCTGGCCGGGGAGACCATCGGTGCACTCGGCGTCACCGAACCCGACGCCGGGTCCGATGTCGCGGCGCTGCGCACCCGCGCGGTCCGCGACGGCGACCACTACGTCGTCAACGGGTCCAAGACCTACATCACCTCCGGTGTGCGCGCCGACTTCGTGACGGCCGCGGTGCGCACCGGCGGCGACGGCTACGCCGGGATCAGCCTGCTGGTGATCGAGAAGGGCACGCCCGGGTTCACCGTCACCCGCCGGCTGGAGAAGATGGGCTGGCACTGCAGCGACACCGCGGAGCTGTCCTTCGTGGACGCGCGGGTGCCCACGGCCAACCTCGTAGGACCGGAGAACGGCGCGTTCGCGCTGATCATGCAGCAGTTCCAGACCGAGCGGATCGCGCTGGCCGTGCAGGCCTACGCCACCGCGCAGCGCGCGCTGGACCTCACGCTGGACTGGGTGCGCAACCGCACGACCTTCGGACGCCCGCTGATCGCCCGGCAGGTGATCCGGCACCGGCTCGTCGACATGGCCCAGCGCATCGAGCTCGCCCGCACCTACACCCGCGAGGTGGCGACCCGGATCGCCGCGGGCCAGGAGGTCGTGGCCCAGGTGTGCATGGCCAAGAACGCGGCCGTCGCCGCCTGCGGCGCGACCGTCGACGACGCGCTGCAGTTGCACGGCGGCGCCGGCTACATGCGCGACTCCGAGATCGAGCGGCACTACCGCGACGCTCGGATCCTGGGCATCGGCGGCGGCGCCGACGAGGTCCTCACCGAGCTGGCCGCGCGACGGTTGGGCTTCGCCCCCGTGCGCGGATAACGCTGTTCCCACGACTATTTCCGCGCACGAGCACGACGAAGGAGTGCGAATATGGACCTGCGCGAGACCGACGAGCAGCAGATGCTGCGCACGTCGGTGGCCGCGATGGCCGCCAAGTACGGCCACGACTACCTGATCGCCAAGGCGAAGACCGGCGAGAAGACCACCGAACTGTGGGCCGAGGCCGGCGAGGCCGGTTACCTCGGTGTGGCCGTGCCCGCCGAGTACGGCGGTGGCGGCGCGGGCATGGTCGAGCTGGCGATCGTCGCCGAGGAGATCGCCGCGGCCGGCTGCCCGCTGCTGCTGATCGTCGTCTCGCCGGCCATCGCGGCGTCGGTGATCGCGACGTCCGGGACGCCGGAGCAGCGGGAACGCTGGCTGCCCGGGTTCGCGACCGGCCGGACCCGGATGTCGTTCGCCATCACCGAGCCGGACGCCGGATCGAACTCGCACAAGATCACCACGACGGCGCGCCGCGACCCGGACGGGGCGGGCTGGCGGCTGTCCGGGCGCAAGTACTACATCTCCGGGGTCGACGAGACCGAGGCGACGCTCGTCGTGGCCCGGCTGGAGGACGCGGCGTCGGGCGCCCTGCGCCCGGCCATGTTCATCGTGCCCACCGACACCCCGGGCATGAGCTACCAGCCGATCGACATGGCCATCACCTCGCCGGAGCGCCAGTTCACGGTGTTCTTCGACGACGCCCTGCTCCCCGACGACGCGCTCGTCGGCGGCGAGGAGTCCGGGCTCGCAGCGCTGTTCTCCGGGCTCAACCCCGAGCGCATCACCGTCGCCGCGTACTCCAACGGGCTGGCCCGCTACGCCCTGCGCAAGGGCACCGACTACGCCAGGGACCGCAGCGTGTGGGGCGCCCCGATCGGCAGCCACCAGGCCATCGCGCACCCGCTGGCCAAGGCGCACGTCGAGGTCGAACTGGCGAGGATGGCGACGACCAGGGCGGCCTGGCTCTACGACGCCGGCGACCACGCCGCCGCCGGCGAGGCGGCCAACATCGCGAAGTACGCGGCAGCCGAGGCCGCCATCAACGCCGTTGACGCGGCGGTGCAGGCGCACGGCGGCAACGGGATGTCGGTCGAGTACGGGGTGGGCACGCTGATCGGCGCCGTCCGCACCGCCCGGATCGCCCCGGTGAGCCGGGAGATGATCCTCAACTACATCGCCCAGCACACCCTGGGGCTGCCCAAGTCCTACTAGCCCGGAACCGAATGTCCGGGACATGCGATCGGTATTGTGATTCCCGAAAGGTTGATCAGTCCCCTCACCGTCATCCTGCCACGGAGTAGCGCCGTGATAGGATCGGGCCGTGGATAACTTCACGTACGCGATCGAGCGTGCGAGACTTAAGGCACTGATTGCGCAGCGCGACGAAGCGAAAGCCAAGGGTCACAATAATCGGTACGCAGACCTGGTTCGCGAAGTCCGCAGCAGCGAAGAGAAGCTTCAATCCATTCTGGGCGCAGGAAATCGGTAGGGTTGCCACCTGAGTGGATCGCCGCTCGCAAGGCGCGGGTCCGTTCAGGACGGACCGTCAGATAATGTCTGACGTCTTTTCGAGGGACGAACTCCATCGATGGTGCGGCAATCGTCATGACCGTCTCCCACCCGGCATGGATCCTGACCGCTGACGGCCCGGAGCATGTGCGACTTCCGATTCCCGCGACGGACTATCTGAGCGAACGCGAAGCGGTGGTGATCGGCGTCGGCACCGGGGAACTGACCGAACTCCGGATCGCTTATGCGACCGGCAAGCGTGAGGCGCTTTACGGCTCCCCGCTGGACGGTCTCCCGATCGCCGACCACCTCGCCGCGAAGAACGCGCGCGGGTACTGAGGCTCAGCGGCGGTACCGGGGCTCAGCGGCCGGTGGTCGGTCTCCTCACCACCGTCCCCAATGGACCACGTCCTCGAACGGACGGCGGTTGGGGCGCAGGATCGGGGTCAGCGGCCGGTCGGCGGGGTAGCCCATGGCGATCAGGCTCTGGGCGAACCTGTCGTCGGGGAAGCCGAGGAGCCGGCGCGCCAACTCCTGGTCCTCGACCGCCGAATGACCGCTCCCGATGCCGAGGTCGACCGCGGCCAGCATCATGCTCATCGTGGCCTGGCCGAAGTCGTAGTGGATCCAGTCGCGCTGCCGGTCGTTCTGCGGCACGGGCGCGATGAGTGCGATCGTCGCGGCCGAGGTCGCCACGTGACCCGCGCCCTGCCAGACCCGCGACAGTTCCCGCAGCGCTCCGCGATCGGTGACGACGACGAAGTCCCACGGCTGCCAGTTCTGCGAGGAGGGGCTGCGGCGACCCGCCTCGAGAACCCGCTCCAGGTGTTCGGCCGGAATCGGCCGATCCGCGAAATTGCGGACGTTTCGCCGAGACCTGATCGCATCCCATGTCTCCACGACCCCAACGTACCCAGCAGGACGCGTCCGGCGCCCGGCCGGAGCTAGAGATGCAGCAGTTTCTCGGCGTTGCCGTGGGCGATGCGGTCCCGGTCCCCCGGGCTGATCGGCAGCCCGTCCAGGAAGGTCCGCGCCTCCGCCATCGACGCGAAGGGGTGATCGGCGGAGAACATGATCCGCTCGACACCGACCTCGGCGAGCAGGATCTGGAACGTCGGCAGCCAGTTGAAGCCGGAGAAGGTGTAGTGGACGTTCTCCCGCAGGTAGGCGCCGACCGGACGGTGCAGCTCCGTCAGCTCGGTGGGCAGGGTCCGTTCCAGGCGCGGCATCATGAACGGCAGCGCCTCCCCCATGTGCCCGATCACGACCTGCAGCGTCGGATGGCGGTCGAAGGCGCCGCCGAGCACGAGGCGCAGCAGATGGGTCGCGGTCTCGATGTGCCAGCCCCAGGCCGCCATCGAGAGCATCCACGTGACCCGGGGGGCGAGCCCGCCGTAGGACGCCTCCACCACCGGGGCCGGTGGCAGCGTGGGGTGCAGGTAGATCGGCACGCCGAGCCCGGCGGCGCGCTCGAGCAGCGGTGCGAAGAACGGGTCGTCGAGGTAACGGCCCGCGCTGTGGCCGTTGACGACCGCGCCGACGAACCCGTATTCGCGCACGGCGCGCTCGAGCTCCTCGGCGGCGGCTTTCGGCGACGGTGTCGGGACGGTGGCGAACCCGGCGAACCGGGTCGGGTGCCGGCGCACCGCGTCGGCGAGCACGTCGTTCGACTCGCGGGCCAGCGCCACCGCGTCGGGTGCGGCGAGCTGCTCGACCCCGGGCGAGACCAGTGAGAGCACTTGCACGTCGATCCCCGCGGCGTCCATCGCCGCGATGCGACCGCCGTCCAGATCCGACAGCTGCCGGACCAGTGTCTCGTCGAACGCGAGGCGCGTACCGGGGCCGTTCTCGAATGCCGGGGTGGCGTAGTGCTCCTCGAGGGTGATCGTGCGCATCGGAACCCGCTCTCGTGGTCGTGGACGTCGGCCCACGGTGAGAATCTCGCGCCGCCGCGGCCGGCGCGCCCTGATCCGTCCCGGCTGCGCCGAACCCGCCGAATGCGAACCGTGCCCGGCACCGGAGTGCTGGGTGGCGTCCTACCCCACCCTAGGCGCGGCTGCCCGGTCGGCCCGCCAGCACCAGGACCGCATCGGCACCTCGATCTCGTCGAGGCCGGGGAAGCGCTGCTCCAGCGCGGCCCGCGCGCCTGCGAGGCCCGCGGATCGCTCCCGCGGGTCGGCAGTGATGAGGCCGCTGTAGGTGCCCAGCATGACGACGACGTCGTCGATCCGCATCGGGCGGGTGAACGCGAACGTCGTGCGTTCGACGTTCGCGAACAGCCCGCCCGCGGGCAGCGTGACGTCGCGGTGGCGTCGCCGCCGCGCCCGGGCCTCGGAGGGGTCGGCCGACGACGAATGGAACCGGTCGATGGCCCGCACCCAGTCGACCTCACGGTCACGGCTCGTCCAGATCACACCGAAGCGCCCACCGTCGCGGAGCACCCGCCCGATCTCGGGGACAGCCCGATCAGGATCCATCCAGTGCCACGCCGACGAGATGAGGACGGCGTCGGCGCTCGCATCGGGCAGCGGGATCGCCTCTCCCCGGCCCTCCACGACACGGACCCCCGGCGAGCGCGCCGACAGCACCGCCCGCATTCGGGGGTCGGGCTCGACGGCGACGACCTGCGGGACCCGCCGCGCCAGCGCGCGGGTCAGCAGGCCGGTCCCGGCGGCCACATCGACCGCGACCTCACACCCTCCGGGCAGCAACCATTCGACCGCGTCCGCCGGCGGCGAGGGCCGCACCCTGTCGTAGTCCTCGGCGATCGCGCCGAAGGACATCGCCCGCTGCTCACGCCCAGCCACGATGGGCACGGTAATCCGCGATCGGGTCGGTGCGTGGGCATGGTCGTCCCCCCAGCGACCATGCCCACGCACCGGGCTGGAGGGTCCCCGGCGGGTCCGCCCGGCCGTCGCGCCGGACGGACTGACCGTCCCGGAGACCATGCCCACTCCGTCTCTCAGGTGGTGTCAGCGGAGGCGGCGCTGCCACTCGTCGTCGATGTGCTCGATGAGGGATGCGAACAGTTCCGCGACGGCCTCCGCCGTCGCCGCCCCCGGGGCGGGGGCGCCGGGGGCCTCCAGCGATGCGGCCAGCGCGTGCCGCAGGACGTCGGCGCGGCGGGCCGGGTCGCCGGGCGTGGTGGGCGACGGCAGCGATTCGACGAAGTAGAACCCGTTGTTGACGGCGCTGAGCAGGTAGAGCTGGGCGGAGACGTCGAGGTCGGTGCGCAGCAGCCCCGCGTCGCGCAGCAGCCCGAACCAGGCCCGCCCGATCTCGGCCCGCCGCTGCGCCAGCTCGCCGAGGGTGTCGGCGGCCTCGTGCGCCAGCCGGCCGAGGATCTCGCTGTCGCCCAGGTAGAGCCGGCGAACGACCGGGTCCTCGGCGAGGGCGAGGAACACCGACCGCAGCATCCGGCTGGGCAGGGCCTCGGCCGGGTCGGCCCGAATGCGGTCGATCATGCCGGCGACGACGCCGTGGTGGGCCCGCAGCAGGACCGTCAGGAACAGCGCCTCCTTGGTGCGGAAGTGCAGGTAGACGGTTCCCTTGCCGATCCCGGCGTGCCGTGCGACCTCCTCGATGGTCACCCGCTGGTACCCCCAGCGCACGAGCAGATCGGTGGCCGCGTCGAGGACGCGGTCGATCCGTTCGGCGGGACGGGACAGGGTGCTCATCGGCGGCGTTCCTCATCGTCATGACCAGTTCGGGACGCACTGCGTGACGCGATGACCGGAGTCGACATCTGGTCACCGGTGCAACGCTAGGACCTCCCCGCAGCCGCTTTCAAGGGTCCTTCGGCCCGGCTACGGTGACCCCCATGGCGGACTACGAGTACCTGCTGGTGAAGCACGAGGGCGACACCGTCCGGATCACCATGAACCGGCCGGAACGACGCAACGCGCTCTCCGAGGCCCACCTGCTCGAGCTGCTCGACGCGTTCGAGACCGCGGGGCGCAGCGACGCCAGAGGCATCGTGCTCGCCGCCGAGGGCAAGGCGTTCTCCGCCGGGCACGACTTCGCCGACGTCGCCTCCCGTGACCTCGCCGGGGTCCGTGACCTGCTCACGCTCTGCACCAAGGTCATGAACACCATCCAGTCGGTGCCGCAGGTCGTGATCGCGCGGGTCCAGGCGCTGGCCACCGCGGCCGGCTGCCAGCTCGTCGCCACCTGCGACCTGGCGGTGGCCGCCGAGTCGGCCGGGTTCGCGCTGCCCGGCGGCAAGGGCGGCTGGTTCTGCCACACCCCGGCCGTCCCGGTGGCGCGCAACATCGGCCGCAAGCGGCTCATGGAGCTGGCCCTGACCGGCGACGCCATCGACGCCACCACCGCCGCCGAGTGGGGCCTGATCAACTACGTGGTGCCCGCCGCCGAGCTCGACACCGCGGTCGACGCGCTGCTCGCCCGCGCCACCCGGGGCAGCCGCTTCGGCAAGGCGGTCGGCAAGCAGACCCTCTACGCCCAGCTCGACCGCCCGGAGGCCGACGCCTATGCGATCGCCGTCGAGGTGATGGCGTCGCTGTCGCAGTCACCGGGCGCCAAGGAGGGCATGGCGGCGTTCCTGGAGAAGCGCCCCGCGGTCTGGCCCGACTAGCCGGCCCTTAAGGTGCTGGGCGATGCTGACCCGCCGGAGCCTCCTGACGCTGGCGGGCGGCGGGATCGCCCTCGCCGCCACCGGCTGCGGCACCACCGTGTCCGGATCCACGCTCGACCGCGCCCGCCACGCCGGCGTGGCCCGGATCGGCATCGCCGGCGAGCGGCCGTTCGGCTACTCCGCGACCGACGGCCGGGTCACCGGGGAGTCACCCGAGGTCGCACGGGCCGTGCTGGCCGCGATCGCCGTGCCCGGCATCGAGGCCGTCCAAGTGGGATTCCGCGACCTGATCCCCGGGCTGCAGGCCGGACAGTTCGATCTCGTCGCCGCCGGGATGACGATCACGCCCCGGCGCTGCCAGCGGGTCGCGTTCTCCCGGCCCGACTTCCTGGCTCCCACCGCGTTCCTGGTGCCGCAGGGCAATCCGCGGCGCATCCGCAGCTTCGACGACATCCGCCGCGGACGGCTGAAGCTCGGCGTGCTGAGCGACTCCGCCGAGCAGGAGTACGCCCGGGCCGCGGGCATCTCCGACGCCGACGTGGAGACCTTCGACGGGCAGAGCGCGCTGGTCCGGGCCGTCGAGGACGGCCGCGTCCCGGTGGCCGCGCTCACCCGGATCTCGCTGCTCGACGAGCTGACCCGCAACCCGGGATCGGGGCTGGAGGTGACCGCCGGCGTCCGCCCGATCGTGGACGGGCGGGAGGTGGTTCCGGCCGGCGGGTTCGCGTTCCGGCTGGAGGACCGCGACCTGCGGGCGGCGTTCGACGGCGCGCTCGCCACCCTGCACGACTCCGGCGAGTGGCTGCGGATCGCCGCCCCGTTCGGCTTCGCCGAGGAGAACCTGCCACCGCGCGACCTCACCACCGACGCGCTGTGCACCCGGGCGCCGCAACGCTGAGCCGCTGCGTCAACCCCGTTCCAGCACCGCGCGCAGGAAGTCCCGGGTGCGCTGCTCGCGCGGCTCGCTGAACAGCTCCGCCGGTGCCGCGTCCTCGATCACCCGGCCGCCGTCGAACATCATCACCCGGTGCGAGAAGTCCCGCGCGAAGCCCATTTCGTGCGTCACGCACAGGATCGTGATGTCGGTCGTCTTGCCGATGTCGCGCAGCAGGCCGAGCACGCCGGCGACGAGCTCCGGGTCCAACGCGGACGTCACCTCGTCGAGCAGCAGCACGTCGGGCCGCATGGCCAGGGCGCGGGCGATCGCGACCCGCTGCTGCTGGCCCCCGGAGAGCCGGGTCGGGTGTGCATCGATCTTGTCACTCAGCCCGACGAGCTCCAGCAGGTCGGCGGCGCGGGCGTTCGCCTCCTCCCCGGACAGCCCGAGGACCCGGGTCGGCGCCTCGATGAGGTTGCCGCGCACCGTCATGTTCGGGAACAGGTTGAACTGCTGGAACACCATCCCGATGCGCTTGCGCACCTCGCGGGAGTGCTTCTCGTCGGCCGGGACGAGTCGGCCGCCCCGCTCCATGTGCGACAGGTACCGGCCACCGACGGTGATCGTGCCGGCGTCGACCTTCTCCAAGGTCATCAGCAGCCGCAGGATCGTGGTCTTGCCCGATCCCGACGGCCCGATCAGCGTGACGTGCTCGCCGGGCGCGACGGTGAAGCTCAGCTCGGACAACACGACGTTCGAGCCGAACCGCTTCTCGACGCCGTCGAAGACGATCATGGGGTCGGCGGTGGGGGTGTCAGGCGGGGGCACGGCGGCGCTCCAGTCGTCGGACCAGTATCGAGGCCGGGTAGCTCAGCAGCAGGAACAGCAGGCCGGCGATGGTGTAGGGCTCCGTGGGCCGGAACGTCTCCGAGGAGATCTCCTTCGCCTTGTTGACCACCTCCACCACGCCGATGCCGAGCAGCAGCGGGACCTCCTTGAACATGGAGATCACGTAGTTGCCCAGCGCAGGCAGCACCCGGGGGATCGCCTGCGGCAGGATCACCCCGGTCCAGGTGCGCGACCGCGGCAGGCTCAGCGCCGTGGCGGCCTCCCACTGCCCGACCGGCACGGCGTCGATGCCGGCCCGGTAGACCTCCGAGGTGTAGGCCGCGTAGTGCACGCCGAGCCCGACCACACCCACGACGAATGCGCTGAGCACGATCCCGAACTGCGGCAGCACGAAGAACAGGAAGAACACCTGCACCAGCAGCGGTGTGGACCGGATGAACTCCACCAGTGCCCACACCACCTGGTCGACGACCGGGGTCCGCGCCCGGCGGACCACCGCGATGACCAGCCCGAGCAGCAGCGCCAGTACCGACCCCAGGAGCGTGATCTCGATCGTGACCAGGAGCGCGCGCAGCAGCTCGGGGACGATCGAGACGGCGTAGCCCCAGTCCCACAGCGGCATCAGTGCGCTCCTACCGTCGCCGTCACGGCCCGGGCCGCCCGCGACGGCCGCCGCCCCACCTTCCGCGCAGCCACCCGCTCGGCCAGCCGCATCACCGCGGTGATGAGCACGGCCAGGACGAGATAGATCAGCAGCATCAGCACGAAGATCACCACGATGTCGCCGCCGAAGTTGGGCACCAGCACCTGCACACCCCGCTCGGTGACCTCGGGGACGACGATGAACGACAGGATCGCCGTCGACTTCAGCAGCTGGATGAACAGGTTGTTGAACGAGGGCAGCATCTCCACGACCGCCTGCGGCAGGATCACCCGGCGCATACGCTGCGCCGGGCTCAGGCTCAGCGCGATCGCGCCCTCGTACTGCGTCCGGGGCACGGACTGCACCGCGCCGCGGACGATCTCCGCGCCGTAGGCGCCGTGGTTGAGCCCGAGCACGACCACGCCCGCGAACAGCGGGACGAGCTGAAACCCGACGAGGACCGGGAGCACGAAGTAGATCCAGAACAGCTGGACCACCTCGGACGTGCCGCGGAAGGCCTCGACGTAGATCCGGCTGACGCCGCGGACCGGGCGGCGCGGCGAGAGCAGCGCCAGGCCCGCGGCGAAGGACAGCACGATCGTGAGCAGAATGCCACCGACCGTGGCGATGACGGTCGGCGCCAACCCGTCCAGCAGGACCGCGACGATCCGCGGAAGGTCGTCCACCCGGCCTCAGTCCCCGGCGCACAGCCGCTGGGTCGTCACGTCGGGCTTGGGCACGTTGTCCTGGTTGAACCCGAACGGCTGGGCGATCGTCAGCCACCGCCCGCTGTCGTGCAACGTCTTCAATTCGGCGTTGAACGCATTGACGAAGTCGTCGTCGCCCTTGCGGAACACGAACGCGCCTGCGGAGACCGTCTGCTTGCCGTCGATGACCGGGAAGAAACCAGAGGTCACCTCGACCGCGGCGCCCGGATTCTTCTTCACCACGTCGTTGAGCGAGATGTTGGTCAGCGCGGCGGCGTCGGCCCGGCCCGACGTGACGGCTTGCAGCAGCGTGTTCTGGGTGTCGAAGACCTGGATCTGGCCGTCGGGAATGCCACTCTTCTGCGCGTAGCCCTGCTCCACCGCGCCGCTGAGCACGGCCAGCCGCAGATTCTTGACCTTGACGTCGTCGAAGGTGTGCACTCCTTTCGGATTGCCGGTCGGCACCAGGAACGCCGTGGGGGCGGTGTAGTCCGGCGCGGAGAACGCCGCGTTCGCGCACCGGCCGGGGTTGATGAACATGCCGGCGGTGACCATGTCGAACTGCCGCGCGTTGAGCGCCGGGATCAGCGAGCCGAACTCCACGGTGGTGGCCTGGATGGAGTTGATGCCGAGCGCGGTGAGCACGGCCTTGCCCACCTCGACCGACTCCCCGGTGACGGTGCCGTTCGGGTCGGTGAAGCCGTACGGCGCCTCGTTCGCGATGCCGACCTTGATCGTCCCGGCACTGCGGGCGTTCTGCAGGGTGCTGCCGCTGCCGGTGCTCGTGCTGCTGCACGCCGACAACAGGGCGGGGCCGCCGAGGGCCACCACCCCGGCCACGGCCGTGCGCCGGAAGAAATCGCGTCGGGTCCAGATCCGCTCAGTCATCTCCGCCCCCGGGTGTCGGCGTCGCTGATGGCCGGTAGTCGCAGCTCTCCACGTGCGGTGACCGGCGATGTGGCCCGAACGTAGGTGATCAGTCGGGAAAACAGTTTTCCGGCAACGGGTTGTTACCAGAACGCAATCGGAGCCCCGGGTTGTGACGGCTTTTCACCCGATCAGCGGCCATGACGGCCGGCCCTCACGGATACCCGTGGTTGGGATACCGGCCCCCGCCGCCAATGCTTGATCGCGCCGCGTTCCCGGCGATAGGCCATGATGCGGCGCATGGCATTGCACATCGCCGGACTCTCCATGCCCGGCCCGTCCGAACTCATCGCCGGCGCCCGGGCGGTGGCGGGATGGACCGAGGAGGCCGTCGGTGCGGCGATGACGCTGCCCGAGCGGGCGGTCCGGGTGCTCGACGGCGTGGACGGGCTGCTCGGCCGGGTGGGCGGCATCGCCGACCGCGTCGACGCGGTCGTCGACCGGGTGGACGGACTGCTGGCCCGCGTCGACGGCGTGGTCGGCGACGCGGAGAGCCTGCTCGGCTCGGTGCGCGCCGTGGCCGACGCCGC
Organism: Pseudonocardia acidicola; assembly: GCF_012911935.1. Classification (GTDB taxonomy): domain Bacteria; phylum Actinomycetota; class Actinomycetes; order Mycobacteriales; family Pseudonocardiaceae; genus Pseudonocardia; species Pseudonocardia acidicola. The sequence continues at coordinate 37,749 of NZ_JAAXLA010000030.1, read as the reverse complement.
GGGCGGGATCGTCGCGCGGGCCGATCAGGTGGCCGAGTCCGCGGCCGGGCTGGTCGCGCGAGCCGACAAGGTCGCGATCGGCGCGGCCGGCCTGGTGGCCGACGCGGGCCGGGTGGCGACCGAGGCACAACTCGTGGTGACGAGCGCCGGCGGGGTGGCCGGCGATGCCTCCGGCGTGATCGAGAAGGCGACCGCGGTAGCCGACCGGGCCGGCGTGGTGGTCGAGCAGGTCGCGACCACCAGCACCGGGGCGACCGACCTGCTCGCCACCTATCAGCCCATCGCGCAACGGGCCGCCCCGTTGGCCGCGAAGTTCGTCGACGAGCTCTCCGACCAGGAGGTGCAGGCCGCGATCCGGCTGGTCGACCAGCTACCGGTGCTGACCGAACACCTGGAGAGCGACATCCTGCCGATCCTCGCCACCCTGGACCGGGTGGGCCCGGACGTGCACGAGCTGCTCGAGGTACTCAAGGAGGTCCGGCTGGCCATCAACGGCATCCCCGGCTTCACCTTCTTCCGCCGCCGCGGCGAGGAGCGCGAATAGCGCACGAGCGCGTCAGCGCAACCCGTGGGCCTGCCGCACCAGGGTGACGATCTCGCCCATCATCTCGGTGAGCCGGTAGTCCTTCGGCGTGAAGACGGCGGCCACGCCGCGCTCGCGCAGCGCCCGCTCGTCCTCCGGCGGGATGATGCCGCCGACGACCACCGGGACGTCGTCCGCGCCGGCCGCGCGCAGCCCGTCGACCACCGCCGGGACCACCTCGAGATGCGAGCCGGACAGCACCGACAGGCCGACGACGTGCACGCCCTCCTGTACCGCGGCCGACACGATCTGCGCCGGGGTGAGCCGGATTCCCTGGTAGACGACCTCGAAGCCGACGTCACGGGCCCGCACGGCGACCTGCTCGGCGCCATTGGAGTGCCCGTCCAGACCCGGCTTGCCGACCAGCATCCGCAGCCGCGAACCGATCTCCTCACCGGTGGCCCGGACCCGGTCGCGCACCGCCGCGATCTCCGTGGCGGCCTCGCCGGAGGCGACGGCGGCGGAGACGCCGGTCGGCGCCCGGAACTCGCCGAAAACCTCGCGCAGCGCGCCGGACCACTCTCCCGTCGTCACGCCGGCCTTGGCGCAGGCGATCGAGGCCTCCATGAGGTTGGCGTCGGTCTTGGCCGCGTCCCGCAGCTCGGCCAGCGCGGCCTCGACGGCGGCGCTGTCCCGCTCGGAGCGCCACCGCCGGATGGCCTCGATCGCAGCCGCCTCCACCGCCGGGTCGACGGTCTCGATGGCCTGCGCGCCCTCGGCCTGCAGCGGGCTGGGCTCGGTGGTGTCGAACTTGTTGACCCCGACGACGATGTCCTCGCCGGACTCCATCCGGCGGCGCCGCTCGGCCAGCGACGAGACGAGCTCGCCCTTCATGTAGCCGGACTCGACGGCGGCCACCGCGCCGCCCATCTCCTGCACCCGGTCGATCTCGGCACGGGCGCCCTCGATCAGCTCGGCGACCTTGGCCTCGACGACCCGGCTGCCCTCGAACAGGTCCTCGTACTCCAGCAGGTCGGTCTCGTAGGCCAGCACCTGCTGCATGCGCAGCGCCCACTGCTGGTCCCACGGCCGCGGCAGCCCCAGCGCCTCGTTCCACGCGGGCAGCTGGATGGCCCGGGCGCGGGCGTCGCGCGACAGCGTCACCGCGAGCATCTCCAGCACGATGCGCTGGACGTTGTTCTCCGGCTGGGCCTCGGTGAGTCCGAGCGAGTTGACCTGCACGCCGTAGCGCAGCCGCCGCTGCTTGGGGTTCTCCACCCCGTAACGCTCGCGGGTGATCTCGTCCCACAGCCGGCCGAGGGCGCGCAATTTGCACATCTCCTCGACGAAGCGCAGCCCGGCGTTGACGAAGAACGAGATGCGGCCGACGACGTCGCCGAACTTCTCGGCGGGCACCTGGCCGGAGTCGCGCACCGAGTCGAGCACCGCGATCGCGGTGGACAGCGAGTACGCCAGCTCCTGGGCGGGTGTGGCGCCGGCCTCCTGCAGGTGGTAGCTGCAGATGTTGATCGGGTTCCACTTCGGGATGTTCGTGACCGACCAGGCGATCATGTCGGAGATCAGCCGCATGCTCGGCGCGGGCGGGAACACGTAGGTCCCGCGCGACAGGTACTCCTTGACGATGTCGTTCTGGGTCGTGCCCGCGAGGGTGGCGCGGGGTGCCTCGTGCTCGTCGGCCACGGCGACGTAGAGCGCGAGCAGCCACATCGCCGGCGCGTTGATCGTCATCGACGTGTTCGCCTCGGCCATGGGGATGCCGTCGAACAGCGTGCGCATGTCGCCGATGTGGCTGACCGGGACACCGACCTTGCCGACCTCTCCCTTGGCGAGCTCGTCGTCGGGGTCGTAGCCGGTCTGGGTGGGCAGGTCGAACGCCACCGAGAGGCCGGTCTGCCCCTTGGCCAGGTTTCGCCGGTAGAGCGCGTTCGACTTCTCGGCCGAGGAGTGCCCGGCATAGGTCCGGATCACCCAGGGTCGGTCGCGCTCACGGTCGGTCGGGTACGGCACCGGACACCTCCGCCATCGTGGATCGCCTGATCGTACTGGCCAGTAGCCCTACGCACCCCGGCGATCGCGCCTCGTCACACTCGCGTGGATGAAAAAGTACGCAACTGGCGTGGAAAACCACGCAGCAGGTCCGACCGTATCGATCCAGCACCGGGCCACCCTGCGCCACATGGCCGACGATGGCCGCCGTGGACGTGCCCGATCGGCCCCCGGTGACTACCGGCTTCTCGTTGTCGGCACCGATCTCGTGAACGCCGGGACGGTGCTCAGCCGCCGGGCGCTGGAGTAGCACCCGACAAGGTTTCGCCGAGTCTCGTGCGGCCCACCCGGGGCGATGGCCACCAGCACCGCCGACGTCCTCGTCCGGACCCTCAAGGAGTCCGGCGTGAGACGGGTCTACGGGCTGCCCGGGGACTCCCTCAACGCCCTGACCGACGCGCTGCGCCGCGACGGTCAGGTCGCCTGGGAACACGTCCGCCACGAGGAGAGCGCCGCGTTCGCCGCGGCCGCCGAAGCCGGGCTGACCGGCAGGCTGGCGGTGTGCGCCGGCAGCTGCGGGCCGGGAAACCTGCACCTGATCAACGGCCTGTACGACGCCGCACGCAGCCGGGTCCCGGTGCTCGCCATCGCCGCGCACATCCCGAGCAGCGAGATCGGGACGAACTACTTCCAGGAGACCCACCCGCAGTGGATCTTCGCCGAGTGCAGCGTGTACCGCGAGCTGGCCGCCACGGCCGACCAGGTGCCGCGGATCCTGGAGATCGCGATGCGCACCGCCGTCGCCGAGAGCGGCGTCGCGGTGGTCATCGTGCCCGGCGACGTGCTGGCCGACGACGCCCGCGGCCGGCCGCCCTCGCCCGTGCTGCCGACCGCCTCGGTGGTGCGGCCCGGCCATGACGAGCTGCGCCGGGCCGCCGGACTGCTCGACGACGGGGAGCGGGTGACGATCCTGGCCGGCGCCGGCTGCGCGGGTGCACACACCGAGCTCGTCGCGCTGGCCGAAGCGCTGCGGGCGCCGGTCGTGCACGCGTTGCGCGGCAAGGAACACGTCGAGTACGACAACCCGTTCGACGTCGGGATGACCGGGCTGATCGGTTTCAGCTCCGGCTACCGGGCGATGGAGCGCTGCGACGTGCTGCTCATCCTCGGCTCCGACCTGCCCTATCCGCAGTTCTATCCCGAGGACGCGACCGTCATCCAGGTCGACGTGCGTGGCGAGCAGCTGGGCCGGCGCACGCACGTCGAACTGGGGCTGGTCGGCACCGTCGCGGACACGGCCGCCGCGCTGCTGCCGCTGCTGACCCGCAAGACCGACAGCACCCACCTCGACGACATGCGCCGGCACTACGCCAAGGCCCGCCGCGGGCTCGACGCGCTGGCCGGCCCGGACCGCGACCGGGCCCCGATCCACCCCCAGTACGTCGCCCGGATGCTCGACGAGCTGGCCGCGGACGACGCCGTGTTCATCCCCGACGTGGGCACCCCCGTCGTCTGGGCCGCGCGGTACCTCACGATGAACGGCCGGCGACGGCTGATCGGCTCCTTCAGCCACGGCACCATGGCCAACGCGGTGCCGCAGGCGATCGGCGCGCAGGCCTCGCACCCCGGCCGCCAGGTCGTCGCGCTGGCCGGCGACGGCGGGCTGTCGATGCTGCTCGGCGACCTGATCACGCTGCGGCAGCTCGCCCTGCCGGTGAAGGTGGTGGTGTTCAGCAACAGCGCGCTGTCGTTCGTGGAGCTGGAGATGAAGGCGGCCGGGATCGTCACGTTCGGCACGGAGCTCGACAACCCGGACTTCGCCGCCGTCGGGCACGCCCTCGGGCTGCACAGCCGCCGCGTGGAACGCCCGAGCGAGCTGCCCGGCGCGCTGCGTGACGCGTTCGCTCACGACGGGCCCGCGCTGGTGGAGGCCATGGTCGCCCGCCAGGAGCTGACCCTGCCGCCGACGCTGACGCTGGAGCAGATCCGGGGGTTCACGCTCTACGCGACACGCACGGTGCTCTCCGGACGCGGTGACGAGCTGGTCGACCTCGCGAGGACCAACGTGGTCCGCCGGCTGATCTGAGCGGCGCTCACACCCGGTGGTAGCGGGCGTCGAAGAAGCAGAAGATCCCGAAGCAGGCCAGCCCGGCTGCGATGGCGATGAGCAGCAACGGCCCGAACGGCTGCGCCGCGAGCGCCTTCAGGGCCCCGTCCAGCCCGATGGCCTGTTGCGGGTTGTAGGTGATCGCGGCGACGCCGACCAGCACGCCGAGGATCACCAACGCGATCCCCTTCGCGATGTAGCCGATCTGTCCGGTGAGCTCGGCGACCCGCCTGGCCCGCGGCTGCGCACGGCGCAGGCACATGTCCTCGGTGAAGTTCTTCCGCCACCCCTGGTAGATCATTCCGACACCGGTGACGGCGATGCCCAGCGCGATCACACCCACGATGACCGGGCCACCGGGCAGCGCGAGCAGCCCCCCGGTCGGCTTCTCGCCGCCGCCTCCGCCACCGGACGACACGCCGACCGCGACGCGCGCCGCCAGCGCCGCCAGGGCCGCGAAGAGGACCGCCTGCCCGGCGTTGACCAGGCGCTTCATCAGGCGCTTGCGCCGGTCGGTCACGTAGCCGAAGCCCCAGATCGCCGCGGCGATCCGCCACAGCACCACGGCCACGAACCCGACCACGATCACCCACAGCAGCGCCTGGCCGAACGGCTGCGCCGCGATGGCCTGCATCGCCCCGTTCTGGTCGGCCCGCTCCCGGCCACCCAGCGCGACCTGCACCGCGAGCCACGCGATGAGCAGGTGCAGCACCCCGTTCGAGGCGATGCCGATCCGTGCCCCGATCCGGATCGGCAGGCTGCTCGCGACCTCCTGCGCGGAGTCCTCCACGGCTCGGCCTGCATGACGCACCCGCTGCGGCGCGGGATCGGCTGTACTGGACATCGGGGACCTCCTGGCGACGTGCGGCGACGGTCGCACGAGACACCGCTGTCGGCGAGCGCTGCTGCTCCGTCCAGAGCAACCGGCCGGCGCGCCGCCCTGATGACGGCGACAGTTCCCGTGTACCCCTGAACCGCCCGCGGCCACCCTGTCCGGCCGCCTGACCGCCCGGGTCAGCGCGCGGGGTCGGTGCTCACCCGGGAGATGTCGGCGCCCAGCGCCCGCAGGTTCTCGACGAACCGGGGGTAGCCACGGTCGATGTGCTCGATGTCCCAGACCTCGGTCTGCCCGTCGGCGCACAGCGCGGCGAGCACGAGACCCGCGCCGGCCCGGATGTCGCTGGCCCACACCGGGGCGCTGGAGAGCCGCTCCACGCCGCGGACCACCGCGTGATGCCCGTCGGTGCGGGCGTCCGCACCCAGCCGGACCATCTCGTCGACGAACCGGAACCGGGCCTCGAACACGTTCTCGGTGATCATCGAGGTGCCGTCCGCGATGGCCGAGAGCGCGATCGCCATCGGCTGCAGGTCGGTGGCGAAGCCCGGGTAGGGCAGCGTCACGAAGTCCACGGCGTTCGGCCGGCCGTCCATCCGGACCGTGAACTCCCCCGGGGCGATGTCGGTGTGGGCGCCGGCGCTGCGCAGCTTGTCCAGCACGAGGTCGAGGTGGTGCGGGTCGACGCCGCGCACGGTCACCTCGCCACGGGTCATCGCGGCCGCGAACGCCCACGTGGCCCCGACGATGCGGTCGCCGATCACCCGGTGCTCGGTCGGCTGCAGGCCGGTCACGCCGTGCACGGTGAGCGTCGAGGAACCCGAGCCCTCGATCTTGGCGCCCATCTGCTGCAGCATCGTGCAGAGGTCGACGATCTCCGGCTCGCGCGCGGCGTTGTCGATGACGGTGGTGCCCTCGGCGAGCACGGCGGCCATCAGGATGTTCTCGGTGGCGCCGACGCTGGGGAAGTCGAGCCAGATCTGCGCGCCGTGCAGCCCCTCGGCGTGCGCGACCACCCGGCCGTGCTCGATCTCGGTCGTCGCGCCGAGCTTGCGCAGCCCGGAGGCGTGCATGTCCAGCGGCCGGGAACCGATCGCGTCCCCGCCGGGCAGCGGCACCACGGCGCGCCGGCAGCGGGCCACCAGCGGCCCCAGCACACACACCGAGGCCCGCAGCTTCGACACCGACCGGTAGTCCGCCTGGGCCCCGGGCTCGGCCGGCACGTCGATGCTGACGGTGCCGCCGTCGACGGTGACCGTGCAGCCGAGGCTGCGCAGCACGTCGGCCATCAGCGGGACGTCCAGGATCTCCGGGCAATTCGTGATCGTCGTCGTGCCCTCGGCGAGCAGCGCGGCGGCCATGAGCTTCAGCACGCTGTTCTTCGCCCCGACGACATCGACCGTGCCCGACAACCGGGCACCGCCGCGGACCGCGAAATGCTCCACCACGGGCGACGACGGTATCGGCCCACGCGATTCCGTCCACGTCCACCCCGGCTCCCAATACCGGGGGCCTGGGCTGTACCGGTCGCGACATACCGGGCCCACGCTTGTTCCGGTCGGCTACCGTCGGCACCATGGCCGTGCACCTGACCAGGATCTACACCAAGACCGGCGACGACGGGACGACCGCGCTGGGCGACTTCAGCCGGGTCCGGAAGACCGATCCCCGGCTCGCGGCCTATGCCGACACCGACGAGTGCAATGCGGCGATCGGCGTCGCCGTCACCGTCGGGCAGCTGGCCGAGGAGGTCCTGGTCCCGCTACGGCAGATCCAGAACGACCTGTTCGACGTCGGCGCGGACCTCTGCGCCCCGATCGTGCCGGAGCCGGAGTACCCGCCGCTGCGGCTCACCGAGGAGTACGTGACCCGCCTCGAGGGCTGGTGCGACTCGTTCAACGAGGGGCTGCCCAAGCTCGACTCGTTCATCCTGCCCGGCGGCACCCCGGGCGCGGCCTACCTGCACGTGGCGCGCACGGTGGCCCGGCGCGCGGAGCGCTCGGTGTGGGCTCTGCTCGAGGTCGACGCCGAGCGCACGAACCCGCTCACCGCGAAGTACTTGAACCGGCTCTCGGACCTGCTGTTCATCCTCGGTCGCGTGGCCAACCCGGACGGCGACGTCCTCTGGCACCCCGGCGGCCCCTCGTCCCCCCGCTGATCCGCGAGTCGGCACTTTCAGGAGGGTGAGTCGGCACTTCGAGAAGGGCGAGCCGGCGCTCCGGGGACGGCCGACGCTTCCCAGATGTGCGACTCACCCGCCCGCAAGTGCCGACTCGCCCTCCCGAAAAGGGCGACTCGCGGGGTCATGAGGCTTGGCGGTAGCCGGTGCTGCGGCCGGGCGGGGTCGCTTCCAGCCACGACAGGAAGCCGGTGAGCACACCCGGCGCCATCGCCAGCTCCAGCTCCTCGCCGTCGGCCCGGCACCGCAGCACCACGCCGGCCTGCGGGATCGCGTAACTCTCCGGACCGGTGGGCGCCCGCCGGTCGACGATCTCCAGCTCGTTGCGGTCGATCGACACCGTCGGCCCGAACCGGAAGCTGGTCAGCCGGTGCCAGGCCAGCTCCTCGCCGCGGTAGCGCCCGACACCGAAGTGCCAGCCGGCGGCGGAGTCGCGGGGTGCCCCGCATACGCGAGGGCGGCGGCGCAGACACACGTCCACACCGCCGCCCCGCATCAGACGTACTCGCCGAACGGCGAGCCACCCGAGCAGCAGACACGCGAGCAGCAGCAGAACCCCGACGACGATGGCCACGGTCCCCACTGCGAACCCGCTACTCGGCCGCGTCGGCGGCCCTCAGCCGGGCCTCGGCACGGGCTTTCGCCTCGCTGGTGTCGGCGCGGTCCCGGGCCGTGCGCGCCCGGGACACGTCGATCTCGTCCGACAGCTCGGCGTACTCGGCCAGCACCGTCACGTTCTCCGGCGTGATGGAGAGGAAGCCACCGTGCACCGCGGCCGTGATCGAGGGGCCCTCGGTGGTGTCGATACGCACCACCCCGGCCTCCTCGAGCTGGGCCAGCGTGGGCTCGTGGCCGGGCAGCACGCCCACCTCGCCCTCCTTGGTGCGGGCGAGCACGAACCGGGCCTCACCGGACCAGATCCGTCGCTCGACCGCGACCAGCTCGACCGTCATCTGCGCCATCTGATCAGCCCTGGCCCATCAGCTTCTTGCGGTTGCGCTCCAGGTCCTCGAGACCACCGCAGAGGAAGAACGCCTGCTCCGGAACATCGTCGAACTCGCCCTTGGCGATCTTGTCGAACGCCTCGATAGTCTCCTTCAGCGGGACCGTCGAGCCCGGCTGGCCGGTGAACTGCTCGGCGACCAGCAGGTTCTGCGACAGGAAGCGCTCGATGCGCCGCGCCCGGCGGACCAGCTGCTTGTCCTCCTCGGACAGCTCGTCGATACCGAGGATCGCGATGATGTCCTGCAGGTCGGAGTACTTCTGCAGGATCCGCTTGACCTCGTTGGCCACCCGGAAGTGCTCCTCGCCGACGTACTGCGGGTCGAGGATCCGGGAGGTCGACGTCAGCGGGTCCACCGCCGGGTAGATCCCCTTCTGGGAGATCGGCCGGGAGAGCTCGGTGGTCGCGTCCAGGTGGGCGAACGTGGTCGCCGGCGCCGGGTCGGTGTAGTCGTCGGCGGGCACGTAGATCGCCTGCATCGAGGTGATGGACCGGCCCCGGGTCGAGGTGATCCGCTCCTGCAGCTCGCCCATCTCGTCGGCCAGCGTCGGCTGGTACCCCACCGCGGACGGCATGCGGCCGAGCAGCGTCGAGACCTCGGAGCCGGCCTGGGTGAACCGGAAGATGTTGTCGATGAACAGCAGCACGTCCTGGGCCTGCTCGTCGCGGAAGTACTCCGCCATCGTCAGCGCCGACAGGGCGACCCGCATACGGGTGCCCGGCGGCTCGTCCATCTGACCGAACACCAGCGCGGTGTCCTTGATGACGTCGGCCTCGGTCATCTCCGTGATGAGGTCGTTACCCTCACGGGTGCGCTCACCGACGCCGGCGAACACCGACGTACCACCGAAGTTCTTGGCGACGCGGGTGATCATCTCCTGGATGAGCACCGTCTTGCCGACGCCGGCGCCGCCGAACAGCCCGATCTTGCCGCCCTGCACGTACGGGGTCAGCAGGTCGATGACCTTGATGCCGGTCTCGAGCATCTCGGTCTTGCCCTCGAGCTGGTCGAACGCGGGCGCCTTGCGGTGGATGCCCCACCGCTCGCCGGTGATCTCCAGGTCGGGCTGGTCGAGGCAGTCACCGAGCGCGTTGAACACGTGCCCCTTGACCTGGTCGCCGACCGGCACCGAGATCGGGCGGCCGAGGTCGGTCACGACCGCGCCGCGGACCAGGCCGTCGGTGGGCTGCATCGAGATGGCCCGGACCAGGCTGTCGCCCAGGTGCTGGGCGATCTCCAGGGTCAGCGTGCGCGAGACCCCGGCGAAGGAGACGTCGACCGTCAGAGCGTTGTACAGCTCCGGGACGGCGTTGCGCGGGAACTCGACGTCGACGACCGGGCCGGTGACCCGGACGACCCGGCCGGTCCTGGTCTGGGTATCAGCGGTGGCGGTCATCAGTTCTCACTTCCTGCGCTCACGAGAGCGTCGGCGCCACCGACGATCTCACTGATCTCCTGGGTGATCTGGGCCTGACGGGCCTGGTTGGCCTCCAATGTCAGGGTACGGATCAGTTCGTTCGCGTTGTCGGTCGCGGCCTTCATGGCCCGCTGCCGGTTGGCCGACTCGGATGCCGCCGACTCCAGCAGCGCCGCGAACAGCCGCGCCCCGACGTACTTCGGCAGCAGGGCGTCGAACAGCACGTCGGCGCTCGGCTCGAACTCGTACAGCGGGCGGGGGCCCTCGTTCGTCCGCTCGCCGGCCTCGACTCCCGTCGGGCCGCCGGTCTGCGTCTCGGAGACGACCGCGCCGTTCTCGGAGGCGTACTCGACCTCCATCGGTGCCATCCGGCGGGCCTGCGGGGTCTGCGTGACCATGTTCTTGAACTGCGTGTACACGAGGTGCAGCTCGTCGACGCCCTCGATGCCGTCCGGGCCGGCCGAGCCGTTCTCGTCGTCCTGCCCGGCCATGAAGGCCGCGACGATGGTGCGGGCCGCCTCGGCCGCGTCCGCGTAGTTCGGCTGCTCGGAGAAGCCGGTCCAGGAGGCCGCGATCTCGCGCTGGCGGAACTTGTAGTAGTTCACGCCCTTGCGGCCGATCACGTACAGCACGGGCTCCTTGCCCTGCTCACGCAGCAGCGACTGGAGCTGCTCGGCCTCCTTGAGGACGTTGGCGTTGTACCCGCCGCACTGGCCGCGGTCACTGGTCACGACCAGGACCGCGGCCCGCTTGGCGTTCTCCCGCTCGACGAGCAGCGGGTGGTCCAGCGCCGAGTTGCTCGCCAACTCCGTGAGGACCCGGGTCATCTCCTCGGCGTAGGGCTTCGCCTCCTCGACCCGGGCGCGCGCCTTGGCGATCCGGGACGTGGCGATGAGCTCCATCGCCCTGGTGATCTTCTTGATGGACTGCGTCGACCTGATCCGCCGCCGCAGCACGCGAATCTGTGCCGCCATCGGTGACTATCCGTTCAGCTCGAAGCCGGTGCCGGCTTGTTGACCTTGACGGTCTCGCGGTCGACCTCGTCCTCGTCGAGGGCCTCGGCCTGCTCCGCTCTCGGGACCACCGAGGACCCGTCGGAGGTGGTGAACTGCTTCTTGAACTCGTCCACCAGGCCCTTGAGGCGCTCGATGGTCTCGTCCGTCAGCTTGCCGGTGTCGCGGATCTCGGCGAGCACGCCCTCGTGCTGGCGGCGCAGGTGCTCGATGAACTCCCGCTCGAAGCGGGCGACGTCCTGCACCGGCACCGAGTCGAGCTGGCCGGAGGTGCCCAGCCAGATCGAGACGACCTCGTCCTCGACCGGGTACGGCGAGTACTGCGGCTGCTTGAGCAGCTCGACCAGGCGGGTGCCGCGCTCCAGGGCCTTGCGCGAGGCGTCGTCGAGGTCGGAGCCGAAGGCGGCGAACGCCTCCAGCTCGCGGTACTGCGACAGGTCGAGGCGCAGCGATCCGGAGACCGACTTCATCGCCTTGATCTGCGCGGCACCACCGACCCGGGAGACCGAGATGCCGACGTTGATCGCCGGCCGGACGCCCTGGTTGAACAGGTCGGACTCGAGGAAGACCTGGCCGTCGGTGATCGAGATGACGTTGGTCGGGATGTACGCCGACACGTCGTTCGCCTTGGTCTCGATGATCGGCAGACCGGTCATCGAGCCCGCGCCCAGCTCGTCGGAGAGCTTCGCGCAACGCTCGAGCAGCCGCGAGTGCAAGTAGAAGACGTCGCCCGGGTAGGCCTCGCGGCCCGGCGGGCGGCGCAGCAGCAGGGAGATCGCGCGGTAGGCCTCCGCCTGCTTGGACAGGTCGTCGAAGACGATCAGGACGTGGTTGCCCTGGTACATCCAGTGCTGGCCCAGCGCGCTGCCGGTGTAGGGGGCGATCCACTTGAAGCCGGCCGGGTCGGACGCCGGGGCGGCGACGATGGTCGTGTACTCCAGCGCGCCCGCGTCCTCCAGCGCCTGCCGGACACCCGCGATGGTGGAGCCCTTCTGGCCGACCGCGACGTAGATGCAGCGGACCTGCTGCTTCGGGTCGCCGGTCTCCCAGTTCTGCTTCTGGTTGATGATCGTGTCGACGCAGACCGCGGTCTTACCGGTCTTGCGGTCGCCGATGATCAGCTGCCGCTGGCCCCGGCCGATCGGGGTCATCGCGTCGATGGCCTTGATGCCGGTCTGCAGCGGCTCGTGCACGCTCTGCCGCTCGACCACCGAGGCGGCCTGCAGCTCGAGCACGCGGTCGGTCTCGGCCTCGATGTCGCCCAGGCCGTCGATCGGGGCGCCCAGCGGGTCGATGACGCGACCCAGGAAGGCGTCGCCGACCGGGACGGAGAGCACGTTCCCGGTCCGCTTGACCGGCTGCCCCTCCTCGATGCCGGCGTAGTCGCCGAGGATGACCGCACCGATCTCACGCTGGTCGAGGTTCAGCGCGACGCCCAGCACGCCACCCTCGAACTCCAGCAGCTCGTTGGTCATCACCGAGGGCAGGCCCTCGACGTGGGCGATGCCGTCGCCGGTGTCGGCGACGACGCCCACCTCTTCACGGGCGGTCTCGGTCTCCAGCGACGAGACGTAGCTGGAGATCGCACTCCGGATCTCCTCCGGGGAGATCGTCAGCTCTGTCATGGCTGTCGTCTGTTCCTTCTTCTCGATCAGTCAATAACGTCTCTGGGACCGACACCGCGGCCGCGGATCAGCGCGGCAGCCGCCGACGGGCCTCTTCCAGCTTGCCCGCCACGCTGCCGTCGATGACCTCGCCGCCGACCCGGATCACGAGCCCGCCCAGCAGGCTCTCGTCCAGGTCGACCTGCAGCGACATCGCGCGGCCGTAGAGCCGCGACAGGGTTCCCGCCAGTCGCTGTTCCTGCGCATCCGTCAGGGCCACCGGTGCGGTCACCTGGGCCACGTAACGGTCGCGACGGGCGGCGGCGAGCTCGGCGAGCTCCTCTGCGGCGATGTCGAGGTGCCGGCCACGCGGCAGCCGCACCGTCTGGCGCAGCAGCGCGAGGGTGACCGGCGAGACCTTGCCCTGCAGGATCCGGTCGAGCAGTTCGACCTTCTTCTCCGCCGGCTGCGTCGGGTCGGCCAGCAGGACGGCCAGTTCGGGCTCACGGTCGAGGATCCGGCCGAAGCGGAACAGCTCGTCCTCGACGTCGTCGAGGGTGCCGTTCTTCTCCGCCACGGCCAGGGTGGCGCGGCGGGCCAACTCCTCGAGCGCCTCGACCAGGTCGATCGTCTGCGACCACCGGGCCGCGACCGCGGCCGCGACGATGTCCAGCGCCGGCTGGGACACCTTGCCGTTCAGCAGCCGCTGGACCAGCCCGGTGCGGACCGACTCCGGGGCCGACGGGTCGGCCAGGTGCCGGCGCAGCGACGGCGTCTCCTGCAGCAGGCGGGTGACGGCGAACAGCTCGTCACCCATCCGCTCCAGATCCGCCGGGGCCGCCTGGTCGATGTAGGCGTCCAACCGGGCCGCGACCTCGGCAAGCGACTCGCGGCTGGTCGCCTGGAGGACGAGAGCCATCAGTTCGCCCCACCCGCAGCCGGGGTGGTCTCCCGCCGCTGGTCGAGCCCGTCCAGCTCGGCCAGGAAGCTGTCGACGGTCGCGGCACGGCGCGACTCGTCGGACAGGTCGACGCGCACGATGCGCTCGGCGAGCTGGACAGCCAGCCCGCCGACCTCCGCGCGCAGGGCGCGGACGGTCTGCTCACGAGCGGCCGCGAGCTGGTCGAGGCCACGCTGGCGGATGCGCTCCGCCTCCTCCTCGGCCTGGGCGCGCAGCTCGGCCTTGATCTGCTGCCCCTCGGCGCGGGCCTCGTCGCGGATGCGGGCGGCCTCGGCACGCAGGCCGGCCAACTGCTCCTCGTACTGCTGATGCAGCCGGTTGGCCTCCTCCTGCGCCTCCTCCGCCCGCTTGAGCCCACCCTCGATCTTGTCGGTGCGCTCCGCGTAGATCTTCTCGAACTGCGGGAAGACCGTGCGCTTGAGCACCCAGAAGAGCAGCAGGAACGCGATGAGTCCGACGACGATCTCGACGGGGTGCGGCGCGAGGGGATTGATGGTCTCGGCCGCCAGAAGGGTGGTCGTCATGTGTGTGTGCTCCTCCGCCTACGACCGGCTTCCGGCGTTATCAGCCCTGCAGCGCGAACGCGAGCACCAGGCCCAGAATGGCCAGCGCCTCGGACAGCGCGAAGCCGATGAACGCGATGCCCTGCAGCTGGCCGCGGGCCTCCGGCTGGCGGGCCACGCCGTTGATGAAGGCGGCGAAGACGATGCCCACGCCGATACCGGGGCCGATGGCCGACAGGCCGTAGCCGATGACGTTGAGGTTGCCGCTGATGTTCACGGTTTCCGCTTTCCTTTCGATCCGGTCCGCGGTACGTCCCGCGGCTCCGTGAGGTCTGTGGTCGGTAGGCCTAGTGATCGTCGGCGAGCGCGGCGCCGATGTACGAGGCGGTCAGGATGGTGAAGATGTAGGCCTGCACCACCTGGATGAAGGCCTCGAAGAACGTGAAGACGATGCCCATCCCGAACGCGAAGGGGGACAGCACCTTCAGCGCGATCGAGTCGGCGACGAAGAGCATGTACTCGCCGCCCAGGATGAACACCAGCAGCAGGTGCCCGGCGAACATGTTGCCGAACAACCGCAGCGAGAGAGTGACCGGCCGCAGCAGGATGTTCGAGATGAACTCGATCGGGGTGAGGATGAAGCGCACCCAGACCGGGACGCCGGGCGGCCAGGTGGTGACCCGCAGGTACCCGACGAAGCCGTGCTTCTTGATCCCGACGTAGTTGTAGATGCCCCAGACGAGCGCGGCGAGCGCGTAGGGCACACCCGGGTGCGAGAACGTCGGGAACTGGATGAACGGAATGATCCCGAACAGGTTGTTCACCAGGAGGAAGGCGAACAGCGTGGTCAGGTAGGGGACGAACTTGAGGAACTCCGGCCCGATGTTGTCCCGCGCGATGGTGTTGCGCACGATCCCGTGGAACGACTCACCCAGGAACTGCGCCTTGCTCGGCACCAGCGCCGGCTTCCGGATCGCATAGCGGAACGCCACGTAGACGATGATCGCGGCGAGCACGAGCTGCAGGACCGGCTTCGTCACCTCGCCGAAAATCGGCGGCAGGTCGAAGCTCGACGTCCCGGGCGCCTGGAACCCAGGGGCTGGGGCGGTGGCCAACGTGGTCACCCAATGCTCCTTCCGGTTCCGCCGACCGGGCGACACCGGGTCGGCAGAATCGTAACGATCAAGACTTAACGTACCTGAGGTAAATCAGGTACAACGAGGCCGCCCCTCCGAACAGGAGTCCGATCGGAAGAAGAACCCGCGTGTCCAGCAGCTTGTCCAACCCCCACCCGAGTGCACCGAAGATCAGGAACCCGGAGAGCAGGTAGGACAGAGCGGTCCAGGCGTCGGCTGGAGGTGGTGGTTCGCCACCCCCGCCGCGCGGCTGGTCCGGCTCCATCAACGGGACCATATCAGGCACGTTAGCGGCCACTTACCAGGGACGACCTCGGACGACGTTCTTTCGGGCCGCCCGGTCACCACAGGACGCCCCGATCCACCGCCGACGTCGCTCTATCACTGGTAGAAGAACCGACAGGGCGTGGCGCAGGTCTCAGAGAGACCGTCATCACGGACACCGGCAACGTATCGGACATGACTCCGTCCACTCGTTCAGAGCAACCCCGGATACCCGGACGCGCCTGGACGACACTCACAGATCGATGACCGGCGTCCGGGTCCGGACGAAGCCGATGATCTCACCGATGATCCACGCCGCCGTCACGGCGAGAATGGTGATTGCGAAGGTCTGGTTGTCGAACAATGTGGTGCCGCGCAGCAGGATCAGGAACACCAGCAGGACGACGATCTTGCCGCCGAATGCCGTCATCGCACTGATCATCACGGCAGCCGGGCTCGCCTGTGCGGTCGCCCGCATCACCAGGGTGCTGACCGACCCGGCCACCATCGCCAGGACCGCGCCGACGACCGCGCCGACGGCGCCACCGCCCCCGCGCAGCACGGCGGACACCACGACGGCGACCACGCTCGTGACCGCCGCGAGGATCAGCGCGTTTCGTTGCATGGCTCGGGCCAGCCGCAGCACCGTCTTGACGTGGGGCGCCTCGGCGGGTTTCGGCGCGGCGGCGTCGCCGGCACTGTCAGTACTCATCCGCGAATCCTTGCTCTCGGGACGGCGGACGCGAGCACGGCCACGACGAGCCCCACCCCGACCGCCCACAACACGATGAACGGGTCCTTGATCAGCGCCAGCGCCACCGCGCCGAACGCCAGCACGCCCGCCCACAGGTAGATCAGCAGCACCGCGCGACGATGGCTGTGCCCGATCTCGAGCAACCGGTGGTGCAGGTGCATCTTGTCCGGGGAGAACGGGCTCGTCCCGGCCCGGGTACGGCGCACCACGGCCATCAGCAGGTCGAGCAGCGGCACGAACACCACCGCCGCCAGCACGATGAGCGGGGCGAACAGCGCCAGGATGTCGCTGCCGTCGGTGGTGGTGCTGATGGAGATGCGCCCGGACGCGCTGGTCGTCGCCGCGGACAGCAGCAGTCCGATCAGCATCGAGCCCGAGTCGCCCATGAAGATGCGCGCCGGATTGAAGTTGTGCGGCAGGAAGCCCAGACAGGCCCCGGCCAGCACGGCGGCGATGAGCGCGGGCGAGTACGCGGACGGGTCGTTGCCGTTCTGCTTCACCAGCCCGATCGCGAACACGCAGGTCGCGGCGGCCGCGATCAGCCCGATGCCCGCGGCCAGGCCGTCCAGGCCGTCGACGAAGTTCATCGCGTTGACCAGCGCCACGGTGAGCAGCACGGTGAGCAGCACGCCCTGCTCCTGGCCCAGGACCAGCAGCGAACCGGAGATACCGGTCCCACCGCCACCCCAGGGCACGTAGAACACGGCGAACTGGATACCGAAGAGCACCAGCACGCCGGCCGCGGTGATCTGCCCGGCCAGTTTGGTGATGGCGTCGAGCTCGTAGCGGTCGTCCAGGACGCCGACCGCCACCAGCAGCACCGCCGCGACGAGCACACCGGGCACGTCGGTCGAGTAGTCGAACGCCAGCCGCAGGGCCGGGAGCTGTGCGGCCAGCCCGATTCCGGCGAGCACGCCCGCGAGCATCGCCAGCCCGCCCCAGCGCGGGGTCGGGGTGACGTGCACGTCGCGCCCCCGGGGCCACGCGACCGCCCCCATCTTCAGGGCCAGCACCCGGACCACGCCGGTGAGCAGGAAGGTGACGACGGCGGCGGTCAGGCCGGCGAGCAGGTACTCCCGGATCGGCAACCCCAGCCCGAGCGAGGGCGTCTGGGTCGGCACGATGATCGCTTCTCGCCCGCCCGGCCCGTCAGGGCCGCGGGTACGCGGGGTTCCGGGCGACCAGGGCGGAGACCGCCTCGGCGACCTCGGCCAACTCGGCGTCCCCGGCCGGGGTGCCCTGCTCGGCCTTCACCGCGCGGCCGAGCAGCCGGCCGATCTCGGCCATGTCGGACTCGACCATGCCCTGCGTCGTCACGCTCGGCGAGCCGACCCGGATGCCCGAGGGCTTCATCGGCGGCGCCGGGTCGTAGGGGATCGCATTCTTGTTCAGCGTGATCCGCGCGGCGTCGCTGCGGGCCTCGGCCTCGCTGCCGGTGACCCCGATGGGCCGCAGGTCGATCAGCGCGAGGTGGGTGTCGGTGCCGCCGGACACGGCGCGCATGCCCTCGGCCTCCAGGCTCTTGGCCAGCGCCTGCGCATTGGCGATGACCTGGGCGGTGTAGGCCTGGTACGCCGGGGTCGAGGCCTCCTTCATCGCGACGGCCTTGGCCGCGACCGAGTGCATCAGCGGGCCGCCCTGGGAGAACGGGAAGACGGCCTTGTCGATGGCCTTGGCGTGCTCCGCGCGGGACAGGATCATGCCGCCGCGGGGGCCGCGCAGCACCTTGTGCGTGGTCGCGGTGACGACGTCGGCGTAGGACACCGGCGACGGGATGGCCTTGCCGGCCACCAGGCCGATGAAGTGCGCGGCGTCGACCATGAAGATGGCGCCGACCTCGTCGGCGATCTCCCGGAACGCCTTGAAGTCGATCAGCCGCGGGTAGGCGGTCGCACCGGCGATGATGATCTTCGGCCGGTGCTCGCGGGCCAGGTCGCGGACCTGGTCGTAGTCGATGAGCTCGGAGTCCTCGCGGACGGTGTAGGACACCGCGTTGAACCACTGCCCGGAGAAGTTGACCTTGCTGCCGTGCGTGAGGTGGCCGCCCTGCTTGAGGTCCATGGCCAGCACGGTGTCGCCGGGCTTGGCGAAGGCCGCGTAGGCGGCGAGGTTCGCCGACGCCCCGGAGTGCGGCTGCAGGTTCGCGTGCTCCGCGCCGAACAGCTCCTTGGTCCGCGCGATGCCGATCTCCTCGGCGACGTCGACGACCTGGCAGCCGCCGTAGTAGCGCCGGCCGGGGTAACCCTCGGCGTACTTGTTCGACAACGTCGAACCGAGCGCGGCGAGCACCGCCGGGCTGGTCAGGTTCTCGCTCGCGATCAGCTGCAGCCCGCCACGCAGGCGGTCGAGCTCGCTCAGCACGACTCCTGCGATCTCGGGATCCTGCTGCTGCAACGCGTCGAAGTCCGGGCCCCAGAACGGTGTACTCACGGTTCTCCAGGCTACCTGCGACGTACAGGCAGGTGAGAGGCGACCTCGGACCGGCCTCGACCCCCGCGGACGCCACCTGGCCGGAGCACCGCTCTCCTCTGGTTGCGGCGCTCTTCCGGCATGCCACACTGGCGGGATGTCCGCGCCTGCGAACGCCCGCGCCCGGGTGCGCGCCCAACTGACGAGCGAGATCGCGGAGGTCGCACGCCGCCACCTCGCGACGAGCGGCGCGGCCGCGCTGTCGCTGCGCGCGGTGGCCCGCGAGCTGGGGATGGCGTCCTCGGCGGTGTACCGCTATTTCCCCTCCCGCGACGACCTGCTCACCGCGCTGATCGTCGAGGCCTACGACGCGCTCGGCGAGGCCGCCGAACAGGCCGAGGCCGCCCTCCCCCGCGACGACCTACGCGGACGCTGGCGCGCGGCGTGCCGTGCGATCCGGGACTGGGCGCTGGCCCACCCGCACGAGTACGCGCTCGTCTACGGCTCCCCGGTGCCCGGTTACGCCGCCCCGGAGGCCACCATCGACCCGGCCGCCCGGGTCGGCGTGGTGCTCGCGCAGGTGCTGGCCGATGCCCGCGCCGCGGGACGGCTGGCCCCGGCTCCGCCCGCCGCGGCCGGCGCCGACGCGGCCCTGGCCGACGGCCTGGCCGAGGCCCTCGGGCTGTCCTGCGACGACCCGGACTCGTCCCTGGCCGCGCGCGCGGTCCTCGCGTGGTCGTCCCTGTTCGGCGCCGTCAGCTTCGAGCTCTTCGGGCACACGCACAACGTGGTCGCCGACCACGACGCGTTCTTCGACCACGCGGTCGACCAGCTCGCCACCCAGGTCGGCCTGCCATAGCCCATCGAGTGCACCCGCACGGTGGTTCGATCACGAGCGCACAGCAGTGAGGTAACACTCGGGGCGCGTGGCGGCGCGAGTTCGGCCGAACGGCCACGACATTGCCGCGATGTTGGGACGCTCCGAGCGTGCTCGACGGCCCGTTCCGCGGCTCGGACGTCCTCGCCTGCGGCGTGCTGACGCCCGGCGTGCTGCGCGGACCCCGGTTCCGGCGGCTCTTCCCGGACGTCTATCTGCGGGCGGGCGCGACAGTCGATCTCCGAACCTTGTCCCGGGCCGCATTCCTCTTCGTCGAACGCCGGGGCGGGGTGCTGAACGGCTACTCCGCGGCGGAGCTGCTCGGATGCAGCTGCGGCCCGGTACGGACGCCGGCGGAAGTGCTCGTCGCGCGGCATGTGAAACCACAGCGAGGACTACGGGTGACCCGAGGTGCGGCAGCCCCGTCCGAGCTGGTCGACGCCGACGGATGCCGGTTGACCTCGCCGCTGCGCACCGCATGGGACCTGGCCAGGCGAGAACCGCTGGTGGAGGCCGTCGTGGCGGTCGACGCGCTGGCCCGGCGCGGCGCCTTCGCTCCGAAGACCCTGCTGCAACTGCGCGCACTGCAGCCCGGTGCCCGCGGCTGCCGGCAGCTCGACCGGGTCGTGGCCCTGGCCGACCCCGGCGCCGAGTCGCCCATGGAGACCCGGCTGCGGCTGCTCCTGGTTCTGGCGGGGTTGCCGGCACCGGTGGTGCAGTACCGCCTGTTCGACGAGCACGGCTTCGTGCTCGCTCGCTTCGACCTCGCCTACCCCGACGCGCTGCTCGCGATCGAGTACGACGGCGATCGGCACGTCGACGAGCTGGATCGCCGCCGCGACGTCCGGACCGGGCGTCACGGCTGGCACACGATCCGCTTCGGGAAGGGCGACCTCACCCGCACGCCACAGACCACGCTCACGGCCGTTCGAGACATCTACCGCCGCCGCCGCGCTCTCCTCGCCGCGCCGACTGCACCCTGACGGCGATTCGATCATGAGCGCACAGCACTGAGGGTGCGCTCGGCCGCCGTAGGCCGGGTCAGGCCGTCAGGACCTCACGGCCCAGGACCTCGGCGATGTCGGACAGCGGGACCGCGCCCTCGCGCAGCACCCGGGGTGCGTCGGCGGTCAGGTCGACGATCGTGGAGGCGATCGGCTCGCCGGAGGGCCCGCCGTCGAGGTACACCGCCACCGAGTCGCCGAGCTGGGCCGCGGCGTCGGAGGCGTTCGCGGCCGGCGCCGAGCCCGACCTGTTCGCGCTGGACACGGCCATCGGCCCGACGTCGCGCAGCAGTTCCAGCGCCACCGGGTGCAGCGGCATCCGCAGCATGACGGTGCCCCGGGTCGCGCCGAGGTCCCAGGCCAGCGACGGGGCGTGCGGCAGCACCAGCGACAGCCCGCCGGGCCAGAACGCCTCGATGAGCTCGCGGGCGGCGGCCGGCACGCCCATCACCAGGCCGTCGATGGTCGACCAGGAGCCGACGAGCACCGGCACCGGCATGTCCGGGCCGCGGCCCTTGGCCGCGAGCAGCGAACGCACCGCGGCGCCGGAGAACGCGTCGCAGCCCACCCCGTAGACGGTGTCGGTCGGCAGTACGACGAGCTGACCGGCGCGCACCGCGCGGGCGGCCGCGGCGAGTCCTTCGGCCCGGGCGTCCGGGTCGGAACAGTCGAAGGTAGGCGGGGAGGTCACGACGCGAGCCTACGACCGGCGCCGATCGGGCCTGCGAGGCCGTCCCTCAGCGGCCGGGGCCCGGCCGGCGCGATTCGGGGCGCCGCCGCCGGGCGGTCGCGAACCGCGGCCGCCCGGCGAGGTCGGTGTGCTCCTCGACGTCGCTGAGCACCTTGCGCCTGCGCAGCAACGCAGGGACGGTCTCGCCGTGGGTGTCGTCGTGCTCGATGCCCAGCCAGCCGCCGTATCGCAGCAGTGCGGCCGAGGAGGAGATGACCGCACGGATGATCTCCAGCCCGTCCGGGCCGCCGAACACCGCATCCGGCGGATCCCATTCGGTGACCTCCGGTGGCAGCGGCGTGCCGTCGGGCACGTACGGCGGATTGCACACCACCAGGTCGACCTTCGACTCCAGCTCGACGAGCAGGTCGGACCACCGGACGTCGGCGGCGTGCAGCGTGACGGGCGTGCCGCCGGTCGCGACGTGCGCGGAGATGTTGCGCCGGGCCCAGCTCAGCGCGCCCGGGTCGGCCTCGACGGCGTGGACCCGCGCGTCCGGCCGGCACGCCGCGATTGCCAGCGCGAGCGCCCCGGACCCGGTACACAGGTCCACGACCAGCGGGTCCGGCACGTCGGCGATGCGTTGCAGGCCCCACTCGAGCAGCAACTCGGTCTCCGGGCGCGGGGTGAACACCCCCGGGCCGACGGCGACCGTGGCGGGGCCCAGCACCGCGGTGCCCAGCAGGTGCTGCAGCGGCTCCCGGGCGGCGCGGCGCACCACCAGCCTGCGGTAGGCCTCCACCACCGGCGGGTCGACGAGCGGAACCATCATCAGCCGCCCGCGCTCCACGCCGACGACGTGCGCGGCCAGGATCTCGGCGTCCACCCGGGGGCTCTCGACCCCCGCGGCGGCCAGCATCCGCTCGGCCTCCAGCACGGCCACCCGCAGCGGTTGCCTGGTCATGCTCATTCCAACGACTTCCGGGGCCGCGAGCGACTCATTGCCCGACCGACTCCGCGCGGTCGGCCGCGACCAGCGCGGCCAGCACGTCGTCGAGGTCACCGTCGAGGACGGCGGCCAGGTTGTAGGCCTTGTAGCCGACCCGGTGGTCGGAGATCCGGTTCTCCGGGAAGTTGTAGGTGCGGATCCGCTCCGAGCGGTCGACGGTGCGGACCTGCGAGCGCCGCTGGTCCGAGGCCCTGGCCGCGGCCTCCTCCTCGGCGAGGGCCTGCAGCCGGGACCGCAGGACCTCCATGGCGCGGGCCCGGTTCTGCAGCTGGGACCGCTCGTTCTGGCAGGAGACGACGATGCCGGTGGGCAGGTGCGTGATGCGGACCGCCGAGTCGGTGGTGTTGACGCTCTGCCCGCCGTGCCCGGAGGAGCGGAACACGTCGATGCGCAGGTCGTTCTCGTCGATCTCGACGTCGGCGTCCTCGCCGGTGTCGGGGTAGACCAGGACGCCGGCGGCCGAGGTGTGGATGCGGCCCTGCGATTCGGTGACCGGCACCCGCTGCACGCGGTGCACGCCGCCCTCGAACTTCAGCGCCGACCAGACTCCGTCCGGGGTGGGTGTGCGGGACCGTACCGACAGCGTGATGTCCTTGTAGCCACCCAGGTCGGAATCGGTGGCGTCGAGCACCTCGGTCTTCCAGCCGCGACGCTCGGCGTAGCGCAGGTACATCCGCACCAGATCGCCGGCGAACAGCGCGGACTCCTCGCCGCCCTCCCCCGACTTGACCTCGAGCACCACGTCGTCGCCGTCGTGCGGGTCCCGCGGGACGAGCAGCTCGGCCAGCCGGGTCTCCAGCGCGGCGATCCGCCCGGTCAGCTCCTCGGCCTCCGCGGCGAAGGCCGCATCCTCGCGGGCCAGCTCACGTGCGGCCTCGTGGTCGGCGCGGGCCGCGCCCAGCTCGCGGGCGACGGCCACGATCGGGCCGATCTCCGCGTAGCGGCGGCCGAGCTTGCGGGCGTTCGCGGCGTCGGCGTGCACGGCCGGGTCGGCGAGCATCAGCTCCAGGTCGGCGTGCTCGGCGAGCAACGCATCCAACGACGCAGCCGGTGCGGTCATCTCTCGTCGTTCCGTTCTCGGGATTCCGTTCTCGGGTCGAGCCTTCGGGCGCCGGGCCCCCGAAGGGGCCCGGACATGCGGACGGCGCCCATCACACAGCGGTGATGGGCGCCGTCGGTGAAGCTACTTGCCGGCGCGGGCGCCGCGCTTGCCGTAGCGCGCCTCGAACCGGGCGACCCGGCCACCGGAGTCCAGGATCTTCTGCTTGCCGGTGTAGAAGGGGTGGCAAGCCGAGCAGACCTCGACGGTGATCGCGCCGCTCTTCTTGGTGCTACGAGTGGTGAACTGGTTGCCGCAACCACAGGTGACCTGGGTCTCGACGTAATCGGGGTGGATACCCGAACGCATGGGCTTTCCTCTCTTCATGGCCGCCGGGTCCCTCCGGGGAGGGTGAACCGGAACCGGGAGTGACGTGCTATTCAACCATCCGGGCCGCCCGCGGATTCCCACGGGCGGCCCGGATGTGTCAGCCGGCGGTCGCCCCGCCTCAGTTGTCGTCCGAGCCGGGGGTCGTCTTCGCGACCGACATCAGGAACTCGATGTTGGTGCGCGTCTTGCGCAGCCGGTCCAGGATCAGGTCGATGGCCTGCTGGTCGTCGAGGGCGGCGAGCACCCGGCGCAGCTTGACCGTGACAGCGAGCTCGTCCGGGCTGAGCAGGAGCTCCTCCTTGCGGGTACCGGACGCGTCGATGTCGATCGCGGGGAAGACCCGCTTGTCGGCGATCTTGCGGTCGAGCTTGAGCTCGGCGTTACCGGTGCCCTTGAACTCCTCGAAGATCACCGTGTCCATCGTGGACCCGGTCTCGACGAGGGCGGTGGCGAAGATGGTCAGCGAACCGCCGTCCTCGATGTTGCGCGCCGCGCCGAGGAAGCGCTTCGGCGGGTACAGCGCCGTGGAGTCGACACCACCGGACAGGATCCGGCCCGACGCCGGCGCCGCCAGGTTGTAGGCCCGGCCCAGTCGGGTGATCGAGTCGAGCAGCACGACGACGTCGTGGCCCATCTCGACCAGTCGCTTGGCCCGCTCGATGGCCAGCTCGGCGACCGTCGTGTGGTCCGACGGCGGGCGGTCGAACGTGGACGCGATGACCTCGCCCTTCACCGACCGCTGCATGTCGGTGACCTCCTCCGGCCGCTCGTCGACGAGCACGACCATGAGGTGGCATTCGGGGTTGTTGGTGGTGATCGCGTTGGCGATCGACTGCATGATCATGGTCTTACCGGCCTTGGGCGGCGAGACGATCAGTGCACGCTGGCCCTTGCCGATCGGCATGACCAGGTCGATGACCCGGGTGGTCAGCTTGCTCGGCTCGGTCTCCAGGCGCAGCCGCTCGTTCGGGTAGAGCGGGGTCAGCTTGGTGAACTCGGGCCGCTGCTTGGCGAACTCCGGGTCACGGCCGTTGACCGTGTCGACCCGCACGAGCGGGTTGAACTTCTGTCGCGCCTGCTCACCCTCGCGGGGCTGGCGGACCGCACCGGTGATCGCGTCACCGCGGCGCAGGCCGTACTTGCGGACCATCGACAGCGACACGTAGACGTCGGTCGGGCCCGACAGGTAGCCGGTGGTGCGGACGAACGCGTAGTTGTCCAGGATGTCGACGATCCCGGCCACCGGGAGCAGCACGTCGTCGTCACGCACCTCGGTGTCGACGTTGTTCTGGCCACCGCCGCCACCGGTGCGGTCGCGGTCGCGGTCGCGGCCACGGCGGCGATCCCGGAAGCGGCGGCCGCGGCGGCCGCGACCATCACCCTCGTCGTCGGAGTCGTCGTCGCGGCTGTCGCGGGTGTTCCGGTCGTTGCGGTCGTTACCGCCCCGGTTGTCGTTGCGGTCACCGCGGTCGTTGCGGTTGTTGTCCCCGCGGTTCTCGCCGCGGTTGTTCCGGCCGCCGTCGCGGTCGCCCCGGCCCTCGCGGTCGCCGTCCTGGCGGGAGCGGCGGCCGTCCTGGCGGGAGCCGCGGTCGTTGCCGTCGGTGTCGGTCTCGCCCTTGCCCGCCGTCTCGGCGGGCACTGCCGCGGCACCGGTCTCAGTGGCGGCTCCGCCCTGGTCGGTGGCCTGCTCGGCGTTGCGGTCGGCGCCACGGCCACGCCGGGTCTGACGGGTGCGGCGGGTGCCGGTCTCGGCCTCACCGGTCGCCGGAGCGGCGGACTCGGTGGCGTTGCCGGCGGTGGCGTCGGGGGTGGCCGCCGGGGCGCTCGAAGAGGCGCGGTCAGCGGCGGGCGCCGTCGCCGGCGCGGACTCGGCGGCCGGCGACGCGGCAGCCTCGGTGCCGGCGTCCTTGGCCGCAGGCTGCGGGTCCGGCGCTCCGGCCGGGCGCGAGGCCGTGCGGCGGCGCCGAGTGGTCGTGGTGGTGGTGGCAGCGGCGGGCGCGGCACCGTTGTCAGAGCCCGACGCAGGGGCGTCGGCACTGGTCACGGGCGCGGCGGCGGTGCCGTCACCGTTCTCGGGGAGCGGCAGTTGCGTGGATGCCGCCCGACGGGACGACGAGGTCGTGGACGCCCCGGAGGCCGCGGCAGCGCCGCCGGCCTGGCGTTCCTTGATGGCAGCGATGAGATCGCCCTTCCGCATCCCGGTGGTGTCGGGGATGTTCAGCTCACCAGCAAGCTGGCGCAGTTCCGCCAGAACCATCCCGGACAGGCCGCCCCGCTTACGGGGAGGAGCGGTGGTCACGGCATCTGCTGCGGCAGTCTCGGTGCTGACGAGATCAGTCTCGCTCACGAAGGTCCTTCCTGACCGACCCGGGTCATTTGCCCTGGTCAGCGGATTCACAACTCGCCCGGACGGTCCGCCGGACGAAAATCGGCTACGGGGCCGCGTGGTCGGCAACCGTCCCGACAGCAGGGGGCGGCGACCATTGCGACGGTCGCGGGGAAGAGGCCGCTCGGTCCGGAACCAGATCTCCGTGCCCCGTCCTGAAGGAGGGGCGAAGATTCCGGCTCGAGAGGCCACGCGGATGACGCGTGGATCGCCGTGCGGTCCCGAGGGTAGACGTTCTTACCTGCTCGGGCAACAACCCCCCTCGTGGCGCGCCGAACTATCCGATCTCGACCTGCGCGCCGGTGGCGTCGACGGGTAGTGCCGCAACGGTGAAGCCGTGCAGATCGATTCCCTCGGGCAGAGTCCCGTCGCTGGTCAGCGCGAGAACGGTCGGCCCGGCACCGGAGATCGCCGCCGGCACATCGTGTGCGCGCAGGACGTCGACCAGATCGGCCGATTCGGGGTAGGCCGGGCGCCGGTAGCCCTGGTGCAGCCGGTCCTCGGTGGCCTCGAGCAGCAGGTCGGGACGCTGGGTGAAAGCCAGCACCGACAGTGCCGTGCGGCTCCCGGTGAACGCGGCGTCGACCAGCGGTACCCGCTCGGGCAAGAGCCCACGGGTCGTCTTGGTGGACGACTCGACCCCCGCGACGAGCGCTACCGGGTGGATTCCGGCGTGCGCGTCGAGACGTACAGCGTTGAACCGGCCCGCGTTATTCCCGGGGGTCTGCTCGGATTCCCACGCGATGACGAACCCGCCGAGCAGGCTGGCCGCCGCGTTGTCGGCGTGCCCCTCCATACCTGCGGTGACCTGCAACAAGGCGTCACGCTCGAGTTCCGGGTCACGGCCCGCGAGCACGGCGGCGGCCACCGCGCCTGCCACTGCGGCGGCGGCGGAGGAGCCCAGCCCGCGCGAGTGCGGGATGGCGTTGCGGCAGCGCAACCGCAACCCGGTCGGCGCGTCGCCGAAGATGGCCCACGCGGTGCGCATCGCCCGGACGACGAGGTGGGAATCATCACAGGGAACCTGTCCCGCGCCCTCGCCGGACACCTCGACGTGCACGCCGGGCGACGAGACCGCGGTGACCTCGACGTCGTCGTGGAGCGACAGCGCCAGCCCCAGCGAGTCGAAGCCCGGGCCGAGGTTGGCCGACGAGGCCGGTACCCGGACGCGGACCTCCCTCGGCCGGCCCATCAGCGCACCATCACTGCAGCTCGAGGGCCGCCGCGACGGCACCCGGGTCGATCGGCACCACCGTCGGCGCCGGGGCGGTGAGCAGCGCGGTGTCGGGGTCCTTGAGGCCGTGGCCGGTGACCGTGCAGACGACCAGCGATCCGCGCGGCAGCGTGCCGTTCGCGCTCGACTGGAGCAGCCCGGCCACGCTCGCCGCCGATGCCGGCTCGACGAACACCGCCTCGCGGGAGGACAGCAGCCGGTAGGCGGCCAGGATCTCGTCGTCGGTCACCGCCGCGAACAGCCCGTTCGACTCGTCACGCGCCGCGACCGCGGAACCCCACGACGCCGGGGCACCGATCCGGATCGCGGTGGCGATCGTCTCCGGATTCTTGACCGGCGCGCCGTTCACCAGCGGCGCGGCACCGGCGGCCTGGAAGCCGAACATCCGCGGCAGTTCCGAGATCAGCCCGTCGGCGAGGTAGCCGCGGTAGCCCTTCCAGTACGCGGTGATGTTGCCCGCGTTGCCCACCGGCAGGCAGTGGATGTCGGGCGCCCGGCCGAGTTCGTCGCAGATCTCGTAGGCGGCGCTGGCCTGCCCGGCGATGCGGGTCGGGTTCACCGAGTTCACCAGCGCGATCGCCGGGTAGTCGGCCGCGGTCTTGCGGGCGAGCTCCAGGCAGTCGTCGAAGTTGCCGTCGATCTGCAGGATCTTCGCCCCGTGCGCGACGGCCTGGGCCAGCTTGCCGAGCGCGATCTTGCCCTGCGGGACGAGAACGGCGCAGGTCAGGCCGGCCCGCGCGGCGTAGGCGGCGGCAGAGGCCGAGGTGTTCCCGGTGGACGCGCACAACACGCCCTGCTTGCCGTCGGCCAGTGCCGCGGTGACCGCCATGGTCATCCCGCGGTCCTTGAACGAGCCGGTCGGGTTGGCGCCGTCGACCTTGAGGTAGACCTCGCATCCGGTCGCCTCGGACAGGTGCGGCGCCGGCAGCAGCGGCGTGCCGCCCTCGCCGAGGGTGACGATCGTCCAGTCCGGCTGCACGGGCATCCGGTCCCGGTAGGCCTCGATCACCCCCGGCCAGCGGTTCAGCCCCGTCCGGGCAGGCGTTGCAGCACTCATCCGGCCACCCCCAGCGCGCTCACCGAGCGGCCTAGATCCTCTACCCGCAGCACGCTGTCCACTCCGCGTACCGCGTCCAACCCGCTCAGCGCGTCCACCGTCGCGGCCAGCGCCGCGTCGGGGGCCCCGTGCGTGACGACGACGAGGCGGGCCCCGCCTTCGTTGTCCCCGTTGAGCGGGAGTTGCCCGCCCCCGGTCTGCCGGACCGCGGCGATGCTGACGCCGTGCTGGGCGAACTCCCCCGCTATCGCGGCGAGCACACCGGCGCGGTCGGCCACCTCCAGGCTCACGTGGTACCGCGTGGGTACCGCGCCCATCGGGCGCACCGGCAGGCTCGCATAGGCCGACTCGCGCGGGCCGCGCCCACCGACCACCTGGTTGCGGGCCACCGCGACCAGGTCGCCGAGCACGGCGCTCGCGGTCGGCGCGCCGCCGGCGCCCTGCCCGTAGAACATCAGCTGCCCCGCCGCCTCGGCCTCGACGAACACCGCGTTGAAGGCACCGTCGACGGCCGCGAGCGGGTGGCTCTGCGGGATCATGGCCGGATAGACCCGGGCCGACACCGAATCCTCGCCGCCGGCATCGACCCGCTCGCAGATGGCCAGCAGCTTGATCGTGCAGCCCAGCGTGGCGGCCGCGGCGATGTCGGCCGCGGTGACCCCGCGGATGCCCTCGCAGTACACGTCGGCGGCGCAGACCCGGGTGTGGAAGGCCAGTGAGGCCAGGATCGCGGCTTTCGACGCGGCGTCGTAGCCGTCGACGTCGGCGCTCGGATCGGCCTCGGCGTAACCCAGCCGGGTCGCTTCCTCGAGCGCTTCGGCGTACCCGGCGCCGGACGCGGTCATCGCGGAGAGGATGTAGTTGGTGGTGCCGTTGACGATCCCGGCCACCCGGGTGATCCGGTCACCGGCCAGCGACTCGCGCAGCGGACGCAGCAGTGGGATCGCCCCGGCCACCGAGGCCTCGTAGTACAGGTCGACGCCCGACGCGTCGGCCGCCTCCGCCAGCGTCGCACCGTCCTCGGCAAGCAGCGCCTTGTTCGCGGTCACCACGGACTTGCCCGCCTTGAGCGCCTCGAGCAGCAGCGTCCGCGCCGGCTCGATGCCCCCGATCACCTCGACGACCACGTCGACGTCGTCGCGGGCGACCAGGCCCGCCGCGTCCGTGGTGAGCAGCCCCTCGGGCAGTTCAGGGTGCCTGTGTGGGCGGCGCACGGCCACCCCGACCAGCTCGACCGGGGCACCGATCCGTGCCGCGAGGTCGTCGGCCTGGGTGTCCAGCAGCCGCACCACCTCGCCACCGACCGTCCCGCAGCCGAGCATCGCCACCCGGATCGGCGCGCCGTTGCCCCTCGGGCCGTTCCCCGTCACGCCACTCCTCCCAGCGGTCCCGGTGAGTTCCGGGCACGAATCATGACTGCTCGCGGGCCGGTACGGGGCAACAGAGTGCCCCGGTTCACCCGGCCACCTCCAGCCGGAACTGGTCCTCCACCGTCTCCCGGCGCAGCAGCACCCGGGCCTGCCCGTCGCGCACAGCGACCACCGCGGGCCGCGGCAGCCGGTTGTACGAGCTGGCCATCGAATAGCAGTACGCGCCGGTCGCGGCCACGGCGAGCAGGTCGCCGGGCGCGAGATCGGCCGGTAGCCAACAGTCCCGGACGACGATATCGCCGGATTCACAGTGCTTGCCAACCACCCGCGACAGCGCAGGTTCCGGGCTGCCGTCGACCGCCGAGGCCCGGGAGACCAGCCGGCAGTCGTACACCGCGTCGTAGAGCGCGGTGCGGATGTTGTCGCTCATCCCGCCGTCGACGCTGACGTAGCGCCGCGACGAGCTGCTGCCCAGCGGGACGTCCTTGAGCGTGCCGACCTCGTAGAGCGTCACGGTGCCCGGCCCGGCGATGGCCCGGCCCGGCTCGACGGCGATGTCCGGCACGTCCAGCCCGGCGGAGTGGCACTCGCGCTTGACGATGTCGCGCAGCTGCCCGGCGAGCTCGGCGACGCTCAGCGGCACCTCGTCGGCGCGGTAGGCGATGCCGATGCCACCACCGAGATCGAGGGTCCTCAGGTCGGCGAGCTTGTCGGCGCCGTGCTCGCGGTGCAGCTCGGCGAGCAGCCGGACCACCCGGTGGGCGGCCACCTCGAAGCCCTCGGTGTCGAAGATCTGGCTGCCGATGTGGCTGTGCAGCCCGACCAGCGACAGGCCCTCGGACTTGAGCACCCGGCGAGCCGCCTCGGCGGCGTCGCTGGCGGGCCCGCCCGCGATGGAGAAGCCGAACTTCTGGTCCTCGTGCGCGGTCGCGATGAACTCGTGGGTGTGGGCCTCGACGCCGACCGTGACCCGGATCATCACCGGAGCCACGACGCCGCGCTCGCGGGCGACGGTGTCGAGCCGGGCGATCTCGTGGAACGAGTCGAGCACGACCCGGCCCACGCCGGCCTCGACCGCGTCGATCAGCTCGGAGATCGACTTGTTGTTGCCATGCAGCGCGATCCGCTCGGCCGGGAACCCGGCGCGCATCGCGACGGCGAGCTCGCCGCCGCTGCACACGTCCAGCGACAGGCCTTCGTCGGCGACCCAGCGGGCCACCTCGGTGCACAGGAACGCCTTGGCCGCGTAGTGGACGGACTCGGCGCCGAACGCGGCGGCGAACTCCGCGGCGCGGGAGCGGAAGTCGTTCTCGTCGATCACGAACAGCGGGGTGCCGTACTGCTCGGCGAGATCCCGGACGTCGACGCCGGCGACCTCGACCACGCCGTCGGCACGCCGCCCGGCGTTGCGCGGCCACACCGCAGGGGCGAGCTCGTCGAGCTCGGCGGCGCAGGCCGGCTTGGGGCCGGCGGTCTCCGGGGGTGTCTGCACGCCGGCATGCAGGGGGCCGGCGGGGTGGACGTTCACTTCGGTCCTCTCACATCCGCTCGGGAGCGGAGACGCCGAGCAGGCCCAGACCGTTGGCCAGCACCTGGCGGGCAGCCACGCTCAGCGCGAGCCGGGCGCGGTGCAGGTCGGTGACCTCCTCGTCGCCCATCGGCAGCACCCGGCAGGAGTCGTAGAACTTGTGGTACGCGCTGGCCAGCGACTCCAGGTAGCGGGCCACCCGGTGCGGTTCGCGCAGCTCGGCCGCCGTGGCGACGACGGCCGGGAACTCCCCCAGAGTACGGATCAGATCGCCCTCGCGCGGGTGCTCGAGCAACCCGTAGGCGTCACCGACCTCGACGCCCAGATCGGCGGCGTTGCGGGCCAGCGACGCCAGCCGGGCGTGTGCGTACTGCACGTAGAACACGGGGTTGTCGTTGCTGCGCCGGGCGATCAGGTCGAGGTCGATGTCCAGAGTGGAGTCGACCGAGGACCGGATCAGCGAGTAGCGGGCCGCGTCGACGCCGACCGCGTCGACCAGGTCGTCCATGGTCACGACCGTCCCGGCGCGCTTGCTCATCCGCACCGGCTGCCCGTTCTTGACCAGGTTGACCAGCTGCCCGATCAGCACCTCGACCACCGCCGGGTCGTCGCCGAACGCGGCCGCGGCCGCCTTGAGCCGGGCGATGTAGCCGTGGTGGTCGGCGCCGAGCATGTAGATGCACAGGTCGAACCCGCGCGCCCGCTTGTCGAGCAGGTAGGCGATGTCGCCGGCGATGTAGGCCGGGTTGCCGTCACTCTTGATGACGACGCGGTCCTTGTCGTCGCCGTGGTCGGTGGAGCGCAGCCACCAGGCGCCGTCCGCCTCGTAAAGGCTGCCCGACTCCTTGAGCCGGTCGACCGCGGCCTCGACGGCGCCGGAGTCGTGCAGCGACTGCTCGTGGAACCACACGTCGAAATCGGTGCCGAAGGCGTGCAGCGCGCGCTTGATCTCGTCGAACATGAGGTTCACGCCGACCCGGCGGAAAACCTCGTCACGCTCGGCGTCGGGCAGGTCGAGCGCACCGGGCTCCGCCGCCAGCACCTGCGCGGCGATCTCACCGATGTAGGCGCCGCCGTAGCCGTTCTCCGGCGGCGGCTCACCCTTCGCAGCCGCCACCAGCGACGCGACGAACCGGTCGATCTGCGCGCCGGCGTCGTTGAAGTAGTACTCGCGCGTGACCTTCGCACCGCGCGCGATGAGCACCCGGCCCAGCGCGTCGCCGACCGCGGCCCACCGGGTGCCGCCCAGGTGCAGCGGCCCCGTCGGGTTGGCCGAGACGAACTCGAGGTTCACGTTGCGGCCAGCCAGTTCGTCACCGGTGCCGTAGGCCTTGCCGGCGGCCAGCACCTCGCCGACCAGCGCACCCTGCGCGTCGGCGGCGAGGCGCAGGTTGATGAAGCCGGGGCCGGCGACCTCGGCGGCGGCGATGCCGGGGCGGCGGGCGAGGTCCTCGACCAGCCA
This sequence comes from Pseudonocardia acidicola, assembly GCF_012911935.1. Taxonomy (GTDB): domain Bacteria; phylum Actinomycetota; class Actinomycetes; order Mycobacteriales; family Pseudonocardiaceae; genus Pseudonocardia; species Pseudonocardia acidicola. The sequence continues at coordinate 5,007 of NZ_JAAXLA010000030.1, read as the reverse complement.
GCCGGCCAGGTCGCGCGGCGCGACGCCGGCCTTCTTCGCGGTACGCAGGGCGACGTTGGTCGCGTAGTCGCCGTGTTCAGGGTTGCGGGGGCGTTCGACGCCGACGTCGGAGGGCAGCGCCGCGACGTCCAGGCCTCGGTCGGCCAGCACGTCCAGCGCGGCGACACGAACCAGGTCGGCGAGCACGTCGGGAGTCACTTCACCGAGTCTAGGAGGTGCTGCTCAGGGGCCTCTCATGCGGCGCTCCTACACTGCGGGACCGCGACCCGCCATCCGGGCGAAGGTCGCAGAAGCCACATTCGACGACCTCGGGGACGGTCCATGGTCAGCGGCAAGAACAGCAAGGCGGGCCGCAACGCCCGTACGCCGGTCGTCACCCGGCGGTCCACTCCGTGGGGCCTGATCGCCGCCGTGCTGGTCCTGGTGATCTTCGCGGGCTCGGTGTTCGGCTATGCGTTTTTCCGCAACAAGGAGAACACCGACCGCGCCAACGCGCTTGCACCGTTCACCCCGACCGCGCAGAACCAGGACCCGTCGCGGCAGATCCAGGGCGTCGACGTCATCAACTACCAGGGCGGACAGCACGTGCTGCCCACCGACCGCGTCGCCTACACGCACTCCCCGCCCTTCGGTGGCGCGCACGACGGGTACTGGGCCGCCTGCAACGGTGTGGTCTACCCGAACCCGGTGCGCCAGGAGAACCTGGTGCACTCCCTGGAGCACGGCGCCGTGTGGATCGCCTACAACCCCGACCAGGTCACCGGGGCCGCGCTCACCACGCTGAAGGCCAAGGTCGACGGCCAGCCGTACACGGTGATCTCGCCCTACCCCGGCCTCGACCAGCCGATCTCCCTGCAGTCCTGGGGCCACCAGCTGAAGCTGAGTGACGCGAACGACATCCGGATCGACCAGTTCATCACCGCGCTGCGGCGCAACCAGTACACCTACCCCGAGGTCGGCGCGAGCTGCCAGGCCCTCGGCCCGGGCCAGTTCGACCAGGACAACCCGCCGCCGTTCGTCCCCACGCCGCCGGTCAGCGACATCGGCCGCACCGTCAACGGCAGCCCTGTCGTGGCGGAGAACGGGGGCACCAGCGGCGTCACCCCCGACTCGATGGGCGGCGGCACGGGCGGCACCGGGAGCGGCGGATGACACTGGGTGGAGTGAGCGCCTCGGCCGTGTCCCCGGATCCCGAGACCGAACCGCCCCCGGACGGTCCGCCGCCCGCTGTGGACGACCAGGGACCGGGGCCGGGTGGCGAGGGGCCACGTGAGCCGCGCTGGGCCCGGCCGCTGGTCGCCGTCGTCGCCGCGGTGGGCCTGCTGCTGCTCGGTGCCGCGGCCGGCCTGCTGATCGGCCTCCCGGGATCGTCGAGCACGACCACACCCGCGGCGGACTCGGTGGACGTCGGTTTCGCCCAGGACATGACCGTGCACCACGAGCAGGCCGTCCAGATGGCCGCCTGGGAACGCGACCACACCACGGACCCGGTGCTGCACCAACTCGCCTACGACATCGAGTCGACCCAGACCCAGCAGATCGGCCGCATGCAGGGCTGGCTCGGACTGTGGGGCCAGGCCTCGTTGCCGGTCGGCGGGCACCACATGGCATGGATGAGTGGCGCCATGAGCCACGACCACGGCGGCTCCATGACGAGCGGTGGCGTCGCCACGATGCCCGGGATGGCCAGCGACGAGGACCTGAAGCGGCTGCGTGCCGCCACCGGCAAGGACCTCGACGTGCTATTCCTGCAGCTCATGCTCCGCCACCACGAGGGTGGCACCTCGATGCTGCAGTACGCCGCGCAGCACGCCGACGTCCCCGAGGTCCGCAACCTCGCGAGCCAGATGCTCAGCTCGCAGACCTCGGAGGCTGCATACATGAAGCAGCTTCTCGCCCAACGAGGGGGGCAGCCGTTGCCGCTGTAGATCGTGCGATACAGTTCCCTCATCGCACGGCCCCCGTAGCTCAGGGGATAGAGCACCGCCCTCCGGAGGCGGGAGCGCAGGTTCGAATCCTGCCGGGGGCACCATCAGTGCCAACAGCCAGAACGGCCCCTCACCAGCTGAAACAGGGTGAGGGGCCGATCTTGTTGTGTCCGGGCGTCAGCGGCCGTAGGTGGCCGTTGGCGGGCGTCTGTGCCCAATACGTGCCCAAGTTTTCAGCCGTCGTCCCGGTGGCCGAGTGCCTGCATCACGCGCCGGCGCGCTGTTGTGTCCTGCCCGTCGAGGCATTTGGCGTAGACCTTCAGCAGCACCTCCACCGAGTGCCCGGCCCACTCGGCGACCTGAGTGGCCGGCACGCCCCCGTTGAGCCAGGTCGAGACGCAGGCGTGCCGCAGCGTGTAGGGCGTCGCGCCCAGCGGCGTCGCGGCCGTCTCCGGTGTGAAGGCCTGCCGACGAGCTGCCCGCCAGGCCCTCATGTACGTGAGCTTCGGCAAGTCGGTGGACCTCTCCCCCACGAACAGCCGGCCGTCGGCTCCCGTCCCGAACTCGGCGATGTGCTGTTGCAGCATCTCGGTCAGCTCTGGCGGGCACGGGACGACTCGGCTCTCCCCTCGCGCCCTGTTCTTGAGCTGTCTCCGGTCACGCTGGCGGCCGTCGTTGGTCCAGTCCGGCCCGGCATACGGAGTGGCCTCTTCAAGATGGATCTCACCCCATCCCGAATCGGGAATCGAGAGGTTGTGCTTGCGGACGTTGGCAGCCTCCTCCGGCCGCATGCCGGAGAAGTACATGAGCCCGAAGAAGGCGACCAGGCGCGGACCGCTGCGCTTCGTCTCGCGCACGGCGTTGAGCAGGGTCCGAGCCTGGACCGGGTTGACCACCGACCTGCGATCGATCCCGCTCGCGGCCTTCGGCGCCTTCCACTTGAACGCGGGCAGCGGGTTGACGTCGAGGCACCCCCGTTCCACTGCGTACTCCGCGATGTTGGACAGCACCCGCCGGCGCTTGCTCACGACGCTTGCCGCTCCGGGCGTCCCGTCGAGCTTCGTGCTGATCTCCGTCAGGACGCGCCGCAGGACGGCCGGCTCGGCCAGCCGAGCGACGGTGCCCGAGTGACGACGAACCCAGCCCAGTGCCTCGCGGACCTCCGCCGGGCAGTCCGCGGTATCCCGCCTGCTGGTGTTGAACGCCCACCGGTGGAGCGACCGGCGGATCAGCGCCGCATCAGGACGACCGCGGTCGCCGTCGAGCAGACCGACGGTGATCGCCGTCAGCGCCTCCGAGATGCTGCGCCGGTAGGTCGCGGCCGCCGGCGCCCACTTCATGTCGACGTAGTCACACGCGAACTCGTACCAGCCCAGGTCCCGAGAGGGTCGTGACGCCGAGATCGGGTGCCCCGTCTCGACCGAGAATGCCTCCCCTCGCCGCGTCGCCGAGATCAGCTCGGAGCGGAAGCTGTCGGCGAGAGCACGCGTCTTGAAGCGCTCCTTCCTGGCTCGGTCGCCGACCTTCCACCGGACGATGTAGGCGGTGCCCCGCTGTCCCTGGTAGGTCGCGATCGACCACACACGGACGTCGTAGGTGGCGGTCATCAGGCGGCCACCTCCTCGAGGGAGTCGAGCCAGCTCTCAAAGTCGGTGCGACGAATGCGGATCTCGCCATTGGGGAGCTTGATGCAGCGCGGGGCGCGTCCCTTGGCGCGCCAGTCGTAGAACGTGGATCGTGAGATGCCGAGTTCGGCGCAGAGGTCGTTGACGGTGAGGCGGGCGGGCGGCCGGCTCAAAGAGTTCTCCCGGGTCCGGGAGTGACAGTCACTCTGCTGTCACTCTGTTTGTCACAGCTGTTTGCGCAGGTCAAGCGGGGTCCAGTAACGGAGTGACAGGGGTAGGGCCTGAGTGGTGGTCCGCGGCTGTCACTCGGCCGGCTAGGCGGGGTCACAGGGATTCGCCCTGGTCAGCGGTGTTGGAGTGACGCAGTGACAGCAGTGACGGGGTGACGGCGGCGGGGGTGTCACTGCTGTCACCGGTGTCACTGTCGGCGGGCCGGTACTGGCCACCGGCGGTGGCGCGCAGCTGCCCGTCGTCGGCCATGCGCCGGCAGGTCTGCCGGACCGCAGCGGGGTCGAGCTGCAGCGCGTCGGCGATCTGCTTCGGGCGCTGGCCCGGGTAGTCGCGCAGGTAGCGCAGCACCATCGAGCGGGTGTCACGCATCAGGTAGTCCTCGGCGCGGCCGTCGAGGACTCGCCAGGCCCCGGCCTCGGGGTCGAAGGCGAGCGGGTAGTCGGTTTCGTCGACGTCGCGGCCGGTGACGTGCAGGACCCCGTCCGCCTGCGCGCGGGCGCGCTCCAGGACCAGGACGGCGTCGGCGGCGCCGGCCAGGCCGTTGGTGCCCGAGACGGTGGCCAGGAAGTCCTCGGCGGCGGCCTTGCGGACGTGGTGGACCAGGACGACGGCGACGTTGTGCCGGTCGGCGACCCGTTTGATCCGGCCCATGGCGGCGTAGTCGGCGTCGTAGGCGGCGACCCCGGCCGGTGGGGTGCCGCGGACCTTGGCGAACACGTCGATCACGACCAGCCGGGCGCCGGGGTGCGCGTGCAGCCAGGCATCGATCTGCTCGTCGCCGCCGGCCGGCATCGGCGGGCACGCGATCGAGAGGGTCAGCCCGGCCGGTGCGGGTCGGCCGGCCAGGACGGTGCGCATTCGGGACTGCAGCCGGCGCGGGGTGTCCTCCAGGGCGAGGTAGAGCACCGGGCCGGCCTGGACAGGGATGGACCCGAGGGCGGGGCGGCCGGCGGCGATGTCGAGGGCCAGGCCCAGGCCCATCCAGGACTTGCCGACCTTGGGTGGGCCGGCGAGCAGGGTGACCCCCTCGCAGATGATGCCGGGCACGGCCCAGCGGGGTTCGGGGAAGGCCATGGTCATCAGTTCCTCGGCGTCCCAGGCGGTGCGGCGGGGTGGGGGCACGGCTTCCAACCCGCGGCGCTCCCGCGCCGCGGCGGGGCCGCTCAGCGGGTCCTGATCGGGGCTGTGCGGGCCGGTCCCGGGGGCGGCGGGGTGGTGGGCCG